>NZ_JBIVRQ010000004.1:131443-281974 GCF_044755745.1 Micromonospora sp. NPDC092111
AGGTCGACCGGCGGGCAGGTCGGCGGACAGGCAGGTCGACCGGCGGGCAGGTCGGCGGACAGGCAGGTCGACCGGCGGGCAGGTCGGCGGACAGGCAGGTCGACCGGCGGGCAGGTCGGCGGACAGGCGAGGGCTCCGGCGGCGGGCGCACAGGCCGGGCGGGTGGTCAGAGGCCGGGCGGGTGGTCAGAGGCCGCCGGGCAGCCGCCCCGGGGCGAGCCGGCGGTGCGGGTCGAGGTGGTCCTTGGCGGCCCGCAGCCGGGGGATCACCGCCGCCTCGCCCCACACGTCGACCGCCCGGCGCACCGCCGGAGGCGCGGCGACCACCACGCATCGGCCCCGGCGGGCGAGGAGCACCCCTCGGACGGCGGCGAGGATCGAGGCCACCCGGTCGACCGGGAGCCCGCCGGGCAGCGCGGCGTGCACCACGCCCAGGCCGGCGGAGCCGCGCACCGGGACGGGGGTGCCGGCGGCGTCGCGCAGCGCGTACACGGCGGCGTGCAGGTCGGTGTTCGGCACCTCGACCCGGAGCGCGGTGTCGCCCGGGGCGAACGGGTAGCTCCGCCACCACGGCGGCGCCGCGTGGGCGAGCGTCGCCGTACCGCCGAGCAGGTGCAGCAGGGAGTCGGCCCGCTCGGCCACGTCGGTCGGGCCGCCCTCCAGCAGGATCGCCAGCTCACCCGCGCCCTCGCGGGCCGCCGACGGATCGGCCCGGCGGCCGGCCATCGCGGGATGGTTGGCCCGGGCCGCCGCCTCGGCGGCGGACATCGGCCGGCCGGCAGGTCCCGACGCCGATCCCGAGGCCGATCCCGAGGCCGATCCCGACGCCCATCCCGACGCCGACCCCGACGCCGACCCCGAGGCTGATCCCGACGTGGGGCTCGCCGCCGAGGCGGCGACCGCACGCGCTCGGGGGCCGGCGGCCGGTAGGTCCAGTTCGACGGCCGCCGGGTCGAGCCCGGCGCCGAGCACCACCCGCAGGAGGTCGTGCACCTCCAGCGGAGTCCACACCGGCCGGGACACCCACACCCGGCTGGCCGGCACGGCCTGCGCCCGCAGCGTGGCCGAGACGAGCACGCCGAGCCCGCCGTGCGAGCCGCAGAGCAGCCGACCGAGGTCGAGACCGACCGTCGCCGGGCCACCGGACAGCTCCGCCGCGCCCCGACCGGCGCTGATCAGCTCCCCGTCGGCGTCCAGCCAGCGCAGGCCGACCAACTGCTCGCAGGCGGTGCCGTGCCGGTGCCGCAGCGGGCCGGCTTCGTCGGCGGCCAGCACCCCGCCGAGGGTGGCCCCGGGCGAGGGCGGGTCCAGCGCCAGCCGCCGGCCGGTGCGCTCCAGTGTGGCCTGCACCGCGCGCAACGGGGTGCCGGCGCCGACGTCGACCACCGGGGAGCCCTGCGGCTGGTGGCCGACCCCGGCCAGCCGGCCGGTGTCGAGCATGATGTCGACCCGGGCCGGGGCGGCCCCCCAGTCGATCTTCGTGCCGGCGCCGCGCGGCACCACGGTCAGGTCGTGCCGGGCGGCCAGCCGGAGTACCTCGGCGGCCGCCCGGGGCCCGCCCGGGACGGCCACCCACCGGGCGGGCCGACCGGCCACCTCGTCGGCGGCGCCCGCGAACCGGGCGAAGGAGGGACCGCAGATCCCGGCCAACCGCCGGGTGATCTCCGCTGCGCCGGTCGAATCCGCTGCCATCGCCATGGCCGTCATCGTACACATGTTCTAATGGCTTGGCGGCGGGTCGCGCAGACGAGGCCCCGCCACCGACGGCGGCGGGCCGGTAACGTGACGCCGTGACCACCGAGACCACCCCGCCCGTCGCCCGACGGGTCCCCGCGGAGCGCGCCCACCACGGCGACACCGTCGTCGACGAGTACGCCTGGCTCGCCACCAAGGACGACCCGGCGACCATCGCCCACCTCACCGCCGAGAACGCCTACACCGAGGCCCGCACCGCGCACCTGGCGGAGCTGCGCGGCACGCTGTTCGAGGAGACCCGGCAGCGCACCCAGGAGACCGACCTGTCGGTGCCCACCCGCAAGGGCGGCCACTGGTACTACACCCGCACCGTCGAGGGCCAGCAGTACGGCGTGCACTGCCGCCGTGCGGTCCGTGACGACGAGACCACGCCCCCGGTCAGCACGGACGGCTCCCCGCTCGACGGCGAGGAGGTGCTGCTCGACGGCAACCAGCTCGCCGAGGGGCACGACTTCTTCTCCCTCGGCGCGTTCGACGTCAGCCCGGACGGACGCTGGCTGGCGTACTCGACGGACTTCTCCGGCGACGAACGGTTCACCCTGCGGGTCAAGGACCTCACCACCGGCGAGCTGCTCGGCGACGAGGTGCCCGACACCTTCTACGGCACCGCCTGGTCGGCCGACGCCTCGGTGCTGTTCTACGTCACGGTCGACGAGGCGTGGCGACCCAACCGGGTCTGGCGGCACACCGTCGGCACCCCGTCGGGCGAGGACGTGGTGGTGCACGTCGAGGACGACGAGCGGTTCTGGGTGGGCGTCGAGCTGACCCGCTCCGAGCGGTTCGTGCTCATCGACATCCACAGCAAGGTCACCAGCGAGGTCCGGGTGATCCCGGCCGGCAACCCCACCGGCGAGCCCGCCGTAATCGCCCCCCGCCGGCAGGGCGTCGAGTACGCCGTCGAACACCACGGCCACCGTTTCCTGATCCTGCACAACGACGGCGCGGAGGACTTCGCGCTGGCGTACACCTCGGCGGACGCTCCCGGCGACTGGGTGCCACTGATCGAGCACTCCCCCGGCACCCGGCTGGAGTCGGTCGACGCGTTCGCCGATCACCTCGTCGTCTCGCTGCGCAGCAACGGCCTCACCGGCCTGCGGGTCCTGCCCGTCGGCGGCGGTGACGGGCACGACATCGACTTCCCGGAGCCGATCCACAGCGTCGGCCTGGACGCCAACCCGGAGTACCGCACCCGGCAGATCCGGTTCCGCTACACCTCGCTGGTCACCCCCGACTCGGTGTACGACTACGACCTGGTCACCCGGGAGATGGAGCTGCGCCGGCGCAAGCCCGTCCGGCCCGGCCCGGACGGGCGGGAGTACGACCCGGCCGACTACGAGCAGCACCGCGACTGGGCGCTCGCCGACGACGGCACCCGGGTGCCGATCTCGCTGGTCTGCCGCGCCGGCACCCCGCGCGACGGCTCCGCCCCGGCCGTCATCTACGGCTACGGCTCGTACGAGGCGAGCATGGACCCGTGGTTCTCCATCGCCCGGCTCAGCCTGCTCGACCGGGGCGTCATCTTCGCCGTGGCACACGTCCGGGGCGGCGGCGAACTGGGCCGGCGCTGGTACGACGAGGGCAAGCTGCTGGCCAAGAAGAACACCTTCACCGATTTCGTCGCCTGCGCCCGGCACCTGGTCAAGGCCGGCTGGACGGCGAGCGACCGGCTGGTCGCCCGGGGCGCCTCGGCCGGTGGCCTGCTGATGGGCGCGGTGGCCAACCTCGCCCCGGACGCGTTCGCCGGGATCGTCGCGCAGGTGCCCTTCGTGGACGCGCTCACCTCGATCCTCGACCCGTCGCTGCCGCTGACCGTCACCGAGTGGGAGGAGTGGGGCAACCCGCTCGCCGACCCCGAGGTGTACGCGTACATGAAGTCGTACACCCCGTACGAGAACGTCACCGCCGCCGACTACCCGGCGATCCTCGCGGTGACCAGCCTCAACGACACCCGGGTGCTCTACCACGAGCCGGCGAAGTGGATCGCCCGGCTGCGGGCGGTCGCCCCGCAGGGCGACTACCTGCTCAAGACCGAGATGGGCGCCGGCCACGGCGGCCCCAGCGGCCGGTACGACGCGTGGCGCGAGGAGGCGTTCGTCAACGCCTGGATCCTGGACCGGCTGGGCCGCGCCTGAGCGGGGACCACGACCGACGGTGGCCGGGCGGCCGACGAGCCGCCCGGCCCCGGCGTACCCGCCGGGGCGTCGGCGGCCCGGCTCAGGTGGCCCGCAACTCCTCCAGTTCGGTGCTGGCGCGCAGGAAGAGCAGCCCGACCGCGACGGTGACCAGCACCGCGACGAGGGCGCCGGCACCGATCCACGCTAGCTGCGCCACGGGTACGCCGGGCGGGACGGCCACCTCCGGCACCTCCACCAACCGCAGGTAGGGCCGCCGGGCGACCGGGTCGTCGCAGACCGACCGGGCGGCGTCGCAGACCATGGTGGAGTGCCCGCCGCCCGTCGCCGGACGGCCGCCGACGGCCCTGCTGAGCAGGAATCCCACCACCAGTGCGAGCCCGATCGCGGGGACCGCCGGGGCGATCGCCTGCCAGGCGATCGCCCGACCGATGGTGGCCCGGGGCACCCCGGTGGCGACCAGCGCGGCGTACGCCCGTCGTCGGGCGACGATCCCGTCGACCAACGCGACGAGGAGGCCACCGGCGGCGATCGCCACCGCCACCCCGACCGCGAGGTCCACCAGGTCGATGCTGCGCAGGTAGAAGGCGTTGTTGGGGTTCGACTCCTGGAAGGTGAGCCGGTCGACCGCGATGTCGGCGTGGACGGACGCCCGCAGCCCGGCCGCGCCGGCACCCACCAGCACCGCCATCAGCAGCGCGGCGAAGGTGCGGCTGCCGGCCCACGGGTCGGTGGTCAGCCGGCGGGACGCCAGCAGCGCGGCGGGCCGGCGGGCGTACCGGTGCAGCAGCCGGCCCGCCGTGTACGAGAACCAGCCGCTACTCAGCACCACGCCCACCATGGCGGCGGTGGCGCCGCCGGCTATCAGCAGCGGCGGCAGCAGCACCGGCGGTTCCCGGTGCCGGACGGTGAACCAGTCGAGCACCCGGCCGAACGAGGCGAAGGTGGCCAGCCCGGCGACGAGCAGCACCCACGCCCAGGGGCCGGGCGCGTGTTCCCGGGTCCGGCGGAGCACGCCGAACGGCGTGGCGCTAACCCCGCGCAGCAGCACCGCGCCGACCAGCCCGGTCAGCACCGGCAGCCCGAGCACCACCGCCCCGATCGCCACCGGCGACGGGAGCACGTCGGTGGGCAGGGGCAGCCGCCCCCGCGCGTCGGGCTGGTCGAGCGGCACCCGGCCGATCAGGTAGACCGCCAGCCCGACGAGGGTGCCGACCAGGCTGGCCAGCCCGGTCTCCAGCACGACCAGCCGGGTCACCTGCCCGGGGGTGGCCCCGGCCAGCCGGAGCCCGGCCAGCCGCCGGTCCCGGGCCGGGGCGCCGAGCCGGACGCACTGCCCGGCCAGCGTGAGCACCGGAATGGTGAGCAGCAGCAGCGCGATCGCGGTGCCGCCGCGCAGGCCGGGCTCGCGGAGCAGCGCGTTGGCGTACTGCGCCGAGTCGTTGTTGCCGGGACCGCCGGGTGGGGTCGGGATGGCCAGCACGGTCAGCGCGGCCAGGCCGGCGACGGTGGCCAGGGCGACGCTGAGCGCGGTGAGCGTGACCCGGGCGGAGTCGGTGCGGTTGCCGGCCAGTGCGAGCTGGAGCGCGACGGTGGGTTTCACCGGACGCCCCCGGTGAGCGGCTGCTCCAGGCCGAGGCCGGTCGGGTCGACCACGCCGTCGCGGAGCATCACCTCCCGGTCGGCGTAGGCGGCGATCCGGGGCTCGTGGGTGACCAGGACGACGGTGGTGCCCTGGCCCCGGGCGAGCCGGACGAACCGGGTGAGGACCTCCTCGCCGCTGAGCGTGTCCAGCGCTCCCGTCGGCTCGTCGGCGAAGACCACCCGGGGCTCGGTGATCAGGGCCCGGGCGACCGCGCAGCGCTGCTGCTGCCCGCCGGACATCGCCCCGGGCCGGACGTCGGCCAGCTCGGCGACGCCCAGCCGCTCCAGCCAGCCGAGCGCCGCCTCCCGCGCTCCTCGCCGCCCCGTGCCGGCGAGGAGCAACGGGAGGGCGACGTTCTCCGCCGCGGTCAACTCGGGGACGAGCTGACCGAACTGGAAGAGCACCCCGAAAGCGGTACGGCGCAGCCGGGAGCGGGCGGCCTCGGGCCAGGTGTCGATCCGTTCGCCCCGCCAGCGCACCTCGCCGCCGTCGGGCGCAGGATGCCGGCGAGGCAGTGCAGCAGGGTCGACTTGCCGCAGCCACTGGGCCCGGTCACGGCGACGATCTCGCCCTCGGCGACGTCGAGGGTGACGCCGCGCAGGGCGGGGGTCGGGCCGTACGACCTGACCACGTCGCGGGCCTGGAGTTCACTCACGAGTGCACCTCCCGGTGCCAGTCGGCGACCCGGTCCAGGGTGGTCCGCAGCCACCTCAGGTCGGCGTCGAGGTGGGCGACGGCGTAGTCGGCCGCGACGACGTCGTCGAGGGTGGCCGAGGGGGCCGTCTTGACGGCGGTGAGTTCACGCAGCCGGTCGGTGTGCGCCCGCGCCTGGGCGACCAGGTACGACCGGGCGGTGTCCGGGTCGGCGGCCAGCAGCCCCACCACGACCTTGGTGAACAGCGTGCTGGTCACGTACGGCATGGGCGGCTCGACGGCGGTGAGCCAGCCGGCGAGGGCGGCTCGCCCCTGGTCGGTGAGCGCGTAGGCGGTCCGGTCCGGACCGGCCTCGCGTTCCTGGCCGGCGGCCACCACCAGGCCGTCCCGTTGCAGCCGGCCCAGGGTGGCGTAGACCTGCCCGAAGGCGAGCGGCTTGGCCCGGGGCAACCGGCTGTCGTGGGCCCGTTTCAGCTCGTAGCCGTGCCGGTTGCCGGCGGCCAGCAACCCGAGCAGCACATGCGACGTGGACACCCGCCCACTATTCATTCAATGAATAGTGGGCGTCAAGCGGCCCAGGTCAGCGGCCCCAGTCCGGGTCCCGGCCCATCCGGCCCAGCAGCCGGTCCAGTTCGGTCCCGTCGGCACCGGTCGGCACCTCCGCGCCGAACGCGCCCATCTGCCGCCCCGTCGGGCCCATCTCGTCCATGAAGCCGTGCAGCGCCCCGACCGTCTCCGGTGCCGGCCGGTACGGCTGCCCGGTCGCCCGGGCCAGGTCCCAGCCGTGCACCGTCAGGTCGGCCACCGCCATCAGCCCGACCGTCGCCTGGGGCAGGCCCATCCCGGCGGAGACGCCCTGCTCGCTGGCCGGGTCGGCCCAGGCCGCGGCGAGCCGTTCGGTGTCGGCCGCGAACCGGTCCCGCCAGCCCTCGGTCAGGTGGTCGGGCTTCGCGGACCAGTCCACCGCCCGCCCGGCGGCCAGCCGCTGGAAGTTGACGGTCACCTCGTACAGGTGGTTGAGCAGGTCCCGGACGGTGTAGTCGGGGCACGGCGTGGGCAGGTCGAACTGGTCGTCGGTGATCGCGCGGACCAGCGCCACGGTGCCGGGCGCGGCGGCGGCGAGCAGCTCGCTAGTCTTTGTTGCCATAGGGCCAGCGTATGAGGGTGGTCTTGAACGAATGCGACAGCCACGTGGGGACAACCGGGGCATCCTCGACCCCGGCCGGCTACGCCGGGAGCTGCGCTTCCGGCGGCACCTGGCCGCCCCCGCGCTGCGCCCCTGGGTGGAGCACTACTGGCTGGTCGACTGGGCGCTGAGCACACCGTTCGAGCAGCAGGTGGTGCCGCACCCGGCGGTCAACGTGGTCTTCCGACGTGCCGCCGACGGCCCGGAGACCGCCGAGCTGTCCGGCGTCGGCCGGACGTTGTTCTCGATCACGCTGACCGGCACCGGCACGGTCAGCGGCGTCCAGTTCCGTCCCGGCGGCTTCCGGCCGTTCTGGCGACGCCCGGTCGCCGAACTGACCGGCCGCCAGGTCCCGCTCAGCACCGACCCGGCCGCCGCCCACGCCGCCGGGTCCGCCGTCCCGCCGACTCGTTGCGAGGGTACGGACGACCAGCGCCGCCGCGCGCTGGACGCCTTCCTGCTCGCCTGGGCACCGGAGCCCGACCCGGCGGCGGCCGAGGCGATCATGCTGGCCGAGACGATCCGGACCGACCGGAGCGTGCTGCGGGTGGACGACTTCGCCCACCGGCACGGCCTCTCCGTCCGGCGGTTGCAGCGGCTCTTCCTGGACCACGTCGGCGTCGGCCCCAAGTGGGTGATCCGTCGTTACCGCCTCCAGGAGGCGATCGAACAGGCCGCCGCCGGGCCGCCCGACTGGTCCGCGCTCGCCGCCGACCTGGGCTACAGCGACCAGGCCCACCTGGTCCGCGACTTCGTCGCCGTCACCGGCCGCACCCCGGCCGCCTACGCCCGCGCACTGCACTGAGCCGGCCCCGACCGGACGAGGACTGGTAGGCGGCGACCGGCACCAGGCCCCGTCGCACCTGCGGACAGGTGCGGGACGGTCAGCGGCGGCGGACCGCGACCACCGCGACGTCGTCGTGGATCTCCGGCGGGGCCAGTTCGACCAGCAGCCGCCGGCAGAAGCCGTCCAGGTCGTCGTCCACCACGGCGGCGGAGGCCGCCAGGGCGGCCAGTCCGTCGTCGATGGTGCTGTCCCGCCGCTCGATCAGGCCGTCGGTGTAGAGCACCAGCGTGGCCCCGGCCGGCAGGGTGAACTCCAGGTCCTCGGGGCGGTCCGCGCGCACCCCGAGCAACGGCGCCGACTGCTGCACGAACTCCACCCGGCCGTCCCCGCTCACCAGGGCCGGCAGGTGCCCGGCGCTGGCCAGCCTGATCCGGCCGGTCGGCGGATGCAGCAGCAGGACGCACAGGGTGGCCAGCTCGTTGCGGAGCAGCGTCCGCATCAGCACGTTGAGCCGGTCCAGGATCACCCCGGGCTGGTGCCCCTCCACCGCGTACGCCCGCATGGCGTGCCGCAGCTCGGCCATCACGGTCGCCGCGTGCAGCGAGTGGCCGGCGACGTCGCCGATCGCCACCAACAGGTGACCGTCGAGCATCACCAGCTCGTAGAAGTCCCCGCCCACCTCGGTCTGCGCGCTGGCCGGTTCGTAGCGCACCGCCAGGTCGAGACCGGCCACCTCGGGCAGCCGGCGGGGCAGCAGGCTCCGCTGGAGGGTGACCGCGATCCGATGCTCCTCGTCGTAGGAGCGCTGCGCCTCTACCGCCGACGCGACCGCCTGGGCGAGCTGCACCAGCACCGGCGTCCGCGCGGTCTGCGTGCTGGTCGGCACCACCACGTAGAGCGGGGCGCGGTCCTCCCGCAGCCTGGCGGCGGCCACGGTCACCGTGTCACCGGCCGGCCACCGCACCAGGTTCCAGCCCGCCGGGTCGTCCACCCGCACCGTGGCGCCGGTCGGCACCCCGGTGTCGTCGACCACCCATGTCACCACCTCCGGTTCGGCGTCCGGGCCGGCGGCGATCCCGGCCAGGCACTCCCCGTCGAAGGTCTCCGCGATCACCGCGGCCGGGCTCCTGAAGATCTGCGCCGCACCGGCCGCCGCCTCCTGCAACAGGCGGGCGAAGTTCGGCGCGGCGTGCACCGCGACAGTGGTGTCGGCCAGCCCGGTGAGCCGCTCGGCCAGCAGTTCGGCCCGCTGCCGCGCCTGGTAGTACCGCAGCACCGCGTGCGCGGTGGCGACCAGCTCCTCCGGCTCGATCGGCTCGGCCAGGTACGCGTCCGCGCCCCGGGTCAGCCCCTGGGCGCGGTCCACCACGTCGACCGCGTGCGCGGACACATGGATCACCGGGATGGACGGGTGCCGCGCCTTGATCTGTTCGCACACCTCGAAGCCGCTCAGGTCCGGCAGCCGTACGTCGAGCACCACCAGGTCGACCGGGTCCACCCCGACCCGCGCCAACGCCTCGGCGCCGGTCTCCGCCTCGCGGACCGCGAAGCCGGCCCGGGTCAGCCAGCTGACCAGGAGGTAGCGCTTGGTGGGGCTGTCGTCGACCACCAGGACCGTCGCCGGGCCGCCGGCCACCGTCACACCCCGCCCACGGGCAGGTCGACCGTGAAGGTGCTGCCCCGGCCCGGCGCACTGGTCAGCTCCAGGGTGCCGCCGAGCAGCGTCACCAGCCGCCGCGCGTACGGCAGGCCGAGCCCGGTGCCGCTGCGCCGGCTGGTCCCCGGCACCTGGTAGAACTCCTCGAAGATGCGCTCGTGCAGCTCCGGCGGGATGCCGGGGCCGGTGTCGGAGACGACGATCCGCCAGCGGTCGGCGTCCCGCTCGGCACGCATCCGCACCTCGCCCCGGTCGGTGAACTTCACCGCATTGTGCAGCAGGTTGCGCAGCACCTGGGCGAGCAGCACCTCGTCCGAGCGGAGCACCGCCGGGGCCGGCGGCTCCTCCACCAGCAGCTCCACCTCGGAGTGGAGGGTGAGCGCCCGCAGCGTGCCGCGCAACTGCCCGAACAGTGCCCGCAGGTCGACCTCCGCCCACTCCGGCTCGATCCGGCCCGACTCGGCCTTGGCCAGGTCGAGCAGGTCGTTGACGAGCGACAGCAGGTCCGCCGCCGAGTCCCGGATCAGGTCGACCTGTTGGGCCTGCTCGGCGGTCAGCGGGTCGGACGCGGAATCGGTGAGCAGCCGACCCAGCCCGATGATCGCGGTCACCGGGGCCCGCAGCTCGTGGCTGACGTTGGCCAGGAAGCGGCTCTTCGACTCGCTCGCCGCGCGGAGCTGGGCCGACTTCTCGTCCAGCTCGGCGTAGAGCGCCACCACCCCCCGGTTGGTCTCCTCCAACTCCTCGGAGAGCTGGGTGTAGAGCGCCAGCACGCCCCGGTTGGTCTCCTCCAGCTCGGCGTTGAGCACGGACAGCTCGTCCCGCTGGCTGCGTACCTCGTCGAGGGCGGCGATCAACTGCTCGTTCTGGGTCGCCAGCTCGTCCAGGGCGCTGGCCGGCGCGCTGTTGCCGAGCTCGGCCCGCAGCTCGGCCAGCCGCGCCGTGGTCAGCGCCGCAGCGGCGGTCGGGATACGTCGGGACATCCTCACGACCGTATCCCCCTCCGAGCCGGCGAGGCCCAACGTGTCCACCAGACGCGCGACCGCGCCGGACTGCGGCTCGTACCGGTTGTCGGGGAGGGGCCGCACCGGGGCCAGGTCGATCCGGAGGACCGGCCGGCCGGCCACCTCCTCCACCAGGGAGAAGGTGACGTCCGCCCCGTCGACGACGCGCAGCAGGTCGCGGGCCACCTCGCTGAGCGCCGTGGCGACCCGGATCTGGTCCTGGTGCTCCAGGCCGACGGCCGCCGCGACCTCCCGGCCCCGCTGGCGTACGCCGAAGATGTCCTGCTCCACCCGGAGAGCCATGCGCAGAAGGGGCTCCCGGCCGGTCATGCCGGGGTCCTCGCCACCAGCACGCAGGCATCGTCCCGGCGCACCCCGGCGTCGCGCAGCAGGGTCGCGGCGATCACCAACGGCGACCGGCCGGTCAGTCCGGGGTGGTCCTCGACCCGCCACCGGTCGACCACGCCGTCGCTCTGCATCACCAGCGTCGCGCCGGACGGGAACGGGTAGTCGTACTCACGTACCACCGGGCGCTGGTGACCGGCGATGCCGGGCAGCGAGACCAGCCCCCGCCGGGTGCCGTCCGGGCCGAGGACGGTGCCGGCGATGTTGCCCAGCCCGGCGTAGCGGAGCACGCCGGCCGCCGGGTCCAGCTCGGCCACCGACAGGGCCGCCCCCCGGGTGTGCGACATCGCCCGGTGTAGGTGCTGCACCACGGCGGCGGGCGGCGCGGCCGGCGCGCCCCGGAAGGCGGCGATGGCCGCCTCGGTGGCGGCGTTGGCCAACGGCCCGTGCCCGAGGCCGTCGCAGACCAGCACCTGGTGCCGGCCCTCGGCCACCCGGACGGCGTGGCCGTCCCCGCTGACCTGCTCCCCGGTGATCGGCCGGGTCAGCCCCGCCGCCCAGGCGGGTACGACCACGGCGGGCTGCGGCCACACCTGGACGACGAAGACGGTGCCCAGACCCGGCCGGGACCAGGCGTCGTACCAGCTCGCCTGCCGGGTGATGGCACCGAGCCCGATGCCGAGGGTGCCGGTGGTGGAGTGCCCGTCCCGGGACGAGACGGTCAGATCGGCCATGCCGGGGCCGGAGTCGATCGCCACCAGCTCGACGCCGGCGGCGTCGAAGGACCGCACCGGCCGCAGCAGCAGGACGCCCTCCTGGGCGTGCTTGACCAGGTTGCTGGTCAGCTCGGCGGCGACGATGGCCAGTTCGGCGATCCGGTTGTCGCCGATGCCGAGCTGCCCGCCGAGGCGTTCGGCCGCCCGCCGTACGGTGCTGGCGGCGCCGCCGCTCTCCACCCGGTACCAGTGGCCCGCGTCCGGGACCACCTCGGCGGTCAACGCGACCACTTGGTGATGGTGATCCGGGTGCCCTCGCCGACGGCGGTCTGGATGTCGAAGTCGTCGACCAGCCGGCGGGCGCCGCTGAGGCCGAGACCGAGCCCGCCGCCGGTGGTGTAGCCGTCGGTGAGGGCGAGGGTCAGGTCGGCGATGCCCGGCCCGGAGTCGGCGAAGAGGATCCGGATCCCGCGTCGCCGGCCGTCCTCGACCGTGGTCACCTCGGCGGTCCCGCCGCCGCCGTAGATCAGGGTGTTGCGGGCCAGTTCGCTGGCGGCGGTGACCAGTTTGGTCTGGTCGACCAGGGAGAGCTTGGCGGCCACCGCCACGGTACGCACGAGCTGGCGCACCCGGACGACGTCCTCGTCGCTCCCGATCGCCTGGGTCCTCGGGCCCAGGTCGACGCCGGCGGTCATGCTGATGTCGCCGCCGTCCCGGCGTCCGCGTCCTCGGGATCGTCGCCGTACCCGAGGTCGTCCTCACGGGTCGCCGCGATCAGCTCCATGCCCCGCTCCACGTTCAGCGCGGTCCGGATGCCGTTGAGCGACAGGCCCAGCTCGACCAGGGTGATGGCGACCGCCGGGCGCATCCCGACGACCACCGTCTCCGCGTCGAGCACCCTGGAGATCGAGGCGATGGTGGAGAGCATCCGGCCGACGAAGGAGTCGACGATGTCCAGCGCGGTGATGTCGATGATGACGCCGTGGCAGCCGGTGGCCACGATCCGCTCGGCCAGGTCCTCCTGGAGGGCCAGGGCGGTCTGGTCGGACATGTCGATCTGGATGGAGACGAGCAGGATGTCGCCGATCTTCAGGATCGGCACCCGCTCCATCACGCCTCCCGGCGTGGGTGGCGGCGGGAGGTCTCGGCGCCGGTGAGCCGCAGCACGTGCCGGAGGGCGTCGGCCAGGCTGGCCTTGGTGGCGATGTCGCCGAACTCGATGCCGAGCGCGACGATGGTCTGCGCGATCTGCGGGCGGATGCCGGAGATGATGCAGTCGGCGCCCATCAGCCGGGCGGCCACCACCGTCTTGAGGATGTGCTGGGCGACCTGGGTGTCGACCGCCGGCACGCCGGTGATGTCGATGATGGCGTACGGCGAGCCGGTGTCGACCAGGGTCTGTAGCAGTCGCTCCATCACCACCTGGGCGCGGGCCGAGTCGAGGGTGCCGACCAGCGGCACGGCGACCACGCCGTCCCAGATCTTGACCACCGGAGTGGAGAGTTCGAGAAGCTGCTCGGCCTGGTCGGCGATCAGTCCCTCGCGGGTCTGCACGTAGGTCTCGAAGGTGAGCAGCCCCATCCGGTCGACCAGGCCGGTGAGGTCGATGACGTCGCGCAACGACAGCTCGACGCCGCCGGTCTCCACCAGTTCGACCAGCACGTCCTTGAGGGCGTAGATGCTGACCGCGGTCTCGGTGGCGGAGAAGCTCTGCCGGGCCCGGCTGCGGGAGAGGTCGGCGAGCACCGCCCGCAGCTCCCCGGCCTGGGGGGACTGGAGGTCCGCCAGGCCGGCACCACCGGCGTTGACCATGCTGGCGTGCAGCTCCTGCACCTGGAGCCGTAGCTCGGCCTGGCTGAGCCGGCCGCGCAGCGAGGCGGCGACGACCTCCGTCCACCGCTGGATGATCCGCTCCGCGTGCTCACCCAGCATCCCGGCGAGCCGGTCGCCCCCGTCTGCGGTCAACGCCATGGTTACCTCCTGTGAGCTGGGCCGGCCGGACTCTATCACCGGAAACATGCGCGGTAGTTGTCACGAGGCAAAGGAATGACGAGGCCCACCCGGACCCGCTCCCGTTCTGCGGTTGAGCCCCTTCGTGGGATACCGTTCCACCTCTAACAGGAGGTCCGAATGTCCTTGACGGTGCACACGGAACAGCGCGGCGACGTCGTCGTCGTGTCGGTCGCGGGCGAGCTCGACATGGCGACCGCACCGCAGCTTCAGGACCAGATCACCGACCTGCTCGACAAGGGCCGCAGCCGGCTGGTGTTCGACCTGGCGGAGGTGTCGTTCTGCGACTCGACCGGGCTGTCGGTCTTCGTGCGCGCGAAGAACAGCTGCGACGAGGCCGGCGGCGTGGTCCGGCTGGCCGCCCCGCAGCGCGGCGTGCTGCGCATCCTTGAGGTCAGCGGTCTGGTCGAGGTGCTGCACACCTACCCGACGGTCGAGCAGGCCGTCGCGGGTGACCCCACCCCGGCCTCCTCCTGACCGACCCCTCTATCGCTCGTCCTCGATAAATCGGGGGCGGGCGATCAGCATTCCCGCAGTCGCCTGCACGGCGAGGGCGGTGATCAGGAAACCGAGCGGCGCCGTCCAGCCCCCGGTCGCCTCGTAGAGGATGCCGACCAGCAGCGGACCGAGCGCGGCGATCACGTACCCGGTGCTCTGCGCGAAGGCGGAGAGCGCCACGGTCCCGTCCGCCGTACGGGCGCGCAGGCCGATGGTGGTCAGGATCAGCGGGAACGCGCCCTGGCCGATGGCCAGCAGCATGACCCAGAGCACCGCCCCGTCGTGCGGCGCGAGCGCCAGCCCCAGGTAGGCGGCGGCGGAGAAGGCGGTCAGCCCGAACACCAGCGGGCGCAGGGTCCGCATCCGGCCGGCCAGCGTCGGCATCAGCAGCGCCACCGGCACACCGAGCGCGGTGACCCCGGCGAGCAGCAGACCGGCGGTCTCGGGGACGAACCCGGCGTCCCGGAAGAGCTGGGCCAACCAGCCCATGATCGCGTAGCCGCTGAGCGCCTGCACCCCGAAGTAGACCGCCATCGCCCAGCCGAGCCGGGTGCGGCCCGGCCGGACCCGGCTCCGGGTGGCCGGGGCCGGCGTCGTGGTCGCGGCCCGCCGGGCGGCCCGGGCCCGCAGCGCCAGTGGCACCCACGCGAGTACGGCCACCGCCGCCAACGCCGCCCACACCCCGAGTCCGGCCCGCCAGGAACCGAAGGCGTGCGCCACCGGCACGGTGGCGGCGGCGGCCACCGTGGTGCCTGCCGTCAGGGCCATCGTGTACGCCCCGGTGACGAGCCCGGTGCGGTGCGGGAAGTGCTGTTTGACCAGCATCGGCAGCAGGATGTTCGCCACCGCGATGCCGGCGAGGGCGAGCGCGCTGGTGAGCACGAAGACCGCCGCCGAGTCGGTCACCACCCGCAGCACCTGGCCGACGGTGAGGGCGAGCATCGCCAGCACCAGCACCCGGGCGGCCGGCCAGCGGCGGACCAGCCACGGGGTGAGCGCGCCGAGGCCGGCGAAGGCGATGGTGGGCAGCGTGGTGACGAAGCCGGCCATCGCGCCGGAGAGCCCGAGCCCGGTGCGCACCTCGTCGAGGAGCGGGCCGAGGCTGGTCACCGCGGCCCGCAGGTTGGCCGCGACCAGCAGCATCCCGACCAGCACCAGGGCGCCGCCGGTGACCGGCGACGGGGTGCGGTGGGGCCGGTCGGCCACCGGATCGACGACGGGGGCCTCGGCGCTGGCGGTTGGCGGGGTCATGGCCTCGAACCTACAATCATGGGATGAATTTTGTCAGCAGGTGTAACCGGTGACACCGTCGGTCGATTCCGCCGCCGTGCCCCCACGCGGCCACCGGGTACGCCAGACCATCGAGCAGCTCCGGGGCCGGATCCTCGGCGGCGAGTGGCCGGTCGGCGGGCGCATCCCCACCGAGCCGCAGTTGGTCGCGGCGCTGGGGGTGGGCCGCAACACGGTCCGCGAGGCGGTCCGGGCGCTGGTGCACGCCGGGGTGCTGGAGTGCCGGCAGGGCTCCGGCACGTACGTGGTGTCGACCGACGAGCTGGCCCCGGTGGTGGCCCGCCGACTCACCGACGACCGGATGGCCGAGGTGATCGAGGTCCGGCGCGCCTTCGAGGTGGAGGCGGCCCGGTTGGCCGCGCTGCGGCGTACCCCGGAGGACCTGGCGGCGCTCGACGGCGTGCTCGCCGAACGGGAGGCCGCCTGGCGGTCGGGCCGGGTCGGTGAGTTCGTGGAGGCGGACGCCGCGCTGCACACGGCGGTGGTCGCCGCCGCCCACAACGGGATGCTGGCCGAGCTCTACGCCTCGGTGGGCACGGCGCTGCGCAGCACCGTCGCGCACGCGATGGGCGACGCCCTGGAACCCGAGCGGTACGTCGACCACGGCCGGCTGGTGGCGGCGATCCGGGCCGGCGACCCGGTACGGGCGGCGATCGAGGCCGGTGCTTTTCTGGAGCACCCGTCCGGGGCATAGGTTGTCCCGGACGGAGAATCGGACAGCATGGGAGTGCGGATGCTCAGGGGCTTCAAAGACTTCATCATGCGCGGCAACGTCGTCGACCTGGCGGTCGGTGTCGTCATCGGTGCCGCGTTCACCGGCGTGGTCACCCAGCTCACCAAGTCGTTCCTCGAACCGCTGGTCCGGGTGTTCATCGCGTTGCTGACCGGCAGCAAGAACGGCCTGACCGGCTCCACTCCGACGTTCCGGGAGATCCCCTTCGACTGGGTGGCCTTCGTCAACGCGGCGATCACCTTCCTGTTGACGGCGGCGGCGCTGTACTTCCTGGTGGTGTATCCGATGAACCGGCTCGCCGAGCGGCGCAAGCGCGGCGAGGAGCCGCCGCCCGCCGCCCCGAGCGAGGAGGTCAAGCTGCTCACCGAGATCCGGGACGCGCTGCTGGCCGGCGGCCACGCCACCCCTGGACAGCGTGGCGCGCTGGACGACGTGCTCGGTCGGCGTACGGAGCCGCCCGCCCCGCGCTGACCCCGCCCCCGCACATCGGCCCCTGTGGGAATCCCACAGGGGCCGTCCCATGTCGTACACATGTTCGATAGAGTCCGGCCATGGAGCAGCGTAGGCACTGGTGGAACGGCACATGGGGACGACTGGCCCGGCGGGACGTGTTCCTCCGGGTGGACGCCGACCGCTGGCACGTGGAGCAGCGGGCCGGCGGCGCGGAGGGCGTCTCCCAGTTCTACGAGTACGGCAGCGCGGAGGAGGCCGAGGAGACCGTCCGGGCCCTGCTGGCCGGGACGGACGCCTGGCGGGAACTGTCCCCGCGTCCGCCCAGCGCCTGGGGCCCCGACCCGACCGGCCCCGGTGGGGCGGTTTAGCACCGGCCGGGGCCGGGAACCGCTCGGGGATGGAGCAGCAGGGCACCGAACAACGCACGGTTCTCTCCCGGGTCACCACCGGCATGCGGGTGGTCGACACCGTCGGGGTCGAGGTCGGCACCGTCGACCTCGTCCAGCGGGGCGACCCGAACGCGGTGACCGTGCAGGCGTCGACGGCCGACCCGGGCGGCAGCCTGAACGAGCTGATCGAGTCCGCGGCGGTCGAGGAGCCGGACGTCCCGGCCGACCTGGCCGCCCGGCTGCTGCGCACCGGCTACCTCAAGGTCTCCACCGAAATGGCCCGCACCGGCGCGGTGTACGTGCTGGCCGACCAGATCGCCACGGTCACCGACGGCCAGATCCGCCTCGAAGTCCCCGTCGGTGACCTCCCGCCGGAGGAGTGAGACTTCCGGGCTCCCGCCGCCCACCCCGGGTCAGCGCGACGCGGGAGCCGGTGGCGACGCGGGCTCGGAGATCGCCGGCGCGACAGGGGCGGAAGCCGGCGTTGCGGGGACGGAAGCCGGCGTTGCGGGGGCGGGGGCCGGGTCGGTGCCGGGCGAGTCCGTCCCGGCGCGGTGGGTGGCCCGGGGGCGGAAGAGCAGCAGCATCAGCCAACCCGCCAGCAGCCCCCAGAACGCGCCGCCCACGCCGAGCAGGCTGACCCCCGAGGCGGTGACCACGAAGGTCACCACGGCGGCCTCCCGACCGGCCGGGTCGGCGACCGCCGAGGAGAGCGCGGCGGCCAGCGCGCCGAGCAGCGCCAGGCCGGCCACCGCCTCGATGAGCACCGGCGGGGAGAGCAGCACCAGGGTGGTCGCCACGCCCGCGCCGAGCCCGAGCAGCGCCAGGCCGACGCCGGCGGTGACCGAGGCGATCCAGCGCCGGTCCGGGTCGGGGTGCGCGTCCGGGCCGGCGGCCAGCGCGGCGGTGATCGCGGCCAGGTTGACCGCGTGCCCGCCGACGGGTGCGCCGAGCACGGTGGCCAGCCCGGTGACCCGTAGCGCCGAGGCGAGCGGCGGCCGGTAGCCGTAGCCGCGCAGCACCGCCGTACCGGGCACGTTCTGGGCGGCCATGGTGACCAGGAACAGCGGCAGCGCCAGGCCGACCACGGCGGGCAGGCTGAACGCGGGCACGGTCAACGACACCACCGGCCGGAGCCCACCCACGCCCCCGCCCGACGTGGTCAGCGCGATCGCCAGCGCCGCCACCACCAGCGCGGCCGGGACGGCCCAGCGCCGGGCGAACCGGTGCAGCACCAGCCAGGTGACGATCACGGGTGCGGCCAGCGCGGGCACCTCGACCAGCGCGCGGACCGGGGCGGTGCAGAGCGGCAGCAGCACCCCGGCCAGCATCGCCGCCGCCACCGGGGTGGGGATGGCGGCGACCGCCCGGCCCAGCGCGGGGAAGAGGCCGGCGGCGGCGATCAGCAGCCCGCAGAGCACGAACGCGCCCACCGCGGCGGGCCAGCCGCCGGGGACCGGCCCGGTGGCGACCAGCAGCGCCGCGCCCGGGGTGGACCAGGCGGTCGCGATCGGCATCCGGTGCCGCCACCCGAGCCAGACCGCGCAGATCCCCGCGGCGACGCTCACCGCGAGCAGCCCGGAGGCGGCCTGTTCCTGGCTGGCCCCCACCGCCCGCAGCCCGGCGAGCACCACGGTGAACGCGCTGGCGAAGCCGACCACCGCGGTCACCGCGCCGGCCAGCACCGGTTGCAGACGATCACCCACGGCAACCTCCCCCGATCATCGTTCCGTTTACGGAACAGCGCCGTGTAGCACCATAGCGGCATGACCCGGCCCCGACCAGACCGCAGGTCCCCGCTCGACGCCGACACCGACGCGGTCGGCCGCCGGATCCGCGCCCTGCGCGAGGAGCGCGGGATCTCCCTCTCCACGCTGGCCCGGGCCGCCGGGGTCGGGAAGGCCACCCTCTCCGCGCTGGAGAACGGCACCCGCAACCCGACCCTGGAGACGCTCTACGCGATCACCGCCCAGCTCGGCGTACCACTGGCCGCCGTGCTCTCCGGGCCCGCCGCGACCCCGACCGTCCGGGGCGCCACGGTCACCGCCACCCTGCTGGAGTCGTTCACCGACCGCGACGCCAGCTTCGAGCTGTACCGGCTGCGGGTGACGCCCGGCGGGGAGCAGCTCTCCCCCGCCCACCAGACCGGGGTCACCGAACACGTCACGGTCTTCGCCGGCACGCTGCGCGCCGGCCCGGCCGACGCCCCGCTGACCGCCACCGTCGGCGGCCACCTGCGCTGGACCTCCGACGTGCCGCACGTGTACGCCGCACTCGGCGACGAGGAGGTCGCCGCGAGCCTGCTGCTGCGTTATCCGCGCACCTGACCCACGTCCGGCGCCCGGTGCTGCACCGCCCAGAGCGCCGCCTCGGTCCGGGACGCCGACCCGGTCTTGCGGAGCAGGTTCGACACGTGCACGGTCACCGTCCGCACCGAGATGCCGAGCGCCCGAGCGGCCTGCTTGTTGGACATCCCGGCGACCAGGCAGCCGAGCACCTCCACCTCCCGGCCGGTCAGCTCGGCGTCGGGCGGGACGGCGACCCGGGGCGCCGGCATCCGCAGGTGCTCCGGCAGCGGCTCCCGGGCCAGCGCCTCCGGCCCCCGCCCGGCGTGCACGGCCAGCAGCTCGGTGAGGGCGTACGGGTTGCCGCCGGTGCGCTGCCAGACGGCGAGGCTCACCCGCCCCGGCGGCGCGCTGCCGTCGTACACCTGGGTGAGGATCTCGGCCACCTCGGCGGGGCCGAGCGGGCCGAGGTGCTGGCGCACCGCGCCGCGTACCCCGCACAACCGGGCCAGGGCGCGGAGGGTGAGGTCCGGCGCGACCGCGTCGGCCGGCGGCCGGCTCGCCACCACCAGCAGAGCCGGCAGCTCCGGCGCGGTGGCCAGCTCGACCACCAGGTTGAGGCTCGCCGGGTCGAGGGCGTGCAGATCCTCCACCACCAGTACGGCCGGGCCGGCGCCGACCAGCAGCCGGACGGTACGCACGGCGAGTCGGAGCAGCGTGCCGGGCGCGTAACGCTCGCGGGGCGCGGTGGGTTGCTGGGCCAGCCAGGCCAGCGCGTCGGGCGGCAGGTCGAGCCCGCTGGTGTCCCGGACGCTGAGCACCGCGGCCAGCCAGTCGTAGGGAGCCGGATCGTGCACCCGCGCCGCGCCGGAGAGGATCACCGCCGGCCGGGGGATGAAGCCCTCCACCGCCGCCGCGACCAGCAGACTCTTGCCCACCCCGGCGACGCCGGTGATCACCGTGACGGCCGGCGACGGCCGGCACCCGGCGACCACGGTGGACCACGCCCGGTCGAGCTCGGCCAGCTCGACGGCGCGACCCACCATCGACACCGGGATCATTTCTCCAACCCTACGTACTAGTGCGTAGAGACGGGCGGAGGGTGTTTCCGGCAAGCTTGACGCATGACGCTGATCCTCCGCTCGGCCATCCTCAACGACGTCGGCCTCGTCCGCACCAACAACGAGGACTCCGCCCTCGCCGGTGAACGCCTGGTGGCGGTGGCGGACGGCATGGGTGGGCTCCCCGCCGGCGAGGTGGCCAGTGAGATCGTCATCCGGATCCTGGACGAGCTGGTCCCCCCCACCGTCGCGGACGAGGCCGCCGAGGCGCTGCGGGCCGTGGTCTCCACCGCCAACCGGCGCATCCGCGCCGCCATCTCCGCCGACCCGGCCCGCGACGGCATGGGTACGACGCTGACCGCCGCCCTGCTCGCCGGGGACACCCTGGTCCTCGCCCAGGTCGGCGACTCCCGCTGCTACCTGCTGCGCGACGGTGAACTGACCCAGCTCACCCGGGACGACACCTTCGTGCAGGCGCTGGTCGACCAGGGCACGCTCTCCCCCGACCAGGCCCGGCACCACCCGCAGCGGTCCCTGGTCACCCGGGCGGTGCAGGGCGCGGACGCGCCGCCCGCGATCGGTGTGCTGACCATGTTCGCCGGCGACCGGGTGCTGCTGTGCAGCGACGGGCTCTCCGACTACGTCGCCGACCAGGCGATCCACGCGGCGCTCACCACCTACCAGGACCGGCAGCAGTGCGGCGAGCAACTGGTCAAGCTGGCCCACCAGGCCGGCGCGCCGGACAACGTCACCGTCGTGGTCTCCGACGTGACCGGGGGCTGAACCGGACCAAACCGGGTTGCGGCGGGCGGTCGGCCGGGTTGGGATGGACGGATGCTCATCCGTCGCCTGGCCGCCGAGGAACGACTGACCACCAGCTTCCCGCTCCAGGCGTACGCCTTCGAGGCGTCCCCGTTGACCGCCGAGCGGGTCGAGGCGTTCCACCGCTACCTGCCGTACAACAAGGGCAACCGGACGCTGATCGTCGAGGAGGGGGGCGAGACCCGGGCCACCGCCAGCGCCGTCCCGATGCGGCAGAACCTGCGCGGCGCGGTGCTGCCGATGGCCGGGGTGGCCGGGGTCGCCACCCATCCGCTGGCCCGCCGGCAGGGGTACGTCCGCGCACTGTTGCGGCAGCTCCTCGACGAGATGCGCGACGGTGGGCACCCGCTGAGCGCGCTCTACCCGTTCCGGGCCAGCTTCTACGAGAAGTTCGGCTACGTGGGGCTGCCCCGGGCGCGTACCGTCCGGTTCTCCCCGGCCGACCTGGCCCCGCTGCTGCGCACCGCGCTGCCGGGCACCGTGAGCTGGGAACGGATCGGCACCGGGTACGCCCGCTTCCGGTCGTTCACCGAACGCTGCCTGCGGGAACGGCACGGCTTCGCGCTCTTCCCCGACTTCCGGGACGTCGGCCTACGGGACCGGGACGACCGCTGGCTGGTCACCGCGACGGTGGACGGCGGCGTGGTCGGCGCGCTCACCTACCGGATCGACGACCACGGTGGCGAACTGGTCGGCGACGACCTGCTCGCCACCGACCCGTACGCCCGCGCCCTGCTGTTGCAGTTCCTCGCCCGGCACGTCGACCAGGTGGACCGGATCAGCCTCCAGGTCCCCGCCGACGAACTGCCCGAACTCTGGCTGACCGACCTGGCCGTGCAGGTCGAGGCCCGGGTGTCCCGCCCCGGCTCGCTGGCCCCGATGGCCCGGCTGCTCAGCGTGGACTCCCTCGCCGGGCTCCCCGCCGGCCCCGGCCGGGTCCGGATCGAGCTGGTCGGGGACCGCTGGCTCGCCGGGACCCACCTGCTCGACGGGGCCACCGGCCACCTGGAGCTGACCTCCGGCGGCCCGGCACCGGAGGCGACCCTCACCGCGGCCGGGCTCTCCGCGCTGGCATACGGGGTGCTCGACCCGGCCGAGGTGCACATCCGGGGGCTCGGCGACATCGGACCGGAGGCGGCGACCGAGCTGCGCCGCCTCTTCCCCCGCGTCCTCCCCTACCTCTTCGCCGACTTCTGACCCTGCCCGCCGACGTCCAGCCCCGCCTCGCCCGACTTCTGCACGACCAGGCACAGAGCCGGGCCAGGCCCGGCCCGGCCCGGGCCGGGCCGGCCGGGCCAGGCACAGAGCCGGGCCAGGCGCAAAGCCGGGAGCCGTCCGAGGATCCGCGCACCCTGCACCTGGTGACCGCGCCCGCCCTCCCACCCGGGCTGGCCTTGCCAGGCGCAAAGCCGGGCCAGGCACAGAGCCGGGGCAGGCCGGGCCGGCGCAAAGCGGGGCCGGGCACAGAGCCGGGGCAGGCCGGGCCGGCGCAAAGCCGAGCCGCACCGCATGCCGAGCCGCACCGTGTGCCGCAAGGCGCCGCGTGCGAGCCGGTCCGGTCCGGTCCGGTTGTCAACGTCGACGGCGGGGTACCGTCCGCGGAATGCCGGAGTGGTTGCAAGCGGGGGCGTGGGGTCTGCTGGCCGGTTCCGCCCTGCTGATCGGGGCGGTCACCGGATTCTTCGCCCGGGTGCCCCGGAAGGTCGTCGCGTCGATCATGGCGTTCGGCGCGGGGGTGCTGCTCTCCGCCGTCTCGTTCGAGCTGATCGCCGAGGCGCACGAGCAGGGTGGCCTCCTACCGACCGCGATCGGGGCGGCGGCCGGGGCGCTGGCGTACACCGGGGCGAACGTGCTCCTCGCCCGACGGGGTGCCCGGCACCGCAAGCGTTCCGGCGACGAGCAGCCCTCCGAGCAGGAGCAGCCCGGCTCCGGCTCGGCGATCGCGGTGGGCGCGCTGCTGGACGGCGTACCCGAGTCGGTGGTGATCGGCGCGAGCCTGCTCACCGGCGGCCCGGTCAGCCTGGTCACCGTCGCCGCGGTCTTCCTCAGCAACGTGCCGGAGGGGCTGTCGAGCGCCGCCGGGATGCGCCAGGCCGGCCGCTCCCGGCGGTACGTCTTCCTGCTGTGGACGGCGATCGCCCTGATCAGCGGCGTGGCGGCGCTGCTCGGCTACACCCTGCTCGGCGGCGCGCCGCCGGAGGTGCTGGCCGCCATCACGGCGCTGGCGGCCGGCGCGATCCTCGCGATGATCACCGACACGATGGTGCCGGAGGCGTTCGAGGACGCCCACCTGCTGGTCGGCCTGATCACCGTCCTCGGTTTCCTGGTCGCCTTCGCCCTCTCCCACACCTGACCCACCCCTGTCCCCACCCGACCGCGCCCACCTCTGTCCCACCCGACCGCGCCCACCTCTGTCCCCACCCGACCGTGCCCGCCACCGGACCGCGACCCGCCACCCGCCACCGGACCGCGACCCGCCACCCATCCCCTGCCCCACCCGACCGCCACCCGCCGGTCACCGCCCGCCCGCAGCCCGCAGCCCGCAGCCCGCAGCAAGATCGTGCTACTTCCTGGTTGTAGTGGTCTCCTCGGGCAGGGACACCACTACAACCAGGAAGTAGCACGATCTTGCCGGCTTAGGACTGGGTTAATCCTCGACGGGCACCGACACCGGGGGACGGGACTCCTTCTAACATCGGCGGGTGCGCGTGAAGAGCCTCGTCGTCCTGCTCGCCCTCGGTGTCGCCACCGCCACCCTGCCCGCGTGCGGGCGCCCGGACGACCCCGGGGCGGGGCGTCCGGTGGCGGCGACGGCGGCCGTGCCGAGCGCCGTACCCTCGAACGGCACCGCGCCGAGCGGCAGCCCGCCGGCCCGGGTCGGGTTCGGCGGGCCGGGGCGGACCGCGTCGCCGAAGCCCGCCGACGCGGTGCCGAGGGCCGGGAATCCCCACGGCGGCGCGGCCGTGCCGGCGCAGGCGCGGGCGGTGGACACCTCCCGTCCGACCAGGACGGTCGGCAACGGCACGCCGGCCGGCTGCACCTCGGCGGCGGTGGTGCGGGCGGTCGCGGCCGGCGGGATCATCACCTTCGACTGTGGGCCGGACCCGGTGACGATCACCATGACGGCCACCGCCAAGGTGGTCAACCGGGTGGGCGGCCGGGTCGTCCTCGACGGCGGCGGGAAGGTGACCCTCTCCGGCGGTGGCAGCCGGCGCATCCTCTACCTGAACACCTGCGACGGCGCACAGAACTGGACCACCTCGCACTGCCAGAACCAGGACCACCCCACGCTCGTCGTGCAGAACCTGACCTTCCGGGACGGCAACTCCACCGGTGAACGGGCCGAGGGTGGCGGGGGTGGCGCGATCTTCGTCCGGGGCGGCCGGTTCAGGGTGGTCAACTCGCGCTTCGTCGACAACCGCTGCGACCGGACCGGCCCGGACCTGGGCGGTGCCGCCCTGCGGGTGCTCAGCCAGTACGACAACCAGCCGGTGTACGTGGTCAACAGCACCTTCACCGGGGGGATCTGCGCCAACGGGGCGGCACTGAGCAGCATCGGCGTCTCCTGGACGGTGCTGAACAGCGTGTTCCGCAACAACCGGGCGGTCGGCAGCGGCGCCAACCCGGCGCGGGGCGGCACTCCCGGCGGCGGCAGCGGCGGGGCGATCTACTGCGACGGGAACGCGTTCACCGTACGGATCGCCGGCACGATCATCGAGGACAACCGGGCCAACGAGGGCGGCGGCGCGATCTTCTTCGTCAGCAACGACCGCACCGGCACCATGCGGATCGAAGGCTCGACCCTGCGCCGCAACCCCAGCGCCGGCTTCGAGACGAAGGGTCTCCCCGGCATCTTCTTCCTCGGCGCCCGCGCACCCACGCTCACCACCTCCCACCTCACCTGACCCGGACTGGAGGCGGCACCACCAGGCTGGTGCAGCGGCGGGGCGGCCGTCGGGACCGTCCGGCCCCGACGGCGGGCCACCAGCTCCGGCGGCTCGGCGTACCGGAGTCGACCGCCCGTCAGGCGCGGCGGGACAGCAGCGCGGCGACCAGGCAGCCGAACGCGGCCACGTTGGTGAGCGTCCGGACCAGGTTCCACCGCACCCAGGGCACCTCGAAGGCCGCCCGCACCGAGGCGAGGTCGGCGATCCGGTCCACCGGCCCGGCCGCGTCGAGCCGGTCGTTGAGCGGCACGTTCAGCCGTATCGTGATCAGCAGGGTGCCGGCGTACAGCGCCAGCGCCGCGACCGTCCAGGCCAGCACCCGACCGCCGACGGTCAGGTGCAACGCGACGGCCAGGCCGATCAGCAGCACCGCGCCGAGGAACGCGGCGAGGAACCAGCCGTTGAGGATCCGCCGGTTGATCGACTGCATGGTGCCGACGAACGTCCGGTCGTCGACCGCGGAGAGCCCCGGCATGACCGCACAGGTGAACGCGAAGAAGAGCCCCGCCATGAGCCCGGTGGCCAGGGTGGCGGCGGCGAGGGAAAGAGTTCTCATGCCTCCATTCCAGCCGCCGACCGGGCCGGCGGCCATCGCTGGGCGACTCGTCGGCATACGTACGCGTCTGCCGCGGACGGCGGACAGCGGACAGCGACGGCGGACAGCGACGGCGGACGGCGACGGATCAGCCCGACGTGGCCAGAGCAAAAGCGGGCTAGGGCGAGGCGGGTCAGAACGAGGCCGGTCAGAACGAGGCCGGTCAGAACGAGGCCGGTCAGGGCGAGGTGGGCCAGAGCTAGGCGGGTCAGGGTGAGGTGGAGATGGCGGCGACCAGGCCGAAGCCACCGCAGCAGAGCACCCCGACCACGGCCAGCGTGACGAGCATGATGCTGTAGTTCGACCACATGCCGAACCTGGTCACGTCGGTGCCGTACCCGTCGTGGACGCGGTTGCGCCAGCCGCCGAAGCGGAACGACAGGTGGTGCAGGGCCCCGGGCTGCGCTACGAGCGTGGTGGTGATGACGGGGATGCCCATGAAGTCGGTGTACCGGATGTCGTGTGACCCCGCCGGAACGGCCACGTGCCAGGTGCCCTCGCCGGGGATCGGCACCGCCCGACCGTCGACCTTGAACCTGCTGGTGGTCGGGGCGGGCACGAGGTACGGCCCACGGTTGACCGAGACGGCCAGCACCGCGTGGCCCGGGGGCGGGGAGATCGGGTGGGGGTAGGCGGTCAGCGGCGTCACCGCGCCGGGCATGGGTGGGTGTGACGGATAAGGAGGGTACGACACCGCCACATCCTGGCACGGACCCGCACCTCCGCCGGCCCGCCGGAGATCACGAATTGGACGCTCGACGGAAGCAGCGAACGGTCGGCAGCGCCGAGTGACGACACGGTGGTCGGCAGCGCCGAATCCGGATCGGGACTCGTCGGCCGTCGCCCCCGCCGTCGCGGCACCCGACGCTGATTTTGCACTTCTCTTTCCATTCCCCCACCTCGTCAGAACCGACCACGCACGCGTGGCCGCGCATCCGGCGCATGGGCGACAATATCCGTCTATATCAAACTGGCTGGTTGCGGGCACCGCCGGGCGCACCTCGTCGCTGCCCGCCCCATCCGCGAACGGTGCGGACCGGCGGCGTACCGCAATGCCGCCGCCCGGTGGATTACGAGCCGGCCGAAATCCCACGGGTCGTCGGCGGCGGAAGCGGGTGGCGCGGCGCGGCGCGGTGGCTACCCGGCGGCGGAAGTCGGGGCGGTGATCGCTTGCAGGAGCCTGGGTAGCGCGGACGGGTCGCCGGTGACGACGAGACTCCCATCGGACACGGCGGCGTCGAGCATGGTCGGATCGGCGAGCAGCGCGTTCAGTGTTGCGGGGTCGGTGCGGAAATCGACCTCTGCGCTGGTGGGTTCGCCGGGCTCGACCTGCACCTGGCCCTCGGCGGCGCGCAGTGTCCACACCCGGTCGTCGAGCTGGACGCGGTACGTGGTGGGGGGCGCTTCCGGGTCGGGATGCGCGGCTCCGCGCAGATAGAGCAGGACGGAGGTGGCGCTGAGGGTCGGCGCGGGTGGTAGCGGGACGCGGAGACCCCAGCCACCCAGGGCCAGTACGACCGGTTCCAGCTCGCGGCCCCAGTCGGTCAGTTCGTAGACCCACGAACCGGCCGGCGGGGGTAGTTTCCGGCGGCGGATCACGCCGCGGCCGTCGAGCTCGCGAAGCCGGTCGGAGAGCAGGTTCGAACTCGCGCCGGCCAGCGCGCGCCGCAGGTCGGAGAAGCGTTGCGGTCCGAGGAGCAGCTCGCGTACGACCAGCAGCGCCCAGCGTTCCCCGACGACGTCGAGTGCGCGGGCTATCCCGCAGGCGTCTCCGTAGCTACGGCTCGTGGGCATGACCGCCTCCGCCGACTTCCCTCCACTTTGGTTCAAACTTACTACAAGCAGGTTGTTTTAAACAACCACGGTGGTTATGGTGATGACTCCAGCCAGGTCGACGTACAGCGAGGGCTGTGCCCGGCCGAACACCGTCGAGGCCGGGCGAGCGGCGCGGAAAGGATCGATCATGGGGCAGCCGGTTGTGCACTTCGAGATCATCGGGAACGATCCGAAGAACCTGCGTGCGTACTACGGCGACCTGTTCGGGTGGGAGTTCGACACGAGCGGTCCGGTCGCGGAGGCGATCTCCCAGCCGGGCAACTACGGGTTCGTGCACAGCGACACCGCCGGCGAGGGGGTCGGGATCCCCGGCGGTGTCGGTGGAGGCGAGGGCTACCAGGGTCACGTCGTCTTCTACATCAGCGTTCCCGACGTAGAAGCGGCGCTGCGAAAGGCTGAAAGCCTCGGCGGGACGCGACGGATCGGCCCCGTTCAGGCGCCGGGTTCGCCCCTCGTGGTCGGCCACTTCACCGACCCCGAGGGCAACCTGATCGGCGTTGCCGGAACGGCGTAGCCGTCGGCGCCGACCGTCCACGATCGCGAACGGTCGGGGCCGCACCTCATCGGCTACTTGCCTCCCGGGGCCTGCCCAGCTCGAAAGTAGCGCTGCCTCTTCGCCAGGTTCAGCCCCGGTACAGCAGTGGCGGCCCGGGGCAGGATGTCCCGGGCCGCCACTGTCTGGGCGGGTCCTACTTGAACAGGAAGTTCGCCGAATGGGTGGTGCCGTCGATCAACGTGACCTCCAGGCGTCCACAGCTACTCGCCAGAGACTTGTCCGTCTTCCAGACGTACTGGTACTGCTTGCTGACCGGGTCGTACGTCAGGGTGCTCGCGCCTGCGGTCGCCGTCTGCACGGCCACCTCCTGCGTGGTCGACGTACCGCACACCGTCGCACGCAGCTTGGGAGAGCCCACGGCGAGGATGTCCAGACCCTGGTCACCACCGAGGCCGAACTTCACCGGAACAGCGCTGCCGGCCTTGACGGCGTTGACCTTGTCGGCGCTGACCGGCGCGGCGAAGGGCCGCCAGTCGTACACCACCTGGTAGGTGACGCTGACCGGGGCGGCCTTGTTGCCGGCGCGGTCCCGACCGCCCGCGCAGGTGGCGGTGAAGAACCCGACGCGCGGTCCACCGGTGACGGACAGGGCGGCGACGGTTGCCACGCCGCTGGCGTCGTCGGTGGTCGAGCAGCCCGGCGTCACCGACGTGCCGAGCGTGATCTGCTGGCCCTGGCCGACCCCGGTGACCTTCACGGTCGGCGGCGTCACGTCCTCGTCCTCGGTGACCGCCTTGTATGCGTTGACCAGCCCGTAGCCGAAGAACCCGTTGACCTTCGGGTTGTCCGGGTCGACCTTGCACCGGCCCTGGGTGTAGTCGGTGCCGGAGGTGGGGCAGGCCAGCGGGATGGCCTGCTTGCGCAGCAGTTCCGCGAGGTAGTCGGGAGTGGCCCCGGGGTGCTTCGACGCCAGCAGCGCGGCGACGCCAGCGACGTGCGGTGAGGCCATCGAGGTACCGGACAGCGTCCGGTAGCTGGCCACCCCCGTCGAGGGCGAGGTGGAGTAGATGCCCGAACCGGGCGCGGCCACGTCCACGACCCCCAGACCGAAGCTGCTGAACGACGAGCGTGCCGGCTGCGTGGTCAGGCCCGGGTACCACGGTCCGACGGCGTTCGCGGGAGCGGCGGGCTGGGTGGTCGACGACACCGACACCACGTTGGGCAGCTCCGTCGGCAGGTTGAGGCAGCTCGGGTCGAGGGTACGCCGGATCGGGGTGGTGTCGTCCGGGCTAGTGGAGTCGACCGTCTTGTTGGCGAGGTCCTGGTTCTCGTTGCCCGCCGCCGCGACGTTCAGGATGCCGTGCTCGGTGGTGTAGTTCACCGCGCGTCGGACCGCCTCGACCACCGGCGCCTGGTCGGGCTGGCTCTCACACCAGTAGAGCCACGGGTCGATGTAGTAGCTGTTGTTCGTGATCTGGATGTCGTGCTGGGCCGCCCATACGAACCCGCAGATCGCGTACTCCGGGTAGATGAACCCGGAGGAGTTGACGACCTTGATGGCCGCCAGCTTCACGCCGGGCGCGACGCCAGCGATACCGACGTCGTTCTTCGCCGACGCGATGGTCCCGGCCACGTGCGTTCCGTGGTAATCGGCGGTGAGGCTGGTGGGTCGCCAGGCGCCCGGCGTGGTGTCCGGAGCGCCGGTGCCGACGCAGTTCACCGACTTCGACTGATCCACCACCGGGGCAAGGTCCTGGTGGTTGGCGTCGATGCCGTCGTCCAGCACGCCGACGGTGACCGTCGAGCTGCCCAGGTTGACCTCGTGGGCCGCGCGGGCACCGATGAGGATCATGTCGCTCTGCCGGGTCGCGTTCTCCAATGCGTCCGGCACGTACGCGTCGACGTCCTCGGTCTCCTCTGCCATGGCGGGCAGGGCAGCGGTCCGGGTCGTCCCGGCGGAGTGGACGGCAGCGCCGTGCGCGACGGCCCTCACCTTCTCGGCGAAGGCGGCGTCGGTGGAACGGGCGATGACCACGCCGATCTGCGCGTACGAGACCATCACCTGGCCGCCGGCCTCGGTGACCGCGGTGGCGGCATCCGCCGTCCGGGCCCTGTCGACGGCGTTGACGACGTAGCTGAGGGTGGGACCGTCCGCCGCCGCGGCGCTCGGCGCGAGGAACGCGCCGAATGCCGCGACGAGACTGGTCGTTGTGGTGACGATGAGGGTTCGTCTGCGCAACCTGGAGTGCATTCCGGGCCTTTCGGAAGGGTGAAGGGGGGGGCACCCGATCTTGAGTTGAGCGATAATATGGCAGATTCTCCACATCACACACTCCGCTGGGCGGCTGGCGGGCTCGCCCAGGTAAACGCATACCTCCTGGCAGGTCGGGTGGCTGCCAATCGGTCTTGTCGGCATTTCCACGTCCGCCAGACACGCGCGGGTGGCGACCAATTTCGAAGCGGATATGCCGCAGCGTCATATTTATGCCGGGAAGGCATACCGGCGTCCGGGCGTGGTGTCGGCCGGCACGGGAGGTTGGTGCCGAATCTCCGTTTCCGTGGGCCCGCCACCCCCAACCGCCACTGACACCACTGCGCGTCAAGCGCCGGCGCCGCCTGCCGACTGGGACGAACCGACGGCGGTCTCCCGCACCGCCGGCTCGGATCGCCGGCCCGGCTGGTCCGGCCGGTCCCCGTCCAACCGGTTCCGTTCCCGATCGGCCGGTCCCGGGCGGACGGCCAGGAGGGCGGCGCCAAGGCAGAGTGCCGCCGCGAGCAGCAACGGCAGTCGGCGGTCCAGCAGAATGAGGGCCGCGCCCACCGGGGTGGCGACGGCAACCGGCGCGAAGAGCAGGGTGCTCGCGGTCGCGGAGACCCGGCCGAGCAGGGCCTCGGGGGTTCGGGTCTGGATCGCGGTCATGGCGGCCACCAGGGTCCAGGGCAGGCCCAGTCCGACGAGGACGGAGCAGCCGATCGCCGCCGGCCACCACGGGATGCAGCGGGCCACGGTGCCGACGGCGAACAGCACCGCGCCGAGCGCGCCGACAGCGAGGGCGCCTCGGGTACGGAGGAGCCGGCCGACGATCAGACCGCCCAGCAGCGACCCGGCGCCCTGTGCCGAGGCCAGTACGCCGACGAAGGTGGCCGGCCGGTGCAGGTCCTCGATGATGACGGCGTACACGGCGGCGGTGGTCAGCCCGGACATCGCGATGGTGAGCGAGCCGATCAGGACGGTGATCCGCAGTTCGGGAAGCGACCAGAGGAACCGGATGCCCTCCCGGATCCGTCCGGTCGACCGTCCCGCCGCCTCGGGCTCGGCCGTCGCCGCCCGGGGCTCCGGCGTTGTTCCGGGCCCGGGTGGGCGGATCCGGACCAGCGGGTAGAGCGCGGCGGCGACCGCCAGCGTCCCGGCGGTCACCACGGCGACCGAGTGGCCTCCCCACCAGGTGAACAGCCCGGCACCGACCAGCGGCGCGACCAGTTTCACCCCTTCCTGCGCGCTCACCCGCAGCCCGTTGACGTTGCCGAGGGCGTCCGGTGGCAGGGCCGCGGGCAGCAGGGCCGCCTCACCGGCGTCGACCAGCACGAAGCTGACGCCGTAGCCGAGCATCACGGCGTAGATGAGCCACACCTGCGCTTCCGCGCGGACGGCGAGCAGCGACAGCACGGTGGCCGCGGTGACCAGGTGGGTCCAGATGATCAGTCGTCGGCGGGGGAGCCGGTCCACGATAGCGCCGAGGGCCGGACCCGCCAGCGTGGGGACGAAGAGGAAGAGCCCGGCGAGCGCGGCCAGGCTGCTGGACCCGGTGAGTTCCAGCACCCAGACCCCGGCAGCCAGCAGCATGAGGGCGCTGCCGAAGCCAGAGAGCAGGGAGATGCCGACGAACAGCAGCGTGTTCCGGTCGCTCGTGATGCCCTGTCGTTTCGCCCGCACGAGTGTCTCCCCGAGTGGTTGAGTCTCAGCGACTCACATCCTCGGGTCAACTGCCGTCGATGTCAATCAGAACCTTAGTCAGTGCGGCTCAACTCTGGCCGGTGTTCGTCGGTGTGGCCGCGTCGACCGCCCGGCGAAGCCGGTCCAGGGCCGCCGGCAGCGGTGCCGGCAGCCGGTCGATCGGGATCGCCCCGAGATCGTCGATCACCTGGCTGGCCAGGGCGAACAGCGCGCCAGGGTCGGCCGAACCGGCCAGCGCGAGGGTGCTCCGGGCCAGGCCCGCCCGGGGGTGTCGGCCGTCCCAGTCGGGGTCCGCGCACAACTGCCCGTGTACGGCGCGGACCGCCGCGCGGAGCTGCCCGATCGGTACGCCAAACGGTGCATCAACAGATCGTTGACGCTGCCGATCGCCGCGCACCCGCTCCGGGTCCCGGGTCGCCGCGCCGGACAACCGCAGCCAGCGCTGCTCGGCGGCCTGGCGACTGGCCAGCCCGAGCGATCCGGCGATCTGCCCCCAGCTCGCCCGCTGTTCCCGGGCGGATTCGATGAGCTGCCGCTCGGCGTCGTCGAGGCGCGCCCGTACCGCGCCGAGCAGTCGCAGCGCCGCCAGCGACTCCGCTCGTCCGACATCCGCCCCGTACGCGGCGGCGAGCACCGCCGGGTAGTCATCGAGCAACCGCCATTCCGTCGCCGCCTCACCGGGCTGGCCCGCACGTCGCATGGCCCCATCGTGCGGAACCCGACGAGCCATGTCAACGATTCGTTGACGAGATGGTCGCCGCGAACCTGCCGTCGCGGGCGCTGCGGCTGCGCTGCTCCTGGGCCGCCGCCCGGGCCCGCCGCGCCCATCGATCTCGTCAACGTCTCGTACGCGTTTGGTGAACCTATCCGGCTCACGAGCGCCGGGGGCGCCGGTCGTCACGGTGTATGCACCACCGGGGGGTGGGAGATGATCCCCGGCATGACGATGATCGGCCGGGCCCAGGAGTTCAGCGACGTCCTCGCCGCAGTGCGCGATCCACAGACGAACGTGGTCCTGATCACCGGCGAGGCCGGCGTGGGCAAGACCCGGCTGCTCGACGCCGTGTCCACGTCTCTCCCGGCCGTCCGCGCCTGGGGCACGCGAGGGCTGTCGCACGTCCCACTGGCGGCTCTGGCGCACCTGGTCGACCCTGCCACGACGTCACTCGCGGAGATGGTCGCCCAGGTGCTCCGAGCGGTCCCAGCCGGAGCGGTGCTCGCCGTCGACGACCTGGACGGGTGCGACGAGGTCTCCCTGGCCGTCGCGGTGCGGGTCGCCCGCGACGCCGGTCGCACACTGGTCGGTACCGTGCGGACCGCCGACGGTCGCGTGCCGCCCGCCGTGGCCGAACTCGCGGCGTCGTCGAGCACCGTGGTCCTGCCGATTGCGCCGTTCGACCGGACATCGACGGAGAAGCTCGTCGACGCGCTGCTCGACGGCCCGGTGGACGCCGGGGTGGTCGACGACGTGTGGCGGCGGACCGGCGGGAATGCCCTGTTCGTCACCCAGTTGCTCGACGGCGCGCGGCGCTCCGGCGCGTTGCACCGTTCGGCGGTCGGCTGGCACGCCGTCGGGCCGCTCCCGGTCCCCACCGGGCTGCGCAGCCTCCTGCCGACCCGCCTGGCGGGCCTGCCCGACGACGCCGTCGCCGCCGCCCGCTTCCTGGCCGCCACCGGCCGGGCGCACGACGACGAGATCGCACAGGCCGGGCACCTCGCCGGAACCGAGCACCTGGTCACCCACGGGATCGCGGTCTGGACGGCCGAGACCGCGCGGTTCGTCCACCCGTTGTTCGCCGAGGTGCTGTGGGACGGGCTGTCGCCCGCCCGCCGGCGGGCGGTGCTCCGCGAGCACCTCGCGGTCGCCCGGACCCTCGCGCCGCACGACCACGTGCGGTGCACCGTGCTGAGCCTGGACGCCGGAGAGGCCGCAGAGCCGGGGCCGCTGCTGGCCGCGGCGCGGGTCGCCGCCGGGGGCGGCGCGACAGACGTCGCGGTACGGCTGGCCCGGGCGTGCCTCGACCGGGTCCCCGAAGTCTGGACCGCCCACCCTGAGGTCGCCGTCGGTGCCGCCCTCGTCCTCGCGGTCAACCTCTGGGAGACCGGGCGTGCCGACGAGGCCGTGGCCGTCCTGCGCGACGCGCTGGACCACACCCCACCCGGCAAGGACGCCGCCCTGCTCGCCGTGACCCTGCACAAGGTGATCCTCTGGGGCCGCTACGACCTGCCCGCCGCCCGGGAGGTGCTGCGGCAGCAGTCCGCCCGGTATCCGGCCGGTGCACCGGTCGGAGCCCTGTTCGCGGTCGCCGAGGCCGACGCCCTGGCATACGCCGGGTTCCCGGACGAGGCGCTGGCGCTCGCGTCCGTCATCGGGGACGGCGCCAAGCTGCCGCTGCCGGTCCGGACCATGCTGGCGACGAGCCGCAGCAACGCGCTGGCCCACATCGGACAGACAGGCGAGGCGGTCGCCGTCGTCGAGGAACTGCTCGACCAGGTCACGGCCGCCGGGCCGGAGGCGGCTGCCGGGACCCGCGACAAGCTGCTCGTGTACGCGAGCCACGCGCTGCGCGAGCACGGTCGGCTCGACGACGCCGCACACACCGCCGAGCGTGCGTACCACAGCGCGCTGGCCGACGGCGTCGTCTTCGAGCGCGCCTGGGCCGCCGTGTGCGTCGGCGCGGCCCGGTTGCAGGCGGGGCACCTGGACGATGCGACGCTCTGGGCGCGGCGGAGCCTCGTGACCTCGGTGGCCGCCGGGATGACCGACTGCACCCGGGTCAGCCTGTCCGTGCTGACGGTGGCCCACGGCTCACGCGGTCTGACCCCGGAACCGGCGTGGGTGACCCACCTGCGCTCGCCACAGGCGGGCCTGGGGTTCCTGCGCCACACCGTCCCGATCGCCCTGGGCTGGGCCGCGTACGCCGAGGGTCACCACGCCCTGGCCCGCGACCTGCTGCGGCAGGGCCAGGCCAGAGCCGCGCAGGAACGGGCGGTGGCAGCCGAGTCCTGGATCCTGCACGAGCGCCTCCGGATGCACGACGGCACCGGGGTACGCGCCCGGCTCACGTCGCTCGCCGTCGGGTCCCCGGTCGGCGCGGCGCGGCTGGCCCTGGCCACCGGGCTGGAACGTGCCCGCCCCGAGACCCTGCTGGAGGCCGCGGTGGCCTTCGAGGCCGTCGGTTCGCCCCTGTACGCGGCGGAGGCCGCAGCGGCGGCGGCCCGGTGCGCGTCCGGTCGGGCCGCGGCTGCGGCCCGACGACGGGCCGACGAGCTTGCGCACGAGGTGGGTGACCCGCCCACCCCCCTGCTGGGCCGGTCACCCGTGCCCGCCGACCCGCTGACCTCCCGTGAGCGCCTCGTCGCCGAGCTGGCCGCGGGCGGGGCGACGAACGCCGAGATCGCCGAGCGCCTGGTCCTGTCGGTGCGGACGGTGGAGAACCACCTGTCCCGTGCCTATGCGAAGCTCGGGATCACCTCCCGGGGTGACCTCGCCCGGTACGGGATTCCGCACCGGTAGGCACCCTGTCCGTTAGCGGTGCGATTGTCGGTGGCGGTGTGATTGTCCGGTGGCGGGGCGGCGGGCGTCGGCGACGACAGCCGCACCGCCGTCGGACAGCAGCGGTCTCAGCAGGTACCGCCGCCGGCGCCGCAGCCTCCGCTGCCGGGGGCCCCGCCGCCGGTCGCCCCGTCGAGCGGATTGGGCAGGTCGGGGCGGGTCTCCGGCGCGGCGGTGTTCCAGCCGGCCCCGACGACCATCGCCCCGACGTGGGTGCTGATGTCGTCACCCGAGAACAGGGAGATCAGGTCCCGGTGACGCAGGGCCGCCTTGACGTCGTCGTCGGTCAGGACGCCGACCACGGAGGGTGCGTCCTGGACCGGGGTGACCGTCGCGCCCTTCATCGTGAGCAGCTTCTTGAGCGCGGCGGCCGCCTCCGTGTGCGAGAGCCAGGCCGTGCCGGGCAGGGCCGGGCCGGTGCCCTCCTCGCCGGTGGTCATCGCATCGGTGCAGTTCTCACCCTTGGCGTCGCACTTCTGGGTCTTGGTGGTCGAGGAGGTCTCCTTGCCGTTCTTGTCGACCGTCCGCTCGGTGTGGGTCTTCGTCGTCCCGGTGACCTTGCCGTTCTTGTCGCGCTCGTAGTCGGTGGTGTCCTTCGTGATCGTCGTGCTGCCGTCCTTGTTTCCCGTGTGGATGGTCTCCGTCTCCTTGACGACGTTCCCGTTCCCGTCGCGCTGCGTCCGCTCGGTGTGGTACCTGCCGCTCAGGTCGTAGTACGCCTCGTCGGTCGACTCCCCTGCCTTGTTCAGCTCCGGGTCGTAGTACTCGGTCCGGCTGCTCGACGTGCACAGCTCCTCGCACCCCGGCGTGCCGGGAAAGGTTCTCGACGAGGACCCGTCGCCGTACTCGGTGACCCTCGTCTCCTTGTCGGTGCCCGTGCTCTTCTCGCCGCCGTGGCTGGCCGCCCACCAGGCGGTCACGCCGTCGTACGCGCCGTACCAGCTGCCGTTGAACCGGCCGAGGTCGATCCCCAGATTCTTGCCGCCGCTGTCGAGGGTCAGGCCGAAGGTCAGGCCGGCCTTCCAGGGCGCTTCGACGCCGAGGCCCTTGAGCAGCCCGTCGTCGATCCCGGCGAGCGCGAGGCTGCCCCTACGGGTGGGAATCCCGAAGACCTGCGACGGAAGGCTCGGCTCGCCACCCCCGGGCAGGTCCTGCAGGTGGAGCCACTTCTTTTCGAGGCCCTTGACGATGTCCTCCGGGAACACGGCCCAGGTGCCGTACCCGAGCGCGTAGGTCGGCAGCTTCCCGTCGAACGTCGCGCCCAGGACAAGGGACAGCGGCGGGGTGCTGGCCGGGTCGAGCGGGTCGTAGCCGAGGGCGATCTCGTCGGCGTCGGCCACCCCGTCGCCGTCGGAGTCCACGACCCCCAACGCCAGATAGCAGGCGGACAGGTCGCACACCCGCAGGTCGGAGAGCCTGTCGCCGCGTCGACCGTCGTCGGCGCTGGCCGACGAGGCGAGGATCGTAGGGAGCAGAAGGGCACCGCAGGTCAGGGTCGTCAGTGCGCGCCGGAACCACGTATTGGAGGAAGTGACGGATTGAGAGGACATCATGGGTGCGAACCTAAGGAACCGTCGCAGGCACGTCCTGAGTAGTGCGTACTCAAACGTGCGCCGCCCGCGCCGTGATCGCCTCAGGCCGCCGCGTTGCGGGGCTCGAAGCCCACGTCGGGGCTGACTTTCAAACCCGTGGTGGGCCGGAGGTACCACCATGCGAACCGCAGTACGACGATCGTCGGTGAGCCGCTTCCACTCAGGTTGGCCGGTCCAAGGGCGTCAGGCCGATGATCCTCGGGCGGCCACTGTCAGGACGCCGCGAGCAGTCGGATCTCGCAGCGGACGCCGCTGGCCTTGGCGAGCCGACCATCACCGGTCACGAGTGGGCAGGCCATCAACTCCGCCGCCGCGACGTAAGCCGCGACGTACGCCGTGACATTGCCCCGCAACTGCCACATCCGGTCAAGCAGCATAGCGACGCCAACCTCATCGATGACCAACGAAGGCAGAGTGTCGATCGCCTCCTGCGCCCGAGCAAGGGCGAGCTTCCCCCCGAGGACCTTGCCTCTGATCACGGACATGACCTCGACCAGAAGATGGCTCGGCGCGGCCCAGTGCGGATCTCCGGTCAGTTCCGCCCGCGCCGCGTCGCCGACCGGCCCGTCGTCAACCAGGGCATCGGCCAGAACCGACGCGTCCACGACGATCACGCGGCGCTTCCCCACGGTCCGCGCTGCTCCCGCTGGTCATTCAACTCGGCGGCACTCTCCCCCGGCAGGGAGCGAGCACCGTCCGATCGGCCGGCGAAGCGATCAAGGGCCGCCGTGTTGCGCAACCGTCGAGCCTGCGTCTCCACCAACTCCAGCAGGTACGCCTGGAGTGACTGCCCGCGCGCCTTGGCCTGGGCCGCCAGGGCGTCTCGCACGTCTTCCGGCACGTCCCGAATCTGGAGAGCAACCATGCATTCATTATGCATGCAGCATCGCTCACTTGCCAGGGAAACTCGAACCCTCGATCAACCGGTTCGAATGGCGACTGCAGCAAGGCCAGAAACCGCAGGTCAGAGAAGTGCGTGGGCCGCCTGGGACTCGAACCCAGAACCTAAGGATTAAAAGTCCTCAGCTCTGCCATTGAGCTAACGGCCCGCTGGCTCAGAGGCTACCCGAACGCCACCCCCGGGTGGATATCCACCCGAGATACCCATCGACGAGGTAGCCCACCACGTTGGCCGGGAACACCGGCCGCCCCACCCCGCCCGAGACGAGTCACCCACCGGCGGACCCGCACCGAGGGGTACGGGTCCACCGCCGTCGCGCCGGTTCGGTCGGTACGGGTGCTCGTTGATCGGGCGAAGGAGGAACGACCCGACGACCGGGGCGCAGGTGCCTACTGACGAGCCCCGGTCTCACCGGAACCTCTGGCGCCGGGTACGAACCTCACGGCGCGGTGACCGCGCCACTCAGCGTCTCCGAGGTGATCTCGCCGACCCGGCTGTTCACGAGCACCTGGAAGTGGGTGTTGGCGTCCTGGTCGGCGAGCACCAGCGACATCCGCCCGGTCCCGGGTTGGGCCGGTACGACGATGGACGCGGTCACCGGCTCCAACCAGGAGTAGTTGTCCTCCCAGTGCCGACGCAGATAGCTGAGCGTGACCAGGTACGACGTCTCGTCGGTCGCGTTGTCCGTCCAGGCCAGTCGCAGTGTGCTCCGGTTGTAGTTGCTCTCCGCCGACAGCACCAGGTCGGTCGGCTTCGACGGCCGCGAGTCCACGCAGCCCAGTGGCACGGACGGTGCCGCCGGCGTGCTGCCGTCCGGCACGTTTCGGGCGGTCGCGCACAGCCGCCGGACCGGCCCGGTCGGCGGGACGACGACGGTGTGCGTGAACCCGATCGGCCCGGCCGGCAGCCGAACCCGGAAGTCGCTGGCCGGCTTGGACGCGACCAGCGCCCCGTCGAAGGTGATGTCGACGGTGACCGGCCCACCGTTGCTGTCGGTGGCCCACCCGGTGATGCCGAGAATTCCATTGTCCTGTACCCCGGTGGCCTGGGCCGCCCCGGTGGGCGCCTTGTCGGTCCGGGCCGGAGGCGGCGGGGGCGGCGGGGGCTCGCATCCCATCGGGTTGGTCTCACAGATCGGGCTGGCACTCGCCGCTCCCGACGTCGCCAGCACCCCGAACACCAGGAGAAGGGCAACGGCCCGGGCAATCGTACGTTTCATGGGGAGAATCACCACACGATCGACTTGGCGTCCGCTTGGCGTCGGCTTGGTGACCACCTGCCGCCCGACTCGGCGCACCTGCTTGGCGCGGGGGGTCACGAGAAGCGCCGCCGGCCCGGGACTCGGGAACGGCGGAATCCCTGGTGGCCGAGCCGACGACACCCGTCCACGAACCGCCGAGCGCGGGCGCTCCCCCGACGCCGGCACCGGGCTTCATCCTGAGCGGCATGGTGTCGGAAGACTACGCGGCAGCGCAGGCCAGGACGACGAGGGACGCCCGGACTCTCCGGGATGTCTGCGCCGCCGACTGACCACGGACGCCGCCGTCACCGGCGGCGTCCGCGACTGGTCCGGCAGCTCGGGTCAGGGCAGCGCCTTCAGGAAGGGGCCGTGGCTGAGCCGGAACTCCCAACTGGAGAACCGGTCCCAGTTGATCGACCAGGTCATCAGACCCCGGAAGCCGGGGTTGGTGCCGCTGCGCGGGGTGTAGCCGCCGCAGTTCTGGCCCTTGACCAGGCAGGTCACCGCCTGTTGTACGCCCGCCGGGCCGAGGTGCCCGTTGCCGGCGTTGGTCGAGGCGGGGACCCCGAAGGCGACCTGGTCCTCCCGTAGCGGCGGGAAGACGGCGCTGGTGTTCCCGGCCACCGGGAAGCCGGCGAGCAGCATGTCGGTCATCGCGATGTGGAAGTCCGCGCCGCCCATGGTGTGGTACTGGTTGTCCAGCCCGACGATGGGGCCGGAGTTGTAGTCCTGCACGTGCAGCACCGTGAGGTCGTCGCGCAGCGCGTGGATCACCGGCAGGTACGACCCGGCCCGGGGGTCCTGTCCACCCCACGGGCCCGACCCGTAGAACTGGTAGCCGAGCTGCACGAAGAACGTCTCCGGTGCCATGGTCAGCACGAAGCCCGCCCCGTAGCGCTGCTTGAGGGTGCGGATCGCCGAGATCAGGTTGACCACGACCGGGGTGGTCGGGTTACGGAAGTCGGTATCCCCGGCGTTGAGGTAGAGGGAGTGGCCCTCGAAGTCGATGTCCAGCCCGTTGAGGCCGTACCGGTCGATGATCGCGGACACCGACCGGACGAACGTGTCCCGGGCGGCGGTCGTGGTGAGCTGCACCTGCCCGTTCTGGCCGCCGATCGACAGCAGCACCTTCTTCCCCTGCTGCTGCTTGGCGCGGACCGCCGCGGTGAACTCCGCCTCGGTCTCGACGTTGGGGCACTCGGTGACCGGGCAGAGCTGGAAGCGGATGTCACCGGAGGTGACCGAGGTGGGTTCGCCGAAGGCGAGGTTGACGATGTCCCAGTCCGCCGGCACGTCGGCCATCCGCAGGTAGCCCGCGCCGTTGGCGAAGCTGGCGTGCAGGTAGCCGATCAGCGCGTGCTTGGCCAGCCCACCGGCCGGTGGGCTGGTGGGCGGCGGGGTGGTCGGGGGCGGGGTGGTCGGGGGCGGGGTGGTCGGCGGCGGGGTGGTGGGGGTGCCGCCGCCGCACGGGGCCCCGTTGAGGGCGCAGTCTGTGGGGGAGCCCGCGCCGGTAACCAGGAAGCCGAACGACACCGAGGCGCCGGGGGCGACGGTGCCGTTCCAGGACCGGTTCGTGAAGGTGTGCCGCTGGCCGGCGCTGCTCACCGTGGCGTCCCAGTAGGTGCCGAGCGTCGTGCCGGGCGGCAGCGTGAAGGCGACCTGCCAGCCGGTGATGGTGCTCGGGCCGCCGTTGGTGATGGTGTAGCGACCCTCCCAGCCGGTGCCCCAGTCGGAGGTCTTGGTGAACACGGCCGTGGGACCGGCGGCTCGGGCCGGGGTGGCCAGGGCCAGGGTCGCCGAGGTGGCGGTGACGAGGGCCGCCAGGACGGCCAGGAGCGGTGTTCGGAGACTGCGCTGCATCCGCTTTCCTCACGGTAGGGGGTTGCCCCGCCGGAGGGGTATCGACGGGTGACTAATTATTAGGTTTGTTAACTGTAGTTGTCCAGGCAGGATCCGCAGGCCGGACGGGCGGCACCGGCCGGGCGGCACCAGGTCGGCGGCGGGGGCGGCGGGCGAGCGGCGGCCACCTGCGGGGAGCGGACCCAGCGGCCGGCGGGTCGGCGATCGCGGCGGGTGTGCCCCGGGTCACTCGACCACCTTGTCCAGGAACCCGGCCAGGTTCGCCGCGATGCGCTCGATCTTCTCCGCCAGCGTGATCGACTCGTGCAGCCGACCGCCGAGCCCCGCCACCTTCCTGCCGCGCAGGTAGAGCGAGCAGGCCAGGTCGGCGCAGATGTAGACGCCCACCGAGTTGCCCTGCTGACCGCTCCGCCCCGCCTTGCGGGCCGTCATCAGCGAGACGCCGCCGCCGGTGTGCGTGGTCAGGCACAGCGAACACATGCTGCGCCGGGTCTGCCCGGCCCGGGGCGACGCCAGCCGCAGCGCCACCCCCACCAGCCCGACGGCGGACCCGGCGACCAGGTAGGCCCGCTGCGGCGCGGCCGGGTCCCGCCAGCCGAGGAAGTCCAGGTCACCCCACGGCCGTTCGGCCAGGTCCCTGGGCATGGCCAGGCGCTTCGACTCACCCTTGGTGCAGTTGACGAACGATGCGCGGATCTGCTGCTCGGACAGGGGTTCCATAGCCGAAACCGTACCGCCACTAGGAGAAAGCGTCTAATGATTAGGTGGTAACCTAGAGTCCCTAGGTTGAGGGCAGGGGTAACGCATGACACGTGCGAGGGTGACCGTCGAACGCCTGACCCAGGCGGCGGCAGAGCTGGCCGACGAGGTCGGCTTCGAGAAGCTGACCGTCTCGGCGCTCGCCCGCCGTCTCGGCGTCCGGGACGCGAGCCTGTACTCGCACATCACCAACGCGCAGGACCTACGGATGCGGGTGGCGGCGCTGGCCCTGGCCGAGCTGGCCGACCGGGTCGCCGCCGCCCTGGCCGGCCGCGCCGGCAAGGATGCGCTGGTGGCCTTCGCGAACGCCTACCGGGACTACGCGAAGGAGCATCCGGGCCGGTACGCCGCGGCACAGATCGAGCTCGACCCGGAGACGGCAGCCGCCAGCGCGGCCCGCCGGCACTCGGAGATGACCCGGGCGGTCCTGCGCGGCTACCCGCTGCCCGAGCCCGACCAGACCGACGCGGTACGGCTCCTGCACGGCACCCTGCACGGGTACGTCAGCCTGGAGAAGGCGGGCGGGTTCCGCCACCATCCACGCGCGGTGGACGCCTCGTGGCGCAGGTCCCTGGACGCCCTCGACGCCGTCCTGCGCAACTGGCCGCCCGCCTGACGACCCCGTTACCCGGGCCTGGGAACGGCGTGGCGCACAGCGGTGCCGCCCAGGGCCGGGCAGGGCTCGTCCGGCGATGTACGCGCACCCGACGGGGCGACCGGAGGCGTACGGCGGGGAGGAAAAGGTCGACGGTTCGGCACCTGTCGGCACCGCGCCGGGCCTGGTTCGCTGGTCAGCAGTTGATCACCGTTCACCCCAGCAGAAGGCAGGCCAGATGTCGATCCTCCGCCGTTCCCTCGCGACCGCTGCCGCGGTCCTCGCCACCGGCGCCGTCGCCCTCGTCGACGCGTCGCCCGCACTGGCCAGCACGCCGGCGAGCTGCTCCAGCGTCCGGCAGATCGGGACGACCCGGGTGCTCACGGTCGGCGGCATGCAGGCGGCGTCGGTGAAGCAGTACTACGGCTGCGGCTACAACTACGCCTACATCTACGTCTGGGAGCAGTACCGCGCCTCGCACTCCACCTGGGACCTCTACGTCCACGTCATCGACGAGTCGGACAGCGGCACCGACTACGGCGTGGGCGAGCTGAACAACACCAGCCGGACGGAGTTGTGGGGCAAGCCGGCCAACACGGCCGCCCACTGCACCCACGTCACCGGCTACCTGAACTCGACCGGCGGCTCGACCAGCACGGTCTGCTGAGCCGGCCGACCGTCACTCGGCCCGGGTCCCCCATGCCGGGGACCCGGGCCGGTGGCGTCATCGGGTCGGAGGCGAACGGGCCACGGGTGCCGTCCCACGCCATCGGTAGCATTCAGCGGCGATGGTCCACTCAGAACAGTCGGTGACATACCCAGGGTCGTGCCTCGGCGTCGAGGGCTGCACCGACGCCGTCGAGGTGGGTCGGGGCGGCTTCGGCGTCGTCTACCGGGCCTGGCAGCCCGCCTTCTCCCGCTCGGTGGCGGTGAAGGTGCTCGCCGCCGACTGGCACGGCCCGTCCCGCGCCCGCTTCGAGCGGGAGCTGCGGGTGCTGGGCCGGCTCTCCGACCATCCGCACATCGTCACCCTGCACCAGGCCGGTCGGACCGCCGCCGGCCACCCGTACCTGCTGATGGCGTACGAGGAGGGTGGCTCGCTGGGCGACCGGCTGGCCGGCGGCGCGGCGGGCGACTGGGCCGAGGCGGTGGCCGGCGGGGTCCTGGTCGCCGGTGCGCTGGAGACCGCGCACCGGGCGGGTGTGCTGCACCGGGACGTGAAGCCGGAGAACATCCTGGTCTCCGGCTACGGCGAGCCGAAGCTCGCCGACTTCGGGCAGGCCCGCCCCCGGTCCGGGCAGTCGGGCGGCACTCGCGGCCGGGTCACCGCGAGCGTGCTGCACGCCGCCCCGGAGGTGCTGCGCGGCGAACCGGCCACGGTCGCCGCCGACGTCTACTCGCTGGCGTCGACCGTGCTGCACTGGATCCGGGGCACCCCGGCGTTCGCGCCGGCCGAGGGCGGTTCGCTGGCCGCGTTGCTGCGCCGGATCACCGTCGACCCGGTGCCCGACCTGCGCCCGCTGGGCGTACCCGACGGGGTGTGCGCGGCGCTGGAGCGGGCCATGGCCAAGGATCCTGCGCTGCGCCCGCCCACCGCCGCCGCGTTCGCCGAGGAGCTGCGCGCGGCGCAGGCATCGGCCGGGCTGGTGGTCACCCCGTTCGTCCTCGGCGACGCCGGCGCCGGGCGACGGCCGGGCGGCCCCACCCCGGGCCGGTGGCTCGCCGAGCGTCGCCGGGCCGCGCTGGTCCTGTCGGCCACCGTCGCGCGCCGGCCACCCCGGGTACGCCGGCACGCGCTGCTCCGCGCGGTCGGGCTGGCCGCCGCGCTGGCGGCGGTGCTCGCCACCGGCTGGTCGCAGGCCCTACCGACGCCGGCACCGGTGGTCCTGCCGGCGCGGCTCGCCTTCGGCGCGCAGGAGGTCAACCGCGATTCGCCGGAGCAGGTGCTGGTGGTACGCAACCGCGACGACCGGCCGGTCCGGCTGACCGGGGTCGGGGTGACCGGGCCGTCCCGCGCGGACCTGCGGATCGTGGCGGACGGGTGCAGCCCGCGCCCGCTGCCCCCGGGCGCCCGCTGCGAGCTGCGGTTGGTGGCCACCCCGCTGGCGGTCGGGCCGATCCGGGCGGCGCTGGAGCTGAGCGTGGCCGGCCGACGGCTCTCCACCACGCTCACCGGCGCCGGTCAGCCGCGCCCGGCCAGCCGGGACGACGCCCCGCCCGGCCCCTGCTACGCCGACGCCTACCAGGTCGGCGCGTCGGCGTACGGGTACGCGGGCGGGCTGAAGGCGATCTCCGTCAAGCAGTACTGGTCGCCGGGCTGCCGGGCCACCATGGCGTACGTCTGGGTGTGGAAGCAGTACCGGGACAACGTGGCGACCGACGGCGGCACCTGGTCCGTGGCGCTGGGGGTCGGGGACGCCGGGGGCACGTCCCGGCAGCGGGCCGCCGGGCAGCCGTACGAGCTGTGGACCGAGCCGCACCGGTCGGCGGGCCGGTGCACCACCGCCACCGCGACGCTGACCGAGACGCGGTCGGGGGCGGCGACCTCGGCGGCCACCGGGGCGTGGTGCGACCGGTGACCGAGGGCTGGTTCGAGCTGCACCTGGCGGGGTCGAGCCGCCAGGTGCCGCTGCCGGCCGGAATGCTGACCATCGGTCGGGCCCCCGGCAACGAGCTGCCCATCGACAGCAAGCTGGTCTCCCGCCTGCACGCGCTGGTCGAACGCTTCCCGTCCGGCTGGACGATCCGCGACCTGGGCAGCACGAACGGCACCACGGTCAACGGCGGCCCGCTCCGGGGGGCACGGCTGCTGCGCGACGGCGACCGGGTGGAGATCGGCCCGGCCCGGCTGGTGTTCCGCGCCCCCGCCCAGCTCACCGGCACCCGCACGGTCGGGGTCGAGCCGGCACCGCCGGCACCGGCGCTGACCCGGCGGGAACGTGACCTGGTCACGGCGTTGTGCCGGCCGTACGTCGAGGGCGGCACCGCCTTCCCGGAGCCGCCCACCGTGCGCGTGCTGGCCACCACGTTGGGGGTCAGCGAGAGCGCGGTCAAGAAGCACCTGACCCACCTGTACGACAAGTTCGGGCTGGTCAGCAACGACGATCGGCGGCGGGCCCGGCTGGCCGGCGAGGCCGTCCGGCGGGGCGCGGCGGTGCCGGCCGGGAGCTGACCGGCGTGTGCCCTCCGGGCCGCCGCCCCCGTGGCCCGAAGGGCACACTCCCCCCAGTTCGACGGGCGTCGCTCCCGCCGCGAGGGCGGGACCGGCGCGACCGTCCGGAAGGAATCACAGCAGCGCGGGCGACCCGGCGACAGGTGTCGGAACGGGGAGGTTCCCGGGCGCGGTCAGCGCCGCAGGCCCATCCCGGCGTACCCGTGGGAGACCTGATCGCCCGGCTCGCCGTCGGGCCGCCACCCGGCCGTCTGCACCAGTCCCGGGTCGACCAGGTCGTACCCGTCGAAGAAGCGCAGGACGTCGGCGTGCGGCCGGGGCACCAGCGGGGCGCTGCTGCGCCGGTAGACGGCCTGTCCCTGCTGGGCCACGGCCGGCGGGATGCCGTCGAAGGTCAGGTGGGAGACGACCAGCGGGCTGCCGGGGACGGTCGCGTCCCGCAGCCGGGCGACGGCGGCGTACGGGTCGTCGGCGTCGGTGACGAAGTGCAGCACCGCCACCAGCAGTACGGCGACCGGCCGGTCGAAGTCGATGGTGGCCCGGACGTCGGGGTGGGCCAGCAGGTCGTCGGGCCGGCGCAGGTCGCCCCGGACGACGGTGGTGCGGCGGTCGACCGGCAGCAGCCGCCGGGCGTACGCGACGGCCACCTCGTCGTAGTCGACGTAGACCACGGTGGAGTCGGGGGCGACCTGGCGGACGATCTCGTGCACGTTGCCCTGGGTGGGCAGCCCCGCGCCGACGTCGAGGAACTGGCGTACCCCCAGCTCGGCGGCGTGGCGTACGGCCCGGCGCAGGAAGTGGCGGTTGGCCTGGGCGGCCACCCCGGTGTCCGGGAAGATTCGCAGGACCTGCTCGGCGGCGGCCCGGTCGGCGGCGAAGTTGTGGCACCCGCCGAGGAAGTAGTCGTACATCCGGGCCACGTTCGGCCCCTGCTCGGCGTCGGTCGGCGTGGTCACCGGGCCCTCCCCTGCCTCGCGGTCATCGTCGTTGCTTGATGTCTAGCATCCGGGGCGACGAAACGCCGACCCGCCGTGTCGGGCATCCGGCTGCGCCGGGGCGGTACGTCCCGGTATGACGGTGAGACGACCGTCGGCGAGGAGGTACCCGATGACCGCTGAGCGGGAGACCGTGGAGGTGGACCCGGCCCTGTTCCGGGCCGTGTACGACTCACCCGCCTCGCTGCCCGGACGGCACCGCTGGACCACGCCGGAACACGACGTACGCCGGCTGGAGAAGCTGCTCGGCATGCCGGCGCAGAGCATCGGGGCACCGCTCTGGGTCAGCGGCGACGAACCGGACTGCCCGAAGTGCGGCCGGCGGGTCACCTGGCTGGACATCGTCTCCTCGGCCCTGAAGGGGGTGCACGACCCGGCGATGATCGCCACGGTCATCCTCGGAGAACGCCGGTACGTCAACACCGAGGTCCCGGACGCGATCGGCGGGGTGCACTGCGTCGACTGCCACACCCCGATCGGCGGGCTGCGCAGCTTCAAGTGCCACAACTGGGCGTACGCGTTCGAGGAGCTGGCGGCCGTACGGGAGCGGATGGCCGGCGGGGTCGGCCGGCAGACGCCCTGACCGTCCCGCCCGACCCGCCGTGACCCGGTGACGGCCCGGCGCTCCGGCACCGGCCGGACGCCGGGCCGCTGTGGGCCTGCTGAGACGAAGGTCAGGGGCGACTCCTCACCATCGCACACTGTGCCCTGGTTCTCGCGTTTCCTACCCTCCCGTGGAGCTGAACGCGGTATGAACACTTGGTGAGGTGAGCCGTGGTGCAGACCGGCACGACAGATATTCCCGACATCAGCGTGGAGTGGTACCGCGACGTCGTCGAGGTGGCGGACGCCGCCCCGACCCCGGTGCAGTGGTTCGCGGTGCACTTCACCGAGGGGGTGATCCTCCTGCTCGGCCTGCTGCTGGTGGCCGCCGCCGCGCCCCGGCTGCGCCACGCCGACCCGTGGGGCCGGGCGCTCGCCCTGGTCGCGCCGGTCACCGTCGTCCTGGCGTACGGGTGCAGCGAGGCGCTCAAGTCACTGGTGGACGAGGACCGGCCGTGCCGGGTCGCGGGGCCGATCCTGGCCGGGCGGTGCCCACCGGTGGGCGACTGGTCCTTCCCGAGCAACCACGCCACCATCGCCGGCGCGCTCGCCGCCGCCGTGCTGCTGCTCTCCCGTCGGCTCGGGCTGGTCGCCGCGCCGTTGGCCCTGCTCGCCGCGCTCTCCCGGGTCTTCGTCGGGCTGCACTACCCGCACGACGTCCTCGCCGGCCTGCTGCTCGGGGTCGCGGTGACCCTGCTGGGCACCGCGCTGGCGGTGCACCCGGTGGCCGAGGCGCTACGTCGGCGGACCACCGCCGCCACCTCCGCCCCGCTGCCCGCAGGCCGCTTTCCCCGCCCCTGAGCCGGCCCTGCTCGGCGTCGGATTGCCGCCGGCCCGCAGGGTGCCGAAGCCACTGCCGAGCCGGCCCTTCCTCGCCCGCTGAGTCGGCTCAGCTCGCCAGTAGCAGGGCCACGCAGGTGCCGGCCACCAGGAACGGGCCGAACGGCAGATGGCTGGACCAGCCGACCCGGCGGGTCGCCAGCAGCGCCACGCTGACCAGGGCCGACAGCAGGAAGGTCAGGACCAGGCCGGTGACCGGCAGCGCCCAGCCGTGCCAGCCGAGCAGCGCGCCCACGCCCAGCGCCAGCTTGGCGTCGCCGAGGCCGAAACCGCGCCGACCGAGCAGCAGCGTGGTCGCGGCGAAGGCCAGGCCGAGCGCCAGCCCGACGGCCACCGACCGCAGCCACGGCCCCGGACCCGCCCCGGTGAGCGCGGCCACCCCGAGCAGCAGCCAGACGCCCGCCGCCGCAGGCCAGGTGAGCCGGTCCGGCAGGCGGTGCACCGCCAGGTCGATCAGCACCAGCGGGACCGCGCAGCCGAGCCACCAGGCCAGCGCCGCCCGCTCGGCCAGCGAACCGTCGACCAGCGCCAGCACCGCCACGGCCACGGCCAGCACCGCCTCGACCGCGAGCGGCGGCGCGCCGACCCGGGCCCGGCAGTCCGGGCAGCGGGCCGTCGGGCCGAGCGCCGGCAGCGGGCGGGCGAGCCCGACCGGTGCGCCGCAGCCGTCGCACCCGGCTCTGGTCGCCGACCCCGTGGGTACGGCGTACCGGGCGACCAGCAGCCGGAGCACCGGTACGACCGCCAGGGTCGCCAGGACCCGCCGGGCCGGCGACACGGAGGGTAGTCCTCCGACCGGGCTGGCGTAACGGTCCGGTGTCGAAACGGTGTCCGGGACGGGTGCGGACGGCGCCTCGACCGCCCCGCGCGGCTCCTCGGCGGCACCCGTCGCGCCCCCCGGACGGATCGGACGAGATCGATCGACAGGCCGCAAATCCCCGGGTGACGCGACCGCTTCGACGACCGGGTCGATCCGATCGGTGCGGACCGGCCCACGATCGGGTGCCACCAACCGCACCGGCCGGCCCCCCTGGACATCGCCCACGCCTGACCGCCTCCGATCATCACTCAACGTGTTCGGTTGAATTGCCTCTGTTGCATCGGCGCACGTCAGCCTATGCTCGCCCCTTGGGTACGACGCAACCCCCGAGAAGCGCGTCGGAAGCCACACCAGACACCCACGCTCCACAATTTCCATAAGATCCGCACAGGTAAATGCGACAGCATCCCTGAACGAGGTCCGGACGGCATCATCCGGGCGCGCTGTCGCATGCCCGGAGACTGCCGGGATCGCAGTCGCCGGGTGTACCGAGGAGGGCACGGCATTGCGTACAGGGCATCCCCGCCGCTGGACCACCTGCCTGGTCATCGCCGCAGTCGCCGGCTCCACCGCCGGCTGCGGCGACCCGCCGGATACCGCCGCCGCACCCGCTCGCCGGCCGGCCAGCGACACCCACCAGCCGACCGTGGCGGAACGGGCGGCGGAGCAGGCCGCCCTGGCCGCGTACGCCGGCTACCTGGAAGCCTCCCGGGAGGCGAGCCGGGACAGCGACCCCCGCCATCCCAAGCTGACCCGGTTCCTGGCCGACCCGCTGCTCACCCGGGTCCGGGTCGCCATCGACGACACCCGCCGGCACGGGGCGGTGCGCACCGGGACGCTGCGGTCCGACCCGACCGTGACCTCGGTCAGCCTGGACGGCGTCCCGCAGACCGTGGAGATCCAGGACTGCCTGGACTCCACCGGCTACCGGCTGGTCTACGTCAAGGACAAACGGGTGGTGCCGGGCTCCGGCGGCAGCCGGTACCTGGCGACCGCCACCGCGACCCGGTACCCGGACGGCCGGTGGCTGATCAACTCCGGCGCCGCACACGAGGACCAGCCGTGCTGACCTGGGGAGGAGGGCGCGTCCCGACCCGCCCCGCGCGGGCCGGGACGCCCCGCCGGCTGCTCGCCGGGACGCTGCTGGCCCTGCTGGTGGCCGTCGTCGCGCCCCCACCGGCGCAGGCCGCGGGCCCAGGTGCCGAGTGCCCGCCGGGCCAGCACGACTGCAACGTCTGGGACGACGACCCGGGCGTGCCCGGCGGCCCGGGCGGCCCGAACGACCCCGGCGGCTCCAACGGCCCGGGCGCCACCCCGAAGTGCCAGTGGAACGGCAAGCCGCTGCCCTGCTACAACCCGTTCCTCGGCTGGTTCAACAACGCCAACGGCTGCTACTACAAGCTGGCCGAGCCCCAGCCCGACGCCCCGGCCGGCCAACAGTGGTACGTGCAGACCTGCAACGGCGGCGACCTGGGTGCCCAGACGGTCGTGCTGCTCGACGACGCGCCGCCCGGTTACGGCGCACCGCCGGATCCGGAGGAGCTGGCCCGCCGGGCGCTCGCCTCGATCAGCCTGCTGCCGCCCCGGGCGTCGGTCGCACCCCGGCGCAGCCAGGGTCCCGGCCTGGTCGGCCTGCCGGTCTGGATGTGGGCCAGCCCCGGCCCGGCCTACTTCGGCCCGCTCCACGCCCGCGCCAGCGACCGGGGCCTGACCGTCCGGATCACCGCCAAGGTCAACCGGATCGTGTGGACCATGGGCGACGGCAAGAAGATCACCTGCCGGGGTGCCGGCACCCCGTACGAGGTGAACGGCCCACACGCCGGCAAGCCGTCGCCGGACTGCGGCTACAAGACCGGTTACCCCCGGGCCGGCACCTACCGGGTCAGCGCCACCACCTTCTGGAACGTGCACTGGACCGGCGGCGGCCGGAGCGGCGACATCGCGCAGACCCGGACCAGCGGCACCGTCGAGATCCAGATCAAGGAACTCCAGGTGGTGACCCGGTGAGCGTGCGGTGCGCACCCGTCCGACGACCGCTGCGGTCGCGTACGGAGATGGCAGCGGTGAGCGCGAGGCGTACGCCGGTTCGGCGAGCCCCGCAGGCGCGAACGGAGATGACACGGTGAGTCTGGCTACCACCCGCAACGGAATCCCGGTGGACGCCCCGGTCGCCCCACCCAAGGTGGTCCGGCAACGCCGGACCCGGCCGGGCCTGCTCGGCCTCGCCGTGCTGCTGATCGCGTTGGGCGGCCTCGGCGCGGCCTTCGCGGTCACCTCGGTCCGGGCCACCGGCAGCTACCTGGCGGTCGCCCGCCCGGTCGAGGTGGGCCGCACCCTGACCGCCGACGACCTGGTCAGCGTGCAGGTCTCCGGGGGCGCGGGGCTGTCCCCGGTGCCGGCGAAGAAGCTGGACGAGGTGGTCGGCAAGCGGGCCGCCGTGTCGCTCGTCCCCGGTTCGCTGCTCACCATGGGGCAGCTCACCGACGCCCCGCTGCTCGGCCAGGGGCAGCAGCAGATCGCGCTGGGCCTGGAGCCGAGCAAGGTGCCGGCCCGCAAGCTCCACCCCGGCGACAAGGTGCTGCTGGTCAGCACCCCGGACCAGAACACCGACGAGCAGCCGTCGGGCACCCGGTTCACCGGCACGGTGATCGACGCGGTCGCCCCGGACAACGACGACGTGGTGGTCTACCTGGCGCTCGCCGTCCGCGACGTCCCGGCCGTGGTGGTGCTGGCCGCCCAGGACCGGATCGCCCTCGTACTGACCGAGGCGGCCTGAGCATGGCGATCATCGCGCTGGTCTCGGCGAAGGGCTCACCCGGCGTCACCACCACGGCGTTGGCCTGCACGCTGAGCTGGCACCGGCGGCTGGTGCTCGCCGAGTGTGACCCGGCCGGCGGGTCGGTGCTGGCGGGCTACCTGGGCGGCGTGCTGGACGGGCCGCGCGGCATCGGCGAGCTGGCCGTCGGCGAGCTGCGCGACGGCAGCCTGGAGGCCACGTTCTGGTCGCAGCTCGTCGACCTGGACGCGCCGAGGCGGGAGCGGCTGCTGCTGCCCGGCGTGGTGGACCCGGCCCAGGCCGGCAGCGTGGCCCCGCTGTGGCGGCGGTTCGCCGACTTCTTCGGCAGCCTGGAGAAGGGCCAGCCCGGCTACGACGTGATCGTCGACTGTGGACGACTTCAGGTGTCCGGGCCACCATGGCCGCTGCTGCGGGCCGCCGACGTGGTGCTGCTGGTCACCCGGGCACAGCTACCCGACCTCTCCGGCACCCGGTCGATGATCCGGGCCATCGAGCGGGATTTCACCGACCACCGGGTGCCCCAGGGCACGCTGCGGCTGCTGGTGGTCGGCGACGGCCACGGCAAGGGCGAGATCAGCAAGACCCTGGGGGTGCCGGTGATCGCCCGGCTACCCGAGGACCGGCGTACGGCCGAGGTGCTCAGCCTCGGCGGCACGGTGCGGGCCGGACGGCCGCTGATGCGCGCCGCCGGCGCGCTGGAGGTGCCGGTCCGGGCACTGCTGGACCGGCGGCGGGCGAGGCTGGCCTGGCCGGTGCCGGTCCAGGGGGTGCCGGATGCGGTTTGAGCCGGTCTCCCACGACCCGCGCGCCCAGCAGCCGGGGGCCACCTCGACGATCCCGCCGATGCCGCCGGTGAACGGCCGGCACCATGCCGCCGCTCCGCCGGTCGCCCCGCCCACCCCCACCCCCGTTCCCGCCCCGCCGCCCCGGCCGAAGGTCGACTTCGCCGTGGTCCGCGAGCTGCGCCGGGAGCTGAGCGAACGGCTCACCCAGTGGCAGCGCGGCCGGGAGTTCGACGCCGACGCCGAGGAGGTCGAACGGGCCCGACTCGCGGTCGCCGTGGTCTCCGGGTACGCCGACGCGGTGCGCCGGGCAGGAACCCCGCTCACCGCCGACGAGGAACGCCTGCTGCTCGACCAGGTAACCGCCGAGCTGGTCGGGCTGGGTCGGCTCCAGACGCTGCTGGTCGACGACACCATCGAGGAGGTGCACATCCTCGGCTGCGACCAGGTGCGCATCACCCGGCACGGCGGCGGTGTCGACTGGGGCGAGCCGATCGCCGACAGCGACGACGAGTTGGTGGACATCCTCCAGGCCGCCGCCCGGCGGGCCGGTGCCACCGAGCGTTCCCTGTCGACGTCCAAGCCGACGCTCGACCTGCAACTGCCCGACGGCAGCCGGCTGGCGGCGGTGTTCCTGGTCAGCCACCGCCCGTACGCGGTGATCCGCAAGCACAACACGCTGGACGTCAGCCTGGACGACCTGGCCGGCAGCCGCCCCGACCTGGACGAGATGATCGACCCGCTGCTGCGCGACTTCCTCCGCGCGTCCATGCGGGCCGGGTTGAACATCATGGTCGCCGGGCTGGCCGGGGCGGGGAAGACCACGGTGATCCGGGCGCTGATGGACGAGATCCCGCCCGACGAGCCGTACGTGCTGCTGGAGGAGAGCCGGGAGCTGCTGCCGGCCCGGCGCGGGCAGAAGCACCGGGCGGTGATGAGCTTCGAGTCCCGGGAGGGACACGGCGAACGCGGCATGGACGGTCGTCCGGCCGGCGAGGTGAGCATCGCCGACCTGATTCCGGTGTCGCTGCGGATGGGCGTACTGCGGATCATCGTCGGCGAGGTCCGGTCCCGGGAGATCGTGCCGATGCTCCAGGCGATGACCACCAGCCGTGGGTCGATGTGCACCATCCACGCCCGTACCCCGGCCGGGGTGAGCGAACGGATCATCGAGCTGGCGCTGGCCCACGGCCGGGAGATGACCGTCGACCAGGCCCGCCGGATGGCCGGCAACGCCCTCGACCTGATCGTCTACGTCACGGTCGAGGACGAGACCGCGATCGGCGGACGCAAGCACCGCTTCGTCTCCCACGTGGAGGAGGTGATCGGGGTCGGCGAGGCCAACCGGATCACCACCACCAGCGTCTTCGGCCCCGGCCCGGACGGCCGGGCCATCCCCCGCCACCTGCCGGAACGCATCCGGGGGCAGTTGCTGCGGGTCGGCTACGACGCCCGGCTGCTGGCCCGGTTCATCGAGGCCGGGGCGGGCGCGTGGCGTCGCCCCCGGCACAGCCGCCTCGCCCCGATGGTCCGCCGATGAGCACCATCGAACTGCTCGCGGTGGTTTCCGGGGCGGCCTGCGTCGGCGGCATGGTGCTGGCCGTGGTGGCGCTGTTCGGCACCCGCACGCCGGTCCGGCCGGCCCGGACCTCCGGCAACGGGCTGCGCCGGCTCTGGCTCGGCGCGGGGACGAGCCGCCGCGACCAACGGTCCCACCAGGTCATGCTGGGTGCGGCGGTGGTGGCGGGCGCGCTGGCGTTCCTGCTGACCGGGCTGCCGGTGGTGGGGCTGATCGTGGCGGTGGCGGTGCCGGGCGTGCCGTGGCTGTTCGCGGTGGGCCGGGCCGAGGAACGGGCGATCGCCCGGATCGAGGCGGTCGGCGAGTGGACCCGCCGACTCAAGGACGTCTCCAACACCGGGCAGGGCCTCCAGCAGGCCATCATCGGCACCATCGCCACCGTCCCCGACGAGATCCAGGAGGAGGTACGGCTGCTCGCCGCCCGGCTCCAGGCCGGTTGGCTGGCCCGCTCCGCCCTGCTGGCGTTCGCCGACGAGATCGGCGACCCGGTCTGCGACCAGGTGGTCGCCGCGCTGATCCTGCATCTGACCGACCGGGGTGAACGCCTCGGCGACGTACTCGGCTCGATCGCCTCGGCCGCCTCCGCCGAGGTGGCTACCCGACGCGAGGTGGAGGCGAAGCGCACCCAGCCCCGGTTCGCGGTCCGCTTCCTCACCGGGATGACCCTGGCCGTGCTGGCGTACGGCCTGGTCAACACCGAGTACGTCCGCCCGTACGGGACGTTCTTCGGCCAGGTGCTGATGGCGCTGCTCGGGGCGGCGTTCATCGCCCTGCTGGTGTGGGTGCGCTCGATGAGCCAACCCCCGCCACCGGCCCGGTTCCTGCCGGCACCCGACCCGGCGGAGGTGGCCGCGTGATCCTCAACTGGCAGCTCGCCACCGCCGTGCTCGGCGGGGCCGCCATCGGGCTCGGCCTGTTCCTCCTGGTCCGGGAGGCGCTGCCGGCCTCCCCGGCGCTCGGCCCCGCACTCCGCCGGCTGCACCAGCCGCCGGGCACCGCCGTCGCCGCCCGTCGGGGGCCGGACTGGCTGGGTGGCTTCTCCCGCTGGCTCAGCCCGCCGCACCGCCAGCTCGCCCTGCTGGATCAGACCCCCGAGCAGTACGCCATGTCGATCCTGCTCTCCGCCCTGGTCGGGCTGGCCACCCCGACCGTGGCGGGCGCGCTGCTCTTCCTCGCCGGGGTGGGCATGCCGGTGGTCGTACCGGTGCTGGGCAGTCTCGGGCTGGCGCTGGTCAGCGCGCTGCTGGCGCACCGCGCGGTGCTGGCCAAGGCGGACGCCGCGCGGGACGAGTTCCGCCAGGTGGTCTGCACCTACCTGGACCTGGTGGCCCTGCAGTTGTCGGCGGCGCACGGTCCGGTGCAGTCGCTGGAGCGCGCGGCGGCGGTCTGCGACGGTTGGGTCTTCGAGCGGATCCGCGAGTCCCTGCGGATCGCCCAGATGCAGATGCACTCACCCTGGGACGAGCTTCAGGAGCTGGCCGAGAAGATCGGCATCCCGGAGCTGGGCGACGTCGGCGCGATCATGCGGTCCTCCGGCAGCGAGGGCGCCCAGGTGCACGAGACGCTACGCAGCCGCGCCGAGTCGCTGCGGGACCAGATCCGCACCGACAACCTGGCCCGCGCCGAGGGGATCACCAGCCGGCTGGACATTCCCGGTTCGCTGCTGGTCTTCGTCCTGCTCGCGTTCGTCCTCTATCCGTTCGTCGCCCGCCTCTGAACAGTCTGTCCGAGAAGGAGCCCGGCCATGCAACTTGTCACATTCCTCTACGTCGCCACGGTGACCCGCCTGTCGGAGCTGCGCCGGGAATCGGAGCGCGGCGACAGCCCGGTGCCGACCGCGGTGATCATCGCCGGCCTGGTGGCGGCCGGGATCGCGGTCACCGCCCTGGTCACGACCAAGGCCAAGGCCTGGATGAACGGCATCCCGACCAAGTGATCCACACCCGCCCGGCAGAGACGTCCCGGGACCGGGCGGCCCCCACCGCCCGGTCCCGGGGCACCGTCCCGGCCACGCCCCCACCGGCGCGGCGGGCCGACCCTGGCCGGGCGGCGCACCCCGCGTCCCGGGTCCGCGCCCACCTGCGGGCCGTCCACCGCCGGCTCACCGCCGGGGGTACGGACCGGGGCGCCAACCCGGTTGAGCTGGCCGTCGTGATGCCGGCGGTGCTGGTGCTGCTCTTCGCCTCCGTCCAGGTCGCCGTCTGGTTCGTGGCCCGGTCGACCGCGTTGAACGCCGCGCAGAGCGGGGTGAACGCGCAGCGGGTGCTCCAGGCGCCGGCCGGGGCGGGCGAGGCCCGGGCCAACCGCTTCCTGCGCACGGCCGGGGACTGGCTGGTCGGCGCGAGGACCCAGTGCGCCGCCACCGCCACCCAGGTGACCTGCACGGTCACCGGACGGTCGCTGACCGTTGTCCCCGGCGTCCGGTTCCAGGTACGGCAGACCGCGCACGGCACGGCCGAACGCTGGACGACCCCATGACCGCCCACCCGGCCCGGCCCGCCTGGCCCGACCTGATGACCGCCGACGTCGACCGGCGGGCCCGGCCCGACCTGGTGGCCGCACGCACGGACCGGCAGGCCCGGCCCGACCCGGTGACCGCACGCACGGACCGGCAGGCCCGGCCCGACCCGATGAACGCCAGCCCGGCCCGGCGTACCCGGGGGTCGGTTTCGGTGGAGGTGGCCGTGCTGGCCCCGGCGTTCCTCACGCTGGTGGTGCTGGCCGGGGTGGTCGGCCGGGTCGCGGTGGCCGACCAGGCGGTGGAGGCCGCCGCCCACGACGCCGCCCGCGCCGCCTCGATCTCCCGCAACGCCAGCACGGCGGAGAGCGCCGCCCGGAACGCGGCCCGGCAACAACTCGACTGGCGGGGCCTGAACTGCACGGGCGCGCCGCAGGTCTCGGTGTGGGGGTCGACCCTGAGCAGCGACCACACGTCGCTGGGCACGGCGTTCGGCCGCCCACTGGGCGAGCCGGTCAGCGTCTGGGTCAGGGTGACCTGCACGGTCTCCTTCGCCGACATCCGCTTCCCCGGGCTGTCCCCGGGCACCAAGCGGGTCGAGGCGACCTTCGCCTCTCCGCTGGACCGCTACCGGAGCCGGCCGTGACCGCCCGCCGGGTACGCGACGAGGGCCGGATCAGCCTCTTCCTGGCCGTCACCATGCTCGGCGTACTGGCGATCATCGGCGTCGCGTACGACGGCGCGGGCCAGCTACGCACCCTGCAACGGGCCGACGACCTCGCCGCCGAGGCGGCCCGCAGCGGCGGGCAGGTGATCGACCGGGCCGCCGCGATCGCGGGTCGCCCCAAGGTGATCGACGAGCGGGGTGCCCGTACCGCCGTCGCGCACTACCTCGACGACAACCCCGACGTGACCCGCTACGCGGTGAGCTTCCCCGTGGTGGCCGGCGAGAAGCAGATCCGGGTCAGTGTCACCGTCGTCTACCGCCGGCACATGCTCGGCCTGATCGGCATGGCTCGCACCGTCACCGTCTCGGGCGAGGCCACCGCGCGCACGCTCACCGACAGACCGTAGGAAGGAAGGCCGCCATGACCGTACGGCGTGGTTCCGCCGCCCGACGTACCGGGCAGTTGCTCACCGGCTTCGGGTCGCTGGTCGTCCTGGTCGCCCTGCTGGCCGGCGCGCCGGTGGCGCTGCTGGCCTTCGCCGGTAACCCGCTGCCGGACCACCTGCCCACCCTCGCCGAGGTGGGCACCACGCTGACCAGCCGGGACGACGGTCAACTCTTCCTGCGGGCGCTGGCGGTGCTGGGCTGGTTCGGCTGGGCGACGTTCGCCATCTCCGTACTGGTGGAGTTGGGTGCCCAGGCGACGCGCCGGTCGACGCCCCGGCTGCCCGGGATGAGCCGGCAGCAGCGCGCCGCGGCGGCCCTGGTCGGCTCGGTCGCCCTGATCATCGCGGCGAGCCCGGCGGCGAGCGCGGCCGCGGCGCTGACCCAGCCACTGCCGGCCGCCGCCGGTACCGGCGTGGCGACCACGCTGACGGCACCGCACGCCTCCGGCCCCGCCCTCGCCGCTGGTCCTGTCCTCGCCACCGGTTCCACCCTCGCCGCTGGTCCTGCCCTCGCCGCTGGTTCCGCGCTCGGTGCCGGTCCCGCCGTCGCCGCTGGTCCCGCCCTCGCCGCCGGTTCCGCGCTCGGTGCTGGTCCCGCCGTCGCCGCTGGGCCCGCTCTCGGTTCGGCTCCTGGTGCCGGTCCCGCTCGTGGTGCTGCCCCCGACGCCGAACAGCCGGCGGCGAAGCCGGTGTACAAGGTGGCCCGGGGCGACTACCTGGGTGAGGTGGCGGAACGCTACCTGGACGACTTCGACCGCTACCAGGAGGTGGCCCGGCTCAACCACCTGCGCGACGCCGACCGGATCCGGCCGGGCCAGCTCATCAAGCTGCCCGCCGAGGCGGACGACGCGGGTGCCCGCCGGCACGCCACCGGGCACCTGGTGCCGACCACCCCCCGGAAGCCGTCCCCGCACCCCCCGGCGGCGACGCCCGGGACGCCGACGCCGGGCGGCCAGGCCGGGGTGCCGCAGCCGGGCGGCCAGCCCGGTCCGCAACAACCGGGCGGGACGGTCGCCTCGCCCACGCCGGGTAAGCCGACGCCGACCGGCAAGGTCGGGCCGGCCACGCCGCAGACCGCACGGCCGCAGACCGCCCAGCCGCCCGCGCACCCGCCCGCCGAGCGGCCGGCCGGGGTGCCGCCGGCGATGGCTGCCGGGGCCTCCCGGGCCGGTCAGGACAACGGGATCAACCGCCCGCTGGCCGTCTCGGCGGTACTGGCGGTGGCCAGCATCGTCGGCGCGCAGATCGGTGCGGTGCTCGGCCTACGCCGCCGGCCGGTCCAGGTGGTGGCCGGACGTACGTCGGCCGCCCGGATGTCCGCCGCCCGCACCTCCGGCGGTCGGCCCTCCGGCGGTCGGACGTCGACGGGGCGGACCATGGGCAGCCGAGCCTCCGCCGCCCGGGACCTGGTCACCGGCCGCCACCGCCGCGACTGACCTGGGGGTACGCGAGCAGCATGCGCAGCGCCCGACTCATCGACCCCGCGCCGACCAGCCGGGCGTGAGGACGCAGCAATCGCCCCGACCCGCCCCGGCCCGGCCCGGCCCGAGCGGCAGCTAGCCGGCCCGCTGCCCCTGACGCTCGACCTGCGTCGGGCGGCCCGGTCCAGTAGTGCCCGGACACCGCCGGGCGTCGCACCGCCAAGATCGTGCTCGATCCAGGATGTAGTGGCCTCCACGGCCCGGGATGCCACTACATCCACGTTCGAGCACGATCTTGCGGGCAAGCGGGCGGGCGACAGGCGGGCGGGCATCCGAACGAGGGGAGCGGGCTGGCGGGCGTCCCGGCGAACAGGCAGGCGGGCGGGCGAGGGAGCGGGCTGGCGTCCCGGCGAGCGGGCGTCCCGGCGAGCGGGCAACCGTCCCGACGAGCGAGCGGGCATCCCGGCGGGCGAGCGGGCGGGCGTCCTGACGAGCGAGCGGGCATCCCGACGAGCGAGCGGGCGTCCCGGCGGGCGAGCGGGCATCCCGGCGGGCGAGCGGGCGGGCGCGTGGGCGGGGCGGGTCAGGGCAGGCGGGTCTGGAGGATGTTGTCGACCACGCGGGTGGGCAGGATCTGCTGGTCGGTACCGGACGGCCCGTGCATGACCTCGCCGCCGTTGAGCCGGAACGCGGAGCCGTGCCAGGGACAGACCACGCACGCGTGCCCGTCGATCTCCTGCACCTCGCCCTCGCCGAGCGGGCCGCTCTGGTGCGGGCAGCGCTCCAGCATCACGGTGACCTCGTCGCCGTGCCGGTAGAGGATCACCGAGACGTCGTCCACCTCGCGGGTGATCAGCTTCCGCTGCGGGAGTTCGGCCAGGTCGGCCACCGGCTGCCACTGGTCACCCATCCGGTGCAGCTCGGAGACGCTCTGGCTGGCCTGTGCCCCCTGCTTGTACGCCAGGTGCCCACCGAGGTACGCCCCCGCGCTCGCCGCGCTCAACCCGAGGTACGCCAGTGCTCTACCGGTGCCGTGCCGGCCGCGCAGCCGGGCGGCGAGGGAGCCGGCGTACAGGGTCAGGCCGATGGTGTTGGCGGCGGCGTGGACCAGCCCGACCCGGCGCTGGTCACGGGAGAGCTCGGCCCAGTCGTTGAGCCCGGCGACGGCGGCCGGCACCGCGCTGACGGTACCGAGCGCGACCAGGGTGGTGGCCGCGCGCCGTTGACCGGGGAGCAGGTCGACCACCGCCGCGCTGAGCCAGGCACCCACCGGCACCTGCACCATCGCCGGGTGCAGCGGGTGGCCCAGGAAGACGCCGTGCAGCAGGTCACGGACCCGCTGGGGGCGCAGCGTCGCCTGCACGGCGCGTTGCAACCGGTCGCTCACCCGGTCCAGCGCGGTGGTCTGTTCCAGTTTCGTCATCAGCGCTCGCACGTTCCCCGACTTCCCGGCATGAGCGGCGGCAAACCGGGCGGCGGGGACGAATCCGTCGCGCCGCCGACCATCCCGGTGACCGGACGGCAACGGACGGCAACGGACGGCAACGGATGGCAACGGCTGGCACGGGAGGGCATCCATCGGGACCAGCGGGGCGTCCGTGTTCCTCGGGTTGGCCGCCGCCGTGCCGGTGACCTCCACGATCGGGCTCGGCTCGTGACCCAGCCAGGTCCGGACCAGCCCTTGCCCGCAAGACGCCGGGGTGGCCGGAAGGAAACCGCGCGCTGGTCGGCCGGGCGGTGGCCTGACGACGCCCAGCGACGGGTACGACCCGGCCGACTCCTGCCCGCAGGACGCGCCCGGCGGAGGTGACACGCCCACAGCATGTGGTGTGTTGGCTTTTTGCGACCCACTACATCTAGGATCACTGGCACTGCTGGTGCGACACGTGTGTCCGCCAGGCTCCGGCGTCCGCCAGGCGTCGGGCCGAACAGGGAACCCGGTGCGAGTCCGGGACTGCCCCGCAGCGGTGAGCGGGAACGACCGCCGTCATTCGAGCACTGGGCCCGACGGGGCCCGGGAAGCGACGGCCAGTAGGCCAAGCGCGGAGACGCGCCTGCCCGTGAGTCCGAAGACCTGCCAGCAGGGCGCGCCCGACCGGGTGCGCGTACCACCTCGGGGTCCCGTGGGAGGGCCGTCGAGCCGTACGGAGCACCGCCGGCACACCGACCGGCGGGGATCCGGCGTGCCGTCGTGCCCTCCTGCGGTCCCACACCGACGACCCAGGAGAGCACGTGACGGCGTCATCCACCCTCGCCCCCGTCGGGGCGCTGCGGGACCTGCTGCACCGGCACCACCACGACCTGCCCGACACCGACCCGGGGCGGATCCTCGCCCTGGTCGAGTCGGGGCGGACCGCCGACGCCGACCCCGGCGAGCTGACCGAGCTGGCCATCGCGGCGGCGGCCGGGCTGACCGCCGAGGAGCCGGCGTACGCGACGCTCGCCGCGCGCCTGCTCGCCGGGCGGATCGCCGACGAGACCACCGGCCAGGGCATCACCACGTTCGGCGACAGCGTCGCGGCAGCGTACGCGGAAGGGTTGCTGGACCCGGGCTTCGCCGGCTTCGTCGCGGCGCACACCGCCACCCTCGAAGCCCTGGTCGACCATGCCCACGACGACGCGTTCGAGTACTTCGGCCTGCGCACGTTGCACGACCGCTATCTGCTGCGCCACCCGCACACCCGGGCGGTGCTGGAACGGCCGCAGCACTTCTGGCTGCGGGTGGCGGCCGGCCTGTCGGACACCGTCGCGGAGGTTGGCGAGCTGTACCGGGCGATGGCCCGGCTGGCCTACCTGCCCAGCTCGCCGACCCTGTTCAACGCCGGGGCGCGGCACCAGCAGCTCTCCTCCTGTTTCCTGGTCGACTCGCCCCGGGACGAGCTGGACTCGATCTACGAGCGTTACGCGCAGGTGGCGAAGCTGTCCAAGTTCGCCGGCGGGATCGGCATCTCGTTCTCCCGGGTGCGCTCGCGGGGGTCGCTGATCCGGGGCACCAACGGCCGTTCCAACGGGATCGTGCCGTGGCTGCGCACCCTGGACGCCAGCGTGGCGGCGGTCAACCAGGGCGGCCGGCGCAAGGGCGCGGCCTGCGTCTACCTGGACACCTGGCACGCCGACATCGAGGAGTTCCTGGAGCTGCGGGACAACACCGGCGACGAGGCCCGGCGTACGCACAACCTGAACCTGGCCAACTGGGTGCCGGACGAGTTCATGCGCCGGGTCGAGGCGGACGCCGACTGGTCGCTGTTCGACCCGAAGGAGGTGCCGGAGCTGGTCGACCTGTGGGGCGACGAGTTCGACGCCGCGTACCGGGCGGCGGAGGCGGCCGGCCGGGCCGTCCGGACCCTGCCGGCCCGCACGTTGTACGGCCGGATGATGCGCACCCTGGCGCAGACCGGCAACGGCTGGCTGACGTTCGCCGACGCGGCGAACCGCACCTGTAACCAGGTCGGCAACGGCGGCGGGGTGGTGCACCACTCCAACCTGTGCACCGAGATCCTGGAGGTGACCAGCGACGACGAGACGGCGGTCTGCACCCTCGGCTCGATCAACCTGGCCGCCCACCTGATCCCGACGCCGACCGGCGCCCGCACCGACCCCGCCGCGCCCCACCCAGTCGCCGGAACCGGCGTCGACCCGGCGGGCCTGACCCCCGGAACCGGCCCCGACCAGGCGGAATCCGCCGCCGGAACCGGCTTCGACCGGGCGCAACCGGCCGCTTCGACCGGTGTCGACCGGCCGGGCCTGGCCGTGGACTTCGTCGGGCTGGCCGCGACGGTCCGGCTGGCGGTGGGGGCACTGGACCGGGCGATCGACCGGAACTGGTTCCCCACCGAACAGGCGCGCACCGCGCACCGGCGCTGGCGTCCGCTGGGGCTGGGCGTGATGGGGCTGGCCGACGTGCTCGCCTCGCTGCGACTGCCGTTCGACTCGCCGGAGGCGCTGGCGCTGTCCACCCGGATCGCCGAGGAGATCGCCCTCGCCGCGTACGACGCCTCCGCCGACCTGGCGGCGGCAGGTGGGCCGCACCCGGCGTACCCGCTGACCCGGGCCGCCGGCGGGGTGCTGCACCCGGACCACTGGCCGGCCGTCCGGCCGACCCGACCCGAGGCGTGGGCCGCCGTACGGGACAAGGTCGCCCGGTACGGGCTGCGCAACTCGCTGCTGGTGGCGATCGCCCCGACCGCCACCATCGCCTCGATCGCCGGCTGCGCCGAGTGCGTCGAACCGCTGGTCTCCAACGTCTTCAAGCGGGAGACGCTGTCCGGGGAGTTCCTCCAGGTCAACCGGCACCTGGTTGCCGACCTGAAGCGGCTGGGCCGGTGGGACGCGGCCACCCGGGACGCGATCAAGCGGGCGGACGGCTCGGTGCAGGGGCTGGACCTGCCGGCGGCCCTGAAGGCGCTGCACCGCACCGCGTGGGAGTTGCCGCAGAAGGCGCTGATCGACCTGGCCGCCGCCCGCGCGCCGTACGTGGACCAGTCGCAGTCGCTGAACCTGTTCCAGGCCAGCCCGACCATCGGCCGGCTCTCCTCGATGTACGCGTACGCCTGGCGGGCCGGGCTGAAGACCACCTACTACCTGCGCTCCCGCCCGGCGACCCGGATCGCCCAGACCACGGTCGCGGCGACACCGGCCACCGCCCCGATCCCGGCCGACCTTACCGGCCCGGCCGACCTGACCGGCCCGGACGGCGTTTCGGCGCGGGCCACGTCCGCCCTGCTCACCCTGTCCGTCGGCGAGAGCGACGCGGTCGCCTGCTCGCTGGAGAACCCCGAGATCTGTGAGGCCTGCCAGTGACGACGCTGCTCGACCCCGGTATGGATCTGACCCTGCGACCGATGCGCTACCCCGACTTCTACGAGCGGTTCCGGGCCGCGATCCGCAACACCTGGACGGTGGAGGAGGTGGACCTGGCTTCCGACGTACCCGATCTGGCGAAGCTGTCGGACGGCGAGCGGCACCTGGTGCACCGCCTGGTGGCGTTCTTCGCCACCGGCGACTCGATCGTGGCGAACAACCTGGTGCTCAACCTCTACCAGCACGTCAACGCCCCGGAGGCCCGGCTGTACCTGTCCCGCCAGCTCTACGAGGAGGCGGTGCACGTCCAGTTCTACCTGACCCTGCTCGACACCTACCTGCCCGACCACGACGAGCGGGTGAAGGCGTTCGCGGCGGTGGAGCACATCCCGTCGATCCGCGACAAGGCGGAGTTCTGCTTCCGCTGGATCGACTCGATCGGGGCGCTGCACCGGCTGGAGAGCCGGGCGCACCGGCGGGCGTTCCTGCTCAACCTGATCTGCTTCGCCGCCTGCGTGGAGGGGCTGTTCTTCTACGGCGCCTTCGCGTACGTCTACTGGCTGCGCTCCCGGGGGTTGCTCTCCGGGCTGGCCACCGGCACCAACTGGGTGTTCCGCGACGAGTCGATGCACATGGAGTTCGCCTTCTCGGTGGTGGACACCGTCCGCGCCGAGGAGCCGGCACTGTTCGACGACGAGATGGCCGACGAGGTACGGCGGATGCTGGACGAGGCGGTGGCGGCGGAGCTGGCCTTCGCCCGGGACCTGTGCGGCGACGGCCTTCCCGGGATGAACACCGCCGACATGCGCCGCTACCTGGAGTACGTCGCGGACGCCCGGCTCGCCCGACTCGGCCTGCCCCCGGCGTACGGGTCGACGAACCCGTTCCCGTTCATGGAACTCCAGGACGTACAGGAGCTGACGAACTTCTTCGAGCGGCGGGTGTCGGCGTACCAGGTGGCGGTCGGCGGGGAGGTCAGCCTGGACGACGACTTCTGAGTAGCCTTCCGGGATGCCTGCCCATCGGCTCACCCGGGACGAGGCCCGACGCATCGCGGTCCGGGCCCAACTGCTGGACGTACACCGGCCGGCGGACCTGGCGACGGTCCTGGACCGGTTGACGTTCCTCCAGTTGGACCCGACGGCGGCGGTGGCGCCCAGCGCCGACCTGGTGGCGTGGAGCCGGCTGGGTGCCGGGTACCACCCGGACCAGCTCCGCCTGGCGGTGGAGCGGGACCGGACGGCGTTCGAGCACCGGGCGATGGTGCGGCCGATGGCCGATCTGCGGCTCCACCTGGCCGAGATGGCGGCGTGGCCGGCGGACGCGCGGCGGCGGGACTGGCTGGCGGCGAACGACTCGTTCCGCCGGTACGTGCTCGACCTGCTGCGCGACTCCGGCCCGCTGCTCTCCCGGGACGTACCGGACCGCAGCGTGATGCCGTGGCCGTCGACCGGCTGGACGAACAACCGCAACGTCACCCAGATGCTGGAGTTCCTCGCCGCCCGGGGCGAGATCGCCATCGCCGACCGGATCGGCCGGCAACGCCGCTGGGACCTGGCCGAGCGGGTCTACCCCGCCGGCACCCCGGTCGTCTCGGCGGACGAGGCGCGCCGGCTGCGGGACGAGCGGTGGCTGCGAGCGCTGGGCATCGCCCGCCCGTCGGTGGTCGGGGAGGCCGGCGAGCCCGCCGAGGTCGACGGCACGTCGGGCAGGTGGCGGGTCGACCCGGCCGCGCCGCACCAGCCGTTCGCCGGGCGTACCGCGCTGCTGTCGCCGTTCGACCGGCTGATCCACGACCGCAGGCGGACCCTGGAGCTGTTCGACTTCGAGTACGTCCTGGAGATGTACGTACCGAAGGCGAAGCGGCGCTGGGGCTACTTCGCCCTCCCCGTACTGCACCACGACCGGCTGATCGGCAAGGTCGACGCGACTGCGGACCGCAGGGATGCGGTGCTGCGGGTGACCGCCGTCCACCGGGACGTCCCGTTCACCCCGGCGATCGCCGAGGCGGTCGACGCCGAACTGTCGGCGTTGGCGTCCTGGCTCGGCCTGGCCGAGGTACGCCCCACCTGACGCGTGGTCGTCGCCGAGTCCCCACCCGCTCCGGAGTGGGCAACTCCGGCCGGTCCGTGCCGGCGACGTCCAAGCGGTCCCGGCGGTCCCGGGGTGCCGAGGTGCCGGTCGTCCCGGGGTGCTGGCGTCCCGGCGGTGCTGGCGGTCCCGGGGGTGCTGGCGTCCCGGCGGTGCTGGCGGTCCCGGGATTCCGGGGGTTCCAGGGGGTGCCGGGGGTGCCGGAGTCCGTGTTGGACACGCCCCCGTTGGCTTGCCGTGACAGGCCGCCCGGCCTGCCGTCGTCACCTGTCCCCCGACCACCGCGCCCGCGCCCAGGTGAGGAAGCGCCTGGTCAGTTCCTCGGGGACGACGTGCCCGTTGAGCTGGGATAGCTGCGCGCCGGCCTCCGCCATCAGGGTGCTCAGGTAGACCAGCAGGGCGGTCCGGTCCTCGCGGTACTCGACCAGCAGGGCGAGCCGGGCCGGCTGGCACGGCCACTCCGCGCCGCAGCCCCGGCACCGCCACAGTGGGCGCATCGGCAGATGCGGTCGGGCGGCCCGGTTCACGCCGTCACCCCGTGGTCGAGGTAATGCGGCTGGCGGTGCTGCCGTGGGTGAGCCGGCTCAGGCTCACGGCGCAGTAAGCGGATCCGCACTGCGGGTCTCCCTTCACATCAGGGCCGGGGCACCCCCAACCTGGGCCGGGAGGATCCCGACCTGGTCAGCCGCCCCAATCTGGGCCGGACCACCCCGACCTGAGCCGGGCCACCCCGACCTGAGCCGGGCCACCCCGACCTGGGCCAGGGAACTCCCGACCCGAGCCGGGGAACTCCCGACCCGAGCCGGGGAACTCCCGACCCGAGCCGGGGAACTCCCGACCTGGGCCGGGGAACTCCCGACCTGGGCGGGAATCCCCACTGGGGGCCGGGGCCACCCCGACGTCGTCGGCGGGGCAGCCCTGGTACTGACGCCGACCGCCGGGCTCGCTCACCTCCACCGGCCGCGCCGTCCTCTGCGGACCACCCTGCCGTGAGTGGTCGGACAGATACACGCCGTAAGGGTATGGTCGACAGATATTTGGGACGTCCGATGGAGGGGCCGTGAACGATGCGCTGCGCTCAGCGCTCAACGAGACCGGATACACCACCGAATCCCTCGCCGAGCGAGTCGGAGTCGACCCGAAGACGGTCGGTCGCTGGTTGAGCGAAGGGCGGATCCCCCACGCCCGGCACCGGGTCGCAGCGGCGGACGCCCTCCGCCGGGACATTGCAGACATCTGGCCGGACACTTCAAGACGTCGTGAGCCGGTGTGGTTCCGCCCCTGGCAGGAGATCGAACGTGAGGCGGTGTCGCTGCGGTCGTTCGAGTCTGTCGTGCTCCCCGGCCTGCTCCAGACCGAGTCCTACGCCCGAGCGGTCCTCATCGGCGCCGGCACCCTGCCTCGGGGCGATGTCGAGCGGCACCTCGCCGCCCGGCTCGCCCGCCAGGCCATCCTGAAGCGGGAAGATCCGCCCCAGCTCACGGCCGTCGTCGACGAGGCGGTCCTGCGCCGACCGGTCGGCGGACGCGGAACGATGCACGAGCAGTTGCGCGCCCTCATCGAAGCCTGCCGCGAACCGCACGTCAGGGTGCACGTCGTGCCCTCCACAGTGGGCTCGTACGCCGGCCTGAACGGCCCCTTCGTGGTCGCCACCTGCCCGGACCACCGGCTGGCCGGCTACCTCGACAACCAGCTCCAGGGACAAGTGGTTAGCGATGTCGATGACCTCGCGGCGATAATGGCGGCGTGGGAGAACGTGCGTGGCGAGGCGCTGTCCCACTGGCAGTCAGTCGACCTCATCAGGGAAGTGGCGGAGACATGGAGCTGAGAGACGCGCGGTGGCGGAAGAGCAGCCGCAGCAGCGGCAACGGCGGCAACTGCGTCGAGGTCGCCGACAACCTGCCCGGCATCGTCGCCGTCCGCGACTCCAAGGACCCCGACGGCCCAGCCCTCACCTTCGCCCCCGTCGCCTGGCACACCTTCATCACCCAGGTCACCCGCCGGGCCTGACGTCCCGTCCAGCACCCACCGGGCCCACCTCCCCCACGGCGCCAACCCCACGGGGCTCACGTCCCGCACAGCGCCAACCACCCGGCGGGCGTCGCGCGCTGTCGTGGTACCTGGGTATGCGCGATCCGTTGACGTCATCAGCTCTATAGCGTCCGCATCCGTCCACCCGAAGACGGGAGACGTACCCGGAGATCCAGGGGCGGTCGGCGGCCCACCCCCAACGTCCTTTCGGCCGGCCCAACCCCAACCGCCCCGCTCCGCTCCGCCCCGCCCGCACCGTCGTGACCCGCTCCCGGCTCGCTCGCAGAATCCACACCGCAATCGGCGCCCCGCCCCGGCCCCGCCCCGACCCGACCCGCCCCGACCCGCCCCGACCCGCCCCGACCCGCTCCGTTCCGGCCCGACCCGACCCGCTCCGTTCCGGCCCGACCCGCCCCGACCCGCTCCGGCCCGCCCCGACCCGCCCCGACCCGCTCCGTTCCGGCCCGACCCGCCCCGACCCGCTCCGTTCCGGCCCGACCCGCCCCGACCCGCTCCGTTCCGGCCCGACCCGCCCCGACCCGCTCCGTTCCGGCCCGACCCGCTCCGTTCCGGCCCGACCCGCCCCGTTCCGGCCCGCCCTACCCCGACCGGCGGCTTGATCAACTCCATGCCGGGGATATGGCGGCATCCGGGCCACGCAGACACCACCACATCGCCGAAACGGCGTCGGCCGCACCAGCCCAGGGCCACGAGACGCGCGGGGCTCCCGGGGGCGGGGACACGGGAGCACGGGCACGGGGAAACGGGGCACGGGGAAGCGGGCACGGGGAAACGGGGCACGGGGAAGCGGGCACAGGGACACGGGCGCGGGAGCACGGGCACGGGGAAACGGGGCACGGGGAAGCGGGCACAGGGACACGGGCGCGGGAGCACGGGCACGGGGAAACGGGGCACGGGGACGACGGCCGATGCTGACGAACCAGAGCTCGCTCGCTACGCACGGTCGGCGAACCGTAGCTCCGCCGCCACGGGAGCACCGGGCACGGGAGCACCGGGCGCAGGGACGGGGACGGGATGGGACGGGGACGGGACGGGGACGGGACGGGGACGGGGACGGGAGGCGGGACGGGGGCGTTAGGGGGTGGTGGTCCAGCGGTCGGTGTGCAGGGCTGCGGCCAGGGGGCGCTTCTGTCGCCAGCCGTGCCGGGCCAGGTCGGGTACGGATTCCAGGTGCGTCACCGGGCCGACGCAGAGCCAGGCGACCGGCCGGACGCCCGGGGGGATGCCGAGCAGGTCGGCCAGGAACGGCTCCCGGTAGAAGGAGACCCAGCCGACGCCGAGACGTTCGGCGGTGGCGGCCAGCCAGAGGTTCTGGATGGCCAGGCAGACCGAGTAGAGGCCGGCGTCGGCGATGGCGTGTCGGCCGAGTACGGCCGGCCCGCCCCGGGACTCGTCGTAGGTGACCACGATCGACAGGGTCGACTCCAGCACCCCATCGATCTTGATACGGGCGAACCGCTCGGCCGCCACCCCGGTCAGGGTGGCGGCGAAGACGTCCCGTTCCCGCTGGACGTGCTGGTGGAAGCGTCGGCGCAGGTCGCCGTCCCGGACCAGGACGAAGTCCCACGGCTGGGTGTAACCGACACTGGGCGCGGCGTGCGCCGCGTCGAGGATCCGGTGCAGGGTCCCGTCCGGCACCGGTTCCCCGGTGAACTCGGCCCGGACGTCCCGGCGGCGGTGGATGGCGGTGTACAGGTCCACGGCAGGCTCCCGCTGCGCTCGGCCCACCACGCGGGTGGGCGGTCGACGCGAGGCCGGTCTTCGGACTCCCGGATCGACGCCGCACCGTCCGCCTTCCCAGCCGTACGGCCAGTGGCTGCGCTGTCGCGCGTGGACGGTGGCTCCCCGGTCACCGCGGCGGGCCCGTGCCGGAGTCGCACCGGCTTCCCAGATTCTCCCCGCTCGCGCGGGGCACCTCGCATGGTCGTTGCCGACGCAGATGCTAACGGTGCCCCGTCGGGCCGGCGTTCCGGCGTCGACACCCTGGCGTCGCCGCGCGGGCAGCGGGCATGCTGTCCGGATGGCCGTACACGTCACGCACGACGGACCGGTGACCACGGTGATCCTCGACCGGGCGGCGTCGCGCAACGCCGTCGACGGCCCGACCGCGCGGGCCCTCGCCGACGCGTTCCGCGCCTTCGAGGCCGACCCGGACGCCCGGGTCGCGGTGCTCTGGGGTGCCGGCGGCACGTTCTGCGCGGGCGCCGACCTCAAGGCCATCGGTACGCCCAGCGGCAACCGGGTCGAGCCCGAGGGCGACGGCCCGATGGGCCCCACCCGGATGTCGCTGTCCAAGCCGGTCATCGCCGCGATCTCCGGGTACGCCGTGGCCGGCGGCCTGGAGTTGGCGCTCTGGTGCGACCTGCGGGTCGCCGAGTCCGACGCGGTGCTCGGGGTGTTCTGCCGACGGTGGGGGGTGCCGCTGATCGACGGTGGCACGGTACGGCTGCCCCGGCTGATCGGTGAGAGCCGGGCGATGGACCTGATCCTCACCGGGCGGCCGGTGCCGGCCGCCGAGGCGTACGCGATGGGGTTGGTCAACCGGCTGGTCGAGCCGGGTGCGGCGCGGACGGCGGCCGAGCGGCTGGCCGCCGAGATCGCCCGCCACCCGCAGACCTGCCTGCGCAACGACCGCGCGTCGATGCTGGCCGGCGGCGGCCTCGCCGAGTCCGACGCGCTCGCCACCGAACTGGCGTACGGGATGGACTCGTTGGCGGCGGACGCCCTGGCCGGCGCGGCCCGGTTCGCCGCCGGCGCCGGCCGGCACGGCGGGTGAACCGGGCCGGGCGGGCCGGGGTGGCTCAGCTCAGGTCGGCCAGGGCGCTCTCGATGGCCCGGTGGAACGTCGGGTACGCGTAGATCATGTGCCGGAGCTGGCTGACCGGGACGGCCGCGTGCACCGCCACGACCAGCGCGGACAGCACCTCGCCACCGGCCGGGCCGACCGATGTCGCACCGATCAGCACGCCCTGGTCGGCGTCGGCCACCAGTTTGATGAAGCCCCCGGCGTCGGTCTTGTGGATCCAGCCCCGGGTGGACGACGACAGCGGGGTGAACCCGACCTGCACGTTGATGCCCCGCTCACGGGCCTGCTTCTCGGTGAGCCCCACCGCGCCCACCTCCGGATCGGTGAAGGTGACCCGGGGCAGCGCCCGGTAGTCGGCGCGCGGAACGGTGCCGGCGGCACCGCTCGGGCCGGCCGCCCCCATCGCGCCCCCGACCGCGCTGGCCGCGCCCATCGCACCGCCCACCACGCTGGCCGTGCCGCTGGCGTCCGGGCCGCCCTCGGCCCGCCGGGCGTGGTCGAGCACGTCGGCGACCACGATCGCCGCCTGGTACATGGCGATGTGGGTGAACGCGCCCTCGCCGGTCACGTCGCCGACCGCCCAGACCCCGTCGGTGACCCGCAGCCGGTCGTCCACCGGCAGGTAGCGCTGGGCGGCGTCCACCCCGATCGTCTCCAACCCCAGTTCCGCCAGGTGTGCCCGGCGGCCGGTGACCACCAGCAGCCGTTCGGCGCTGAACGACCGCTCGCCACCGTGCAGGGTGAACGTGGTGCCGTCGTGGCTGACCCGCTCGGCCTTGACCCCGGTCCGGATCTCCACCCCGTCGGCGCGCAGCGCGGCGGCGGCCACCTCGGACGCCTCCGGCTCCTCGACGGCGAGCACCCGGTCGGCCGCCTCGACCACGGTCACCCGGACCCCGAACCGGGCGAAGACCTGTGCGAGTTCCAGCCCGATCGCCCCACCGCCGAGGACCAGCAGGCGCTCCGGCAGCTCCGCCACCTCGATCGCCTGGTGGTTGGTCCAGTAGGGGGTGTCGGCCAGCCCGTCGATCGGCGGGATCGACGGGCGGGTGCCGGTGCCGATGACCACGCCGTACCGGGCCTGGAAGACCTGCTCGCCGACGCGGACCCGGCCGGGGCCGTCGAGCCGTCCGCTGCCGCGCAGGAACCTGCCGCCCTTGCCGGTGAACCGGTCCACCGCGGCCTGGTCGTTCCAGGTGTCGGTGGCCTCCTCCCGGATCCGCCTGGCCACCGGCGCCCAGTCCGGCTGGACCTGCGCCGACCCGGCCAGCTCGTTGACCCGCCGCGCCTCGGCCAGGGCGTTCGCCGCCCTGATCATCATCTTGCTCGGGATGCAGCCCCAGTAGGGGCATTCCCCGCCGACCAGGTCCCGTTCGACGCCGACCACCGTGAGGCCGGCCTCGGCGAGTCGCCCGGCCACCTCCTCGCCCCCGACGCCGAGCCCGACCACGACCACGTCCACCAGTTCCGGCTCCGCCATCCCGCCAGCATTCCGCACCGACCGGGGCACGGCCACCGGTCCGCGCCGGATTTACCGCACCGGGAGGCCACCGACGGGGTACCCCACCCCGGACCGCCCCCGCTTCGTGCTCGGCGACGGCGAGCCTCGGCGCGGCCGGTCAGCGCAGCGCCGGTCCGGGCACCACGACCGGGGTGCCGGTGGGGGTGAGCAGGGCGCGGGCGGCCACCGCCAGCCGGCGACGCTGCGGCACCAGGGCCCGCCGGACGAACACGTCGTACCCCCGGGCGGCGACCTCGTCGAGGATGCCGCCGTAGAGCGCGTACGCGGTGCGCATGCACGCCTGGGAGGCCGGGGCGAGCAGGGTGATGCCGGGCGCGGCGGCTTCGTAGTGGGCCTGGGCGCGGGTCACCTCGTACTCGATCAGCTCGCGGATCCTCGGGCCGGCCCGGCCGGCCGCCCGGGCGGCGAGCAGGTCCGCGCGGGTGAGGTTGAACTTGGCCAGGTCCTCGTCGGGCAGGTAGGTGCGGCCCCGGTCGAGGTCCTCGGCGACGTCCCGGATGAAGTTGGTGAGCTGGAAGGCGAAGCCGAGCTGGCGGGCCGGTTCGCGGGCCGCCGCCGGGTCGGAGCTGCCGAGGATGGGCAGCATCATCGTGCCGATGACCGCCGCCGACCCCTCCATGTAGTCGAGCAGGTCGTCGTAGCTCGGGTACGACCTGACGGTCAGGTCCATCGCCATGCTGCGCAGGAACGACGCGAAGTCGGCCCGGTCCAGGTCGAAGATGGCGATGGTGTGCAGCACCGCCGGGAGCAGCGGGTCGTCGACCGGCTCGCCGTGCAGACCGGCCACGAAACGGGACCCCCAGGCGTCGAGCCGGGCGGCGCGTTCGGCCGCCGGCAGGTCCTCGGTGCGGTCCACGATCTCGTCGGCGTACCGGGTGAATCCGTACAGGGCATGCACATGCCGCCGTTTCCACCCGGGCAGCAGCCGGGTGGCGAGATAGTAGGTACGCCCGTGTCGTCGGTGCAGGTCCTGGCAGCGGGCATAGGCAGCGGTGAGATCGGTGTCCACCGGACCTCCTCAGGATTCGACGCAGAAATCGACGCAACTCGCAACCCTAGGGTACGCTCGCCCTCATGGCCAACGACGCAGTTGCGGGTAATACGCTCCGCGTCGCGCCGGCACAGCCGGGAGCGACGGACGATCCGGTCCGGGGCGTACTGGCCGCGTTCACCACGGACCTGACCACCGCGGTCGACGAGACCCTGGCTGCCTTCCTGGCCAGCGAGGTCGACTCGCTGACCGAGATCGACGCGGCGATGGGCGGCTTCGCCGCGACGGCGCGCGACTGCGTGCTGGCCGGCGGCAAGCGGGTCCGCCCCACCTTCGCGTACTGGGGCTGGCGCGGCGTGGTCGGCGGCGACGGGCCACTGCCCTCGGTGCTGCCGGCACTCGCCGCCCTGGAACTGCTGCACACCTTCGCACTGGTGCACGACGACGTGATGGACGCCTCGGACACCCGGCGCGGCCTGCCCACGGCACACCGGGCCGCCGCCGCCCGGCACGTCGCGGCCGGGCACACCGGCGACCCGGACCGGTTCGGCGAGACGGTCGCCGTGCTCGTCGGCGACCTCTGCATGGTCTGGGCCGACCGGCTGCTCGGCCACGCCACCGTGCCGCCGTCCCGGCTGCTCGACGTACGGCGCTGCTACGACCAGATGCGCGTCGAGACGATCGCCGGGCAGTACCTCGACGTGCTCGGCGAGAACGACGCGGCGAACTGGTCGGTGGACCGGGCCCTGCGGGTGGCCCGCTACAAGACCGCCAGCTACACCGTCCAGCGTCCGCTGCTGTTCGGCGGCTGCCTGGCCGGCGTCGACGCCGACGCCCCGCAGATCGCCGCGTACACCCGCTACGGCCTGGCCGTCGGCGAGGCGTTCCAGCTCCGCGACGACCTGCTCGGCGTCTACGGCGACCCGGCGACCACCGGCAAGCCGGCCGGGGACGACCTGCGTACCGGCAAGCCGACCGCGCTGCTGATGCTGGCCCGCCAACTCGCCGGCCCGACCCAGCGGCGGGCGCTGGACCGGGCCGGCACCGCGACCGGCGACCGGGAGGTGGCCCGGCTGGCCGAACTGGTCGCCGACACCGGGGCCGTCGCCCGGATCGAACGCATGATCTCCGACCGGGTCGCCGAGGCGCTGACCGCGCTGGAGACCGCGTCGATCGACCAGCCGGCACGCACCGCGTTGACCGTGCTCGCCACCGCCGCCACGATGCGACGGGCATGATGGGCAACTTCGCGAAGGAGGTGGTCACGTGCGGACCGTGAACGGACGTACGGACCGGGTGGTGGTCGTCGGCGCGGGCCTGGGCGGGCTGGCGTGCGCGCTGCACCTGGCCGGCAGCGGACGGCAGGTGACCGTGCTGGAGCGCGAGCCGGTGCCGGGCGGCCGGGCCGGCCGGCTGGGCGTCGACGGGTACGAGTTCGACACCGGCCCCACCGTGCTCACCATGCCCGACCTGATCGCCGAGGCGCTGGACGCGGTCGGCGAGGAACTGGCCGACTGGCTCGACCTGACCCCGCTCGACCCCGCCTACCGGGCCCACTACCCGGACGGCTCGACGCTGGACGTGATCACCGACACCACCCGGATGGCGGCCGAGATCTCCCGGGTCTGCGGCCCCCGCGAGGCCGACGGCTACCTGCGGTTCGTGGACTACGCGCGGAACCTGTGGCGCTGGGAGCGGGCCGACTTCATCGACCGCAACCTGGACGCGCCGACCGACCTGCTCACCGGCAACCTGTTGAAGCTGCTGGCCAACGGGGCGTTCCGGCGGCTCCAGACGAAGATCAACCAGTTCTTCGCCGACCCGCGTACCCAGCGGATCTTCTCCTTCCAGGCGATGTACGCCGGCCTCGCGCCGCACGACGCGCTGGCCATCTACAGCGTCATCGCGTACCTCGACTCGGTGGCCGGGGTCTACTTCCCGCGCGGCGGCATCCACGCGGTCTCCCGAGGGATGGCCGGCGCCGCCGAGAAGCACGGCGTGCAGATCCGGTACGGCACCACGGTGACCCGGGTGGAGACCGCCAACGGCCGGGCCACCGGGGTGGTCACCGCCGACGGCGAACTGGTCCCGGCCGACGTGGTGGTGCTCAACCCGGACCTGCCGGTCGCCTACCGCGACCTGCTGCCCGCCGGCCGGCAGCGGAAACTCACCTACTCGCCCTCCTGCGTGGTCCTGCACGTCGGATCGACGCAGGGGTATGAGAAGATCGCCCACCACAACATCCACTTCGGGCGGGCGTGGAAGGGCACCTTCGACGAGGTGATCGGGCGCGGTGAGCTGATGAGCGACCCGTCGCTGCTGGTCACCAACCCGAGCCGGACCGACCCGTCGGTCGCCCCGGCGGGCCGGCACACCTACTACGTGCTCGCCCCCGTGCCCAACCTCGACCGCGCCCCGTTCGACTGGCGGGGCGACCTCGGCCGCCGCTACGCCGACCAGCTCGTCGGGACGCTGGAGGAACGCGGGTACGTCGGCTTCGGTGCCGGCATCGAGGTGTTGCGTACGATCACCCCCGCCGAATGGGAGGAACAGGGTATGGCCGCCGGTACGCCGTTCGCCGCCGCGCACAGCCTCTTCCAGACCGGGCCGTTCCGCCCGTCGAACCTGCACCGGAGCCTGTCCAACGTGGTCTTCACCGGATCCGGCACCCAGCCCGGAGTGGGAGTGCCGATGGTGCTGATCTCCGGCAAGCTGGCCGCCGGCCGCATCACCGGCCTCGGCCGGTGATCGCGTGAAGTCCCGGGAAGCTCACCTGGTCGAACTGGTCGACGACGCCGGTCAGGTGCTCGGCGAGGCCACCGTCGCCGCCGCACACCAGTCGCCGGGCCGGCTGCACCGCGCCTTCTCGGTGCTGCTGGTCGCCCCGGACGGCCGGGTGCTCCTGCAACGACGGGCCGCGGTGAAGACCCGGTTCCCCCGGCGCTGGGCCAACTCCTGCTGCGGCCACCCGCAGCCGGCCGAGTCGCTGGCGGAGGCCGCCAACCGGCGGCTCGCCGAGGAGCTGGGCGCCGACCCGGTGACGCTGACCGAGGTCGGCGTCTACCTCTACTACGCCGAGGACCCGGTCACCGGCCGGGTCGAGTTCGAGTACGACCACGTGCTGCGGGCCGACGTGCCGGCGGACCTCACCCTGCGACCGGACCCGGACGAGGTGTCCGAGCTGCGCTGGGCGGACCCGACCCGGCTGATGGCCGAGATCGACGCCGACCCCGGCACGTACGCGCCCTGGCTCGGCGGGGTGGTGAGCCGACTGCTGCGCCCGACACGGCCGACCGGCGACGCCCCCGCCGGCACCGACCTCCCGTCCGACCCCAGGGCGGACGACGCGTCGGAGCGGTCGGGTGGCCAATGAGGCGCTGAGCGCGGGGGCCGTGGCACGCCGACTGGGCGTGGCGGTCACCACGCTGCGCACCTGGCACCAGCGCTACGGCCTCGGTCCCAGCCAGCACGTCCCCGGTCACCACCGGCGCTACACGCCGGCCGACCTGGCCCGTCTGGAGATCATGCGCAGGCTCACCGCCGAGGGGGTCACCCCGGCCGAGGCGGCCCGCTGGGCGAGGCAGAGCCCGACCGCCGGCCCCGGCGTGGGGCTGCGGCTGCGTACCGGAGCCGGCCGGGACGGCGGCGGACAGACCATCCCGGTCGGCCGGGCCGGGCCGGTGGCCCGGGGGCTGGCCCGCGCGGCGATGCGGCTGGACGCCGCCGGAATCGGCGAGACGATCTCCCACGCGCTGGCCGCCGACGGGGTGGTGGCCACCTGGGACGGGCTGCTCCGGCCGGTGCTCGCCGGCATCGGCGAGCGGCACGCCGCCACCGCCGGGCTGATCGAGGTGGAGCACCTGATGTCCCGGTGCGTCTCCGAGGCGTTCGCCACCGTCGCCCGGTCCGGCCGGCCCACCGGCCCGGCCCGGATCCTGCTCTCCTGCGCCGACGAGGAGCAGCACACCCTGCCGCTGGAGGCGCTGGCCGCCGCGCTCGCCGAGGCGGGCGTGGCGTACCGGATGCTCGGCGCGCGGGTGCCGGTGGCGGCACTGGTCGAGGCCGTGAACCGGACCGGGCCGGCCGCCGTGGTGGTCTGGTCGCACCTGCGCGCCACCGCCGACCCGGGACAGCTCGCCGCCCTGCTGGCGGTGCCGCGCCGGCCACTGCTGGTACTCGCCGCCGGGCCGGGCTGGCGGGCCGACACGCTGCCCGCCGGGGTGGTCCGACCGGTCGACCTGGCCGAGGCGGTCTCGCTGGCGCTGGCCGTCCGGGACTCGTTGGACCAGTCGACGGGGGACTGACCGGGCCTGACGAAACGGGACAACATGAACTACCGTCGGGTCCGTCCGCGTACCCCCACCCCCCGGAGTGACGATGCGTTCACGCCCCGTCCTGGCGGTTCTCCTCGGCCTGCTCCTGCTGGTCGCCGGCTGCGGTGACCAGCACCGGACCACCCGGCCTGCGGCGGCACCCGCCCCGACGGCCAGCACACCGGAGCCGGCCCACACACCGGCACCGACGCCGTCGCCCACCAGCAAGCCCAAGCCCCGGCTGCGGCCGAAGCCGAAGACCCTCCCCGCCGGCCTGCGCCGGGCGACCGGGGTACGCGCGGTGGCGCTGACCTTCGACGACGGCCCCGACCCGACCTGGACGCCGAAGGTCCTCGACCAGCTCCGGGCGGCCCACGTCAAGGCGACCTTCTGCGTGGTCGGCACCCAGGTGCGCAAGCACCCGGAGCTGGTGGCCCGGATCGTCCGGGAGGGGCACCAGCTCTGCAACCACAGCTGGCGGCACGACTTCGACCTGGGTCGCCGGCCGGAGGCCGAGATCCGGGCCGACCTGGTCCGCACCAACCAGGCCATCCGGAAGGCCGCCCCGGGAGCCAAGGTGCCGTTCTACCGCCAGCCCGGCGGCCGGTGGACGCCGGAGGTGGTGGCGGTGGCCAAGCAGCTCGGCATGCGGGCGCTGCACTGGACCGTCGACCCGCAGGACTGGGCGAAGCCCAGCTCGGCCACGCTCACCAAGCGGGTCGAGCGCGCCGCCCGCCCCGGCGCGATCGTGCTGATGCACGACGGCGGCGGTGACCGGAGCCGTACGCTGGATGCCGTGCCGCACGTCATCCCCGACCTGAAGCGGCGCTTCGGCATCGCACCACCGCGCTGAGCTGGCCTTTTGCGCGCGAGTGTGCCGGCGGCCATACCGGTTTGGTCGACCGACGGGGGATGACATATGCTTCTCATGCCTCCGGCGGGGCCGGATGGGAGCAAGTCCGCTTGAAGTTGCGAGTGTGCAATGATGGCGGGGCCGCCCTCATCGTCTAGCGGCCCAGGACGCCGCCCTTTCAAGGCGGTAGCACGGGTTCGAATCCCGTTGGGGGCACGGTCCGGCTCTGCCGGATGCAACATCAGCTAGGTCCTGTGGAGCAGTTGGAGTGCTCGCCGCCCTGTCAAGGCGGAGGTCGCGGGTTCAAGTCCCGTCAGGACCGCCAGCGCCGACGCCGCGTGCACCATTGCGCGGCGTTCTGCGTATGGGGGGCGTGTCACCCCGTCGGCGGAGAACCCGTCCGGCGGGTAACATGTCCCGAAGCACCACGGCCAGGTAGCTCAGTTGGTACGAGCGTCCGACTGAAAATCGGAAGGTCGGCGGTTCGACCCCGCCCCTGGCCACATAGCCTTTCGCCGGGCTACAGAAAGCGGTGACCTGCGGAAACGCGGTCACCGTTTTCGTGTGTCCGGACTCTCCCAGCCCGGCCACCGAAAGCCGACGGCCTGGCGGACCCCTGAGGCCCAGACCGACCGGACGACGTCGACCCCCGGCACTGAGATCCACACCAGGTCGCCGACGTGGCGGCTTGCGGGCCGCGCCGACCCCGCCACGTCGGCGATCTGGCGTCGAGCCCGGCGGCCACCCGTCCCGGCGGCGTTGCCCGCTGCCGCCCCGGTCGGTGCGGGATCGACTGTCTGGAAGCAGCCTGTACGCGAAGCTGCACACCGATGCATCAGCCGGTATGGTCCGGGCCTATGGGGCAGGAGATGGCGGATCCGGAGGGCGTCCGTCAGGACGTCGACCGGTACTCGCTGCGCTGCGCGCTCCTCGCCCCGGCCACCGCGGAGCAGGCGTTCGCGGTCTTCACTGGCGCGCTGGCCGACTGGTGGGTACGCGAGTACACCTGGTCCGGGCCGGCGGCGCTGGCCGAGCTCGGGATGGAGCCACGGGCCGGCGGCATGCTCTACGAGATCGGACCGTACGGCTTCCGGGGCGACTGGGGTCGGGTGCTCACCTGGGACCCGCCCCGCCGGCTCGTCTTCACCTGGCAGCTCGGCCCCGACCGGGTGCCGGTGCCCGATCCGGCCCGCGCCAGCGAGGTGGAGGTGCTGTTCCTGCCGGACGAGTCGGGGCAGGTCCGCGTCGAGTTGGAACACCGGCACTTCGACCGGCACGGCGAGGCCGCCGAGGGTTACCGTGCCGCGCTGACCGCCGGCTGGCACGAGCTGCTCGGCCGCTACCTCGGCACGCTCACCCGCCGCGTCACCGGCGCGAGCTGAGCCGGCCGGTCAGCGGGCGATCCCGCGTTCCTTGGCCGGCCCACCCACCACACCGGACCCGCCCAGGTCCGCCCGCTGGCCGGCCGCCGCGCCCGCGTGGAAGCCGGAACCGGCGAGGCGGCGGGTCGGGGCGGTCCGCAGCCGGGGGTAGACCTCGGCGACCCGGCGGGCCACCCGGTCCGAACGGTCGGCCAGCACCAGGGCCACCGAGGAGGCGTCCCGTTCGGCCGCCGCGACCGTCTCGGCGGTCCGCAGCCGCTCCCCGACCACCCGGGCGAAGCCGGCCAGCCAGGACCGGCGGAACGCCGCCGGGTGCTCGCCGGGCGGGACCACCGTGCCGGCGAGCCCGTGCGCGGCCTGCACCAGCAGCGAGGTGAAGAGCAGGTCGACCCGCTCCAGGTCGCTGGCGAAGCCGAAGAGGTGCATCGCGAAGCCGCTGCCCTCGTGCCGGCGTACGCAGCGGCAGCGCAGTGGGTCGGCCACCGCCGCGAGCAGCCCGGCCTTGTCCCGGGCGTACGGGGCGACGACGTCAACCACCCGGTCGCCGACCGGGTCGGTGGCCGGGTCGCGGGCGGCCAGCAGCGCCCGGTCCACGCCGTACCGGGCGATCAACTCGGTGGCCTTGGCGGTGAAGGCGGCTGCCTCGGCGGGCGTGCAGGCCGGGTCCTCGGCCTGGGCCAGCAGCTTGCGCACCTTGCTGAGCATCGCCTCGGACATCCGTCACAGGTACCACAGCAGCTTCCCGGGTCTGTCACAGCGGGGCCAGAGATCGACGGCTATCATCGCCACCCATGGTGCCCTGTACGCACCCCAGGTCCGTCCCCTCTTCCCCCGGAGGCTCCGCATGACATCACCGGTCGCCCGGCTGACGGCAACCACGGCCGCCCTGTCCCTGCTCTGGTACGGCACCCCCGCCCAGGCCGCCCCGGAGACGAATCTGGCCGGGTCCACCGCCACCTGTTACGGCGGCGCGGTCCGCTCCTACTTCCAGACCGGCGGCTGGGGCGGCGACGCCGGCCCCTACCAGGCGAGCACCCGGTGCCGGGACGTCAACGTCCGCAACGCCAGCGAGTTCGGCACCGAGGCGTGCGTGGTCTTCATCGACCGCACCAACGCGTGCAACTACCTGACCTACCTGCCGGCGAAGTCGAACTGGATCACCATCGCCACCGACGTGCGCGACGGCGCGAACTTCAAGGTCCGCTTCTCCAACCTGCGCTACGAGTACGAGCCGTTGGTGGCGTACCACGCGTTCTGAGTCCGGTCGGCGCGGCGGACGCCGGGACGTCAGGCGGACCGGCTGCGCAGGGTGGCCACGGTCGAGCCGGCGAGGGTGAGCAGGCAGTCCGGTAGCTGGCCGTCGGCGACGGCCGCCCCGAAGAGCGCCTCGCCGGTGTCGGCGTCGTGGTTGGCGTACGCGCTGACGAAGCGGGCCACCCAGCGGGTGTCGTACCCCGCCTCGTCGATGCCCGGGAAGTCCAGCGCGCAGGCGCCGGACGGGGGAGCGTCGCCGACCATGGCGGCGGCGAGCGTCCAGGCGACCGTGTACGCCCCGGCGAGGCCGGACCGGTCCACCACGGCGTCGAAGGTCCCCACCACCGCGTCACCGTCCCCGGCCAGCGCCGAATGGAGCACGGCGGTCGCGTCGGCGAGCGTCTGGTCCCCTACGTCGGTCACCTGGGGCACAGTAGGGGGCCAGGTCAAGCGACGGACCGCCGAAACGGTGACCACCTGCCGAGACGTCGTGACGGAGCGTACCGGCGACTGTCGGGCCGACGACGAGGGCCGCCTCCACGGTCACACGGTTCCCTTCGGCACGCTATGGTGCGCACCGGACCTTCGCCGGAGGAAGGACGACCATGCTCGTTACACGCGGCCCGCGCGCAGCCATCCTGGCGGCCTGCGCGTCGTTCCTGCTCGTCACCAGCGCATGCGGGACGACCGACAAGCCCGAGGAGTCGGCCACCACGCAGGTGCGCCTGTACGGCACCGACGGCAACATGCTCAACTCCTTCGCCACTGAGCTGAAGGACCGGGCCGACCTCGTCGACGGCATGAAGGGCACGACCCCGCTCACGCCGCTCACCGAGGACTTCAAGCAGCGGCTACGCTCCGTCGACCCGAAGCTGAGTGACTTCCTCTACTCGGCGGAGTCGTACGACGCGGTCATGATCAGTGCACTGGCCGCCCAGCTCGCTGGCAGCACCGACCCGGCGGACATCGCCAAGCAGATCGTCGCGGTGACCACCAGCGGGCAGCGCTGCATGGACGCGGCGACCTGCCTGGCCCTGGCCCGCAACGGGCAGGACATCGAGTACCGTGGCCCGTCGCTGTCCCGGGCCGGCTTCACCGACGTCGGCGAGCCGGCCACCGCCAGCTACGCCACGATGCACTTCGACAATCAGAAGATCAACGACGCGAAGACCGAGTTCGTCGGCGCCGGGGACGAGTCCGGGGCCAGCACGAAGGCCGCGCCGAAGCCGAAGAAGCAGCGGGGCGGGCGGGGCGACCGTAGCGACGGCTCCCCGCTGATCCTCGGTGGCCTGCTGCCGAAGACCGGTGACCTGGCCATGGCCAACCCGCCGCTGGTGGCCGGCGCGGCACTGGCGGTCAAGGAGATCAACGCCGCGGGCGGCGTGCTCGGCGATCCGGTGGTCTGGTTCGACGGTGACGACGGCACCAACCCGGACGTCGCCAAGGCCACGGTGGCCTCGCACATCAGGAACAAGGTGCAGGTCATCATCGGGGCGGGCGCGTCGGGCATCTCCCGCGCGGTGCTGCCGGACGTGGTGGCGGCCGGGCGGATCCTCTTCTCGCCGTCCAACACCGACTCGGGGCTGAGCCAGGCCGACGACAACGGCCTGTACTTCCGCACCGCCCCGCCGGACAGTCTCCAGGGCCGGGCGCTGGCCGACGTGATCCTCCGCGACGGGCCGCACAAGATCGCGGTGGTGGCCCGCAAGGACTCGTACGGCGAGGGTCTCCAGGAGACCGTCCGCGCCGAACTGGAGCGGGCCGGGTTCGGCGACGACCGGGTGAAGCTGTTCACCTACGAGCCCCCGGCCGACGCCAAGGCCCCACCGGTGGACTTCGCCGGCCTGGCCGGCGACATCAAGGGCTACCACCCGGAGGCCGTGCTGGTGATCGGCTTCGCCGAATCCGCCGGGCTGATCAAGGCCCTGGCCGACGCGGACGTACCGATCCGACACTGACCCACCACCAGGGCCGCACCGGAACCCGGTGCGGCCCTGGTCCCGTTTCCAGGGGCGTTCAGCGCGGCCGGCGACGCTCCAGGAACTCGGTCATCCGCCGCCGCTTCTCCTCGTCCTCGAACAGCACCGCCTGGCTGACCAGGTCGAGGTGCGGGTGGGCGGCCGGTGGCGCGTCCACCGCCAGCTTGGTCAGCCGCAGTGCCAGCGCCGAACCCTTCGCCATCTCGTCGAGCAGCCCGTGTGCGGTGGGCAGCAGCTCCACCGGCTCGGCCACCACCCGGTTCACCAGCCCGATCCGCAGCGCCTCGTCGGCGTCGACCCGGCGACCGGTGAAGAGCAGCTCCTTGGCCCGGCCCTCGCCGACCAGCGCCGGCAGCCGGTGGGTCGCCCCCGCGCCGGCCAGGATGCCCAGCCGCACCTCCGGCTGACCGAAGACGGCCCGGGCCGTGCACACCCGCAGATCGCAGGCGTACGCCAGCTCCGCGCCGCCGCCCAGCGCCGGACCGTCCACGGCGGCCACGGTCGGCATCGGCAGGGCCCGGATCCGGGCGAAGGCCGCCGAGTTGATCGCGGCGAGGGCGTCCAGCCGGCCCCGCTCGCGGAGCTGGCCGATGTCGGCGCCCCCGGCGAAGACACCGTCCGCGCCGCCGGTGAGCAGCAGCAGCCGGGGCCGGGCCTCCAGCTCGGCGCAGACGTCGTGCAGCTCGCCGATCAGGTCGGCGTCGATGGCGTTGCGCTTCTCCGGCCGGTCCAGCGTCACCACCAGCCGGTCGGGCAGCTCCTCGACCCGCAGCCCGGTCACCGGGTCGGCCTTCCGGTCGCGGCGGCGGGGCTCGCCGGCGCAGTCCCGGCGCTCACCGGGACAGCCCTTCCCCGGCGGTGGTCGGCGCGTCCTCGTCCCGGCCGGCGCCCTCCAGCTCGACCCGCCGGCCGTCCACCCAGCGGTAGAAGCCCTGGCCGGACTTCTTGCCCAGCTTCCCGGCGGCGACCATCTCGACCAGCAGCGGCGGCGGCGCGAACCGCTCGCCGTACGCGGCCTGGAGGGTGCGGGCGATGTCCAGCCGGACGTCCAGCCCGACCAGGTCGGTCAGCTCCAGCGGGCCGACCGGATGCCGGTAGCCGAGCACCATCGCCTTGTCGACGTCGGCCGGGTCGGCCACCCCGTCGGCGACCATCCGGATCGCCTCCAGACCGAGGGTGACGCCGAGCCGGGAGGTGGCGAAGCCGGGCAGGTCGCGTACCACGACGGGGTCCTTGCCGAGCCGGCCGGCGAGCGCGACGGCGGCCTGCGTGGTCTCCGGCGCGGTGGCCGCGCCGACCACGACCTCCAGCAGGGCCATCGCCCAGACCGGGTTGAAGAAGTGCAGCCCGAGGAAGGACTCCGGGCGGGCCAGCCCCTCGGCCAGCTCGCCGATCGGGATGCTGGAGGTGTTGCTGCCCAGCAGTGCCGGACGCAGCCGCTCGGCCGCGCCGAGCACCGCCCGCTTCAGGTCCGGCCGCTCCGGCACCGCCTCGACGACCACCTCGGGTTCCGGCGCCACCTCGCCGAGCGCGGCGCGCAGGGTGACCCGCGCCCGGTGTGCGGCGGCCTCGTCGGCGCCGAGCTTCCCGCGCCGTACCGCCCGCTCCCACAGCTCGTCGAGGCGCGCGGCGGCGGCCTCGGCCCGACCCCGGTCCACCTCGACCAGCTCGACCGCATAGCCCGCGCCGGCGGCCACGTAGGCGATGCCGAGCCCCATCGTGCCGGCCCCGACGACGACAAAACGACTCATCACGCTCCCTCGCTGCGGGCGGTGGCGCACGGGGTCTCCGTCCTGCCGTGCCGCTCGCTTCGCTCGCTCATGGGTGCGACCCTATGCAGCACCGTCGCGGCCGGTATGCGTGGGGGATCACCGGACCGGGTACAGACGGCCCACAACGTCAACGGAAGGAAACGAGTCGACATGAGCCAGGCACCGCAGACCGTGGACGGCACCGGCGGCACCGACGACCCGGTGGTCGTGGAGACCCGCGGCGACGAGCGCGTCGACCTGCTCCGCGCCGACACCAACAACGACGGCAAGACCGACGTGTGGGTGGTGGACACCGACGGCGACGGCCGGGCCGACCTGTTCCAGTTCGACACCGACGGCGACGGCAAGGTCGACATCACCATGGTCGACATCGACGAGGACGGCACCCCGGACGAGGTGGTCGACGGTGACGGCGGCCTGCCGCCGGAGCAGCTCCCCCCGACCGTCCAGGTCTAGCCGTAGGGACCGGCACCGTCGTCGTCGCGGGTGCCCTCGCCGGATCCGCGCGCCCGGCCGAGCGCGCGCTCGGAACGGGCACCCGGCCGGCGAAGATCGCCACCGCACGCGGGAGGCGACCAGTCTCGAAACGGGTATGCCGCTGCGTCATATTCATGCCGGAGCGGCATACCGGTCTTCGGGATGATCCCTACGAGCGGCGTCAGCCGGCCAGTCGCAGGGTGGCCAGATAGTACGGGGCGTCGCGGTCGTCCACGTCGGTCAGCCGCCAGCCGGTGCCCCGGACCAGTTCGGCCAGTTCGTCGGCCGAACAGACCAGGTAGTCGAACCATTCGGTGCCGAGTTCGCGGTAGCGCAGCCGCAGTCGTAGCTGCCCGCCGAGCCGCCCCCGTCGCCGGTTGAGTTCGTGGTAGCCGGTGTGCAGCGGGTCCGTCGTGCCGTACGGGTCGGTGCCGTGTGCGATGACCTGCGCCCCGGGCCTGGCGAGGGCGGCCAGCGCGGCGAGGAACGCCGGGGCCCGGTCCCGCCCCTCGAAGAGTCCCAGGTTGTTGCCGAGCAGCAGGAACGTGTCGTACCGCCGGCCGTCGGCGACGTGCTCGTCGACCGTGCCGAGGACGAGGTCACGCACCCCCCGGTGGCGGCAGACCCGCAGCGCCCCGGGCGAGGTGTCCAGCCCGGTGACCGGTACGCCGCGTTCCTGGAGCACCAGCGCGATCCGGCCGCCGCCGACGCCGACGTCCAGGGTGGCGCCCCGGGCCCGGTCCACCGCCCGGTGGTCGTACGGCTGCCAGTGTTCCGGACCCTCCAGGTAGTGCGCGGCGGGCGCCCCGTTGACCAGCCCGTCGTCCCGCTCGATGATCTCGATGACCGGCCGGGGCAGCCGGCCGCCGACCAGCGGCCGGGGGCCGATTCCGGTGTGCACCGCGTAGGCGTCGCGCAGCAGCTCCCCGAACACGTCGCCGAGCTGCGGTTCTCCTGTCACGACGTGCACGCTATCGGGGGGCCGCCGCCGTATCCTGGGCGACGTGACCGAGTTGGACCGCCTGGCGGCGGAGAAGTACGTCCTGCTGACGACGTTCCGCAGGGATGGTCGCGCGGTGCCGACCCCGGTGTGGTCGGTCCGTGACGGCGACACGCTGGCGATCTGGACGGCCGCCGACTCGGGGAAGGTCAAGCGGATCCGACGGGACGGCACCGTGACGGTGGCCCCGTGCGACGTGCGTGGCCGGCCACACGGCGAGGCGGTGCCCGGCCACGCGGTCCTGTGCGGGCCGGCGGAGAGCCACCGGGTGCGTGACCTGATCAAACGGAAGTACCGGCTGCTGGGCCGGCTGAGCCTGCTCGGCAGCCGGCTGCGCCGGGGCGAGGCGGGGACGATCGGGATCCGGGTCACCGTTCAGGAGTGAGCACCCCGGACATGGTTCAGGGGCGGTGGATCGTCGCCACCGCGACGCCCGTCCGCCCCTGACACCGGAACTCGCTGACCGGTCAGTCTCCCTGTCGCTGCTGGGGAATCTGTCCCTGCAACAGGGCCCGCACCTCCGACTCGCGGTACCGACGGTGGCCGCCCAGAGTCCGGATCGCGCTGAGCTTCCCCGCCTTTGCCCACCGGGTCACCGTCTTCGGGTCGACACGGAACATCGACGCCACCTCGGCCGGCGTGAGTAGCGGCTCTGGTTCGTGCGTTCGCGATGCCATCGGTCACTCCTCCACATGTATAGACATCGGCCGGGGTCCCGCCGGCCGACGCGTCTCCCATGGTCCGGCTAGTCCCCGATGTCCGACATGGGCCGAACGGCCGAAGGTCCCTAGACGGACGGATGAACCATGCCCGATTTATCTGACTTTTACACGGCAGAAACTACCTTATTCGGACTCATGGTCACGGTTCGTGATGCGTCAAATACGAGACTGTCTCATGGCTGACACCTCGTTGGGCGCTTCGTGGTCAGTTGCACCGCTCCAGCAACTGCACCGCCCGCCACCGGGCGACCAGCCGGTCGTACGCCGCCGACGCCTCGTCCGCCTCACCCCGGGAGAGCCCGGCCAGCCCCGTCGCGACCAGCTCCGGCGAGTCGTCCCCGGCCAGCGTCTCGTCGGAGAGCAGCGCCACCAGGCCGCCGTAGTCCAGCTCGACCACCGAACGCGGGTGGAACTCCTCCAGCCAGCGGGCGGCCTCCTCGACCGCCTCGGTGATCGGCGCCTCGCCGATCGACTTGCGCAGCACCGACAGCGCCCGGGAGGCCCGCCGACGGGCCTTGGAGATCTCCGTCCGGTAGCGCAGCGCCCGCCGCTCCGGCTGGGTCACCAGGTCCCGCTCGCCCGGCTCGAAGAGCACGAACCAGCGCAGCGGGACGCCCCAGGTGGAGATCTGCTCGTGCAGCCGGGGCACCCCGTGCTCCAGCACCCGGGCACCGCTGCGCCAGTCCTCCACCACCGCCTTGGCCTGCCCGGCCAGGACCGGCGGCACGAACGCGTCGGCGATCACCGACGGCACGCCGTCGCGGGCGCTCAGCGCCGCCTCGGCCACCCGGATTCGCAGGTTCCACGGGCAGACCAGCAGGGTGTCGTCGAACTCCAGCACGTACGCCTCGTCCGGCAGGTCGGGCAGTCGGGTCCACCCGGCGCCGAGCGCCTCGATGACCGAGGTGCGCTGCCGGCCCGGCCCCTCCAGCGGGGCCACCGCCCGCCCCTCCCGCACGTAGCGCCGCCAGTACGACTGGCGGTCCCGGTCGAAGGCGGTCAGCGGCTCGTACACGCGCAGATAAGAAGCGAAGAGCGACGGCACGGCGCGATCCTCCCACGAAACCGCGCACCAGCGCCGCTGCCGGTCGTGCGGGGCCGTGCCGCGGATCGCACGGGCGGACGCGACGCGGGGCCGCGACGGTGGCCACCCCGGCCGGCCGCGACCGGGGCCCGTGACGTGGACCCTTACGCAGCCGTGACGTGGACCGTAGCCAGCCGTGACGTGGACGACAGCACGTCCCCCGGACGATATTAGGCTCAGCAGGCCGGCAGCATCCCCGCCGGCAACCAGCCAGGTCCGCGCCCCACAAGGACGCACACCGACACAGGAGCAAGTCATGGGCGTATTCGCCAGCACCGACGACCCGGGATCCACCGGTCACGAACAGGTCGTCTTCTGCCAGGACAAGCAGACCGGCCTCCGGGCGATCATCGGCATCTACTCGACCGCGCTGGGCCCCGCCCTCGGCGGCACCCGGTTCTACCCGTACGCCAGCGAGGAGGCGGCGCTGGCCGACGTGCTCGACCTGTCCCGTGGCATGGCCTACAAGAACGCCCTCGCCGGGCTGGACCTGGGCGGCGGCAAGGCGGTCATCTGGGGTGACCCGGAGCAGATCAAGGGCGAGGCGCTGCTGCGCGCGTACGGCCGGTTCGTGGAGACCCTGGGTGGGCGCTACTACACCGCCTGCGACGTCGGCACCTACGTGACGGACATGGACGTGATCGCCCGCGAGACCCGCTACGTCACCGGCCGCAGCGTGGAGCACGGCGGCGCGGGCGACTCGTCGGTCCTGACCGCCTGGGGCGTCTTCCAGGGCATGCGGGCCGCCGCCGAGCACGTCTGGGGCTCCCCGACGCTGAGTGGTCGCCGGGTCGGGGTGGCCGGCCTGGGCAAGGTCGGCAAGTACCTCGTCGGCCACCTGATCGCCGACGGCGCCGAGGTGGTGGCGACCGACCTCAACCCGAAGGCGCTGGAGTGGGTACGGGCCAACCACCCGCAGGTCGAGCTGGTCGAGGACGCCTCCGCGCTGGTCGCCGCCGACATCGACGTGTACGCCCCGTGCGCCCTGGGCGGCGCGCTGAACGACGACACCGTGCCGGCGCTGCGCGCCCGGGTGGTCACCGGCGCGGCCAACAACCAGCTCGCCCACCCGGGCATCGAGAAGCTGCTGGCCGACCGGGGCATCCTCTACGCCCCCGACTACGTGGTGAACGCCGGCGGTGTGATCCAGGTCGCGGACGAGATCGAGGGCTTCAACTTCGACCGGGCCAAGCTGCGGGCCACCCGGATCTACGACACCACCCGCGAGATCCTCCGGCTCGCCGACGACGACGGCGTGCCCCCGGCGGTGGCGGCGGACCGGCTGGCCGAGCGCCGGATGGCCGAGATCGGCCGGCTGCGCTCCATCCGACTGCGCTGACCGACCGTCCCGGGGTGCGGAGCTGTCCGCATCCCGGGACACCCGCGCGGTAGCATGCACTCAACGCGGCTTTCGTGGCGTTCTGCCCGGTGTCACGGCCGGACCTGGCAACCGCTCCTTACCGGGTACACTCGGTGACGTCCGGATGACTGCGACGCGCAGGGCCGGCAGACGGTAACCCGAGGTGCCGAACGGTGGCATCCCCATGTACCGTAAGAGCCACGAGAGATGCCTGACGTCATCGGGGCCCGCCTTCGGGCTGCCCCGCATTCTGTGCGAGGGGGTCGAGCCATGGGGCGCGGCCGTGCTAAGGCCAAGCAGACAAAGGTGGCCCGGGAGTTGAAGTACCACTCCCCGAACACCGACCTCACCGCCTTGCAGCGCGAACTGGCAGGTGCTGGTAAGTCTGAGCACAACTTCGACGACGACTACAAAGAGTATGTCGACGACGATGATGAGGATCACGCGGACGACGACCCGGACACCTGGGTTCCTCCGACCCGTTGACCTCCGGTCACATCTGAGCACGCGGCAACTCCCCGCGTGCTCACGCATGTGCCCGACCAAAGCGGCGCCACCACCGACGATCAGGGACCTCGCCATCCCGGAGCCTGCTCCGGCCGGCCGGCAGGGTCCCTGATCTCGGCGTGTTCAGCTCGGTGTCATCCATCGCCCTGGGTCGGGCCCGCCCGCCCTGGGCGTCCGCCTAGCGCGGGCGGTTGTTCCAGTTGTAGAAGGTCGGGATGTTCTCGAAGTGGTTCCACGCGCACACCGCGCTGGTGCCGTCGCCACCCGACACCTCCGCCCGGGAACGACGCGCGGCCTCGGCCTCGTGGAGCAGGGCGGCGAGTCCCGGGGCGGCCTCACGCACCCGGTCGGCGACCGGGTCCGTGCCTCCCCCGACGCGCTCAGGCTGCCGGTGACTGGTGGTCTCGGGCATGCTCCAACACTCCCTCCAGTAGGCGGATCTTGCTGTTGCGGCAGTGCTCGGTCTCCGTACCGTCGAACCTTCCCTGCTCGAAGTAGCGGTTCGCCGCGTGGCCGCCACCGCAGAAGCCGAAGTAGGCGCAGGACGAGCGACACGCCTCGACCCCGGCGAGGAACTCCCCCACCCAGGGCGTGCCGGCCGCACCGGCCAGGATCTCGGCCAGCGGGGTGGCCAGCACGTTGCCGCTGCTGAAGTCGCCGTACCGGGGGTCGGTGAAGCCGGCCAGCTCCGGGGAGAGCACGGTCACCGAGCCGTCGTACCCGATCGTGGGGATCGGATCGAGCTGCCGGGGCAGCAGGTCGCCCTCCGCGCCGGTCAGCACCGCCGCCGCGTAGCGCAGCGACCACTCCACCTCGCGCAGGTGGATCCGGGGTGCCCGACGCCAGGCCGCCACCAGCTCCGCCCAGAACGCGGTCACCACGGCCGGGTCGTGCGCGTTGCTGCGGGTGTTGATCCCCTCGGTCTCCTCGATGTTCACGCCGAGCACGTCGCAGCCCAGCTCAAGGAAGTAGTCGTACAGCTCGGTGGCGAGCCCCGGGGCCGGCCGGCCCACCACGGCCAGCGCCGAGAACGGCAGGCCGTGCCGGCGCAGCGCCTCGACCCCCCGGACGATCCGGTCGTACGCGGGCCGGCCGGCCCGGGTCACCCGGTCACCGTTGCGCCCCCGGGGGCCGTCCACGCTGACGCTCACCCGCACCCCGTGCTCGACGAAGAACGCGCACCAGGCGTCGTCGACCAACGTGGCGTTGGTCTGCACGTGGTGCTCCACCTCGGCGCCGAACGGGGCGATCAGCGCCGCCAGGTGCTCCCGGCCGGCGGCGAGCGGCTCCCCACCGTGCCAGACCACCGAGAACCGGCCCCGCGCCGCCCACGGGTTCACCGCGGCGGCGACCGCCTCGGCCACCGCCACCGGCATCCGCCGGTCGGCCGCCCGGTGCGGCAGGTAGCAGTACGCGCAGTCCAGGTTGCACAGCGTCGTCGGTTGCATCACCACGTACGACGGGACCGTGGCGATGCCCCGCATTCCCGTCACGGACTGTGCCCGAGCAGCCATCGGCCCTCCTCCCCGTGCCCGAAGTGTCCTTCAGGCTAGGCGGCGATGGCTATCCGGGTGAACCCCCGATCAGGTGTCCGGCTGATCACCAGGAATGTGCTCAACCGCGGGTGTGCTGACCGATCATCTGGACGTTGCCGGTGCCCTCGATGATCTCGCCGGCCTGCCAGGCGTCGACACCCCGGCCGGCCAGGGTGGCCAGCGCGCGGTCGGCGTCCTCGGCGGAGACGATGGCGAACATGCCGACACCCATGTTGAAGGTCGACTCCATCTCCGGGTCCTCGATCCGGCCCTTCGACTGGATCAGGTCGAAGATCGGCTGCGGCTTCCAGGTGGACCGGTTGACCACCGCGTCGACGTGCTCGGGCAGGACCCGGACCAGGTTGCCCGGGATGCCGCCGCCGGTGACGTGGGCGATCGAGCGCACCTCCGCCTCGGTGATCAGCTTGAGGCAGTCCTGCGCGTAGATCTTGGTCGGGGTGAGCAGTTCCTCGCCGAGGGTGCGCTGCCGGCCGAAGTCGTCGATCACCACGTCCAGCCGCATCCGACCGGCGCCCAGCAGCACGTGCCGGACCAGCGAGTAGCCGTTGGAGTGCAGGCCCGAGGAGCGCATCGCGATCACCACGTCGCCCACCTCCACCCGGTCCGGGCTGAGGATCTCGCTCTCCTCGACCACGCCGACGCCGGTGGCGGAGACGTCGTACTCGTCCGGACGCAGCACGCCCGGGTGCTCGGCGGTCTCGCCGCCGAGCAGCGCGCAGCCGGCGTACCGGCAACCGTCGGCGATGCCGGCGCCGATCTCGGCGACCCGGTCCGGCACGACCTCGCCGGTGGCGATGTAGTCGAGCAGGAAGAGCGGCTCGGCGCCGCAGGCCACCAGGTCGTCGACGACCATCGCGACCAGGTCGATGCCGATGGTGTCGTGGATGTCGAGCTGCTGGGCGATCACCAGCTTGGTGCCGACGCCGTCGGTGGAGGAGGCCAGGATCGGATTCTTGTACTTCTTGGTGTCCAGCCGGAACAGGCCGGCGAAGCCGCCCAGGTCACCCATGACCTCGGGGCGTCGGGTCTGCTTGACCTTCGACTTCAGCAGCTCGACCGCGCGGTCGCCCGCCTCGATCGACACCCCGGCGTCGGCGTACGAGACCGAGCGCTTGCGCGTGCTGCGACCGGTACCCGCGGTCCAGGGCTGCCGGTCGCCGCCGGCACCGGTCGGGCTGCTTCCTGCGCCGTTGCGCTCGGACACGTGCGTCACGGTTCTCCCCTTTGTGGTTCTCGGCACCGTGCCGGCGGTGGCCGGACGGCCCCGGTGTACTACGGGCGGTGGACGGTAGCGCCGCCCGGAGTGGCGACGAGCGGTGTGGCGGTGTGCCCCGGGACGTCCGGGGCGCCGGCGACCCGCCGCCCCACTCCTTCGAGCACGTGCTTACCGATCAGGTTCCCGGCCGGCAGGTCGATCGGGTACTCCCCGTCGAAACAGGCTCGGCACAGTCGGGTCTTGGGCTGCTCGGTCGCGGCGATGAGACCGGGAAGCGAGACGTAGCCGAGGGTGTCCGCACCGATCGAACGCCGGATGCCCTCGTTGTCCAACCCGTTGGCCAGGAGTTCGGCCCGGGTGGCGAAGTCGATGCCGTAGAAGCACGGCCAGTTGACCGGCGGGGAGGAGATCCGGACGTGGACCTCCAGCGCGCCCGCCTCGCGCAGCATCCGGACGATCGCCCGCTGGGTGTTGCCCCGCACGATCGAGTCGTCGACCACGACCAGCCGCTTGCCCCGGACGTTCTGCCGCAGCGGGTTCAGCTTGAGCCGGATGCCGAGCTGACGCAGGGTCTGCGACGGCTGGATGAAGGTGCGCCCGACGTACGGGTTCTTCATCAGGCCGGCGCCGTAGGTGATGCCGGACGCCTCGGCGTAGCCGATCGCGGCCGGGGTGCCCGACTCCGGCACCGGGATCACCAGGTCGGCCTCGACCGGGTGCTCCTTGGCGAGCTGACGACCGATCTGCACCCGGGCGGCGTGCACGTTGCGGCCCGCGATGGTGGCGTCCGGGCGGGCGATGTAGACGTACTCGAAGAGGCAGCCCTTCGGCTCCGGCGCGGCGAACCGGCTGGACCGCAGGCCGTTCTCGTCGATCGCGATCAGCTCGCCCGGCTCGACCTCGCGGACCACGCTGGCCCCGACGATGTCCAGGGCGGCGGTCTCGCTGGCCACCACCCAGCCGCGCTCAAGCCGGCCGAGCACCAGCGGGCGGACCCCGTGCGGGTCGCGGGCGGCGTAGAGGGTCGACTCGTCCATGAAGACGAAGCTGAACGCGCCCCGGAGCTGCGGCAGCACCTCCAGCGCGGCGGCCTCCACCGACAGGTCGGGGCGGCTGGCCAGCAGCATCGTCACCAGCGAGGTGTCGTTGGTCGCGCCGTCGGCGACCAGGCCCCGCCCGGCGACCTCCTTCTGGAGCTCGGCGGTGTTGACCAGGTTGCCGTTGTGCGCCAGGGCGATGGTGGTGCCGGAGGTGGTCGACCGGATGGTCGGCTGGGCGTTCTCCCAGGTCGAGCCGCCGGTCGTGGAGTAACGCGCATGGCCGATCGCCAGGTGGCCACGGAGGCTGGCCAGGGTCGGCTCGTCGAACACCTGGGCCACCAGGCCGAGATCCTTGTAGACCACCACGCCGGACCCGTCACTCACCGCGATGCCGGCGGCCTCCTGGCCGCGGTGCTGGAGTGCGTAGAGACCGAAGTAGGTGAGATTGGCGACCTCCTCGCCAGGGGCCCAGACGCCGAAGACGCCGCAGGCGTCCTGTGGGCCGGGTCGCTGGGGGTCAAGGTCGTGGCTCAGCCGGCCATCGCCTCGGGGCACTGCCGCTCCCTCATGCTGGTCTGGACTGGCCTGGCGGAACCGGGGGGCTGCTCCACGCTTGTCGGCCGGGGACCACTGTCGTCACCTGACAGTGTACGCGAATCGCAGTCGATACAGAAAGTCACGATTCCGCTCCAGCTAGTCACCATTCTGAGCGAAACGTGCAGCTAGAGCGGCAGATGACCGGAGAGATCCGCCCGATTTCCGCTCACCTGTACGCGACCGTCCGTGACCGCCTCCGTCCAGGAAAGTCGGCCGGTGGCCAGCGCCAGCCAGGTGGCCGGATCGGTCTCCACCACGTTCGCCGGGGTGCCCCGGGTGTGTCGAGGACCCGGAACGCACTGAACTGCACCGTAAGGTGGGACACGCACCTCCACCGATCGGCCGGGGGCACGCTCCGCGAGGGCGGTCAGAAGGGTACGGACCGCCTCCCGGTACACCGGCCGTTCGGGCGTACGCCCCTCATCGAGCGCCGTCAGCGCGGCCACCACCGCCGAGGACTTAATGTACGGAGAGGACACGACGGGACGATACGACCCGAGCCCACCGGGTGCCACGCTGGCCCCTGGGTCGCGCCGATCCGGTCAGACAAGGCATAGTTGCCGACGGCGTATTCGTACCGTGATGATCCCTGGCCCAACCACCGGGGAAGTCAGACCGGAAGGCGGTGGACGTGTCAACACACCGACGTGCCTGGAAGCAGCGGGCCGGTGTGGTCGTAGCGCTGGTGGCCGGCGCCCTGCTCACCGCCCCCGCCACACCCGCCCTGGCAGCCACCGCCTCCGTCCAGCCCGGATCGGTGACCGTCAACGCCGGCAGCGACACCACCGTGACCGTACAGGTCACTCCGGGTGACGGTGACCAGAACGCCCAGATCAGCCTGACCGGCCTCCCCTCCGGGGTGAGCTGCTCCGGTTGCGGCCAGATCAACCTCAACGGCAACCAGACGAAGTCGCAACTGCTGACGCTGCGGGCCAACGACAACGCCGGGGACGCCAACGCGAGCGTCACCGTGCAGGTCCGGCCGGACCAGTCCAACCCGACCACCGCCAGCTTCCAACTCACCGTCAAGGGCAAGGCGGCCCCCGCTCCCACCGAGCCGCAGGACAAGCCGACGGTCAAGTCGGTCTCCGGCAAGGTGGTCGTGACGGCCACCGGCGACCCGGTGCCGAACGCGGTGGTGGGGCTGGAGGATCCGACCGGTCGCCAGTTCAGCACCACCAGCGACGGCAGCGGCAACTTCCGGATCACCGGATCCAGCTCGAACCCGATCGCCCCCGGCACCCTGGTCCTCGGTGCCAGCAAGGACGGCATCGTCTCGACCAAGACGGTCAGCGCGAGCGCCGGGCAGAGCCTGAGCGGCCAGCGGGTCAGCCTGGCGCTGAAGGTCGAGGTCAGCCCGAGCGCCACCCCGTCGACCTCCGCGGAGGCCACGCCGACGGACGAGGCGACCGACGAGGCGACCGACGAGAGCGCCGAACCGACGACCGCCGGGCAGCAGCAGGCCGCGTCGAAGGACGACGACAGCGGCTTCGGTTCCTTCCTGATCATCCTGCTCGGCGGCCTGCTGGTCGCCGCCGGTGTCGGCACCATCGTGCTGCTCTGGATCCGGCGCAAGAACGCCGACGACGGGGACGGACCGGGCGGCGCCGCTGCGGCGGGTGCCGCCGCCGGCCCCCGGGGTCCGCGCGGCACCGACGACCAGACCCGGGTGGTGAACCGGGTCGGTGCCGGGCCGGACCCGACGATGGTCGGCAGCTCCGCGCTGAGCGACGCGCCGACGATGATGCACCGGCCGGTCGTCGACGACGTCCCGCCGGACCCGTACGGCGCCCCGCCACAGTCGTACGGCGCGGCGCAGGGCGGCGGCTGGGCCGGCAGCGGCTACGGCGACGAGCCCCCCGCCCAGGGTGGGTACGGCCAGCCGGGCGGCTACGGCAACGCCCCCTCCTCCGGCGGCGGGTACGGCGCAGCGGGTGCGGCAGGTGCGGCAGGTGGCTACGGTGCCGCCGCCTCCCCGGCCGGCGGCTACGGCAACGCCCCCGCCTCCGGGGCCGGCTACGGCAACGCCCCCGCCTCCGGTGGCGGCTACGGTGCCGCCGCCTCCCCGGCCGGCGGCTACGGCAACGCCCCGGCCTCCGGGGCCGGCTACGGCGGCCGGGACTACGGCGCGACCGCGGCCGGCGGCTACCCGCAGCAGGAGCAGGGCGGCTACGGCGAGCGCTACGACGAGCCCACCGGCCGGTACACCGGCGACAGCACCCAGTACGCCCCGGCGGCCGACCCGTACCCGACCAGCACCTACCAGCCCGAACCGGAGCCGTACGGCCAGGCCGGCGGCGCGGGCGGCTACGGCCAGTCCGAGCCCGCCGGGTACGGCCAGTCCGAGCCCGCCGGCTACGGCCAGTCCGAGCCCGCCGGGTACGGCCAGTCCGAGCCGGCCGGGTACGGCCGGGGCCAGGAGCCGACCGGCGGCTACGGCGGCAGCAGCGGCAGCGGCTACGGCCAGCAGGGCGGCGGCTACGAGCAACCGGCCGGCGCCCACCAGAGCGGCGGCTACGACGCCACCGGCCAGCAGGGCTACGGCAGCCAGCACGGCGGGTACGACCAGCGCGGTGGTTACGACCAGCCGGCCGGGGGTTACGACCAGCCGGCCGGCGCCCACCAGGGCGGCTACGACCAGCGTGGTGGCTACGACCAGCAGGGTGGCTACGACCAGCCGGCCGGCGGCTACGGCTCCCCACCGGGCGGGTACGGCCAGCAGGGTGGCTACGGCCAGGAACCGCCGCAGCAGCGCACCGGCGGGTACGACCAGCAGCAGGGCTACGACCAGCAGCAGGGTGGCTACTACGGCGACCCGGCCCAGCCCGGCCGGGGTCGTCCCGACAGCCCGCCCCAGGAGCGTGGCGGACGCCGCCTCGACTGGCTGGACGACTGACCCACAGCGATACACCGACGGGCCGCCCGGATCACCGGACGGCCCGTCGCGTTCTGCTCGGGAATCCGGGTCAGGCCGGGGAGAAGACGCCCTGGCGCAGCACCGGCACCACGTCCGAGACGCCCACCTGTACGGCGACGTCGACGTCCCCGGCGAAGCCGCCCTCGATCAGCTCCCGGCCGGAGACGCAGCCCCGTACCGCCGCCGGCACGTCGGGGGTGCTGGCCAGCGCGGCCAGCGCCATCGCCGCCTCCACCGAGAGCCCGCCCGGCACCCCGGAGATCGCGTCCAGCACGCAGGCCGCACCCAACTGGTCCTCCACCGACGGGCGCAGCGTGCCGTCCGGCCAGCGTTCCCCGGCGGCGACCACGCCCACCGGGGCGTCCCTCGCGCCGTACCCGTGGCGGCGCAGCCAACGTCCGACGGCGCGGGCGTTACGCAGACAGGCCGCGACCACCGGTAGGCCGGTGGCGCTGGCGGCGGCGCTGATCGCGGAACCGTTCGGCGACGGCAGCACCAGGTCGGCGACGACCGGCGCGGTGGCCAGTGCCGCCGGGGAGAGCGACCACGGATGTTCCGGGGTCGTCTGCCGGCGGCCCACCGCGGCGACCGCGCCGACCCGCAGCGCGTAGTCGGCCGCCTGTTCCCCCCAGGGGAACGGGTGCACCCGCATACCTCGGCCGACCGCCACCTCGACGGCGGTGGTGAACGAGAGGACGTCCACCACCACCAGGACGGCGCAGACCCGACCGAGTTCCGCCGCCCCGGTCAGCCCCCAGTCGAACCGGGCACCGGATCCGGGCTGGACGTGGACGGCCGCAGCCAACGCCTCAGCGCTGATCGGGAGCGGAGGACTGCTCGTCGCCGCCGTCGGCCTGGGCCGCCGGAGCGTCGGGAGCCGTCGCATCTGCGCTGACCTCCGTGGTCGGCTCCCGCTCGGCGGCCGGCTCGCCGGCACCGGTCGGCCCGGCCGCCGGGGCGGCGTCGGGCGTGGCCTGCTGGATCGGGGCACTCGGCACGGACGCGGCGGCGACCGGGGCGGCCACCACCTCACCGGCCGGGTCGTCCGCGTCGGCCGGCTGTTCGCCGGTCGGCACGTCCACCGGCTGCGCGGCGGTGGCCGGCGCGACGGTGTTGGTGCCGGTCCGGGTCGCCTCGACCTCGACCCGGGCCGCTTCCAGGCCACCGAAGAGCCGGGGCAGGGTCGCGGTGTGCACGGCCCGCAACTCGTCCAGGTCAATCCGGAACTGGCCCTGCACCTCCAGGGCGCCGCTCGCCGGGTCGGTCACGCCGATCCGCTCCCACGGCACGCCGCGCTCGGCGCACAGCGCGGTGAACGCCTTCTCGTGCCCGCGCGGGACGGAGACCAGCGCCCGGCCGGCCGACTCGCTGAACAGGAAGACGAACGGCAGTGAGCCGTCGGCGAACCGCTCCGGCAACCCGATCCGGGCGCCGACGCCCTTGCGCAGGCAGGACTCGACCAGGCTCTGGGCCAGGCCGCCGTCGGACAGGTCGTGCGCGGAGCTGAGGTGCCCCACCCGGGCCGCCTCGGCCATCAGCTCGGCGAGCTGGCGCTCCCGGCCCAGGTCGACCTGCGGCGGCATGCCGCCCAGGTGCTCGTGGGTCACCCAGGCCCACTCGGAGCCGGAGAGCTCCACGTGCGTGTCGCCGAGCAGGTAGAGCTGGTCGTGGTCGCCGCCGGCACGCGGCACGAAGCCCATCGGCACCCGGTCGGCCACGTCGTCCAGCACGCCCAGCACGCCGACCACCGGGGTCGGGTGGATCGCCGCCGCACCGGTCTGGTTGTAGAAGCTGACGTTGCCGCCGGTCACCGGGATGCCCAGCTCCAGGCAGCCGTCCGCCAGGCCGCGCACGGCCTCGGCGAACTGCCACATCACGCCCGGGTCCTCCGGCGAGCCGAAGTTGAGGCAGTTGGTCACGGCGATCGGCTTCGCGCCGGTCACCGCCACGTTCCGGTACGCCTCGGCGAGCGCCAGCTTCGTCCCCTGGTACGGGTCGAGGCGGGCGTACCGGCCGTTGCCGTCGACGGACAGGGCGACCCCGAGGCCGGTCCGCTCGTCGATCCGGATCACGCCGGAGTCCTCCGGCTGGGCCAGCACGGTGTTGCCCAGCACGTACCGGTCGTACTGCTCGGTCACCCAGGTCTTGTCGGCCAGGTTCGGCGAGGCGATCATGCGGAGCAGGGTCTCCCGCAGCGCCTCGGGCGTGTTCGGCCGGGGCAGCGTCTCGGCCCGGTCGGCCTGGAGCAGGATCAGGTCGGCCGGCTCGCGCATCGGGCGGGCGTAGACCGGGCCGTCGTCCACCAGCGAACCCGGCGGCACGTCGACCACGGTGTGACCGTTCCAGGTAACCAGGAGCCGTCCCGGCCGGCCGTCCTCCGCCGGCGCGGTGACCTCACCGATCGCGGTGGCCAGCACCCCCCACTTCTCGGCGGTCTTGAGCACCGCCTCCAGCTTCTCCGGGGTCACCACCAGCAGCATCCGCTCCTGGGACTCGCTGGCCAGGATCTCGTGCGGCTCCATCGACGGCTCGCGGAGCGGGACCCGCTCCAGCCAGACCCGCATGCCGGTGCCGGCCGACGCCGCAGTCTCGGTGAGCGCGCAGGTCAGGCCGGCGCCACCGAGATCCTGGATGCCGACGACCAGCTCGGCGTCGTACAGCTCCAGGCACGCCTCGATCAGCAGCTTCTCGATGAACGGGTCGCCCACCTGCACCGACGGGCGGCGCTGCTCGCTGCTCTCGTCGAAGGTGGCGCTGGCCAGCACCGACACACCGCCGATGCCGTCCCGGCCGGTCTTGGCGCCGAGCAGCACCACCACGTTGCCCGGCCCGGCGGCGTCCTTCTTCTGCAGCCGGTCGACCGGCAGCACGCCGAGGCAGAGCGCGTTGAGCAGCGGGTTGCCCTGGTAGCAGGGGTCGAAGACCAGCTCGCCACCGATGTTGGGCAGGCCCAGGCAGTTGCCGTAGCCGCCGACACCGGCGACCACACCGGGCAGCACCCGGGCGGTGTCCGGGTGGTCGGCCGCGCCGAACCGCAGCGGGTCCATCACCGCGACCGGACGGGCGCCCATCGCCAGGATGTCCCGGACGATGCCGCCGACCCCGGTCGCCGCGCCCTGGTACGGCTCGACGAAGCTCGGGTGGTTGTGCGACTCGACCTTGAAGGTCACCGCCAGCTCGTCGGAGACCCGGACCACGCCGGCGTTCTCCCCGATGCCGGCGAGCAGCCGGTCGCTCGGCGGGGCCTTCTCACCGAACTGGCGCAGGTGCACCTTGCTCGACTTGTAGGAGCAGTGCTCGCTCCACATGATCGAGTACATGGCCAGCTCGGCCTGGGTGGGACGGCGGCCGAGGATGTGCCGGATCCGGTCGTACTCGTCGTCGCGGAGGCCCAGCTCGGCGTACGGCTGGAGCTCGTCGGCGGTGCCGGCGGCCTGCTGCACGGTGTCCACGCCGTCGACCCACGCGGGCGCCGGACCGTCGTTCCGGCCGGCCTCAGCCGGGCCGCCCGGCGGCGTCACGGCCGCACGCGGCTCCGTCGGGTCCGCCGGGAAGTGGCCCGGTGTCTCCCGTACGGCCGGGTCCTGATGGGTGGTCATGACCTCTCCTCGCTGCGCTCGTACCCGCCCGTGGGGCGGTGGAGCCGACCGATGATCCTGCCGCGCACCGTCACGCCGGCGTCCCCACCAGGTGCTTGAGCACCGAGGTGAAGAAGCTGAGGCCGTCCAGGGAGGGGCCGGTGAGCGCCTCGACCGCGTGCTCCGGGTGGGGCATGATGCCGACCACGTTGCCGGCGGCGTTGGTGATCGCCGCGATGTCCCGCTGCGAGCCGTTGGGGTTGCCGCCGACGTAGCGGGCGACGACCCGGCCCTCGGCCTCCAGCTCGTCGAGGGTCGCGGTGTCCGCGACGTAGCAGCCCTCACCGTTCTTGACCGGGATGAGGATCTCCTGGCCGGCCTGGAAGGCGTTCGTCCAGGCGGTGCCGGCCGACTCCACGCGCAGGACCTGGTCCCGGTTGCGGAAGTGCAGGTGCTGGTTGCGGGTGAGCGCGCCGGGGAGCAGGTGGGCCTCGCAGAGGATCTGGAAGCCGTTGCAGATGCCGAGCACCGGCAGGCCGCCCCGGGCGGCGTCGACGATCGTCTCCATCACCGGGGCGAACCGGGCGATGGCGCCGCAGCGCAGGTAGTCGCCGTAGGAGAAGCCACCCGGGAGGACGACCGCGTCCACCCCGTGCAGCTCCGCGTCGCCGTGCCAGAGCCGGACCGGCTCGGCACCGGCGATCCGGACGGCCCGCGCCGCGTCCCCGTCGTCGAGCGAACCCGGGAAGGTCACCACACCGACGCGGGCGGTCACGAGTGCGTGCCCACGGTCTCGTCGGCGTCGACGACGCGGACGGTGAAGTCCTCGATGACGGGATTGGCGAGCAGCTTGTCGGCGATCTCCCGGGCCCGGTCCAGGTCCGGTTCGCCGGTGAACTCGATCTCGATCCGCCTGCCGATCCGGACGGAGGCGACGTCACTGACGCCGAGCCGCGGCAGCGCGTTTGCGACGGCCTGGCCCTGAGGATCGAGGATCTCGGGCTTGAGCATGACGTCGACGACGACGCGAGGCACTGGGCACTCCTGACTGTGTACGCAGTTGGGTGCCGGCCCACTACGGGCGAGCGCAGCCAGCGTACCTGGCAGATTCCGCTACGGACGCACCGGCCGGGGGCAGTTCAGGCAGTGATCAACATAACCGACCGTCCGGACGGACGGCCGGTTACCGGTTCGTTGCCGGTCCGATGCGAATTCGTTGCCTGACACCGCCACGCCGACTCGACACAGCCCATCTGAGCAGGGAATTCGTCGTCCGACAGCGGGACTGAGACCAGTATCCGACAAACACCGGCGAGCCCGCTGCGAGCCACCCCTGTCACATTGGCTCACCTCGATCACACTCTTGTGAACCGGGCTCCCGCCCCCTAGCGTGAATCGCCAGACGTCGATGTCTTGTCGGCGTTCTCGGCGGGCCACCCCCGCCCGCCGACGGCCGGTTCCGCCCGGCGACCCCGGGCCAACCCCGCGTAAGGAGTCCCCCGACATGCGTCTCCGTTCCGCGCTCGCGGTACTGACCACCGCCCTCGCCGGCGTCCTCGTCGCCTCCTCCGGCGCCACCGCCGCCCCGGCCGGCCCGCAACCGATCATCGGCGGCAGCACCGTCTCCTCCGCCCCGTGGGCCGCCGCGGTCTTCAGCAACGGGTCGTTCACCTGCTCCGGCAGCGTCATCGCCGCCCAGTGGGTGCTCACCGCCCGGCACTGCGTCAGCGGCACCATGTCCGTCCGGGTCGGCAGCGTCTACTACGCCTCGGGCGGCACCACCCGCACCGTGAGCGCCTCCTACACCCGCTACGACCTCGCCCTGCTACGGCTCTCCAGCTCGGTCACCAACAGCCCGGTCAGCCTGGCCAACAGCAACCCGCCGGTCGGCTCCACCAACTCGATCTACGGCTGGGGCATGACCTGCTACAGCGGCTGCGGGGCGTCCAGCCAGCTCAAGACCGCCTCGGTGCAGGTCACCAGCACCAACGTCACCGACGCGTACGGCGGCCAGGCGATCCGGAGCACCCGGATCAACGGCAACGCCTGGCGCGGCGACTCGGGCGGCCCGCAGTTCTACAACGGCCTACAGGTCGGGGTCGCCTCCACCGCCGACGGGTCGAGCATCCAGAACTACGGCAGTGTCGCGTACAACCGGGCCTGGATCACCTCGACGGCCGGTGTCTGACGATTCGCGTCATCGCGGCGCGGATGGCCGGCAGAGCGCCGACCGTCCGCGCCGCCTCGATTTGCAGCATCCGCTCGGCTGAACACGGCACGCGTTGACGCCGCGCGGCGACTGACAGCATCGGAACCGTGCTGGTCGTGACGACGGATCAACTGCCCGGCTACGAGATCCGCCAGATCCTCGGCGAAGTGGTGTCGTCGATGGCGCGGACCCGAAACCCGTACCGCGAGGGGGTCAAGAACCTGCGGGGCGGCGCGTACGACCCGATGGCGCCGGACAACCTCACCCGCTGGCGTACCGACTCGGTGGCCCGGCTCGGCGAGGAGGCCCTCCGGATCGGCGCGAACGCCGTGGTGGGGATGCGCTTCGACAGCCGGGACTGCGGCGAGATGTGGATGGAGATCTGCGCCTACGGCACGGCGGTCATCGTGGTACCCAAGGTCCCCGACGTCATGCCGCACGACCAGCCGCTGGTCGCGGCCGAGACCGCGCAGGAACCCAGCTTCACCGAGGCCCCCGGCGGCATCGCCGAACCGGCGAGCGCCCCCAACCTCTCCTCCGCCGCCGAAACCCCCACCCGCGACTCCTGACACCACCGTTTCCCACCGTCCCACCGGCCCCACCGGCCCCACCCGGCGGCTGGCCGGACGGCCAGGCGGGCCGAGCAGGCCGGCAGGCATTGGCCCGGTGATCAAGAGGTTTGCGTCATTTCGATCTCCAACGGTGACGCAAACCTCTTGATCACCGCGAGAGTGCAGGAAAGGCGGGAAGGCGAGGGGCAGGAAAGGCGGGCAGGCGGGCGGACGGCACCGGGCCGGGCCGGTGGGCCTGGACGGGCGGACGGGCAGGCAGGCAGGCCCGCCGGCCGGCGGCCGTGATCAAGAGGTTTGCGTCATTTTCGATCACCAATGTTGACGCAAATCTCTTGATCAACGCGACCCAGGGCATCGCCGCGACCCTGGCCATCGCCGGGAGAGGGGCATCGCCGCGAGAGGGCATCACCGCGAGAGGGCGCGAGAGGGCGGGGAACGCGAGAGGGCGGGGAGGGGGCCGGGCCAGGTCGTTGCGGGTTGCCGTCCAGCCGGGTGGGAGTGCGCCGGTTGGGGTGGGCTCGCGGTTAGAGGATGGGGGGTGGGGAGTAGGTGGCGGCCTCGGGGTGGGCGGTCACGACTGCGGTGATGCGCCTGGTGATCGCGTCGACCTGGGCCTGGGCGGCGCCGGTGAAGGTGGTCGGGTCGGCCACCAGGGTGTCGATCTCGCTGCGGGTGAGTCCCAGGCGGGCGTCGGCGGCGAGGCGGTCGAAGAGGTCGTTGTCGGGGGCGCCCTTCTCCCGCATGGCCAGTGCCACGGCGACCGCGTGCTCCTTGATCACTTCGTGCGCGACCTCCCGGCCGACGCCCCGGCGTACGGCCGCGACCAGGATCTTCGTGGTGGCCAGGAAGGGCAGGAAGCGCTCCAGCTCCCGGCTGATCACCGCCGGGTACGCCCCGAACTCGTCGAGCACGGTGAGGAAGGTCTGGAACAGCCCGTCGGCGGCGAAGAAGGCGTCCGGCAGGGCGACCCGGCGGACCACCGAGCAGGAGACGTCCCCCTCGTTCCACTGGTCGCCGGCCAGCTCGCCGACCATCGACAGGTACCCCCGGATGATCACCGCGAAGCCGTTCACCCGTTCCGACGAACGGGTGTTCATCTTGTGCGGCATGGCGCTGGAGCCGACCTGGCCCGGCTTGAAGCCCTCGGTCGCCAACTCCTGACCGACCATCAGCCGGATCGTGGTGGCCAGCGACGACGGCGCGGCGGCCACCTGCGCCAGCGCGGCGAGCACCGCCATGTCGATCGAGCGCGGATAGACCTGGCCGACGCTGTCCAGCACCCGGGAGAAGCCCAGGTGCTCGGCGACCCGGCGCTCCAGCTCGGCGACCTTCGCGGCGTCGCCGTCGAAGAGGTCGAGCTGGTCGGCGGCGGTGCCCACCGGCCCCTTGATCCCGCGCAGGGGATACCAGTTGATCAGGTCTTCCAGCCGCTCGTACGCGATCAGCAGCTCTTCCGCCGCCGAGGCGAAGCGCTTGCCCAGCGTGGTGGCCTGCGCGGCGACGTTGTGCGACCGGCCGGTCAGCACCAGGCCGGAGTGCTCGTGGGCGAGCCGGGCCAGCCGGGCCAGCGCGGCGACCACCCGGTCCCGGATCAGCTCCAGCGAGGCCCGCACCTGGAGCTGCTCGACGTTCTCGGTGAGGTCGCGGGAGGTCATCCCCTTGTGCACGTGCTCGTGCCCGGCGAGCGCGCTGAACTCCTCGATCCGGGCCTTCACGTCGTGCCGGGTGACCCGCTCGCGCTCCGCGATCGAGGCCAGGTCGACGTCGTCGACCACCCGCTCGTACGCCTCGACCACCCCGTCGGGGACGGCCACGCCGAGGTCACGCTGGGCCCGGAGGACGGCGAGCCAGAGCCGCCGCTCCATCCGTACCTTCTCCTCCGGGGACCAGAGGGCGACCAGCTCGGGTGAGGCGTACCGGTGGGCGAGCACGTTCGGGATCGTCGTCACGTACCTCATCCTCCCGCACCCGGAGACCGCCACCCGAGCCAGGTCACCTCGGGATCCACGGACCCGTGCGGGTGCCGGCGGAGGGTCACACCCTCGGGATGTCGTGCACCGGGGCGCTGACCGAGATGGTCTTGGACTGCTTGCCGTGGGCGTTGCGCACGGTCAGCGTGTACGTGTGCTTCTGGATGTCACCCTCGCCGCCCGAGCAGGGGAAGTTGAAGCTCTCGCTGCCCGCCGCCGGGTAGTCGTCGGCGTAGATGCCGGGGCCGTCGACCGAGAGGGCGACGGAGTCGACGTTGCCGGCCTTCCACTCCACCAGGACCGGGCTGCCGGCGATCGGGTTGGCGCTGGTCCCGGCCGGGCAGGACGGCTTGTCGGCGACCCGGAAGTAGCTGATGGTGGGACCGCTCGACTTCGTGCCGGACTGGCCGCCGCTGCTGCCGGTGCCGCCGCCGGTCGACCCGCCGCCGGTCGAGCCGGTCGACCCGCCGCCCTTCGACCCGCCGCCCGGCGCGCCGGCGCCGGTGGTCGCGCCGGCACCGGCGCTGCCGTCGTCGAAACCGCCGCCGGCGGGGGCCGTCGCGGCGGCCGAGCCCAGTACGTCGGACGGCTTCTCGCTGATCGTGTCCGCCGCGCCGGGCTGCTGGGAACCCGTGCCGGTGGGGGTGCAACCACTGGCCGCGAGCGCGGCGGCCAGGACGACGACGGTGATTCGGAGCGCGGCTCGACCGGGCATGACCACTCCTAGCGGGGGCGCCGGCACCGGCACGTCCGGGCGGGCTGACGTCCACGGTAGGTAGGTCCGACAACACCGTTGCGACCTGCGCGGACAGTGCGTCAGTGGGGAGCGGGGCGGCCGGTGAGCGCCCGCCACAGCCCGGCGGATGCCTCCGCCTCGGTGTCGAGGACCTGGCGTACGTCGTACACCCCGCGCTCGTAGGCGCCGATCTCCCAGCGCCCGTCCGGGGACCGGCGGAGGAACCAGAAGTCGGGCGGGACGGGCACGTGCTCGTGCACCCCCTCGATCTCGAAGGCGTCCGGCGACAGTCCGGTCGTCAGCAGGGCGTTGCGCACCTCGTGCCGGTCCATTCCCGACCTCCACTTCTCGTCCGGTCGGGCCGGCCGTCGCCCGGGGGGAGCGACCGCCGGCCCGGCTCACTGCCGTCCCGGTCTACCGGGGATCAGCAGACCTGCCCGGCGGACACGCCGCCACCACGCTGACCCGGCGCGGTGTCCACCGCGCACGGAGCGGCCAGGTACTCCTCGACGAGGTAGTCGTGGTCGATCAGCCACTGGACGTTCAGCGTCGACCCGGCCTGCGGCAGGTACGCCGGGTTGAGCTGGAACTGGGTGCCCAGGCCGGGCTGGGCGAACCACGGCGCGATGGGGCCGGAGTCGACGTCGAACGGCTTGAGCACGCAGTAGGTGTGGTAGTTGGCCAGCGGCGCGGCCGACGGGACACCCGGCGGGGGCGGCGGGAGCGGCGGCGTGTTCAGGCTCTGCGGGGCCAGCGAACGGGAGCTGAACGGGGTGCCGAGCGGGGCCAGGAAGGCACCCCCCGGAAAGCCGAACCGGTCGAGCCGGTACCCGGTCAGCATGGTCTGCCGCTGCTTGATCGGCTCGCCGTGCGGGCCGAGGAGGTAGCCGCTCTCCGGCGGGAAGAGCAGCGTGGCCGGGTTGCCGGTGGTGTAGTTCACCAGCCACCGGCTCGCGGTCTGCGCGCCGAACCGCTGGTAGCCGGCGAGCAGCGGGCCGACCGGTGACTCCTGCGGAAGCTGGGCCGGGCCGAGCAGCCGGTTGTTGTCGTGGAACTGGGTGGTCGCCGGCGCGTTCGGCGGCAGGCCGGGACGGCAGAGGCTCCGCGGCGGCTCCGGCTGCGGAGCCCGGCCGCCACCGGCGAGGCCGGGCTGGCCACCCGGCGGGCCGGGGTCGCCGCCTGGTGGGCGCGGACCGTTCTCGGTGAGGGCGACGGCCTGGGCCGCCGCGACCGGGGCGGACTGCTGGGCGGCACCGGGGAACAGGACCAGGGTGGCGCCGGAGATGACGGCGAGCAGCCAGCGTCTGCGTTTCACTACAAACCTCCCGACGAAGGACGATCAGCGCCTTCATCGTCGGGAGATCAGTAGATGAAAAGGAGGTTTTGTACGTTTCGTCCCCCGAAGGGGGCGGCGCGCGGGTAGGCCGGAATCAGCGTTCCAGGATGGCCGTGACGCCCTGCCCACCGGCCGCGCAGATCGAGATCAGCCCCCGGCCGCCGCCCTTCTCGGCGAGCAGCTTCGCCAGGGTGGCCACGATCCGGCCGCCGGTGGCCGCGAACGGGTGGCCGGCGGCGAGCGACGAGCCGTTGACGTTGAGCCGGTCCCGGTCGATCGAGCCGGGCGGGGCGTCCAGCCCGAGCCGGTCCTTGCCGAACTCCGGCGACTCCCACGCGGCCAGGGTGGCCAGCACCTGCGAGGCGAACGCCTCGTGGATCTCGTAGAAGTCGAAGTCCTGGAGGGTCAGCCCGGCCCGGCCCAGCATCCGGGGCACCGCGTACACGGCAGCCGTCAGCAACCCCTCGTCACCGTGCACGAAGTCGACGGCCGCCGTCTCGGACCAGGAGAACCAGGCCAGCACGGGCAGGCTGTGCTCGCGCGCCCACTGCTCGGAGGCGAGCAGCACGGTGGACGCGCCGTCGGTCAGCGGGGACGAGTTGCCGGCGGTCATGGTGGCCTGGTCGGCGTCCGGCCCCCGGGTACCGAAGACCGGCCTGAGCGAGCCGAGCTTCTCCAGGCTGGTGTCCGGCCGGAGGTTCTGGTCCCGGGTCAGCCCCAGGTACGGCGTCATCAGGTCGTCGAAGAAACCCCGGTCGTACGCGGCGGCGAGGCGCTGGTGCGAGCGGAGCGCCAACTCGTCCTGGGCCGACCGGTCGATCTGCCAGTACGCGGCGGTGCGGGCGGCGTGCTCGCCCATCGACAGCCCGGTCCGCGGCTCGGCGTTGCGCGGGATCTCCGGCTTGAACGGCTGGTGCGGGCGGAGCTTCGCGGCGATCTTCAGCCGCTCGCCGAGACTCCGGGCGCTGTTGAGCCTCAGCAGGGTGCGGCGCAGGTCCTCGTTGACCGCCAGCGGCGCGTCGGAGGTGGTGTCCACGCCACCGGCGATGCCCACCTCGAGCTGCCCGAGGGCGATCTTGTTGGCGACCAGGATGGCCGCCTCCAGGCCGGTGCCGCACGCCTGCTGGATGTCGTACGCGGGGGTGTGCGGGTCGAGCCGGGAGCCGAGCACCACCTCACGGGTGAGGTTGAAGTCCTTCGAGTGCTTGAGCACCGCGCCGGCCACCACCTCGCCGACCCGCTGGCCGGCCAGCCCGAACCGGGCGACCAGCCCGTCCAGCGCCGCGCCGAGCAGGTCGGCGTTGGACGCGCTGGCGTACCGGGAGTTGGACCGGGCGAAGGGGATGCGGTTGCCGCCGATGACCGCCACCCGCCGGATGCTCTGCACGATCCCGCCTCCGTTTCAGGACTTGCCCACAACCTACTGGCCAGTAGGCTACGCCTATGACCGACAGGTACGCGAGCTTCGTCCGAACGGGGGCCGGCCGCGCGCTGGTCAAGCGCCTCGGGCTGCCCGACCCGCCGCGACTGCGCCGGCACACCCCCGGCGACCCGCTGCTCCCCGGCCCGGCGCTGCTCGGCGCGGCCACCGGCGGCCGGCTCGCCGAGCCGGTCGGCAGGATCCTCACCGCAGCCGGGGTCGAACTACGCGACCAGACCGGCACCGTTCCACCCGACCCCACCGCCGGCGGCGAGCAGCGCACCCCCGCCGCCGGGGCCGGGCAGGGCCGGGAGGCCGTCGACACACCGGCCGGCGACGCGCCCACCCGGCCGGCCCGGTTCGGCGCCCTGGTGTACGACGCCACCGGCATCACCGACTCCACCCAGCTCCGCCAGCTCTACGACTTCTTCCACCCACCGGCCCGCGCGGTGCTGCCCGGCGGCCGGGTGATCGTGCTGGGCACCCCGCCCGCCGAGTGCGGCTCGCCCCGCGAGGCGACCGCCCAGCGGGCCCTGGAGGGGCTCACCCGCAGCATCGGCAAGGAGTTCGGCCGGGGCGTCACCGCCCAACTCGTGTACGTCACCTCCGCCGGGGACGCCGGCACCCTGACCGGCCTGGAGTCGACCCTCCGGTTCCTGCTCTCCGGCCGCTCCGCGTACGTCTCCGGGCAGGTGGTCCGGATCGGTGCCGGCGGCCCCGGCACCCCGGTCGGCTGGGATCGGCCGCTGGACGGGCAGGTCGTCCTGGTCACCGGCGCGGCCCGGGGCATCGGCGCGGCCGTGGCCCGGGTACTGGCCCGGGACGGCGCGCAGGTCGTCGCCCTGGACGTCCCGGCGGCCGGGGACGCCCTCGCGGCGGTCGCCAACGAGATCGGCGGCACCGCCGTGCAGCTCGACCTCACCGCCCCGGACGCCCCCACCCGGCTCGCCGACCACCTGGCCGACCGGCACCGCCGGGTCGACGTGGTGGTCCACAACGCCGGCATCACCCGGGACCGGACCCTCGGCCGGATGGACGCCGACCGGTGGGACTCGGTGATCGACGTCAACCTCTCCAGCCAGGAGCGGATCAACGACGTACTGCTGGAGCGGGGGCTGATCCCGGACGGCGGCCGGCTCGTCTCCGTCTCGTCGATCGCCGGGATCGCCGGCAACCGGGGCCAGACCAACTACGCCACCAGCAAGGCCGGGGTGATCGGTCTGGTCGACTCGCTCGCCCCGGCGCTGGCCGCACGCGGGATCAGCGTCAACGCGGTCGCCCCCGGGTTCATCGAGACCCGGCTGACCGCACGGATCCCGCTGGTGATCCGCGAGGCGGGTCGCCGGATGAACAGCATGTCGCAGGGCGGCCTGCCGGAGGACGTCGCCGAGACGATCGGCTGGCTGGCCTGGCCGGCGTCCGGTGCGGTCGGCGGCAACGTGGTCCGGGTCTGCGGCCAGAGCCTGCTGGGGGCGTGATGGCCCGGCGGAGGGAACGACCGGAGGAGACCCCGGCCGGGGAACTCTCGGTGCACGACCTGATCGACGGCCCGACCGGGGACGGGTCAGCGCAGCCCGGCCGGACCCGGGTGGAGCTGCCCCGGCTGCCGGCTCCGGGCGCGCTCTACCGGCGGGCACTGCGCGACGCGGTGCCCGGCATCGGCCGGTCCCGCCGCCCGGACGCCGTGCCGGAGGTCGAACTGGCCGTCGCCGGGGTCACCGTCGACCGGGCCCACCTGGCCGACTACGACCGGGTCTGCGGCTTCCGGCTCGCCGACACCCTGCCGGCGACGTACCCGCACGTGCGGGGCTTCCCGCTGGCGCTGCGACTGATGACCGCGCCGGAGTTCCCGATCCCGCTGACCGGGGTGGTGCACGTGGGCAACCGGATCACCGTGCACCGTCCGATCTCGGCCGACGAGACGCTGGACTTCGTCGCGTACGCGGAGAACCTGCGACCGCACGAGCGGGGGCGGCAGGTCGACGTCGTGCTGGTCGGCTCGGTGGACGGCGCGGAGGTGTGGCGCGGGGTCTCGACGTACCTGGGGAGGCGGCGCGCGGCGGGCGGCGGTGCCCGGCGGGACCCGGGTGAGCGGCCTGCCGCGCCGGCCGCCAGCGCGCAGTGGAGGGTCACCCCCCGGGTCGGTACGGACTACGCCCGGGTCTCCGGCGACCACAACCCGATCCACACCTCCCGGCTGGGGGCGCGGTTGTTCGGCTTCCCCCGGCCGATCGCGCACGGGATGTGGAGCAAGGCCCGCTGCCTGGCCGCACTGGCGGGCCGGCTGCCGGAGGCGTACACGGTGGAGGTGGCGTTCAAGCTGCCGGTGCCGCTGCCCTCGACGGTGGCGTTCAGTGCCGTCCCGGGCTGGGACTTCGCCCTGCACGACGCGCGGACCGGCCGTCCGCACCTGGTGGGTGCCGTCCGCTGACCGGAGCGGAGGGTTGCCCACCGCTCCGCCGTGAGCTAGGTTGTTCTCAGCTTGAGTTATTCTCGGATTGAGAGGGATGCCGTGAACGAGCAGGACTTCCTCGCCGCGTACGACCCCACCGCCTACCCCGCGATCGCGGTCACCGTCGACGTGGTCGCGCTGACCATCCGCGACGGCGCGCTGCACCTGCTGCTCATCCGGCGGGGCCGACCCCCCTACGAGGGGCACTGGGCGCTACCCGGCGGCTTCGTCCGCCCCGACGAGGACCTGGCCACCGGCGCCCGCCGGGAACTGGCCGAGGAGACCGGCCTCGGCGGCGAACGGCTGCGCCGCGTCCATCTCGAACAGCTCGCCAGCTACGGCACCCCCGACCGGGACCCCCGGATGCGGATCGTCTCCGTCGCCCACCTCGCCTTCGCCCCCGACCTGCCCGACCCGGTCGCCGACACCGACGCCGACGACGCGATCTGGCTGCCGGTCACCGCGCTGAGCAGCCGGCAGCTCGCCTTCGACCACGCCCGGATCATCGACGACGGGCTGGAACGGGCCCGGTCCAAGCTGGAGTACACCCCGCTGGCCACCCGCTTCCTCGAACCCGAGTTCACCATCAGCGAGCTGCGCGGCGTCTACGAGACGGTCTGGGGACACCCGCTGCACGCCGGCAACTTCCACCGCAAGGTGCTCTCCGTCCCCGGCTTCGTGGAGGGCACCGGCGCCAGCACCGAGCGCGGCGGCGCCCGTGGCGGTCCCCGCGCCAAGCTCTACCGGGCCGGCGACGCCCGGCTGCTCCACCCGGCGCTGCTGCGCCCCGCCCGGGAGGAGACCGTCCGGTGAGGACCGACGAGGCGATCGGCCTGGTCGCGGCGGCCCGCACCGACGCCGAACTGTTCGGCGTCGACGCGCCGGCCCACCGCTACCGGGAGCTGGTCGCGGCCCTGCACCCCGACCGGCTGGGCGCGCTCGACGCCCGGGTACGCGCCGACGCCACCGACGCCTTCGTCCGGGTCACCACCCGGTGGCGGGCCGCCCGAATGCCGTCGTCCGGGCCGGCCACCGAGGGGTCGGTGGTGGTCCTCGGCGGGTACCGGCTCGGGCCGCTCGCGTACACCGGGGACCTGGCCGACCTCTACGACGTCGGGGCGGACCGGCTGCTCAAGCTGCCCCGCGACCCGGCCGACAACGACCTGATGGCCCGCGAGGCGCACGCCCTGCGGGTGATCGAGGAGCGGGGCGACCCGCGCCACCTGCCGTACGTGCCCCGGCTGGTCGACACCCTCCGGCACCGGGATCCGGCCAGCGGCGCGGAACGGCGGATCACCGTGCTGGCCGCCGTACCCGGCCTGCACAGTCTCGACGCGGTACGCCGGGCGTACCCGGACGGGCTGGACGCCCGGGACGCGGCCTGGATGTGGCGGCGGCTGCTGGTCGCCCTCGGCCTGGCCCACCGGGCCGGCGTGGTGCACGGCGCGGTGCTCCCCCGGCACGTGCTGATCGAGCCGGACGGCCACGGCCTGGTGCTCGTCGACTGGTGCTTCTCGGCGGTCGACGGCGGGACCGTGCCGGCGCTGGTCCCCGGCCACGAGGACTGGTACCCGCCGGAGGTCACCGCCCGGCGGCCCTGCGGCCCCGGCACCGACCTGGCCATGGCCGCCCGCTGCATGACCTGGCTGATGGGCGACCGCGCCCCGCGCGAACTGCGCGTCTTCGCCGACGGCTGCCGCCGTCCGGCCCTGAACGCCCGTCCCGACGACGCCTGGCGACTGCTCGGCGAACTGGACGAGGTGCTGCACCGGCGCTACGGGCCGCGCACCTTCCGACCCTTCACCCTCAACCCCTAGGGAGGCTGCCATGGGCAGCGGAATCTGGTCCACCGACGTGTACGACGCCGCCGACCGCTACCGCCGGGCCACCGGCACCAGCGCGTTCTCCTACAGCGACAGCGGGGCGAGCACCGTACACCCCGCGCTCGACCCGCGCGGCGCGGTACGGGAGAGCCGCGACTCCGCCGAGCACCCGCAGTCGACGGCCATCTCGGTGCTGTTCGACGTGACCGGCTCGATGGGGCACGTGCCGCGCACCCTCCAGACCAAGCTGCCGCAGCTCCTCGGGCTGCTGCTGCGCCAGGGGTACGCCCGCGACCCGCAGCTCATGTTCGGCGCGATCGGCGACGCCACCTGCGACCGGACGCCGTTGCAGGTGGGGCAGTTCGAGTCGGACAACCGGATGGACGACGACCTCGGCCGGATCGTGTTGGAGGGCGGCGGTGGCGGCCAGATGACGGAGTCGTACGAGCTGGCCATGTACTTCATGGCCCGGCACACCGTCACCGACTGCTGGGAGAAGCGGGGCCGGCGCGGCTACCTGTTCATCATCGGCGACGAGCTGGCGTACCCCCGGGTGAGCCGGCGGGAGGTGAGCCGGCTGATCGGCGACGACCTCGGCGAGGACGTGCCGCTGCGGCAGGTCGTCGACGAGGTGACCCGGCGCTGGGACACCTACTACCTGCTCCCCGCCGGCAGCCACTACGCCGGCAACGCGAAGGTGCTGGACTTCTGGCGCGGCCTGCTCGGGCAGAACGCCGTCGTCCTGGACGACCTGGACGCGGTCTGCGAGACCATCGCGCTCGCCGTCGGCCTCGGCGAACAGGCCATCGACCTGGACGAGGGGCTGCGCGACCTGGACCGGGCCGGTTCCACGGCCACCGGCACGGTGTCGAAGGCGCTGGCCCGGCTCGGCGGCGGACGACGGACCGAGGTGTCGACGCTGCCGACCGGCACCGGGCCGGCACGCCGGAGCCGTGGGGTGACCCGGCTGTGAACGCGACCCCCGGCCCCGCCACCGGGCGGCCCGAGCCGGTGCCGTCGGGGCCGGGGCGGCACGTGATCGTGGTCGACCTCGGCTACGGCGACGCCGGCAAGGGCACCGTCGTGGACTGGCTCTGCGCGACCCGCCCCGTGCACACGGTGGTGCGCTTCAACGGGGGCGCGCAGGCCGCCCACAATGTCGTCCTGCCGGACGGTCGGCACCACACGTTCGCGCAGTTCGGGGCGGGGACCTTCCGGCCCGGGGTGCGGACCCACCTGGCCCGGCAGGTGGTGGTGGACCCGCTGGCGCTGGCTGCCGAGGCAAACCACCTCGCCTCGGTGGGGGTGCTCGACGCGCTCGACCGGCTCACCGTCGACGGGGAGGCGCTGCTGGCCACCCCGTACCACCGGGCCGCCAACCGGGCCCGGGAGATCGCCCGGGGAGCTGACCGGCACGGCTCCTGCGGGCTGGGGGTGGGTGAGGCGGTCGCGTACGGCCTCACCCACCCCGACGTCGCGCCCCGGGTGGCCGACTGCCGCACCCCGGAGGTGCTGCGTCGGCGGCTCACCGCGCTGCGCGACCGGCTCACCGCCGAGCTGGGCCCGCTGGACGCGCCGCCGGTGGCGGACTGTCTACCGGCGTTCACCGGCTTCGCCGACCGGGTCTCGATCGTGGACCGCTCGTACCTGGCCGGGGTGCTGCGGACGGGGACCTGCGTCTTCGAGGGGGCGCAGGGGGTGCTGCTGGACGAGTGGCACGGCTTCCACCCGTACACCACCTGGAGCACCACCACGTTCGCCAACGCCGACGCGTTGCTCGCCGAGGCGGGGCTGGCCGGGCAGGCGCGGCGGCTGGGCGTACTGCGCACGGTGACCACCCGACACGGACCGGGTCCACTGGTCACCGAGGATCCGGCGCTACGGCTGGCCGACCCGCGCAACCCGACCAACCCGTGGCAGGGCAGCTTCCGGTTCGGCCACTTCGACGCCGTCGCCCACCGGTACGCCCTCGACGTGGCCGGCGGGGTGGACGGCCTCGCCCTGACCCACCTCGACCTGGTCGGCCCGGACCCGGCCGGCTCCGGCCTGCGGCTCTGCCGCCGCTACGCCGACGTCGACCGGCTGGTGCCCGGCCCGCCCGGCGACCTGGACCGGCAGGCGGCGCTCACCGCCCGCCTGCGGCGGTCCCGCCCGGTCTACGACGACCCGCCGGCCGACTGGCCGTCGGCGGTGGCCGGGGCGCTCGACGCCCCGGTGGTCCTCACCTCGCACGGTCCGACCGCCGCAGACAAGACGGCGCACGGGCACTGCCATCGGCGTGGCGATTCCTCACGGACCTTTCCGCCCCATCGATACAGCACCCGCTCGGAGCGGTATGCCAATCTGGCATGAAGATGCCGGATTGGCATACCGCTCGCCGCCACCACCGGTGCGAGGCTGTCCTGCCGGATGAGGTCGACCCGGTCAGTCCACCCGGGGTCGCCAGGTGGCACCGGCGAGGAGCTGGCCGGCACCGAGCCAGGCGACGTTCATCATCCGGGTGGCGGTCTTCTCCGGGTCGGCCTCGGGGTGATCGGCGAGCCAGTCCGCGAGCGACTCGGAGGCACCGACCAGGGCGTACGCGACGACCTCCAGTTCGGTCTCGGCGACCTCACGGCCCTCGGCGCGCAGCGCGTGGTCGAACATTCCGGCGACCACCTCGACCAGCCGGGCGCGCATGGCGGCCAGCTCACCGGCGAACGGCTGGGAGCCCCGGGCCTGCCGGTAGAGGACGGCCCAGCCGTCGCGGTGCGCGCCGACGAAGCCGAAGAAGGCCCGCAGCCCTCGCCAGAGCCGCTGGTCGGCGGGGAGGTCGGGGTCGGCGGCCCCGGCGATGGCCTCCACCATCCGGGCGGTCTCCCGGTGCAGGCAGGCGATGAAGAGCTCCTCCTTGGTGCCGAGGTACGCGTAGACCATCGGCTTGGAGATGCCCGCGTCCTCGGCGATCTCGTCCATGCTGGCGGCGTGGAAGCCGCGCCGGGAGAAGACCCGGACGGCCGCGTCGAGCATCTGCTGCTCGCGGACGGCCCGGGGGAGACGCTTGAAGGAGGGTGTGCTGGACACTCTTGCAAGCATACCTACTCGTGCGTAAGGTTACGCTAGAGTAACCAAAACGGCTCGCCCCGAGAGGTGCATCCCTGATGTCTGACTTCGACCCGGCCAACTTCGCCAACGTCGGCCCCAAGGAGTTCGCCCAGTTGGTCAAGTCCACCCCGGACGACAAGATCGCCGAGGTGATGTCCGGCGACCTGCGCGGCAAGGTGCTCGGCGAGGTCTTCGGGCGGATGCCGCAACTGTTCCGCGCCGACCGGGCCGGCTCCACCAACGCCGTGATCCACTGGAACATCACCGGCCGCCCCGACGGGGGCACCGACACCTACGAGGTGGCCATCGCCGACGGCGCCTGCACCGTCAACGAGCCCCCGCAGCACGACCCGAAGCTCAGCCTGACCATGGGCCCGGTCGAGTTCCTGAAGATCGTCTCCGGTGGCGCCAACCCGGTGATGATGTTCATGACCGGCAAGCTGAAGGCCAAGGGCGACCTGGGCCTGGCCGCCAACATCGCCAACCTGTTCGACATCCCCAAGGGCTGACATGGCTGAGTTCTCGCTCGACCTGAACGAGGAACAGCGGGATCTGCGGGACTGGGTGCACGGCTTCGCCGCCGACGTCGTGCGCCCGGCCGCAGCCGAGTGGGACGACCGGGAGGAGACTCCCTGGCCGGTCATCCAGGAGGCGGCGAAGGTCGGCCTGTACGGCTTCGAGTTCCTCGCCACCTGCTGGGCCGACCCCACCGGCCTCTCCCTGCCCATCGCCAGCGAGGAACTCTTCTGGGGTGACGCCGGCATCGGCCTGGGCATCTTCGGCACCTCCCTCGCGGTCGCCGCGATCTACGGCACCGGCACCCCCGACCAGCTCGTCGAATGGGTGCCGCAGTGCTACGGCACCGTCGACGAGCCGGCCGTCGGCGCGTTCTGCACCACCGAACCGGAGGCCGGCTCCGACGTCGCGGCGATGCGCACCCGCGCCGTCTACGACGAGGCCACCGACGAGTGGGTACTACGCGGGCAGAAGGCGTACGCGACCAACGGCGGGATCGCCGGGGTGCACGTGGTCACCGCCTCGGTCGAGCCCGAACTGGGCTCGCGCGGGCAGGCCGCGTTCGTCGTACCGCCGGGGACCGCCGGGCTCACCGCCACCCGCAAGCTGCGCAAGCTGGGGCTGCGCGCCTCGCACACCGCCGACGTCTTCCTCGACGACGTACGGGTGCCGGGCCGCTGCCTGCTCGGCGGGCGGGACGCCCTGCTGGAACGGCTCGACCGGGCCCGCTCCGGGCAGCGCGCCTCCGGACAGGCCGCGATGCGCACCTTCGAGCTGTCCCGGCCCACCGTCGGCGCGCAGGCGCTGGGCGTGGCGCGGGCCGCCTACGAGTACGCCCTCGACTACGCCAGGGACCGGGTCCAGTTCGGCCGGCCGATCATCACCAACCAGGCGGTCGCGTTCGCCCTCGCGGACATGAAGATGGAGATCGACGCCGCCCGACTGCTGGTCTGGCGGGCCTCCTGGATGGGCCGCAACAACCGGCCCTTCACCGCCGGGGAGGGCTCGATGTCCAAGCTCAAGGCGGGCGAGGTGGCCGTCGCGGTGACCGAGAAGGCGGTCCAGTTGCTCGGCGGCGCGGGCTTCCTCCGCGATCACCCGGTCGAACGCTGGTACCGGGACGCCAAGATCTACACCATCTTCGAGGGCACCTCGGAGATCCAGCGGCTGGTCATCTCCCGGGCCATCTCCGGCGTCCAGATCCGCTGACCGTCCCGGCCGGCCGACCGGCCGGTCGTCCCACGTACCCGTCGGCGGCCCCGCCAAGCACCGGCCGGGCCGTCCGACGGGGACGGGCACATGATCGAAAGGTGGACCCCTGGTGAGGGGCCCCGAGTGGGCCCCCACGCACCCCGAAGGAGGCTCGCCGGATGGACCTGCCGTTCATCGTCGCCACGTTGACCAAGCGGGGACTGCTCACCCCCGGCCACCCCGTCCGGGTCGCCGCGCAGCTCGGCGCGCTGCGCAGGTGGGGCTGGGGAATGGCCGGCGAGCTGCGACAGGCCGCCGCCCGGGACCCCGACCGGGTGGTCGTCGTCGACGAGCACGGCACCACACTCACCTACCAGGAGCTGCTCGGCCGGGCCGAGCGGCTGGCCCGCTCACTGCGCGCCGGGCTCGGCGTACGGGCCGGCGACCGGGTCGGGCTGCTCTGCCGCAACCACCACGGGCTGATCGAGGGAATCGTCGCCGCCACCCTGCTCGGCGCGGACGCGGTGCTGGTCAACACCGGCCTGTCCGCCGCGCAGCTCGCCACGGTGGCCGAGGAGCAGCGGCTGCGGGTGCTGGTGCACGACGCCGAGTTCGCCGAACGCGTGCTCGGTGTCCCCGCCGAGGTGCGGCGGGTCGACGAACGCGGCCTAGCGGAGCTGATCGCCGCCGCGCTCCCCGGCGACCGGCTCACACCGCCCGAGCAGGACGGCCGGACCATCGTGCTGACCTCCGGCACCACCGGCACCCCCAAGGGTGCCCGCCGGCCCGTCCCGGGCGGCTTCGGCCCGCTGGTGTCCATCATCGACCGCATCCCGCTGCACGCCCGGGACACCGTGCTGATCGCCGCCCCGATCTTCCACACCTGGGGGTACGCGGCCCTCCAGGTCGCCTTCGCGCTGCGCGCCACCATCGTGCTGCACCGCCGGTTCGAGCCGGCCGCCACGCTGGCCGCGCTGGTGACGCACCGGTGCCAGGCGCTCTTCGCCGTACCGGTGATGCTGCAACGCCTGCTCGACGTGCCGCCACCGGACCCACGGCCGGCGCTGAAGGTGGTCGCGGTCAGCGGCTCGGCGCTGCCCGGCGGCCTCGCCACCCGGTTCATGGACGCCTACGGCGACGTCATCTACAACCTGTACGGCTCGACGGAGGTCTCCTGGGCCTCCATCGCCGGCCCGGCCGAGCTGCGGGCGGCACCCAGCACCGCCGGTCGGCCACCGCACGGCACCCGGCTGGAGATCCTCGACCCTGACGGCAGCCCGGTGCCGGCCGGGCAGGTCGGCCGGATCTTCGTGGGCAACGAGATGCTCTTCGAGGGCTACACCTCGGGCGCGAAGCGGGAGACGCAGGACGGGCTGCTCGACACCGGCGACCTGGGCCGGATCAACGCCGAGGGGCTGCTCTTCGTCGACGGCCGGGCCGACGACATGATCGTCTCCGGTGGGGAGAACGTCTTCCCGTCCGAGGTGGAGGACCTGATCGCCCGGCTGCCCCAGGTCCGCGAGGCCGCCGTGGTCGGCGTCCCCGACCCGGAGTACGGGCAGCGGCTCGCCGCCTTCCTCGCCCTGCACCCCGGGGAGACGCTCGACCCGGAAGCCGTCCGCGAGTACGTCCGGCACTACCTGGCCCGGTTCTCCGTACCCCGGGACGTGGTCTTCGTGAAGTACCTGCCGCGCAACGCCACCGGCAAGGTGCTCACCCGGGAGTTGCACCGCTACTACGGCTGAGCTGGGGGGAGCCCCGGAGTCGACGACGGGGGCACGCCGGGGGCTCTCCCGGATGCCTGCGAACCACCGGCCGACAGGCTCGACGCCGCACTCGGGCTGCTCTGACCCGTCAGTGGTCCGTCAGTCGGGGACGGTGATCCGGCCGTCGATCGCGGCGGCGGCGATGTCGGTGCGATGGTGGGAACCGGCCAGCTCGATACCGCGTACCAGGGCGTAGGCGGCGTCCCGGGCGGCGGTCAGGTCCGGGCCGGTGGCCGTACCGCAGAGGACCCGGCCGCCGGCGGAGAGCAGGGCGCCGTCGGCGGCCCGGCGGGTGGTGCCGGCGTGGATGACGCCCGGGTGGTCGGCACCGGTGATCACGTCACCGGTACGCGGCGCGGCCGGGTAGCCCTCGGCCGCGACCACGACGGTGACGGCGGCACCGGCACGCCAACGCAGCGGCGGGTGCGCGGCCAGCGTGCCGGTCGCGGCGGCGTGCAGCAGACCGGCGAGCGGGGTCTCCAGCAGCGCGAGCACGACCTGGGTCTCCGGGTCGCCGAAGCGGGCATTGAACTCGATCACCCGGGGGCCGGCGGCGGTGAGCGCCAGCCCGACGTAGAGCAGCCCGGCGAACGGGGTGCCCCGGCGGCGCATCTCGGCCAGCGTCGGGTGGACCACGTCGGCCATCACCTCGTCGACCAGGCCGGGCAGCGCCCACGGCAGCGGCGCGTACGCCCCCATGCCCCCGGTGTTCGGGCCGGCGTCGCCGTCACCGACCCGCTTGAAATCCTGGGCCGGCAACAGCGGGACGGCGGCCTCGCCGTCGGTCACCACGAAGAGGGAGACCTCGGGCCCGGCCAGGTACTCCTCGACCACCACCCGGCCGCACTCCTCGGCGTGCGCCAGCGCGACGGCCCGGTCGTCGGTGACCACCACACCCTTGCCGGCGGCCAGCCCGTCGTTCTTCACCACGTACGGCGCACCGAACTCGTCGAGCGCCCTGGCGGTGCTCTCCCCATCGGCACAGGTGTACGCGCGGGCGGTCGGCACCCCCGCCGCCGTCATGATCTCCTTGGCGAAGGTCTTGGAACCCTCCAGCCGGGCCGCCTCGGCCGACGGCCCGAACGCGGGGATGCCCTTGGCCCGTACCGCATCGGCCACCCCGGCGACCAGCGGCGCCTCCGGACCGATCACCACCAGGTCCGCCCCGGTCTCCACGGCCAACGCCGCGACCGCGGCCGGGTCATTGGCGTCGACCTGCCGCACCTCGGCCACCTTCGCGATCCCCGGGTTGCCGGGTGCCGCGAGCAGAGCCTCGACCGACGGATCCTCGACAAGCCCGAGGGCGAGCGCATGCTCCCGCCCGCCACCACCCAGAAGAAGTACGCGCACGGCGACGAATCCTACCCACCCGCACCCGCACCCTCCCGTCAACACCCAACCGACCCACCCCCGGAACACCCGCCGCGCGCCTCCGGGCGTGCCGTCGCGCCGTCGCGCCTACGGGCGCGCCCGTCGCGCCTACGGTCGCGCCGTCGCGCCTACGGGCGCGTTGATCAAGAGGTTTGCGTCAGAGTTGATCTCCGGGTTGACATAAAGCTCTTGATCAACACGTGGGGAGACGCTCCTGAACCATTCGCGCGGTCAGCGCCGGCGACCGGGAGGGGACGGGGGTGGGGGCGGGAGGGGGTGCGGGCGGGGGTGGGGGTGGGGTGGAGTGCGGGAGGGAGTGCGGGAGGGGGTGCGGGAGGGGGTGCGGGAGGGGGTGCGGGAGGGGGTGGGGTCAGGGGTTGGCGGCCAGGGCCTGGCGGATCGTCCAGGGGATGTGGTCCGGGCGGAGGGCGTCGGGCCAGGTGAATCGAAGTATCCGCCAACCCGCGTTGACCAGGCGGTTCTGCCGGCGGCGGTCGGCGAAGAGGGCCTCCGGCGTACGGTGCGGGCCGCTGCCGTCGGCCTCGGCGATCAGCCGCGCGGAGCGCCAGCCCAGGTCACCGACGCCGAGGAGGTGGCCGTCCTGGTCACGGACTTCCAGTTGCAGCACGTCGGGCGGGACACCGCCGTCGACACATCTCAGCCGCGCCAACGTCTCCAGCGGGGACTGGGCCCGCCCGTCCGCCTCGGCGAGATGGTCCCGCGCGGCCGGGGCACCTCGTCGACCTCGGATGAGCGTCGGCGCCATCGCCAGATCCTCCGGTGTGACGAGTCCGCGGTTCAACGCCGAGTCGAGCACGGACACGGCCGGGTACCGGCCCTGCCGGAGAATCACATCCGTCACGGTACGCAACGGTGACGTGGTGGGAATGCCGGCCACCTCGACGATGTCGCCGACCGCCGTGGTCAGTTGGTGGACCACGAGAGTGGGATCAGTGTGTCGCTGCGGCCTGGGCCGGTCCACCGGCACGGATACATGGATGGCGGAGCTTCGGCGCAGCCCGGCGATGCCGTGCAACTCCAGTGCGGTGTCGAAGGCGGCGAAGGCTCCCGGGCCGAGGCTGGCCACCGCGGCCCGGACGCGGGCCCGGGTGGCAGCCGCACCGTGCAACTCCCCGACCGGCGCGAAACAACCGCGAGCCAGCCGCGTCCACCGGCCGGAGCGCCAGAGTTGCCGGATCTGGTCCCGGGTCAGCCCGGCCGCCAGCGCCTGTTTGGTGGTGATCATCCCGTCCTGCCCGGCAGCGACACGACGGACGAGCTCGAGCGGCATCACCGCCCCACCCTCACCCAGCACCCCCAAAACCCTCGACCCCTGTGGACAACCCTGTGGATATCCGGGGAGAGCTGTGTGGTGATCAAGAGGTTTACGTCAACCTGGAGCGAGCTCGTGACGCAAACCTCTTGATCACCGCGCGGAGGGGCGGGAGGCGGGAGGCGGGGGGCGGGAGGTGGGGGTGGGGGCGGGGTGGGGTTAGGGGAGGAGGGGGTGGCGGAGGACGTTTTCCTCGCGGCCGGGGCCTACGCCGACGACGCTGACCCGGGTGCCGGTGATCTCCTCGATGCGGGCGATGTAGTGGCGCGCGTTCTCGGGGAGTTCGTCCTCGGTCCTCGCCTTGGTGATGTCCTCCCACCAGCCGTCCAGCTCTTCGTAGATCGGGGTGGCGTGGTGGAAGTCGGTCTGGGTCATCGGCATGTCGTCGAAACGCTCGCCGTTGATCTCGTAGCCGACGCAGATCGGCACCTTGGCCATGCCGGTGAGCACGTCCAGCTTGGTGATGACGAGGTCGGTGACCCCGTTGAGCCGGCAGGCGTACCGGGCGACGACGGCGTCGAACCAGCCGCAGCGGCGCTCCCTGCCGGTGGTGGTGCCGTACTCGTGGCCGACCTTGCGCAGGTGCTGGCCGTTGTCGTCGAACAGCTCGGTCGGGAACGGACCGGAGCCCACCCGGGTGGTGTACGCCTTGCTCACCGCGATGACCTTGGTGATCGCGGTCGGCGGGATGCCCGCGCCCACGCACGCCCCGCCGGCCGTCGGGTTCGACGAGGTGACGAACGGGTACGTGCCGTGGTCCATGTCGAGCATGGTGGCCTGGGCGCCCTCCAGCAGCACCGTCTCGCCCCGGTCCAGGGCGTCCCAGAGCATCACCCGGGTCTCCGCGATGTACGGCTTCAGCCGCTCCGCGTACTCCAGGTACTCCTCGATCGTCGCGTCGACGTCGATCGCCTTGCGGTTGTAGACCTTGAACAGGAGCTGGTTCTTCTCACGCAACGCGAGTTCCAGCTTCTTGCGCAGAATGCCCGGGTCGAGCAGGTCCTGGAGCCGGATGCCCATCCGGGCGACCTTGTCGCCGTACGCCGGGCCGATGCCCCGACCGGTGGTGCCGATCCGGGACGAGCCGAGGTAGCGCTCGACCACCCGGTCCAGCGCCCGGTGGTGCGGCATGATCAGGTGCGCGTCGCCGGAGATCCGCAGCCGGGAGACGTCCACGCCGCGCTCGGCGAGCCCGTCGATCTCGGCGAGCAGCACCTTCGGGTCGACCACCACGCCGTTGCCGATGACGATCATCGCGCTCGGCGAGAGCGCACCCGACGGCATCAGGTGCAGCGCGTACTTCTGCCCGTCCGGGGTGATCACCGTGTGGCCGGCGTTGTTGCCGCCGGAGTAGCGCACGACGTAGTCGACCCGCTCACCCAGCAGGTCGGTAACCTTGCCCTTGCCCTCGTCGCCCCACTGAGCACCGATGAGCACGATCGCTGGCATCTCTTCCGCCTCCAGAAGGCTCGGGTGCCAGGTGGCGACCGGTTGGCGAGCCCGGGGTGTCAGGCTAACAAGTAGTGACGGCGCAGCCGGCAGGGGTTCGCGTCGAGAGGCAGGAGGCCCGGAGTGTACGACGTGGTGCTGCTCACCCTCGGCTCGGAGCGGGACGCTCCCGGTGGGGGCTGCGGCAGCGGCGGATCCTGCTGCGGCGGCACCTCCGAGGCAGCCGGAGAGGCAGCCGGAGAGGCAGCCGGAGCAACCGCCGGAGGGGCCTCCAGACAGACAGCCGGAGGAGCCGCCGGCGAGGCGGCCGGGGCAGCGAGGGAACAGTCCGACGAAGGCTGCGATAGGCCGCGCGTACCCGTGCTGGCCTGCGCGGACGCGCTGACCGCCCGGGGTGCCCGGGTGGAGACCGTGACCGCCCGCTCGGACGCCGAGGTCGACGAGGTGCTGGCCCGGCTGGACGGCCCGCCCCGCCCCGACGGCCTCACCTGGCCCGACCCGGACGGCAAGACCCGGCTGGTCGTCGCCACGGCCAGCGACGCCCAGTTGCGCGCCGTCGTACGCCGGCTGGTCCGCCGGTACGCCCCGCCGCCCAGCCGCCGCCCGGCGGACCTGGCCGGCGATCGTACGGTGCCGGACCTGCCGCCGATCGGCGTACTGCCGCTCGACCCGGCCCGCAGTGGGACGCCCCGCGACCTGGCCGGGCAGCTCGGCCTGCCCCGTGACCCGGCGGCGGTGGCGGCGGCGGTGCTCGACGGCGACGTACGCCGGCTCGACCTGCTGCGCAACGACGCCGGCTCGGTGACCCTGGACGGCGCGCTGGTCGGCGCGGCCGACGACGCGGGCCGGCCGCTGCACTGGCGGGGCCGGGTCGAGGTGGACGACGCGGTGCTCTCCGACGGCGCGGACCCGATCCTGGCCTGCGCGATCGGCAACGCCGGCGGGTACGCGACCCTCGACTCGCTGCCGCTGCTCACCGCCCCCGACCCGGCGGACGGGTTGGTGGAGGTCGCGGTGGCCGTTCCCGTGGTGACCCGCTCGGCGTTGGGCAGGAAGAAGATCCGGTTCGAGGTCCGCCGGGCCCGGGGCCGGGCGGTGGCCGTGATCCCCCGCGACGAGAGGGTGCCCTTCCTCGACGACGGTGTCGAGGGCGAGCTGAGCCGCAAGCGGTCCTGGTGGACCGAGCCGGCCGCCTGGGCGGTCTTCACGGGCTGACCACCGACCCCGGTTCCGTTACGCTCCGTCACTGGAACGGGACGGCCTATCCTCGGCGGGAGGAATGGGGAGGAACCGTGGTGGACGAGAACGCCGACCGGGCCCGACTACCCGGGCAGCAGCCGGTGCCGGAACGGGACATCGAACCGCTCTGGCCACCCGACCCGGTGCCCCACCGGGCCGGTGAGCCGGCACCGGTGTACCCGCCGACGGCTTACCCGTCGCTGGCCGCCGAGGTCGCCTCGACGCCGGCCGACAACGGCTGGGCCCCGCCCGGCGACGGCTGGACGCCCGACCGGCCGGACCCCACGCCGCCCACCCACCCGGGCAGCCCGCACGGGTACGACGATCCGTACGGCGCGTCGTACCGCCACCCGGCGCCGGCCGGCCCTCAGCCGGCCACGTACCCACCTGCGGCATCCAGGCCGGCCGCCCATCCCGTACCGACCGCCACCGGGGACGGGGTGCGGCCGGCACCTGGACCCTTCCCCGTGTCCACCCCGGCCGGTCCGCCCCCCGTCGGCCCCCCGCCCGTACCGACGGACCACCCGGTCCGCGCCGACCGCACGACGCCGACGCAGCACCCGACACCGACGGAACGTCCAGCGTCGACGGAGCGCGTGGCACCGACGGAGCACCCGGCGTCGACGGAGCACCCGGCACCGGAACGCCCAGGGCCGGCGGAACGCGCGGCACCGGGTCCCCGACCGGGCCAGTCCGCTCCGGTGGACCTCGATCTGCCCTTCACCCTGGACCAGTCGCTCGCCGGACCGGCGCCGACGGCGACCGGGCCCGACCGGTCGCCCGGGGTGCCCGCCCGGCCCGCCGGGCCCGCCGACCGGCAGCACGGCGGCGATCCACGACAGCCGCTACCGGACCCACGGAACGGCACCCGGCCCGCCCCGGCGAGCCCGTCGACCACCCTGCACGAACCGACCCACCCCGACGCCCCGCCCCACCCGGCCGACCGGGGCAACGCGGACACCCCGGCCCACCCGACCGAACGAGGCAACGCGGACACCCCGGCCCACCCGACCGACCCCGACCGGACGGGTAGCCCACCCGTGATACCGGTCCAGAACGGTGGGCGGGGCGAGTCGCCGTGGGCGCTGCCGCCCCAGCGGCCCTCGGCCGGGATCGAGGAGGCCACGGGCGGCACCGCCGACGACAGCCCACCAGCCCCGAGACTCGGGCCCTTCCCGCCCGCCCCGGGAAACCCGGCGACGCCACCCGGGCCGCAGCCGCCGACGGAGTACCCACCCGGCCCCGCGCTCGCGGTCCCGCCGGCCCGGACCGGTCCGCCGCCGGCCGCACCCGACCCGACACCGTCCGTGCCGTCGGCACGGACCGGCCTCGACCCGACGGCGGGGGTAGCGCCGGGACGGACCGGCCCCGACCCGACGGCGGCGGTAGCGCCGGGACGGACCGGCCCCGGACCGGACCAGACCGGCGCGCAGCCGCCGGTGGCGTACCCGCCGGGGCCGGGCGGGACGGCGGTGCCTCCGCAGTCGGCACCCGTACCGACGCAGTTCCCGCCCGCCCCGGAACCGTTCCCCACCGGGCCGGGCCCGATGGGGTCCGGGCCGGTGCCACCCGAGACCGGGCCGGTGCCGTCGGGACCGCAGACGTGGGGGCCGCAGCAGTCCCCGGCCGGCTGGTACGGCCCACCCTGGCCGGAACAGCCGGGGCCGGCCGGGGTGCCGCCGGCGGACCGACCGGCCCCGGTCGGCTACCCGGATCCGGTCTGGTCGCCGGAGGGCGGGATCGCGCCGACCGCCGAGGACTTCGCCCGCCGCCGGCAGATCCGGCCGGCCGACCCGATCGCCACGATGGGCGTCCGGGCGGTGGTCAACAAGATGGGGCTGGTGAAGCTGCCACCCGGCCGGCACGAGCAGGAACTCAAGCGGGACATCGAGATGGTCCGCCGCAACTTCGGTGGGCTGCGCCAGGTGACCGTGGTCAACCCGAAGGGCGGAGCCGGCAAGACGGTGGCCATCCTGCTGCTCGCGATGACCTTCGGCCAGAAACGCGGCGGGTACGTGCTGGCCTGGGACAACAACGAGACCCAGGGCACCCTGGGGATGCGGGCGCAGCAGGACTTTCACTCCCGTACGGTCCGGGACATGCTGCGCGACCTCGGCCAGTTCCAGGGCGCGCACGGCCGGATCGGGGACCTGTCGCAGTACGTCCGGTCGCAGGGCGAGGGGATGTTCGACGTGCTCGCCTCGGACGAGTCGGCCACCGGCGGCGAGATGCTGACCGCGGCGGCGTTCGCCGAGATCCGCGAGGTGGTCAGCCGGTTCTACAAGCTGATCTTCGTGGACACCGGCAACAACGTCCGGGCACAGAACTGGCAGGCCGCGATGGACGCCACCGACCAGCTCGTGGTCACCATGTCGGCCCGCAACGACTCGGCGGAGACGGCCGCCCGGATGCTCGACCACCTGGAGCAGAGTGGCCGGCAGCGGCTCGTCCGGCAGGCGGTGACGGTGGTGTCGATGCCGCCCTCCCGCAAGGAGATCGACCTGCCGGCGATCCAGGAGCACTTCGCCGCCCGGACCCGGGCGGTGCTGCTCGCGCCGTACGAGCGGTTGATCGACACCGGCGAGCCGATCCGGTACGGCGGGCTCACCTCGGCCACCCGGGACGCCTGGCTGAAGATCGCCGCAGCGGTCGCCGAAGGGCTCTGAGCTGGCCCGACGGCCGGCCCGGCGGGTACCCGGGCCGGCCGTCGACGGGGTCAGGCGCCGGCGAGGGCGTCCCCGGCGGCCGGGTCGCAGTCGCGCAGGAACTGGGCGCAGCGGGCCGCCTCGTCCGCCTCACCGATCTCACCGGCGGCCCGGGACAGGACGTACAGGCAACGGAGGAAGCCCTGGTTGGGGGTGTGCGCCCACGGCACCGGCCCGTGCCCCTTCCAGCCGCTGCGCCGGAGCTGGTCCAGGCCACGGTGGTAGCCGGTGCGGGCGTAGGCGTACGCCGAAACGACCTGGCCGGCGTCGAAGGCCCGGCTGGCCAGCGCCGCCCAGGCCGCGCTGTGGGTGGGAAAACGGGCCGCGACCTCGGCGTACGCCTCGTCGGTGCCCTGCTCGGTGGCGGCGGTCAGGGCGTTGTCCGCGTCGTCGTGCGCGGGCAGGAGGGTGGCCGGAGGCTCCGGCAACAGGTTCTGCATCGCCCCATTCAACCCGCTTCGCCCAGCGACACGCGAGGGGGTCGGACCGGTACGGTGGCTGAACGGTGGAGGCGTCCGTCACGCCTGCGGCTCGGCCAGGCGGCCCTGCGGTTCGGGTGACGAGCCCTGCGGTTCGGACGGGCGGACCCTGCGGCCCCACCGCCGGACCCTGCGGCCCATGCCGGCGGCAGTTGATTTCCACTACAACTATTGGTCCGGAGCCTCCCCAGGACCCGGTTACGCAGGAGCCCGGTGCCTCGGCCCCGGGCTCCTGTCGTGTCCGGAACCACCACCGGGCCGCGCCGGGCCTGCTTCCGGCGGGTTGCCCGGCCGGGGCAGGATGGCGGGGTGCCGACCCCACCTCCCGCGGACGTCATCGCGCCGCACGACACCAGCCCCGACGAGATCGAGACCCGGGCCGAGTTCGACCGGCACCTGGCCGGCGGCAGCCTGGCCGGGCTGACCGTGCAGGGGCTCCGCCTCGACCTCGACCCGGTCCCCGACCTGACCGCCGCCGAGGTGGCGGGCACCCTCTTCGTGGGCTGCCGGTTCGCCGACCGGGAGGTCGGCGCGGACCTGGTCCGGCGCGGCGCGAACGTGGTGCCACCCTTCTCCGGCCTGCCGTACCCGACCCAACCGGCCCATCTCTACACGCCGGAGGACCTGGCCGCCGGGTTCACCGGGGCCGGCTTCACCGGGATGTACGACACCCGGGTGTACGAGCACTTCCGCGCCCACGGCGGCGCCCTGCCCGACGTGAAGGAGGCGCTCGGCCAGCGGCTGCACGACCACGGCGTGGACAACGCGCTGGCCGACGCGACCCGGACCTGGCTGGCCGCCCACGGGCCGCAGTCGGTGGTGGGCGTGATGGGCGGGCACGCGGTGCCGCGCGGCAGCGTGCCGTACCGGATGGCGGCGGTGCTGGGCTGGGAGCTGGCCCGGGCCGACCGGCTGGTGGTGACCGGTGGCGGCCCCGGCGTGATGGAGGCGGCCAACCTGGGCGCGTTCCTGTCCGCCTGGCCGGCCGACGAGCTGAACACGGCGATCGACCTGCTGGCCGGGGCCCCCGACTTCACCGACCACGACCGGTACACGGCCGCCGCGCTGTCGGTGCGCGAACGCTATGCCGCCGCCGTCCCGCAGCAGCGCGCGCCCGGCCTGGACTGGGCCCGCTCCGGCGGGCTGGCCATCCCCACCTGGCTGTACGGGCACGAACCAGCGAACCTGTTCGCCGGGCGGATCGCCAAGTACTTCTCCAACGCCATCCGGGAGGACACCATCCTGCGGCTGGCCCGGGGCGGGATCGTCTTCGCACCGGGTCGCGCCGGCACCGTGCAGGAGGTGTTCCAGGCGGCCACGAAGACGTACTACGGCACGGACGGGGCGAGCGGGGCGTACGTCTTCCTGGACCGGGCGTACTGGACCCGGGAACTGCCCATCGAGTCGCTGCTGCGACCGCTCTTCGCCGGCTCGCCGTTCGGTGACCTCTCCGGCAGCGTGCACCTCACCGACGACGTCCACGAGGCCGTCCGGGTGCTCACCGCGACGGTCTGACGACCCGCCCGGCCACCGCCGTGGTCGGGCCGCGACGGCGACGGCCGGCCCCCGATCCGGGGGCCGGCCGTCGGGGTAGGTGCCGTTACTTCATCTTGGTGCCGGCGGCGCGCAGGTGCTCGCACGCCTCCACGACGCGGGCGGCCAGGCCGGCCTCGGCCAGCTTGCCCCAGGTACGCGGGTCGTACTGCTTCTTGTTGCCGACCTCGCCGTCGATCTTGAGCACGCCGTCGTAGTTGCGGAACATGTGGTCGGCCACCGGACGGGTGAAGGCGTACTGGGTGTCGGTGTCGATGTTCATCTTCACCACGCCGTAGTCCAGCGCCTCGCGGATCTCCGACAGCAGCGAGCCGGAACCGCCGTGGAAGACCAGGCTGAGCGGCTTCTCCTTGCCGTACTTGGCGCCCACCGCCTCCTGGATCTGGTTGAGGATCTCCGGACGGAGCTTGACGTTGCCCGGCTTGTAGACGCCGTGCACGTTGCCGAAGGTCAGCGCCGCCATGTAGCGGCCCTTCTCACCCAGGCCGAGCGCCTCGACCATGGCCAGACCGTCCTCGACGGTGGTGTAGAGCTTGTCGTTGATGGCGTTCTCGACGCCGTCCTCCTCGCCACCGACGACGCCGACCTCGATCTCCAGCACGATCTTGGCCTTGGCGGCCTCGTCGAGGAGCTGCGCGGCGATCTCCAGGTTCTCCGCCACCGGCACGGCCGAACCGTCCCACATGTGCGACTGGAACAGCGGCTCCTCGCCGCGCTTCACCCGCTCCTGCGAGATGCCCATCAGCGGCCGGACGAACTTGTCCAGCTTGTCCTTCGGGCAGTGGTCGGTGTGCAGAGCGATGTTGACCGGGTACTGCCTGGCCACCTCGTGCGCGTACGCGGCGAACGCCACCGCGCCGGTGACCATGTCCTTCACCGACGGACCGGAGAGGTACTCCGCGCCACCGGTGGAAACCTGGATGATGCCGTCGCTCTCCGCGTCGGCGAAGCCCTTCAGCGCCGCGTTGAGGGTCTGCGAGGACGTCACGTTGATGGCGGGGTACGCGTACCGGCCGGCCTTGGCCCGGTCCAGCATCTCCGCGTAGACCTCGGGGGAAGCGATGGGCATGTCGAACGCTCCTTACTTACCGCTCTCGGCCGTCACCGGCCGCTGTCTTCCATGGGTGCGCCGGACCGCGCTGTCCACCGCGGGCAGTATCCCGTAGGAGGCGGCGACGGGCACAACCGACCCGGGCGGCGTCCACCGCCGTGGCTCACCGGTCCGCCCGGCGGTCCGGCACGACGACGCTGATCAGCCAGGTCACCACCGCCATCACGATGGCGCCCCAGAAGGCGGCCCAAAAACCGTCCACCCGGAACGGCAGGTCGAGCGCCCGGGCGATCCAGTCGGTCAGCAGGAACAGCAGCGCGTTCACCACCAGCGCGAACAGGCCGAGGGTGAGCAGGTAGAACACGCAGCCGACCACCTTGATGACCGGCTTGAGCACCGCGTTGACCAGCCCGAAGATCAGCGCCACCACGAGCAGGGTGAGCGCCGTGGTGGCACCGTTGCGGCCGGAGACGTCGACCCCCGGCACGATCAGCGTGGTGACCCACAGCGCGATCGCCGTGATCACCAACCGGATCAGGAAGCCCACGTCCCCATCCTGGCACCGCGGGGCACCCCCGGTGGGGCGATCCACCGACTCCGCTTCCGCGCCCACCCGGCGACGGCCCCCACCAGCCCGTACGGTGGGGTGGTATCCGCCGGAACCAGGGAGGGACGATGGGTCAGCCCGACGAGGACTTCACCCCGAGCGACCACCTCGACCCGGAGGAGCGGGAGCTGGAGGCCGAGCCGGCCGACACGGTCGAGCAGGCTGCCGTGGTCGGCCCCGGCGAGACCGACGCCGAGCCGCACCGGGGCCTGGAGGTCGACGACTGGGACGCGATGGAGCAGGCCCGGGTGGTCACCGCCGACGAGGACGACTACCGCTGACCGGCCCGGTCAGCGCAGCCGGGTGACCCGGTCGGGGTGCGCCGCCACCCACCGGTCCAGCCGGTCCTCCCGCAACGCGGCGAGGAACTCCGGCGTCGCCGCCGGGTCCGGCCGCAACGACCGGTCCAGCCCCATCGGTACGCCGACGGGCAGGCTGAGCCCGACCGGCTCGGCGCTGTCCAGTTCCGGGACGACCCGCAGCAGTGTGAGCAGCGACGTCCCGTTGCCGGCGACGGCGGCGTCCGAGCCGATCGTGCCCCACAGCCGGGACAGCCGCACCGGGTCGTGCAGCACCCCCTGCTCACCGGCCCGACGGATCAGCCCGGCGGCGAACAGTTGCGCGTTGCGGTCCCGGTCGAGGCCGCCGTCGGGCAGCCCGACCCGCTGGCGGAGCAGGTCGACCGAGGCCGCACCGCCGAGGTGCTGGCAGCCGGCCCGGAAGACCCGGCCGCTGTGCGCCGAGCGGACCTCACCGGGCAGGCAGACCTCCACCCCGTCCAGCGTGTCGGTCAGCTCGCGCAGCACCGGGTAGGTGAGCACCGCGCCGGCGTCCGGGCGCAGGCCGGTCAGCCCGGTGACGGTCCGGCTGGTGAGTTCCAGGCCGCGCCCGAGGTCGGGGCGTTCGACGCCGGCACCGAACAGGAAGGCCGCGTTCAGCTTGTCGGTGCCGTGCCCGGGGATGGACACCTCCAGGTCGCGGGGGAACGACACCAGGTAGAGCCGGCTGCGGTCGGCGGGGACGTGCACCAGCAGCACCGAGTAGGCCCGCCGGGCCGGTTCCCGCGCGGTGCCGTCGACGCCGAGCAGCAGCACGTTCAGCGCCCCGCCCGGTACGGCCTCGGGGGTGCCGCCGGTCAGCGCGCCGGTGACGGCACGTCCCCCCGGGGTGGGCACGACCTGCGGCACCGTGACCGCCAGCAACCCCAGCACCGCCAGTGCGGTCGCGCCGACCGTGAGTCGGCGCCGACGGCGGCGACGGCGGACCACCAGCCGGTCGATGGCCGCGCGCAGCGGGCCGACCGGCGGGGCCAGCGCCTCGTGCCGGGCGAAGGCGTCCCGCAGTTCCTCCTCGACGGTCATCAGCAGACCTCCACGTGTTCGGCGCGCAGGGTGGCCAGCGCCCGAGAGATGGACGAGCGGACGGTGCCGACGGCGCAGCCGAGGATCTCCGCGATCTCCGCGTCGGGCAGATCCTCGTAGTAGCGGAGCACCAGGCTGGCGCGTTGCCGGCGGGGCAGCCGGGCCAGCCAGGACCAGACCTGGTCCCGGTCCACGGCGTCCTGGGCGTGGTCGGCGCGCACCGGTACGGAGTCCTCCGGTTCGCCGCGCAACAGCACCCGGCGTACCCAGGAGCCGCGCCGCCAGTCGACGTACTGGTTGGTGAGCATCCGGCGGACGTACCGCTCCGGGGAGTCCGCGCGGGCGACCCTGCGCCAGTTGAGCTGGACCCGCACCATGGTGTCCTGCACCAGGTCCTGTGCCTGGTGCGGATCGCCGGTCAGCATGACGGCGTACCGCAGCAGCGCGGCCAGCCGCGAGTCGGCGAACTCCTCGTACGTCACTGCACCTCCCGGTGTCCCGCCTCTGATGACGGGGGCGGCCGGCCGGAACGTTGCGGTGGAGCCGGTCAACCTTTCGGCTCGTTTCCCGGCCCGGCGCCGGCCCGGGGCAGCGGCGGTCACCGTCGGGTCCCTAAGCTCCGCTGGCTCCACCTGGACACCCCCACGGGAGGACCCGGTCATGTTCCACCACTCCACCCGGCGTTGGCTCGCCGGATTCGGCGTCGCGGGCGCGCTCGTAGCCGTCGCCCCGGCTCCCGCCCAGGCGTCCATCCCGCTGGAGATCTTCACCTGGGATGTCCTGGTCGCGCCGGACCACGCGGTGTACAACTCCATCATCGTGAATGGTCCGGGTGAGGACGATCCGCCGAAGACGACCCTGGACATCGACTTCTCGCAGGTCGACGCCATCGCCTACGTCGAGTTCGCCCCCTCGGACTGGGCCTGCGTGCCGGTCGGCAAGGGGCTGCACTGCGAGTACACGGCCGACGAATACGGCGTGCCGAGCCTGGACTACCAGCTCACCGGCAAGCCGGACGCGAAGCCCGGCACGAAGGCGAAGCTGGCGGTGAAGGCCACCAACGGCGGCCGGACCGCCAGCGCCGACGTGACGGTCACCATGGCCGAGGGCGTGGACCTGCGGTCCGAGCCGGAGGCCGAGCTGGACATCCTCCCGGGCGCCACCGCCGGCCTGCCCGCCGACGTGGTCCGCAACGCCGGCGACAACACCGCGCACGGGGCGGTGCTCCGCCTCCAGGCCGACTACCTGAGCCCGGACGTCGGCAACTTCAGCAACTGCGAGTACCTCGACGGCGTCGCCACGATCTGCACCTTCGACACCGACCTGGAGCCGGGCCGGAGCTACCGGCTCTCCACGAGGATCCCGGTCACCCTGGACAAGCGCGCCCGGTCCGGCAGCAAGATCGAGAACTACGTCGACTGGTGGACCAGGGACGACTGGGCGTTGGTCACCGACAACCCCACCTTCCCGCTCCCGTCGGGCAAGCCGGGCACCGGCGGCAAGCTGGAGCTGGTCGAGGTGCGAGCGGCCCGGCAGGGGTCCGTCCCGCAGACCGACGTGGACCAGTGGAACAACTTCACCATCGTCAACCTGACCGTCGGCGGCGACAACACGGCCGACGTGACCGCCGACGGCGCCAGCGTCACCGGCAAGGTGGGCGACAAGGTCGAGGTGCGGGTCGGCTGGACCAACCTCGGTCCGGCCACCGTGGAGGTGTGGCGGCTCACCGGACCGTTCGTGACGGTGGAGATCCCGAAGGGCACCGAGGCGGTCGAGGTCTCCGAGGAGTGCGCCCCGTACGACAAGAACGACGAGGACTCGTGGAACCCGTGGGAGAACGGCGGTGAGCCGGGGGCGGACCACTACGGCTGCCTCGCCGCCGGCGACCCGGAGGCGGGGGTGAGTGGTTCGTACCCCTTCACCCTGCGGATCGACAAGCTGGACGGGGAGACCTCCGGCAAGGTCGTCACCGACCTGGACGGTGACCCGAACACCGCCAACGACCAGGCCGCGCTCGTCGTCAAGCCCGGTGCCGCCGGGTCGGGTGGGGGTGGCGGCGGTGACGATGGCACCCTGCCGATCACCGGCCAGTCCGTCGCCCTGATCGCCGGCGTCGGCGGTCTGCTGGTCGCGGCGGGCGTCGCCGGCTTCGTGGTGACCCGCCGCCGCCGGACCCGCTTCACGGCCTGACCTCACTCCCCACCACCGGCGCCCCGCCGACCCCCGTGGTCGGCGGGGCGCCGCCGTCGGGGAATCCGGGCGACGCCGTGTCGCACACCCGCCGACGCCCCGCTGTGGCGGCGGCACGAACTCTCTTCGCCATCCTCGTCTGTGGGTCGGAGCCGGTCGACCCCCGGCTCTGACCCCTCCAGCGATCCCCTGCACCGGTGGCCCCCTAGCCCTACAAAAGGGTCAAAAGAGGGGCCACCAGTGCATGCTCGCGGCCAATGAGCCGCGTCCGGGACGGCGACCGACCGGGGTTCGGTAGCCTGTGTGGCCGTGGACACAGGTGAGAAGACACGGGTGGTCGCCGAGACGGTCGCGCTGAACCCGCTCGACCCCAAGGATCTGCTCCAGACCTTCGGTCTGATCGGCGTGTGGGTGATTCTCTTCGCCGAGACCGGGTTGCTGGTGGGCTTCTTCTTCCCGGGCGACTCGCTGCTGTTCCTGGCCGGTGTCGCCGCCTCGCCGGTGGCCGACGCCATCTTCGGCAGCGGCACCCGGCTCTCGCTGGTCGGGTTGCTGATCGGCGGGCCGATCTGCGCGATCGCCGGCGCCCAGCTCGGGCACTGGCTCGGCGCCCGGTACGGCCGGCGGATGTTCGACCGCCCCAACTCCCGACTCTTCAAGAAGGAGTACGTGGAGAAGGCGGAGTTCTACTTCCAGAAGTTCGGCCCGGCGAAGGCCGTGGTGCTGGCCCGCTTCATCCCGATCGTGCGGACCTTCCTCAACCCGGTGGCGGGCGTGCTCGGCATGCCGGCGAAGCAGTTCTTCCTCTGGAACGTCGTCGGCGCGATCCTCTGGGTGGACGGCATCCTGCTGATCGGCTACCTGCTGGCCGACCAGATCTACAACGCCATCGGCGACAAGATCGACCGGTACATCCTGCCGGTGGTCGCGCTGATCATCCTGATCTCGGTGCTGCCGATCTTCTTCGAGTTCCTCCGCGACCGGAAGGCCCGCCGGCGCGGCGAGGCAGTCGCCGTGGTGGCCGCCGCCAGCGCGGCCGGCGCGGTGGACGCGGTCCGGGACGCGGTCGACCGCCACCACGACCAGCCGCAGCAGCCGTACGGCGGTCCGCAGCACCCCGGGCAGCCCTACGGTCGCCAGGAGTCGCACGGCGGCCAGCCGTACGACCAGCAGTTCCCGCCGCAGACGTACGGGCAGCAGCCGCCGCAGGGTGGCGGACGGTATCCGGAGCACGGCCAGGGCCACTGACCGACGGACGACGAACGGCCGGACCCCGGGTTGGGGACCGGCCGTTCCTCGACGTGCGCCACCGCGGGCACGGTGACTGATCAGCTAACTGACCGGTGACGGACAGCCGTCACCACCCGATGACGCCACCCCTGGTACGCCACCGGACGTCGTCCCTGGCCGGGACGACGGGTGCAGTCAGCGGGCCTTCTTGGTGGCCCGCTTGCGCGGCGGAGTGAGGAGGTCGGCGATCGTGGCGATCGCCGACGGCACCAGTCGGTAGTAGGCCCACACACCACGCTTCTCCCGCTCCAGCAAGCCGGCCTCGGTGAGGATGCGGAGGTGGTGGCTGACCGTCGGCTGCGAGAGGCCGAGCGGCGCGGTGAGGTCACACACGCACGCTTCGCCCTCGGGCGCCGACTGGATCAGGCTGAGCAGCCGCAGCCGGGCGGGGTCGGCGAGGGCCTTGAGGACCCCCGCCAGCCGCTCGGCGTCGGCACGTTCGATCGGCTCGCCGGCAAGCGGCGAGATCTGAGGCATGGTCATTTCAGCCAACGCAGTTCCCACGTATTCCATCCTTCCACCAGCAGCATCGATCCGCCTGCATATCAGCAGATCCGAATCGGCAAATTTTTACGCCAGAAGGCCGAGGTCAGCCAACGTATAGGCCGCCCGATACGGCAATCCGGCGGCTCGCACCGCGTCGCCGGCGCCACGATCAACAATAACCGCAACGCCCACGACCTCAGCCCCGGCCTCACGAAGAGCCTCGACGGCTGTCAACACACTGCCGCCCGTCGTCGAGGTGTCCTCCACCGCCAGCACCCGCCGACCGGCGACGTCAGGCCCCTCGATCCGTCGCTGGAGACCGTGCGCCTTGCCGGCCTTGCGGACCACGAAGGCATCCAGGGGTCGGTCGGTCTCCGCGGCGGCGTGCAGCATCGAGATGCCGATCGGATCGGCACCCAGGGTCAGTCCGCCGACCGCGTCGTAGTCCCAGTCGGCGGTCAGCTCGCGCATCACCCGACCGACCAGCGGAGCGGCCCGGTGATGGAGAGTCACGCGACGCAGATCGACGTACCAGTCGGCTTCCCGGCCGGAGGAGAGCACCACCCGGCCATGCACCACAGCCAGATCAGTGATGAATTTACGCAGGTCGTCGTGGTCCCCCATGCCGATAGAGGGTACTGCGCGTGTCTGTGCGCCGTGTCCGGGGCCTACCCGGATCAGCCTCGCGGGCGACCGATGACTGGCGATGGACGGCTACGCTGCGCGACCGTGCCGGGTGGACGCCGGCCCGGCGACGGGCCGCCCGGGTGTCCACCGGAGCGGACGGCGGCTCACTCGCCGGCCGGATCGACCCGGCCGCGACGATCCCGGGTCGCGCCCCGGAGCAGCCGGCGCGGCGCGTGCCGCAGCCCGGCCACGGCCAGCTTGTACTTCCAGTCGGGAACGCTGACCACTTTGCCTTTCCGCAGGTCACGCAGGGCTTCGGCGACCACGTCGTCGGCCCGCAGCCACGCCCAGCGGGGCATGCCGGACAGGTCGATGCCGTTGCGCTCGTGGTACCCGGTGCGGGTGTAGCCGGGGCAGAGCGCCATCACCCGTACGCCCAACGGACGCACCGACTGCCCGACCGACTCGGTGAAGCTGGTCACCCACGCCTTGCTGGCCGGGTACGTCGAACCCGGCATGACCGGGCCGAACCCGGCAACGGAAGAGACATTTATCACTGCCCCGTCGCGTCGTTCGGTCATCGGGCCGAGCGCCGCGAGGGTCAGCCGCAGCACCGCGTGCACGTTGAGCCGCAGCAGCCGGGCCTCGTCGGCGACGCTGGACCGCAGGAACGGCCGGTTGAGACTGGTCCCGGCGTTGTTGACCAGAAGATGCACCGGGTCACCCGTGGTGAGTCGCCGCTCCACCAGCGCGCAACCGTCGTCGGTGGACAGATCGGCCGGGACGCTCTCCACCCGGTGGCCGTACCGGCCGGTCAGCTCGGCGGCGGTCGCGTCGAGCCGGGTGACGTCCCGGGCCACCAACACCAGGTCCCAACCGTCGGCGGCGAGCCGGTGGGCGAACGCCGCACCGATGCCGGCGGTCGCGCCGGTGATCAACGCGCGTCGGTCGGGAGCCGGTCGGTCGGCGGTCACGGGCGCTCCTCAGCGGGGCGGCGGCACCTGCGGGGCGGCGCCGTAGGCGAAGGCCGGCGCGGACGCGGGCGGCACCGGACGGCGGCGGCCGAACCAGGCGTTCGCCGTCGGCAGGGCCAGCAGCACGGCCACCACAAGGTAACCGAGGGCCTGACCCACCGAAAGCCCCGCGTTCACCGGGATCCACCAGGACGGGTACGCGTCGCCGAGCGTCCCGAACAACTCGGCGACACCCCGGTCGGCGGCACCCAGCCGCAGTGCGGTGGACCGCTGGCCGACCAGCGCGGCCAGCCCGCCGCAGCCGGCGAGCAGCCCCAGCCCGCTGACCACCCAGGCGGCGATCCGGGCACCCCGGCGGCGGGCGAGCAGCCCACCGGCGAGGCCGACCAGCAGCAGCCCCACCACGACGGTCAGCAGCGCGGCACCGACCGTGCTGATGCGCAGCACCCGGACCAGGCCGTCGACGTCGCCCGGGTTCGCGGCCGTGCCGGCGGCGGCGGACCGGAACCGGTCGACCGTGCCACCCAGGGCGAGCAGGGCCACGGTGGCATACACCCCGGCGGTGAGGGCCATCAGCGCGAGCGCCGCCGCCGCCGCGGTGACGGCTGCCGGCCGACGGGTCGGCACCTGATCCGGGTACGACACGACGATTCCCTCCGGTAGGTGTGGTCTGCAACCTACTCGGAGGGAATCGTCGGTGTCGCTCGTACGCGCCCGTCAGCTACCGGCGGGGCGCTGCGGGTCGTCCGGCCCGGAGCCCTCGGCGGGCCGGTCCGGGCCCGACGGGCCGGTCGGTGGCGTGGTCGGCTGCTGCCACGACGACCCGTCCGACGGCTGCGGCTGGTCCGGGCCACCCTGGCTGGGCGGATACCCGGGCTCACCCGGATACCCGGGCTGACCCGGAGCACCGGGCTGACCCGGAGCACCGGGCTGACCCGGAGCACCGGGCTGACCCGGAGCACCGGGCTGACCCGGAGCACCGGGCTGGCCGGGAGCACCGGGCTGGCCGGGAGCACCGGGCTGCGGGTAGCCGGGCGTGGCCGGGTAGCCCGGGGTGGCCGGGTATCCCGGGTAGGCGGCACCGGGGATCGGGGGCTCCCAGGCCGCCTTGGGCTTGCGGAAGAACCCGTTGGCCTGCGGCAGCGCCAGCAGGATCAGCGCCACGAGCAGCGCCAGCAGGCCGAGCAAGCCGATCGCCGTGCTCAGCGGGGTGTACCAGGACGGCAGCGCGTCGGCCAGCCGCTGCTGCACCTCGTCGGAGCTGGGCATGTCGCCGGAGGTGCTGGTGCCGCTGGTGCCGAAACCACCGGCGGCGTTGCTGACCAGGCCACCACCGGTGCAGCAGAACAGGATGCCGCCGAGCACCCAGGTGGTGATCCGGGCGCCGTTCTTGCCCCGGTTGTTGAGCAGGGCGAGGACGACCAGCCCGATCGCCAGCAGCAGGGCGAGGACGCCCGCCCCGATGGTGAAGGCGACGGCGACGTCGGCGACGTTCTGCGCGCCGTTGCCCGCGGTGCCGCGGTACGCCTCGTCGAGCACGCGCCGGACGGTGCCGATGGTGGAGAGCGAGATGATCAGGCTGATCACCTGTAGGACAGCGAAGAGGATCAGCAGGTAGCTGGAAATCGTCACCACGCCTGGGCGGGTGCGGGCCGGGGTGTGCTGGGAATCGACCACGGTTCTCCCTTCCTAGATCGTGCTCACCGTATCGACTTCCGACCAGTACGGCGCGCCACGCGGGCAGGCGATCCGCCCCGGGACAGCGGATCACCCGTCGTCGCGGAGCAGCCGACGGTGCTCGGCGGGGGCGATGGTGACACCCGTCCGACGCTAATAGCCGCGCCATTCGGTACGGGCATAGTCCAGCACCCTGGGCTGCAACAACGTGGAGGCGGGCAGGTCCAGCCGGCCCCGGTCGGCGGGGAAGGCCGACGCGGCCCGCAGCACCGCCGGGTCGAGGAATCGCAGCCGGGGCGCGTCGGCGGGCAGCTCCAGCACCGGCGGGGTGGCCCCCGGGACGGCGAGCACGAAGCCCCAGTCGCCGAACGACGGCACGTCGACGTGGTACGGCACGGTGGCGAAGCCGGCCGCGCGGATCGACGCCTCGATCGACCAGTACGACCGGGGCGCGAAGTACGGCGACCCGGACTGCACCACCAGCCGGCCCCCCTCGGCGAGCACCGACCGGATCAGCGCGTAGAACTCGACGGTGTAGAGCTTCGCGGTGGCCGTCTCGTCCGGGTCGGGCAGGTCGGCGACCACCACGTCGAAGCGTTCGGTGGCGGTACGCAGCCAGCCGAAGGCGTCGGCGTGGCGCACCCGTACCCGGGGGTCGTCGAGCGAACCGCCGTTGAGCTTCCGTAGCTGCGGCTCGGTGCGGGCCAGCGTCACCACCGCCGGGTCGAGGTCGACCACGGTCACCCGCCGGACGTCCGGGTAGCGCAGGATCTCCCGTACCGCGAGGCCGTCCCCGGCGCCGAGCACCAGCACCTCGCCGCGCGGGCCGCGCATCGCCGGGTGCACCAGCGCCTCGTGGTAGCGGTACTCGTCGACCGAGCTGAACTGGAGGTCACCGTTGAGGAACAGCCGCAGGTCGGTGTCCGGGTGGCCGACCTCGCGGACCGAGCGGGTCAGCACGATCTCCTGGTAGCGGCTGCGTTCGGCGTGCACCACCGGGTCCCGGTAGAGCTGCTGCCGTGCGGTGACCTCGAAGTCGGCGGCGGTGATCCAGGCGTACCCCAGGCAGAGGGCGACCACCACGGAGCCGGCGCCGAGGACCAGCCGGGCCCGGCGGCTCAGCTCCGCCCGGAACACCGTGCAGACCAGCGCGAGACCGGCCACCGCGTTCACCGCGCCGACCACCAGGGCACCCTTGAGCTGGCCGAAGACCGGGATCAGCAGGAACGGGAAGGCCAGCCCGCCGAGCAGCGCGCCCACGTAGTCGGCGGCGAACAGGTCGGCGACCGCGCTGCCGGCGGCCTGCTCGCGGATGCGTTGCAGCAGCACCATCAGCAGCGGGATCTCCGCGCCGATCAGCAGGCCGAGCACGAAGGCGGTGCCGACCAGCGCCGGGCCGTACAGGTCGAGCCAGGCGAAGGCGGCGTAGAGGCCGAGCACCGACAGGCCGCCGAGCAGGGCGAGGGTCAGCTCGATCAGCGCGAACGCGGCGGCGGCCCGGGGCTGCAACGGCTTGGCGACCAGCGCGCCGACGCCCATCGCGAAGACCATCACGCCGAGCACGATCGACGCCTGGCCGACCGTGTCGCCGATCAGGTAGCTGCCGAGCGCGACCAGGGCCAGCTCGTACACCAGGCCACAGGCCGCGCAGACGAAGACCGCGACCAGCACCGCCGCCCGGGCGAGCCGCCAGTGCGGCCGGGCCGGCGCGTCGGTGGTCACGCCGTCTCCCCGGTACGTGACGACGCCGCGCCCGCCCCGGCGCGCCGCGCGGATCCGGTTCCCCGGCGCTGCCGGCGGCGCTGTACCACCCCGACCGTGATCAGCAACGCGGTGACCAGCAGCAACCCGGCGGCGGCGGCGAAGTAGACCCAGCGGTCCCGCCACAGGTCGCTGCCGGCGTCGGGCAGCGGGCCCGGCCCGGCCGGCTCGGGCGTCGGAGTGGCGGCCGGCCCGGCCAGCCCCACCTCGACGGCGAGCAGCGGCAGCATGACGGCGGCCCGGGTGACCCCCCAGCCGGGATCGTCGACGAAGACCCGCTCGGTGATCCCGAGTCGTTCCAGGCCGCTCTCGATGGCGAAGGCGTCCGACAGGCTGACGTCCTCGGACGCCGTCACCCGGACCGAGGCGTAGTCGTCGCTCTCGCTGCTCTCGGAGGTGTAGGTGACGTCGGCGGTCACCTGCACCCAGCGTGGGCAGCCCGGGTTGTCCTCGACCGGCACCCCGTCGCCCAGGTTGGAGCCGACGCTGACGGTGTCGTGATCGTCGTCGAGCCGCCATCCGTAGCAGATGCCCTGGCTGGCACTGGACCGCTGGAGGATGGGCACGGTGTCGGCCCGCTCCGTGGTGGCCGGCGGGGACACGGCGGTGCCGTCGGAGTCGCCGAGGGCCCCGGCCACCAGGAAGCCCACCACGACCAGCCCGAGGGTCAGCCAGCCGGCCCAGGCGACGCCCTTCGACGGCGTCTTCTTGGCCGGTCGCCCAACGACGGCCATCAGCTGATGGCGGCGGCGATGATCGCGCCGGTGGCGAGGTGGACCACGGCCGACACCCAGACGGCCGGGTGCGGCTCCGGGTCGACCAGCAGCTCGCCCAGCTTGCCCGGGGTCAGGGCGTCGAGCAGCAGGAACGCCAGCGCCATGATGACCAGGCCGACGATCCCGTACGCGGCGGCGCCGACCAGACCGAGGACGAAGTCGTCCTCGCCGGCGGCGATCGCGGCGACCACGATGGTGCCGACACCGGCCAGGTTGGAGGCGAGCAGCAGCGCCGCGTTGCGGTTGCGTTCGGTCCAGATCAGCTCGTGGAGCCGGCCCGGGGTGGCCAGGTCCACCAGCACGTAGCCGACGGCCATCAGGGCGACGCCGACCACGCCGTAGGCGAGGGTGACCAGCAGATCGGTGACCAGGGTCTGCACAGAGGGCTCCAGGGGTTCGTCGGTCGGGGTGGGGTGCTGACTACTTGCCGGCGCCGGGGCCGCCACCGCGCACGGTGCTGCCCCGCCCCCAGCCCCAGTGGTTGCCCACCGTCGAGTGGTAACGCGGGTACGCGGTCCGCATCCGTTCCAGCAGGATCACCGAGCCGGCGGCGATCGGCAGGATCACCAGTGAGTCGTCGTCGTAACGCAGGTAGACGCCGCTGCCGTCGACGTACTGGTCGGCTGGTTTCCAGGCGTCGGTGACGTCCTTCGCCACCTGGCTCGGGGTCCGGTCCGAGGTGTACGCGACGGCGTCCCGCCCGATGTCCCGGCTGGTCACCCGGGTGTACCGGTCCTCGACGTAGCCGCGCGGCGAGAAGTTGCCGTAGAAGACCGCGAAGGCGGCGACCAGCGCGCCGATGACCGCGAAGGCCACCCCCACCACGAACCAGCGTCGGTACGTCATCGCAGTGCCACCACCGTCTCGGTCAGGACCAGTTCGTTGGTCTGGGGGTACGCGTGCCAGGTGCGCCAGCCGACCGACCCGTCCGGCGGGTCGGGCCGGACGGCGAGCGCGGTGACCGCGTCCGGGTCGCCGGGAAAGACCCCGACCAGGGCGTACGGGTCGTCGGCCAGGTCGGCGCGGAGCGCGACGATCCGGGTGTGCAGCTCACCGGCGGCCGGACGCAGGACGGTGGCGGTGAACCGGTAGCCGCCCGCCTCGTCGTGCAGGGTGCCGGGCAGGTGCGGCGACCGGCCGGGCAGGCAGGCGACCGTCTCGGTGAGCCCGGTGCCGGTGGGTCCACCGCCGGGGGTGGCCAGCACGACCTGGTGGGACGCGCCGAGCAGGCGCAGCCGGAGCCGGACGTCACCGGGCAGCGTCAGGTCGCGGACGTGCAGCGCGGGGCGTTCCGGGCCGCCCAGCGCCAGGCTCAGGTCGGCGGCGCAGGTGTCCACGTACGGGGTGTCGAGGCTGACCAGCACGTTCAGTCCGCCTTCGGCCCGGCCTGCGGGTACACCATCAGGTCGGCGCGGTGGAGCTGCTCGCCCCGGGCCACCTCCCAGCCGGCCTCCCCGTACGCCTCGAAGGCGAGCCGGTCGCCACCCTGGCCCCGGTAGTCGTGGTAGCGGACCGTGCCGCTCGGGTCGAGGCCGGTGCTGCCGGTGGCCGAGTAGCGGGCCTGGCCGGACTCCTCCCAGGAGTAGCGACGGCCGGCGTAGTCGAGGGTGGGGGCGCCCGGGGTGATCGTCGCGGCCGGTTCGGCCGTCCAGAACACCAGCTCCAGGTCCGGGTCCTCCTCGACGGAGAGCCAGCGCTTGTCGCCGTCGACGGTGTCCAGCAGGTGCTCGGCCCAGCTCCAGCCGCCCTCGACCAGGTGCACCGAGCCGCGCACCGCGTACGACACCTGGCGGATCTCGACGATGTCGCCGGGCTTGAGGGTCCGGGGGTCACCGCGCAGCGCGTCGGCGTCGGTGTCGCGGAACGGGTCGCCGGGTGCCGCCGGCCGGCCGGTCTTCTTGCCCCGCCGGAGGGCGACCACCGCCACCACGATCCCGGCCACCCCGACCAGACACCCCAGCGTCGCCACCAGGTACGCCACCGAACCGTTCACCCCGACCGCCTCCCCACGTGCGTCGGCGGAGACGGTAACAACCCCACGCACCTGGGGAAACACGTCCACTTCTGAGTGAACGATCAGCTACTGAGGGTCCAGCCGCTCGGCGGCGTACCAGCGCAGGGAGGCGGTGCCCATCACGCAGCCGGTGAAGGTGGTGAACTCGGCGTCGTCGTCGCGCAGCGCCGTCCAGGCGTCCCGGGCCGCCGCCGGGTCGACCGCCTCCAGCAGCGTCGCCGCGTACGCCCGACCGGCCGGCGAGCCGTGCCGCAGCAGCCAGTCGACCTGCCGGCGAGCCTGCTCGGGACGGGCCGCGAACGCCTCCTCGACCCGCCGGTACGCCTCGGTGACCGGCAGCAGCGTCCCGGCGAACCCCACCCCGCCGAAGGCCACCGTGTCCGCCCCGGCGAGTTCCGCTATGGCGGCGTCCAGTTCCCGGTCCCCGCTCCTCTTCCCCATCCCGAACATGCCCCCATCCTTTCCCCGTCCCGCCACCTCCCACCCTGTCGATCACCAGGTCACCACTGCGGACCGGGCGGGACCAGGGCGGAGCCGGACCGGGCCGGTCCCCGCCGGTGCTGGCGGGGCCGGCCGATGGTGCGACGGATCAGGCGGCGGTGACGGTCAGCGCGTTCTTGCCGTCGGCCAGGTCGACCCGGACGGTGTCGCCGTCCCGGATCACGCCGGCCAGCAGGGCCTTGGCGAGTTGGTCGCCGATGGCCGACTGGACCAGGCGGCGCAGCGGGCGGGCCCCGTAGATCGGGTCGTACCCGTGCTCGGCGAGCCACCCACGCGCGGCGTCGGCGACGTCCAGTGCCAACCGACGGTCGGCGAGCCGCTTGCGCAGCCGGCCGAGCTGGATGTCGACGATGGAGCGCAGGTCGTCCCCGCGCAGCGCGGCGAAGACCACGATGTCATCGAGCCGGTTGAGGAACTCCGGCTTGAAGTGCGACCGGACCACCGCGAGGACGCCCTCCCGGCGCTGCTCCTCGGCCAGCGTCAGGTCGCCGATCACCGACGACCCGAGGTTGGAGGTGAGGATCAGGATGGCGTTGCGGAAGTCCACCGTACGACCCTGGCCGTCGGTGAGCCGGCCGTCGTCGAGCACCTGGAGCAGCACGTCGAAGACGTCCGGGTGGGCCTTCTCCACCTCGTCCAGCAGGATCACCGAGTACGGCCGGCGGCGCACCGCCTCGGTGAGCTGGCCGCCCTCCTCGTAGCCGACGTACCCGGGCGGGGCACCGACCAGGCGGGCCACGGAGTGCTTCTCGCCGTACTCGCTCATGTCGATGCGGACCATGGCCCGCTCGTCGTCGAAGAGGAACTCCGCCAGGGCCTTGGCCAGCTCGGTCTTGCCGACACCCGTCGGGCCGAGGAAGAGGAAGCTGCCGGTCGGGCGGTCCGGATCGGCGACACCGGCCCGGGCGCGACGCACCGCGTCGGAGACGGCCCCGACGGCCTCGGCCTGGCCGACCACCCGGGAGCCCAGCGACTCCTCCATCCGGAGCAGCTTGGCGGTCTCGCCTTCGAGGAGCCGGCCGGCGGGGATGCCGGTCCAGGCGGCGACCACGGCGGCGATGTCGTCCGCGCCGACCTCCTCCTTGAGCATCGCGCCGTCGGCCTGGAGCCGGGCCAGCTCCTCCTCGGCCCTGGCCAGGTCGGCCTTGAGCGCCGGGATACGGCCGTAACGCAGCTCGGCGGCGCGCTCCAGCTCGCCGTCGCGTTCGGCCCGCTCGGCCTCGCCGCCCAGCCGCTCCAACTCCTCCTTGGCGGTGGACAGCTTGGTGATGTGGCTCTTCTCGGTCTGCCAGCGCTCCGACAGGGCGGTGAGCTGCTCGCGCTTGTCGGCCAGCTCCTTGCGCAGCCGGTCCAGCCGCTCGGCGGAGGCGGCGTCCGGCTCCTTGGCCAGGGCCATCTCCTCGATCTCCAGCCGGCGTACGGCCCGCTCGATCTCGTCCACCTCGACCGGCCGGGAGTCGATCTCCATCCGGAGCCGGGACGCGGACTCGTCGACCAGGTCGATCGCCTTGTCCGGCAGGAACCGGTCGGTGATGTAGCGGTCGGACAGCGCGGCGGCGGCGACCAGGGCGGCGTCGGTGATCCGTACGCCGTGGTGCACCTCGTAGCGCTCCTTGAGGCCGCGCAGGATGCCGATGGTGTCCTCGATGGTGGGCTCGCCGACCAGCACCGGCTGGAAGCGGCGCTCCAGCGCCGGGTCCTTCTCGATGTGCTCGCGGTACTCGTCCAGCGTGGTCGCGCCGACCATCCGCAGCTCACCACGGGCCAGCATCGGCTTGAGCATGTTGCCGGCGTCCATCGAGCCCTCGCCCTTGCCGGCGCCGACCACGGTGTGCAGCTCGTCGAGGAAGGTGATGACCTGGCCGTCGGAGTTCTTGATCTCCTCCAGGACGGACTTGAGCCGCTCCTCGAACTGGCCCCGGTACTGCGCGCCGGCGACCATCGCGCCGAGGTCGAGCGAGACGAGCTTCTTGTCCCGCAGCGACTCGGGCACGTCGCCCGCCACGATCCGCTGGGCCAGGCCCTCGACGATGGCGGTCTTGCCGACGCCCGGCTCGCCGATCAGCACCGGGTTGTTCTTGGTACGCCGGGACAGCACCTGGATGACCCGGCGGATCTCGGAGTCCCGGCCGATCACCGGGTCGATCTTGCCGTCCCGAGCGCTGGCGGTGAGGTCGACGCCGTACTTGGCCAGCGCCTGGTAGGTCTGCTCGGGGTCGGCGGTGGTGACCCGCCGGTCCCCGCCCCGCACGGTCGGGAAGGCGGCGACCAGGTTCTCCTCGGTGGCGCCGGCCGACTTCAGCGCGGCGGAGACCACGCCGCCCACCCGGGCCAGGCCGGCGAGCAGGTGCTCGGTGGAGGTGTACTCGTCACCCAACGGCCGGGCGATCTGCTCGGCGGCACCGATGGCGTTGACGAACTCGCGGGCCAGGGTGGGCTCGGCGAGGCTGGAACCCCGGGCGGCGGGCAGCGCGTCGACCGACCGCTGGGCGGCCCGGCGCAGCTCGGCGGGGTCCGCCCCGACGGCGCGCAGCAGGCCGGCGGCGGTGGAGCCGGCGGTGTCCAGCAGTGACAGCAGCAGGTGCCAGGGTTCCACGGTGGCGTGACCGCGCTGGTTCGCCAGCGCGACGGCACCGGTGATGGTCTCGCGACTCTTGGTGGTCAGGCGTTCGGTGTTCATGGGCTCCCCCGGGATCGGCGTGTCCACTAGGACAGACACAACCAGAGTTGAGCGCATTCCGCTCAACTCTGGTTGTGTAACACGGGTCACACTCAGCCGCGTCCTCCGGAGGTGGAACCCGGTAGGAGACGGCCCCGGAGGGCCGAGAGTCACCACGCCTCAGCGGCGGCGGAGCGGGGCCGGGTGTCACCGATCGCCGAGCGGGCGACCACGGCTGGTGCCAGCGGCAATGCGCCCCGAGCCGGCCGGACGTCCCTTCCGGGCGACTGCGGCGGAGGGGGTATAGCCTCTCGTTCGTGCGAGTACGTGTCGAACAGACTGCCTTACCGGGAATCGGCGTACGTCACGATCTGATGACGGAATCCGGCCGCCGGCTCGGCGTGGTCTCCCACCGCAATGGCCGCCGCGACCTGGTCCTCTACGACCCGGACGATCCCGACTCCTGCCAGCACGACATACCGCTCACCGACGACGAGGCGGAAGCCCTCGCCGACATCCTCGGTGCGTCGCTGATGCTCGGCCAGCTCTCCGGCCTACGCGAGCAGGCGGCCGGGCTGCTCACCGAGCAGATCGCCATCCCGGCAGGGTCGAAGTACGTCAACAAGCGGCTCGGTGACACCAAGGCGCGTACCCGCACCAGTGCCTCGATCGTCGCGGTGCTGCGCCAGGGCGAGGTCAACGTCTCGCCCGATCCCACCTTCCGCTTCGCGGCCGGTGACGTGGTGGTCGTGGTCGGCACCCGGCAGGGTCTCGACGGGGTGACAGCCATCCTCGCCGACAGTGACCCGGACGGCTGAGGCGGATGCACGAGACGACCACCCTACTCGTCGAGGTCGGCGCGCTCCTGCTGCTACTCGGGCTGCTCGGCCGGCTCAGCCGCCGGTTCGGCGTCTCCCCCATCCCGCTCTACCTGATCGCCGGTCTCGCCTTCGGCCACGGCGGCCTGCTGCCACTGGCCGCCAGCGAGGAGTTCTTCGCGGTCGGCGCCGAGATCGGCGTCATCCTGCTGCTGGTCATGCTCGGCCTGGAGTACAGCGCCAACGAACTGGTCGGCAACCTCCGCTCGGCGGCACCGGCCGGTGTGATCGACGCGGTGCTCAACGCCCTGCCCGGCTTCGCCTTCGCGCTGCTGCTCGGCTGGAGCTGGGTGGCCGCCGTGGTGCTCGGCGGCATCACCTGGATCTCCTCCTCCGGTGTAATCGCCAAGGTGCTCGGCGACCTCGGCCGGGTGGGTAACCGGGAGACCCCGGTGATCCTCTCCGTGCTGGTCATCGAGGACCTGGCGATGGCGCTCTACCTGCCGCTGGTCACCGCGCTGCTGGCCGGTGTCGGCCTGGTCAAGGGCGGGATCGCGCTGGGCGTCGCGGTGCTCACCGTGGTCGTCGTGCTGGTGGTCGCCATCCGGTACGGCCACCTGATCTCCGCCGCCCTGTCGGCGAAGGACCCGGAGGCGCTGCTGCTCGGGGTACTCGGCCTGACCCTGCTGGTCGCCGGCGTCGCCGCCAAGCTCCAGGTCTCCGCCGCCGTCGGGGCGTTCCTCGTCGGCATCGCCCTCTCCGGGCCGGTGGCGCACCACGCCACCGAACTGCTCTCCCCGCTACGGGACCTCTTCGCCGCGGTCTTCTTCGTCTTCTTCGGCCTGGTCACCGACCCCCGGGACATGCCACCGGTGCTGCTGCCGGCGCTGGCCCTGGCCGTGGTCACCATGGGGACGAAGCTGCTCACCGGCTACCTGGCGGCCCGCCGGGCCGGCATCGCCGAACCCGGACGCTGGCGGGCCGGCTTCGCGTTGATGCCGCGCGGCGAGTTCTCCATCGTCATCGCCGGTCTGGCGGTCGCCGCCGGCACCGTCGAACCCCGACTGGCCGCGCTCGCCACCGCGTACGTGCTGATCACCGTGGTGACCGGCCCGATGCTCGCCCGACTGCCCGACATGGCCTGGTTCAAGCAGCGGCTACGGCGGCGCGCCGCCGCCCGCCGGCCGGAACCGGTGCCCGCCACGGACTGAGAGCGGTGGGGGGGGGGGGGCGGGCGGGGGGGCCCCCCCCCCCCCCCGGGGCGACAAGGGACCCCCCCGGGGGGGCCCCCCCCCCGGCCCGGCGGGCGCCCGGGCGCCCCCCCCCACCACC
>NZ_JBIVRQ010000004.1:281984-283803 GCF_044755745.1 Micromonospora sp. NPDC092111
CGCTGGGCGTGGGACCCCCCGGGGGGCGGGGGCGCGCCCCCCCCCCCCGCGGGGGGGGGGGGCCCCCCCCCCGGCGGGGGGGGGGGGGGGGGGGGGGGCGCGCCCCCCCCCCCCCCCCCACCGGCCGTTTCCGAATTGCTCCCGACAGGGTCTTCCGCCCGCCGGGCAGCGGCGGCTACCGTTGCGCCCCAGCAAGCCAGGGCGTCCGCAGGGTGGCCGCGGCACCCCGCAGGCCCGAGCGGAAGGTTGCCGGTGAGCGTGCAGGATCAGACGTTCCACGGCTTCGCCAACCCCGTCGACCCGTCGCCGGCGGAGATGCGGGCCTGGGCGTACCAACCCGACTCGGTGCCGCTCAGTTCCATGCCGCCGGACTGGGACCTGCTGGTCGCCGGCGACCACCTGGTGCTCACCCTGTTCGAGCTGGCGCTGGACCCGACCTGCCCGGCCCGCCGGTTCGCCCTGCACTGCCTCTACATCTACGCCGCCGACGGCATCCGGACGAACTTCCGCGCCCACCCGAAGCGCCGCTTCCGCAAACTCGTGGAGCAGGCCGAGCGGGACGGCGACGAGCCGATGCGCAACTGGGCGCACAACAGCCGGGTGCTGCTGGCCCGGCAGGACCTCTTCGTCTACCGCGACTGGTGCGAGGGCGGCCTGGTACGGGAGAACCGTCGCCTCGGCTGAGCCGGGTTGCAGCTAGCGGGGGCAAGCAGATCATCGGCCCGGAACGCCTTGTGCCACGCCACGCCACCCTGGCCCCGCCCAACGGCCCCGCCCAACGGGCCCCGCCCAACGGGCCCGACCACGACCAACGGGCCCGCCCAACTGCCACGCCCACGCCCAACGACCCACCCAACGGCCCCGACCACGACCAACGGCCCGGCCAACTGCCCCGCCCACGCCCAACGGCCCCGACCACGACCAGCGGCCCCGCCCAACTGCCACGCCCACGCCCACGCCCAACGGCCCCGCCCAACTGCCACGGCCGCAGTTGGACGGCGAACGGGCCGGGACCCCCCGTGGGTCCCGGCCCGCACGTCGGCGGATCGTCAGCGTTCCGATCCGCCCTGGTTCCGGCGTTTCGCCTCGGCACGCCCCTCGTCGACGCCGTCGTCGACCTGGTCGGCGAACCGGCCGTTCTTGATCTTGTCAGTGAACTTGCCCTCGGTGATCCGGTCGAACCGCTTCCGGACGTTCTCGGCCACCTTCTCGAGCCGCTGCTCTGTCTGCTCGGCCACACTCTTCGCCGATTCCGTCATGGCTCCCCCCGCCATCGGATTCTCGATTTGAGCCGTTTACGCCTGATTCACAGACTAACGGAGCCAACCTTGACCCCGCCGCCAAACGAGCAACCACGCTGAGCCCTCGTTGATCCACTCCAGACACGGCAAACGGCGGTATCCAGGCGACCGGGACACCGCCGTTCCCACGAAACGGAGTAGATCTTGCGCCGACCGGGACGGCGAGGGTCGCCGATGGGCGGCGGACCGGGCCGACCAAGGCCGGCCAGCCGGTCGGCCAGGCACACCAGCAGGCACGGGACAGCCGGCGCGAAGCAGGGGCAGCCGACCCGAGGCAGGCCAGCCGGCACGAGGCAAGGGCAGCCAACGCGAAGCAGGGGCAGCCGGCGCGGGGCAGGCCAGCCAGCGCGGGGCAGGCCGGTCGGTCGGCCAAGACAGGCCAGCCAGCGCCGGACGGCCAGGGCCGAACCTGACGGAATGGGGCGGCCAGGCCGGAACGGCAAGAGCCAGGCGGAACAGCCAGGCCGGAACGGCGAAAGCCAGGCGGAACGGCGGGGAACGGAGGGCGGGGAGCGGGG
>NZ_JBIVRQ010000004.1:283900-408426 GCF_044755745.1 Micromonospora sp. NPDC092111
GGGAGCGCGGAAGGCGGAGCGGGGAGCGCGGAAGGCGGAGCGGGGAGCGCGGAAGGCGGAGCGGGGAGCGCGGAAGGCGGAGCGGGGAGCGCGGAAGGCGGAGCGGGGAGCGCGGAACCGGGAGCGCGGAACCGGGAGCGGGGAGCGGGGAGCGGGGAGCGGGGAGCGGGGAACCGACCCGCCCCGGGTCAGCGTTCGGGGTTGCGCCGCGGGCGCCAGACGACCAGCGCCGTCGAGGTGCGGTTCGTCGGCACCAGGTCGCCCCGGGAGAAGCCGCTGGCCAACGCCTCCAGTTCGGCGATCCGCCGGTACGCGGCGTCCAGCTCCGCCTCCAGCCGGGCCACCCGCTGCTGTGCCTGTTCCAGCAGGCGTTCCAGGCCGATGATCCGTTTGACCCCGGCCAGGTTGACGCCCTCGTCCTGGCTGAGCCGCTGCACCTCGCGCAGCAGCACCACGTCCCGCACGCTGTAGCGACGCCCACCGCCGGCCGCCCGGCCGGGCTGCACCAGGCCGAGCCGGTCGTACTGGCGCAGGGTCTGGGGGTGCATCCCCGCCATCCGCGCCGCGACCGAGATCATCAGCACCTTGGCCTCGTAGGCAGGGTCACCCGAACCGACGAACCCGTCCGACATCCCACTCACCTCCGCCGTCCACCGGTCAACCGACCCGACGCACCCGCGCGTCGAGATGTTCCCGGGCCGCCGGCGGCGTGGACCCGGCGAACGACTCCAGGGCCGCCCGGGCCTCGTCCGACAGCGCCGCCGGCACCACCACGTCCAGCGTGACCAGCAGGTCGCCGGCCTGGCCGTCCTTGCGCACCACGCCCTTGCCCCGGGCTCGCAGCACCCGCCCCGACGGGGTGCCCGGCGGGACCCGCAGGGTCACCGCGCCGTCCAGCGTGGGCACCCGCAGGTCGGTGCCGAGCACCGCCTCGGCGAAGGTGACCGGCACGGTCAGGGTCAGGTCGTTCCCGGTACGCCCGAACAGGTCGTCCGGACGCACCTTCACCTGGACGAACAGGTCGCCCGCCGGCCCGCCGCGCTCACCCGGTTCGCCCCGGCCGGCCAGTCGGATCCGCTGGCCGTCGGCCACCCCGGCGGGGAAGCGGACGTTCAGCGTGCGGGTCTTGGTGACCCCGCCGGTACCGTGGCACTCGGGGCACTTCTCCTCGACGACCGTCCCGACGCCCTGGCAGTTGCGGCACGGCTCGGAGAAGCTGAACGAACCCTGGTTGCGGTTGGTCACCCCGGCGCCGTGGCAGATCGGGCAGGTTGTCGGCTGGGTGCCCGGCTTCGCCCCGTTGCCGTGGCAGGTGTCGCAGACCCCCGGCGCGCGCAGGGTCAACGGCAGCGTCACCCCTCGGACCGCGTCGTCGAAGTCGAGCGCGACCTCGGTCTCCACGTCCCGGCCCCGGGCCGCGCCGCGCGGACGCGCCGGACCACCGCCACCGCCCCCACCGCCGGTGAAGATCGAACTGAACAGGTCGGTGAAGCCGCCCCCGCCGAACCGGGCGTCCGTGCCGCCGGCCCCGCCGAAGAGGTCGGAGACGTCGAACGGCGCCCCGCCCGGCTGACCGGCCCCGCGCGCGCCGCGCCGGAACGCGCCCGAGCCGAAGAGCGAGCGCATCTCGTCGTACTCCCGGCGCTTGGCCTCGTCGCCGAGCACCGCGTACGCCTCGGAGACGGCCTTGAACCGCTCCTCGGCCTTCGGGTCACCGGGGTTGTGGTCCGGGTGCGACTCCCGGGCCAGCTTCCGGTACGCCTTCTTGATCTCGTCCGAGGAGGCGGACTTCTCCACGCCCAACGTGGCGTAGTAGTCCTTCTCGATCCAGTCCTTGGAGCTCACCGGTCCACCCCCTTCCGTGAGATGTGGCCCGGTCGCCCCGTCCACCCGGTGCGGGCGGGCGGGGCGACCGGATGGTCGTGCACTATTCCGGGTCGGCGACCGCGACCAGCGCCGGTCGCAGCAGCCGCTCCCCGAGCAGGTAGCCCCGACGCATCACCTGCACGCAGGTCGGCTCGTCGACGTCGGGCGAGGTCTGGTGCGCGACCGCCTCGTGCCGGGTCGGGTCGAACGGGTCGCCCTGCTCGCCGAACGGCGTCAGCCCGAACTTGCCCAGCGCCGTGGTGAGTTGCTCGGCCACCGTGCCGAACGGCCCGACCAGGTCGCCGTGTTCCCGGGCCCGGTCCAGGTCGTCCAGGATCGGCAGCAGCGCGGCGAGCACCGAGCCGACGGCCTGCTCCTGGACCACGCCCCGGTCCCGGTCCACCCGCTTGCGGTAGTTGGCGTACTCCGCCGACACCCGCTGCAGGTCCCTGGTCCGCTCGTCCAGCTCGGCCCGGAGGGCCTCCAGCTCGGCACCGAGCGGGGAGCCGGCCGCACCGCCGTCGACCGGCTGCGCGGGGGCGTCCACCACCGGCGGGCCGGACGGGGGCGGGCCGTCGCCGACGGCGGCCTCGGCCTCGATCTCGTCGACCACGACCTCGGCCTCCTCGACCAGCCCTTCGGCCGGGACGTCCGCCCCGGCGTCGGCGGCGGCCGGTGCCTCCTCGATCTTGCCGATCTTGCGGTTGTCACGGATGACGACCCGCGGCCCGTCGCCAGCGGCCGGCTCGGCGGGCGCGGAGCCACCCGGCGTCGAACCGGAGGCGTCCGGGTCGGCGGCTCGCGGCTTCTCCGTCATAGGACTACCTCGATCCCTTTGCGGTGAGTTCGGGTCGGGGACGAACCGTCACTTCTTGTCCTCGTCCACGATCTCCGCGTCGACCACGTCGTCGGCGCCGCCGGCCTTCGGGCCACCGGCCGCACCGGCACCCGCACCCGTGCCCGTGCCCGTGCCCGAACCGGCCTCGCCCGGCTGCTCCCCCTGGTCGGCCTGCTGCGAGTAGAGCAGCGAACCGGCCTGCTGGGAGACCTGGGCCAGCCGCTCGTGGGCCGCCTTGATCTTCTCGATGTCCTGGCCGCCGAGCGCGCCACGCAGCTCGCCCAGGGCCTCGTTGAGCTGCTCGCGGTTCTCCGAGGGCAGCTTGTCGCCGCTCTCGGCGAGGAACTTCTCGGTCTGCCACTGCAGCGCCTCGGCGACGTTGCGGGTCTCCGCCTCCTCGCGGCGACGCTTGTCGTCGTCGGCGTGCTCCTCGGCGTCCCGGCGCATCCGCTCGATGTCGTCCTTCGGTAGCGAGGAGCCACCGGTGATCGTCATCTTCTGTTCCTTGCCGGTGCCCAGGTCCTTGGCGTGCACGTTGACGATGCCGTTGGCGTCGATGTCGAAGGTGACCTCGATCTGCGGCACGCCGCGCGGCGCCGGCGGGAGGCCGGTCAGCTCGAAGGTGCCGAGCTTCTTGTTGTAGGCCGCGATCTCCCGCTCGCCCTGGAACACCTGGATCAGCACCGACGGCTGGTTGTCGTCGGCCGTGGTGAAGACCTCGGAGCGCTTGGTCGGGATGGTGGTGTTGCGCTCGATGAGCTTGGTGAAGATGCCGCCCTTGGTCTCGATGCCCAGGCTCAGCGGGGTCACGTCGAGCAGCAGGACGTCCTTGACCTCACCCTTGAGCACGCCGGCCTGGAGGGCGGCGCCGACGGCGACGACCTCGTCCGGGTTGACGCCCTTGTTCGGGTCCCGGCCGGTGAGCTGCTTGACCAGGTCGGTCACGGCCGGCATCCGGGTGGAGCCGCCGACCAGGATCACGTGGTCGACGTCGGCGATCTTGATGCCGGCGTCCTTCACGGCCTGCTCGAACGGGCCCTTGCAGCGGTCCAGCAGGTCCTGCGTCATCCGCTGGAACTCGGCCCGGCTGAGCGTCACGTCCAGGTGCAGCGGGCCGGCCGAGCCGGCGGTGATGTACGGCAGGTTGATGTTGGTGGTGGTGGCCGCCGACAGCTCGATCTTGGCCTTCTCGGCCGCCTCGCGGAGCCGCTGGAGAGCCATCTTGTCCTGGGCCAGGTCGATGCCGTGCTCGCCCCGGAAGGTCTTCACCAGGTGGTCGATGATCCGCTGGTCCCAGTCGTCGCCGCCGAGCTGGTTGTCACCGCTGGTCGACTTGACCTCGACGACGCCCTCGGCCAGCTCCAGCAGCGACACGTCGAAGGTGCCGCCACCCAGGTCGAAGACCAGGACGGTCTGCTCCTTGGAGCCCTTGTCCAGCCCGTACGCCAGGGCCGCCGCGGTCGGCTCGTTGACGATCCGCAGCACGTTGAAGCCGGCGATCTCACCGGCCTCCTTGGTGGCCTGGCGCTGCCCGTCGTTGAAGTAGGCGGGGACGGTGATCACCGCGTCGGTGATCTGCTCGCCCAGGTACGCCTCGGCGTCCCGCTTGAGCTTCATCAGCGTGCGCGCCGAGATCTCCTGCGGGGTGTACTTCTTGCCGTCGATGTCGACGGTCCAGTTGGTGCCGATCTCCCGCTTGACCGAGCGGATCGTCCGGTCCGGGTTGGTCACCGCCTGGCGCTTGGCGACCTCACCGACGAGCACCTCGCCGTTACGGGCGAACGCGACGATCGACGGAGTCGTCCGCGAGCCCTCAGCGTTGGCGATGACGGTGGGCTCACCGCCCTCGAGAACGCTGACGCAGGAGTTCGTCGTGCCGAGGTCGATACCGACCGCACGTGCCATCTTCGCTTCCTCGCTTCGTTACGGGTGAGCAGGTCGGAGTGCCTGCCCCGGCGGGTCGCCCGCAGCGACCGCACCACAAGTTGAGTGAACTTGACTCAATAGTGCCACGCCTCGAAAAATCCGCAAGTCGAGGTTGAGCCGACCCGACGCAACCCGACCGTTACTACCGCCTGGTTGTCTTCCCTTGCATCGGTCGGGCACGCTTTAGCGGTGACGACGCATGGCGATCCCGCCACCCGGTCCGGCGCGCCCACCGTCGCCGCCCGCACCGGGCCGTCGGAGACCGACGAGACGCCGCCCGGCCCCACCGGAGACGGCCTGCCCGCCGCCCTCACCGGCCTGCGGGCCGCGATCGGCGCGGCCCGCTTCCCGCTGGCGCTGCCCTCTGCCGAGCCGGCCCGACGCACCGCCGGCGCGCTGGCCGACCAGCTCGACGACTACCTGCTGCCCCGGCTGGCCCGGCTCGACGCGCCGCTGCTGGTGGTCGTCGGCGGCTCCACCGGCGCGGGCAAGTCGACCCTGGTCAACAGCCTGGTGCAGGCCCGGGTGAGCGCCGCCGGGGTGCTCCGCCCCACCACCCGCTCCCCGGTGCTGGTCTGCAACCCCGCCGACGCCGCCTGGTTCCGCCAGGGCGACCTGCTGCCCGGTCTGACCCGCACCAACGAGCCGTCCGAGGATCCGCGCACCCTGCACCTGGTGACCGCGCCCGCCCTCCCACCCGGGCTGGCCTTCCTCGACGCCCCCGACATCGACTCGGTGGTCGACGCCAACCGGGCCCTGGCCGGTCAGTTGCTCGCCGCCGCCGACCTCTGGCTCTTCGTCACCACCGCCGCCCGCTACGCCGACGCCGTCCCCTGGGAGCTGCTGCGCAACGCCCGCTCCCGGGGCGCGGCGATCGCCATGGTGCTCGACCGGGTGCCGCCGGAGGCAGCCGACGAGATCGCCGCGCACCTGTCCGAGATGCTCGCCGCCCAGGAACTCGGCACCGCGCCGCTGTTCGTCCTGCCGGAGACCTGGGTCGACGGGCAGGGCCTGCTGCCCGACCGGGTCACCGCCCCGCTGAGCACCTGGTTCGCCCGGCTCGCCGCCGACGCCGACGCCCGAGCCGCCGTGGTCCGGCAGACCCTCGACGGCGCGCTCGCCTCGCTGCACCCGACCGTGGAGGCGCTCGCCGACGCCGCCGACGAGCAGGTGGCCGCCGCCGACGGGCTGGACGAACGGGTCCGGGCCGCGTACCGGGGGGCGGCGCGGACCGTCGAGCAGGGGCTGAAGGACGGCCGGCTGCTCCGCGGCGAGGTGCTCGCCCGCTGGCAGGAGTTCGTCGGCACCGGCGAGTTCTTCCGGACGCTGGAGGCGCGGATCGGCCGGCTACGCGACCGGCTGGTCGCCGCGGTCACCGGACGGCCCGCCACCCCGGCCGTGGAGCTGCGCAACGCCATCGAGTCGCAGTTGGTCACCCTGCTGCGCGGGGTCGCCTCCGAGGCGGCGGAGAACGCGTACACCGGGTGGAAGGCGCACCCGGCCGGGGCCGCGCTGCTCGAACCGGCGCTCGCGCACCCCTCGGCGGAGCTGCCCGAACGCGCCGAACGACTGGTCCGGGACTGGCAGCGCGGAGTGCTGGAGCTGGTCAGGAACGAGGGCGGCGACCGGCGGTTCGTGGCCCGGACGGCCGCGTACGCGGTGAACGCCACCGGCCTCGCCGTGATGATCGCCGTCTTCGCGTCCACCGCCTTCATCCCCACCGGCCTGGAGGTGGCCACCGGGGCGGGCACCACCGTCGCCGCCCAGGCCGTGCTCCAGGCGATCTTCGGCGACCAGGCGGTGCGTACCCTCGCCACCAGGGCCCGGACCGACCTGCTGAACCGGGTCCGGGCGCTGCTGGACGAGGAGGCGGACCGCTACCTGGCCCGTACCGGGCCCGCCCGACCGGGGGCGGAGGCCGGCGACGGCCTGCGCCGGGCCGCCGGCCGGGTCGAGGTGGCCCGGCACCGCAGCGGCCTCGCCGACCGCGACGGCCGGACCCCACCGGCCCCGACCTCCGAGGACGGCACCCGGTGACCAACATCGTCGGCCGGATGCGCGAGGCGTTCCGGGGCGACCAGCGGGTCGACCCGGACGCCCTGGTGACCCGCCTCGACGCGGTCCGCCGCTTCCTCGACGCGGTGGACGGCCAGGTCCCCGACACCCAACTGGTCAGCGCGCACACCCTGGTCGAGCGGGCCGGTACCCGGCTGGCCCTGTCCCGGGACCACACCGTGGTGGCACTCGCCGGTGCCACCGGCAGCGGCAAGTCCAGCATCTTCAACGCCCTGGCCCAGCTCGATCTCTCCCCGGTCGGGGTGCGCCGCCCCACCACCGGCGTCACGCACGCCTGCGTCTGGGGGCCGCTGGACGGCGGCAACCGGCTGCTCGACTGGGTCGGCGTGCTGCCCCGGCACCGGTTCGTCCGGGAGAGCGCGCTGGACGGCGACGACGAGTCCGCGCTGCACGGGCTGATCCTGCTGGACCTGCCCGACTTCGACTCGGTGCAGCGCTCCCACCGGTTGGAGGTGGACCGGCTGCTCGGCCTGGTCGACCTGGTGGTCTGGGTGGTCGACCCGCAGAAGTACGCCGACCGGGTGATCCACACCAGCTACCTGCGCGAGTTCCACCAGCACCGGGACGTCACGCTGGTCGTGCTCAACCAGGCCGACCGGCTGCCCCCGGCCGAGCTGCCCCGGGTGCTCGACGACCTGCGCCGGCTGCTCGACGCCGACGGGCTGGGCGGGGTGCCGCTGCTGGCCACCACGGCGGTCGACCCGGCCGGGATCACCGGGCTACGGGAGGCGCTGGAACGCACCGTCGCCGAACGGCAGGCCGCGCTGCGCCGGCTCGCCGGCGACGTCGACACGGTGGTGGCCGGGCTGGGCGAGCTGGTCGCCGCCGGGACGCCGAAGGACGCCCCGGACGACGGGACGGTCCGCACGCTGGACCGGGCCCTGGCCGGCGCGGCCGGGGTGCCGTCGGTCGCGGAGGCGGTCGAGGCTGCCTACCGGCACCGGGCCGGCGGGACGACCGGCTGGCCGCTGGTACGGGGCTGGCGGAGGCTGCGGCCCGACCCGCTGCGCCGGCTGCACCTGCCCGGGCCGGCCGCCGATCCGGAGCAGCCGGAGGAGAGCCTGGTCGCGGCGACCTCGGTGCCCGACCCGACGGCCGCCCAGCGGTCCGCCCTCGGGCTGGCCATCCGCGCGGTCGCCGACCGGTCCGGCGGCGAGCTGCCGGCGCCCTGGCCGGCCGCGGTGACCGCCGCCGCCCGGTCCCGGCTGGCCGAACTGCCGGACGCGCTGGACCGCGCGGTGGCCGGCACCGACCTGGGGGTGGACCGCCGGCCCGGCTGGTGGCGGATCGTGGGTGCGCTCCAGTGGCTGGTCACCGTCGCCGCCGTGGCCGGGCTCGGCTGGCTGGTGCTCGGCTACGCGCTGCGCGCCCTCGGGCTGCCGGCGCTGGAGTACCCCCGGGTCGGCGCGGCGCCGTGGCCCACCGTGCTGCTCCTCGGCGGCCTGCTCGCCGGCCTGCTGCTGGCGGCGGCGACCCGACCGGTGATCCGCTGGGCGGCCCGCCGGGCCCGGCAGCGGGCCGAGAAGCGGCTCACCGAGGCGGTCGCCCGGATCGGCACGGAGTACGTCGTCACCCCGGTACGGACCGTCCTGGACCGGTACGCGACCGCCCGCCGGGCGTGGCAGGACGCCGGCCGGTGAATCCCACCGTCGGCACGGGTGTCCGGGCCGGCACGGCGGCGTAGGGTTCGACCCATGGCCACGCCACAGACCCCCTACGACGCGGTGCTCTCCGCTGCCCGCGACGTGACCAGGCTGGACTGCGCGCTCGACGCCGAGATGCTCGGCACCGCGCTGCTGGGCAGCGTCTACGCGATCGCCGAGACCGACCGGGAGACGGCGGTCCGGGACTTCGTCACCGGCTTCCTCGCCGCCACGTCCCGCCGCCGGACGGCCGCCGCCACCACCATCCGCTCGGTCTTCGCCGCGCTGGTCCCGGACGCCGAGGGCGCGGCGAAGGTCCGCCCCGGCAGCCAGGCCCCGGCGTGGTCCGGCCAGCTCGGCCGGGTCCACCTCACCGGCACCTGGTCGTACGGCGACGTGTACGGCGACCAGACCTCCTACCTGGCCACCTTCGCCTACGACGACGAGGTGGGTGGCCCGGAGCACGCCCTGGTGGCGCTGGTCGACCACAACATCGGCATCACCAAGGACGTCTTCGTCGGCGGCCCGGCCGAGCGGATCCTGGAGCAGGTGCGGCAGATGTGCGGCGCCGACGACCTGACCTGGTTCCGGGAGGAGGACCCGGCCCGGATGCACGGCGAGGTGAGCCGGCACCTGGCGGTCACCGACGACCTGGGCGACCTGCCCGCCGAGGGTTCGCTCGCCACCGACCGGGCGCTGGTCGGGGCCCGGCTGGCGGTGCTGCCCGGGGTGCCCGCGGACACGGCCACCTGGGACGCCGAGCCGCTCACCGGCGACGAACGCACCGCGCTGGTGCGCGCCTTCCTGGCCTCCCCGGAGGCGGCCCGGCACGGGCTGGACACCCTCGACGGCGACGCCGAGCTGGCCTCCCTGCACTTCTGCCTGGGGCTGCTCTTCGACCACGCGGCAAGCTTCCCGGACGCCGACCCGCTGCGGTGGAGCCCGGCGGTGGCCGGATTGTTCCTGCTCGACTGGGTGCACCGGCGGGCCGTGCTGGACATGGACGACGCGGCGCTGCTGCCCCGGGTGCTGCGCGCCTGGGCGGCGTTCGCGGCCGGTCGGCGGGGGCTGCCCGAGCGGGCCGCCACGCAGACCGACGAGGCGGTCGAGGAGCTGGTGCCGGAGTTCGCCCGGCTCTACTCGACCGGTGAGCGGCGCAGCCCGGCCACCGCCGCGGTGGCCCAGCTCATGGCCGACGGGGTGGACCCGGACGACCCGGCCGCCCTGGACGCCTGGATCGAGGCCAACCGGCAGCGCCTCGGCGACGACACCCCCTGACCCGGCACCGCCGCACCGGCGGCCCCGCACCGGCGGGCCCCGGATCTCAGGACAGGGCGGCGAACACCACTCCGGCGACCAGACCACCGACCAGACCACCCACCACGACCTGCGCCACGGTGTGGTCGCGCAGCCGTACCCGGGACCAGCCGACCAGGCCGAGCAGCGGCACGCCGAGCAGCATCGACCGGCCGAAGGTGAGCACCAGCACGACCACCGTGCCGGTGGCGACCGCGGAGTGGATGGACATCTTCCACCAGTGGCTCACCGACACCGCCACGACCAGGCCGACCACCCCGGCGGCGACCAGCGCCAGCACCGGGCGCGGCGCGCCGAGCGCCGCGAGCAGGGCCAGGCCGGCGGCGGCCGAGGCCAGCCCGAGGAGCAGCGGCACCCGGCGCTGCTCGCGGATCCCCACGTGATGGTCGGTGAGCCGGCCACGCCGCACCCCGCCCACGATGTACGCGAAGGGGATGCCGGCGGCGAAGACGGCGGCGAGCAGCGCCCAGGCCAGCCCGTGCGCCCCGCCGGCGCCGTGCCAGCCGATCAGCGCGGTCAGCCCGGTGACCAGCACCACCGGTGCGGTCAGCTCGGTCACCAGCCGGGCCAGCCGGGTCACCGGGCCCGGCGGTGCGACGGCCACGGCGCTCCGGTCGTCGCCGGCCCGTCCCCGGGTGTCCGCCGGCCCGTCGGCACCTCCGTCGCGCGCGCTCAGCGTCCCGCCCCCGATCCCGTACCGCCCGGTTCACGCGTCGGCGTCGTGGCCGACCGTCCGCCGGGGTCGGGACCGCACCACGGTTCAGCCGGCGGCGTCGACCGTCACCGTACCGTCCGGGACGGTGGTGTCGTGGCTGGTCGGCACCGGCACGGCGGGTGCCTGCGGGGCCGGGGCGGGGGCGGTCGCCGGGTGGGCGGCCGGCGTCGACGGGCGGGCGGGGACCGGCCGGGGGCGCGGCACCGGGCGGGCGGTGGCCGGCGGGCGTGGTGACCGGGTGGGGATCGCGGTCGCGGTGGCCCGGGGGCGCGCGGTGGGCACCAGGGTGACCGTGACGGTGGGCCGCGGGGCGGCCGTCGGCGTGGGCTCGGGGGCGGCGGTCGGCGTGGGCTCGGACGTGCTGGTCGGTGCGGCCGTCGGGGAGTCGGTCGGGGTGGCCGTCGGCGACGGGTCCGGCGGTGGTTCGGAGAAGGTGCTCGTCGGCCCGGCGGTCGGGCTCGGGTCGACGCTCGGTGAGCCGGAGGGGGTGGGACGCGCCGGGGGGGTCGGGGCGGAGGTGCGGCGGATCGGCCGGGGCGTGACGGCGGGTGCGGGAGGCGGCGGTGGGGGACGGTGGGCGGAGCCGGTGTCGGAGCCGGCCGGCATCGGGGCGGCGACGGCGGGCGGGGACGGCGGGCCGCCGCCCGGGGCCACGGCCGGACCGGACGGCGGGAGCGCCGGCTGGCCGGTGGCGGGCACCGGGACGACCACCGGTCCGACGGACGGGGTGGGCAGGAACGGGGTCTGGCCGTCCGGCAGCGCGGTGCTGCCCACGGTGGCCGAACCGGCGCTCATCGCGGCGAGGATGGGCATCGAGGCGGTGCCGGCGAGCAGGGCGACGGTGAACAGGTAGCCCCGGTTCTGGACGAGCGACCCGGGGGCGCGGTGCACACCGATCACCCGCCGGTAGCCGCCCCCGCCGGCCCGGTGCCGGCCGAGCAGTGGAGCGGGAGGACCGTCACCTGGCTCGGACACCGCAGAACTCCCTCGTCACTCTTGGAAAGGATCGTCGACGGCCGGCACCGTCCAAACGGACAAAGCAGTGCAAATGCCCAGCCGATACCGGTCAGCTTGACCCAGTTGCGCTCAGTTCACCAGGCACCACAGCGTGTCGACACACAAAATGTCCGTCGGCGTGAATCTTCCAAGCGACAAACACCCCATGCGTCGCTAAGCAGACCGAACGTCGCTGGTGGGGAGGCCATACTGTGGGCCCGCTCACCCCCTCTGCAATCATTCAGGCACGACGGCAACGCAGCCGCACCTGCGCGCACCCCGTGGCAGGCGTGGTTGGTCGCCGACGCTCCCGAACCGGGTACCGACCCATGGATCCGGCTCAGGCCGCGCGGCAACCCTCACCGGGGCTAGGCACGGCTGCCAGCAACCAGCCCGGCAACAGCCGGGCCGGCGCACGTTGTGCGCGGACGGGTGACCCCCCGGCTCCGGCACAGACACGACAGGGAGAGACGGATGGCAAAGGGCGACCCCGCGGTCACCAGCCGCGGCCGGCGAGCCGCACCCCGGTCCAGGCGAGCCGCCACGGCGGGCGAGCCGGAGCTCGTACAGTTGCTCACGCCCGAGGGCGAGCGCATCGAGAGCGCGACCGGCCCGGACGGCACCGAGTACCGCGTCGACTTCACCGACGAGGAGTACCGCGGCCTCTACCGCGACCTCGTCCTGGTCCGCAAGCTCGACGCCGAGGCGACCGCGTTGCAGCGGCAGGGCGAGCTGGGCCTCTGGGCCAGCCTGCTCGGTCAGGAGGCGGCGCAGGTCGGCTCCGGGCGGGCACTGCGCAGCCAGGACATGGCCTTCCCGACCTACCGGGAGCACGGCGTCCTCTACTGCCGGGGCATCGACCCGATCATGCCGCTCGGCCTGTTCCGCGGCGTCGACCAGGGCGGCTGGGACCCGAACGAGTTCAAGTTCAACATGTACACGATCGTCATCGGGGCGCAGACCCTGCACGCGACCGGCTACGCCATGGGCGTCACCATGGACGGCCGGACCGGCGGCGAGGACGGCGAGGCGGTGATCGCCTTCTTCGGCGACGGCGCCACCAGCCAGGGTGACGTCAACGAGGCGTTCGTCTGGGCCAGCGTCTTCAACGCCCCGCTGGTCTTCTTCTGCCAGAACAACCAGTACGCCATCTCCGAGCCGCTGGAGCGACAGACCCGCGTCCCGCTCTACCAGCGGGCCGGCGGCTTCGGCTTCCCCGGCGTCCGGGTGGACGGCAACGACGTGCTCGCGTCGTACGCGGTGACCCGGCACGCGCTGGACAATGCCCGGCTCGGCCAGGGCCCCAGCCTGATCGAGGCGTACACCTACCGGATGGGGGCGCACACCACCTCCGACGACCCGACCCGGTACCGGATCGCCAGCGAGGTCGAAGCCTGGCAGGCCAAGGACCCGATCGCCCGGATGAAGGCGTTCCTGACCAAGCAGAAGATCGCCGACGAGACGTTCTTCGCCGAGGTCGACGAGCAGGCCCGCACCGAGTCGGTGCACCTGCGCGAGCGGGTGCTCGCCATGCCGAACCCCGAGCCGGTGACGATGTTCGACCACGTCTACCCGAACGGGTCCCCCGAGCTCGACCAGCAGCGGGCGCAGTTCAGCAGGTACATGGAGTCGTTCGAGGGGAGCGCCCACTGATGGCCACGGAGACGCTCACCCTCGGCAAGGCCCTCAACACCGGCCTGCGCAAGGCCCTGGAGAACGACCCGAAGGTCGTCATCATGGGCGAGGACGTCGGCAAGCTCGGCGGCGTCTTCCGGATCACCGACGGGCTCCAGAAGGACTTCGGCGACCAGCGGGTGATCGACACCCCGCTGGCCGAGTCCGGCATCATCGGCACCGCGGTCGGCCTGGCCATCCGGGGCTTCCGCCCGGTCTGCGAGATCCAGTTCGACGGCTTCGTCTACCCCGCGTACGACCAGATCGTGTCGCAGGTGGCGAAGATGCACTACCGCTCGCAGGGCAAGGTCCGGATCCCGATGGTCATCCGGATTCCCTACGGCGGCGGCATCGGCGCGGTCGAGCACCACTCGGAGTCGCCCGAGGCGTACTTCGCGCACACCGCCGGCCTGAAGGTGGTGACCTGCGCCAACCCGCAGGACGCGTACTCGATGATCCAGCAGGCCATCGCCTCCGACGACCCGATCGTCTTCCTGGAGCCGAAGCGGCGCTACTGGGAGAAGGGCCCGGTCGAGCTGGACGCTCCGCTGTCGGCGGCGCACCCGCTGCACTCGGCCCGGGTGGTCCGCACCGGCACCGACGCCACCGTGCTGGCGTACGGCCCGATGGTGCGGACCTGCCTGGAGGCGGCGACCGCCGCCGCCGAGGACGGCCGGGAGCTGGAGGTCATCGACCTGCGGACGCTCTCCCCGCTGGACCTGACCGCCGCGTACGAGTCGGTGCGGCGCACCGGTCGTTGCGTGGTCGTCCACGAGGCCCCGGGCAACCTGGGCCTGGGCTCGGAGATCGCCGCCCGGATCACCGAGGAGTGCTTCTACTCCCTGGAGTCCCCGGTGCTGCGGGTGACCGGCTACGACACCCCCTACCCGGCCTCCCGGGTGGAGGAGGAGTACCTGCCCGACCTCGACCGGGTGCTCGACGCCGTCGACCGCGCCTTCGGCTGGTGAGCGGCATGTCACGGATCAAGGAGTTCAACCTCCCCGACCTGGGTGAGGGCCTGACCGAGGGCGAGATCCTCGCCTGGCTGGTCAAGGAGGGCGACACGATCGAGCTGAACCAGCCGATCGTCGAGGTGGAGACGGCCAAGGCGGCCGTCGAGATCCCGGCGAAGTGGGCCGGCCAGGTGCGCACGATCTTCCACCCGGAGGGGACCACGGTCGAGGTCGGCACCCCGATCATCGCCATCGACACCGACCCCGGTGCCGGCCCGATCGAGGAGTCGACGACCGGCGCACCGGCGTCGGCGCTGCCCGCCCCGTCGGCGGCGTCGCTGGCGGCGGTCGAGGTGGCCCCGGCCGAGGGCGCGGTGGAGCCGGGCCTGATCGGTGGTCCCGCCCCCGGTGGTCGTACCGCCGTGCTGGTCGGCTACGGCCCCCGCACCACGGCCGCCAAGCGTCGCCCGCGCAAGGGCGACGCCCCGGCCCGGTCGGCGCCGCCTCCGGCCGCGCCGGTCCAGGCCGCCCCGCCCGCACCCGCGCCGGTCGCCCCGGCGTCGCCGGCTCCGGCGGCCCAGGGCAACGGGCGGGCCGGCGGGCCGGTGCTGGCCAAGCCGCCGGTACGCAAGCTCGCGAAGGACCTCGGCGTGGACCTGACCACGCTGACCGGGTCCGGGCCGCTCGGCTCGGTCACCCGGGAGGACGTACAGCGGGCGGCGAGCGGGACCGCGACGGCGGCCGAACCGCTGACGGCGGTGGCGGCGGCCACCGCCGCCGCGAGCTTCGGTGCGGACCGTGAGCAGCGGATCCCGGTCAAGGGGGTACGGAAGCTCACCGCCGAGAACATGTCCCGCTCGGCGTTCACCGCCCCGCACGTCACGGAGTTCCTGACCGTGGACGTGACCCGGACGATGAAGGCCCTGGAGCGGCTGCGCGGGCGGCGGGAGTGGCGCGACGTCCGGGTCTCGCCGCTGCTGCTGGTCGCCAAGGCGGTGCTGTTGGCGGTCGGCCGCCATCCGATGGTCAACTCGACCTGGGCCGGCGACGAGATCGTGGTCAAGGACTACGTCAACCTGGGCATCGCGGCGGCCACCGAGCGCGGCCTGATCGTGCCGAACATCAAGGACGCCGGCCGGCTCTCGCTGCGTGAACTGGCGGACGCGATGACCGGCCTGGTGCAGACGGCGAAGGCGGGGAAGACCACCCCGGCCGACATGTCCGGTGGCACGCTGACGATCACCAACGTCGGGGTCTTCGGCATCGACACCGGTACGCCGATCCTGCCCCCGGGTGAGTCGGCGATCCTGGCCTTCGGCGCGGTCCGCGAGCTGCCCTGGGTGCACAAGGGCAAGGTTAAGCCGCGCCAGGTCACCACGCTGGGCCTCTCCTTCGACCACCGGATCATCGACGGTGAGCTGGGCTCGAAGTTCCTCCGCGACGTCGGGGACTTCCTGGCCGACCCGGAGGCGGCGCTGCTCGCCTGGACCTGACCGGTTCGACGCCAGCCACGGCCGGTGTGCCACGGGTGAACACCCGGCACACCGGCCGTGACCGTTGGGGGAAGAAAAGCTCTGCCTGAACCCTCGTTCACCTACGATCCTTAGGCAGGTGTCCCAGCTCACCTAATAATCGATGGAAGTTGGCGGTCCGTTGCGGTTAAATAGACGCATCAGGGGCTGACAACCGAATAGCCGGAGGAGAGAACACCCATGAGCATGATCGAGCGAATCCGCACCCGTCGTGACGCCAACCGCCGGGCCCGTGCCATCGAGCACGCGCTGCGTTCCGCCAACTCGCCCGCGGTCCGCGAGGAGATCCTCGCGATCGCCCAGCGTCACATGAGCTGACGCGGCACAGACTTTCCTCACCTCCTCCAGATCGATGACCCGCCCGGGCCCCGGGCGGGTCATCGGCGTTCCTGGCCCGCTGGACCGGGATTCCACCCCGCCGCGACGCCCGGTACGGTGGTCCCGGTCGCCAACCGCCGACCGGGACGCCGATCGCGCCGGATGGAAGCCGATCGACACCATCCGGCGACGCGGAGTGACGGCCGGTGCTCCCCGGGTGCCATGCGCGCGTACCGGATACCGTGCGGGGAGCCGCACGGCCGATCCGCCGGGGCATCGGCGACACAGCCGACCCGGCCCGGACGGCGTCGGCGGCCGACATGTGATGGAGGAGGCGCACCCATGACGTCCGAGGGCCAGCACCGCCCCGGCCAGGAGCCGGACGAGGTGCCGCCGGGCGCCGGTGGACCGGCGCCGTACGGCGACCGACAGCCGCAGCAGAACCCCGGGTACGGCACCCCGGCCGCCCCGGACCTGGGCTGGGCGCCACCGCCCCCCACCGGCCGAGCGAACCCGGGCGGCCCGCCCGCCGGAGGCCAGCCCCCGGCCTGGGGTGCCGCGCCGCCCCCGCCGCAGCCCGAGCCGGCCCAGCCCGGCGGCTGGGCCCCGGCGGGCGAACCGCAGCCCGCCTGGGCCGGGCAGGCCGAGCAGCCCGCCTGGGCCACCGCGCCCGCCCCCGACTCCCCGCAGCCCGCCTGGGCACAGGCCGAGCAGCCCGCACCGGCGTGGTCGCCGCCCGAGGCCGGGGCCCGAGGTGCCGCCCGGGTGCCGCAGGTCGACCCGCCGGCCGCCGGCGGATGGTCCACTCCGGCCGATCCCGCTCCGGCCGCCTCCGGTGGCTGGCCCGGCCAGGACGCACCGCAGCACGAGCCGGCCCCCGGCACCAACGGCTGGGGCACCGCGGCCGTACCGCAGCAGGACGACCCGGCCCGCTCGGGCGGCTGGCCCGCCGAGGTCCAGGACGACCCGGCCCGCTCCGGCGGCTGGCCCGCCGACGGCCAGGCGCAGGGCGACCCGGCCCGGGGTGGCGGCTGGCCCGCCGGCGCACCGTCCCCATCGGACGAAACCCCACGCCTCGCCGGCCGGGCCTCGGTGCCCGTGCCGTCCCAGCCCGAGCCGGCCGGCCCGGCATGGGCGCAGCCGGAGACTGGCGTACGCGGGGCCGCGCAGGTGCCGCCGGTCGACCCGCCGGCCGCCGACGGCTGGTCCACCGAGGACGACCCGGCCCGCTCCGGCGGCTGGGACACCGGCCGGACCAGGATGGACGACGCCGGCCACTCCGGTGGCTGGCCGGCCGGTCAGGACGATCGGCAGCAGCACTGGGGTGCCCCGGAGGAGCCGGCCACGGCCCGCTGGGACGGCCGCCCCGAGCAGCCGGCCGACGCCTGGTCCACCGGCCTCCCGGGACGGGACGAGCAGCAGCACCAGGACGACCAGCCGCAGGGCCAGGAGTGGCCGGCGCCGCAGGCCGGTTCCCCGGGGGCGGCCGCCATGCCGTCCCGGGAGGACCGTCCGGAGCACGGTGCGACGTGGACCACGCCGGAGCAGCCCGTCCGGGCTTCCGCCTCCGTCGCAGCGCCGGACGGATCACCCGCCTGGGCGGCGGCCGGCGACGACAACCCGCCGTCGTGGGCCGGCGTCGAGCGGCCGGCCGTGCCGGACGCCGAGCCGTGGGCGCCGGGCGAGGCGTGGGGCCGGTCCGACCCGGCAACCGCGCAGCCGACCGGTGACTCCTGGGAGCCGAAGCGCGGCAACGACCAGCCGATCTACCAGCCCGGCCCGGCCCCGGGCATCTCACCGGCCAACGCGGTGCCGCTCCCGCCGCAGGAGCAGCGGGTCCCCGGTGCCAGCCTGGCCGCCGCGCCGCCGTCCGACTACGTTCCCCCGGCCCAGTTCGGCGGTCCCGTCGAGCAGCCGCACGGCCGTGAGACGGCGGGCCCGCCGGCGAGTTGGGGTACCGAGGAGCCGCAGTCGCCGGCCAACCCGGTGGTGCCGGGTCCGCGCCAGTCGCCGGAGTCCGAAGGCGCCGGTCGCGCCTCGGTGCCGGGCGCCGAGGGCGGCGAGTCCGGTGCCGTCGGCCGTGCCTCCGCCAGCGCCTCGGTGCCGCTGGCCAGCCGGGTCATGCCCCCCACCGACCAGGGGGCGCGTCCAGGTGGCCCCGGCACCCCGCAGCCCCGGGTGTACGGACGGCCGGCCCGCCCGGAGCCGGCGGACGAGCCGGTGGCGGAGCACGACGCCCGCCAGCCCGAGCACGACCCACGCTTCGACGACCAGGACCGGACCAGGTTCGACGCGCCGGAACGAGTGCCCGGCGGCTTCGGCGGTGAGGTTCCCTCGTCCGCGCCGCCGTCGTCGCCGGACGCCCCGCCCCCGTTCGCCGGTGGCATCCCGACCTTCGCCGAACCGAGCAGCAACAACCGGCCGATGAACGGGAACCGTCCGCACGGCCCGGCGGACCGGCCGGCCGAGCCGTTCGGCGCCGGCCCGACCAGCGGCGGGCCGTCCGCCGCCGCGCCGGTGCCGGGGTACGGCCACCCGGCGCACGACCCGGCGCACGGCGGTTTCGCGTCGCCCTTCCCGCCGGCGGGGCAGCAGTTCCCGCCCGCCGGGCAGTCGATCCCGCCGGCCGGGTCGATCCCGCCGGCCGGGCAGCAGTCCGGTCCGCCCGGGTGGCCGCAGGATCCGGAGCAGGAGCAGGGACGCTTCGACGCGTTCAAGCCGGAGGCGGAGCCGAAGGCCGAGCCGCCGGCACCCAAGGTGCGCAACGGCAGGGTACTGGCCCTGGTGCTGATCGCGGCGGTACTGATCCTGGCCGTTCCGCTGGGCCTGCTCAGCCTGCTCGGCAAGATCGGCGGGAACGACGAGCCGGCCCCGTTCAACCCGGCCGTCGGCTCCTGCGTCAAGCAGTCCGGCAACGGCGCGAGCGCGGCCAACTGTGGTGAGCCGGGCGCCTTCACCGTGGTTTCCAAGGTCGACGCCAAGGACAAGTGCGCCGACCCGGCCCAGCCGCACGTGGTGCTGCCGGGCAGCGGGACCGACCGGGTGCTCTGCCTGAAGCCGGCCGGCAAGTAGCCACAAGCGACGGCGGCGGGGCCACGGAATTCTCCGTTGCCCCGCCGCCGTCATCACCCCGTCCCCTGCCGCCGGCCTGCCGCGACCTGCCGTCGCCCCGTCCCCTGCCGTCGCCCTGCTGCGGCCTGCCGTCGCCCTGCCGTGGCCTGCCGTGGCCTGCCGCGCGAACGATAAAGATGCCGGAGACGGGTATGCCCCTCCGTCATATTTATGCCAGGCTGGCATAACCGTCACGCAGGTAGTGGTCTCACCTGCGGTGACTCACCGTAAGGACCACCACCGTGCGCTGGATACCCCTACCAGGTTCCGCGCACGGCGTCCGCACGGTCGCCAGCACGCCGGTCTCGGCGCGTACCCCGCAGGCGCTGCGCGACGCGCTGACCCGGCTGCCTGTGGTTGTCGGGCCTTACTGAGGAGGCTGGTCGAAGCGGCTCGCCGCCCCCGTCGGACACGGGCGGCCAGGGTGGACGCGGGCGTCGACGGCAGTCGCCCCGGTCGGGAGAGATGAAGCGCCGGCCAGCAACGCGGCGAGTGGCGCGACTTCGGGCGGCGGTAGGTCGGCTGCGGCCTGACCATCCCAACCCGACAGCCGCGAAGCGGTGTCACGTACGCCTCTTCCGCCACCCTTCGCGCCGCCCGGTGGTCGGCGGTGCGGCACGATGGGGGCATGAGCGCACGCGTACGGGCCCCTGAGCTGCGCGGTCGGGGCTGGCTGAACACCGGTGGGCGGGAGCTGACGCTGGCCGATCTGCGAGGAAAGATCATAGTCCTCGATTTCTGGACCTTCTGCTGCATCAACTGCCTGCACGTGCTCGACGAGCTGCGCCCGCTGGAGGAGAAGTACGCCGACGTGCTGGTCACGATCGGGGTGCACTCGCCGAAGTTCGAGCACGAGAAGGACCCGGACGCGCTGGCCGCCGCCGTCGAACGGTACGGCGTGCACCACCCGGTGCTGGACGACCCCGAGCTGGACATGTGGCAGCAGTACGCGGCCAAGGCGTGGCCCACCCTGTCGGTGGTCGACCCGGAGGGCTACGTAGTCGCCACGATGGCCGGCGAGGGGCACGCCGAGGGGCTGGCCCGGCTGATCGACGACCTGATCGCCACCCACGAGGCGAAGGGCACCCTGCACCGCGGCGACGGGCCGTACGTACCGCCGGCGGAGCCGGAGACGGTGCTGCGCTTCCCCGGCAAGGCCGTGGTGCTCGACGACGGCAACCTGCTGGTCTCCGACTCGGCCCGGCACTCCCTGGTGGAGCTGGCCCCGGACGGCGAGAAGCTGCTCCGGCGGATCGGCTCCGGTGCGCGGGGCCGGGCCGACGGTCCAGCCGAGGCGGCCAGTTTCTCCGAGCCACAGGGGCTCTGCCTGCTCCCCACCCACGCCGCCGAGGTCGCCGGGTACGACCTGCTGGTCGCCGACACCGTCAACCACCTGCTGCGCGGGGTCCGGTTGGCCACCGGCGAGGTGCTGACGGTGGCCGGCACCGGCCGGCAGTGGCGGTCCACGGTCGACGACCACGCGCACGACGCGCTCTCCGTCGACCTCTCCTCCCCCTGGGACCTGGCCTGGTACGACGACAAGGTCATCATTGCGATGGCCGGCATCCACCAGCTCTGGTGGTTCGACCCGATCAAGCGGACCGCCGGCATGTACGCGGGCACCACGGTCGAGGCGCTGCGCGACGGCCCGCTGGCCGAGGCGTGGATGGCGCAGCCGTCCGGGCTGTCGGTCGCCACCGACGGCGCCCGGCTCTGGGTCGCCGACAGCGAGACCAGCGCCGTCCGGTACGTGCAGAACGACGTGCTGGGCACCGCCGTCGGGCAGGGGCTCTTCGACTTCGGCCACGTGGACGGGCCGGCCGACCGGGCGCTGCTCCAGCATCCGCTGGGGGTGTGCGCGCTGCCGGACGGCTCCGTGCTGATCGCCGACACCTACAACGGCGCGGTACGCCGGTTCGACCCGGCGACCGGGCAGGTCTCCACGGTGGCGGACGGGCTGGCCGAGCCGAGCGACGTGGTGCTCACCGGCGAGGGCGAGGTGCTGGTGGTGGAGTCGGCCGCACACCGGCTGACCCGGCTGGCCCCCGGTGCGTTGACCGCCGCCGGGGCGAACACCGTGGACGGCCCCCGGCACCGGCTGGAACGCAGGCCGACGGAGGTGACGGCGGGCGAGCTGACCCTCGACGTGATCTTCACGCCGGCGCCGGGGCAGAAGCTGGACGAGACCTACGGCCCGTCCACCCGCCTGGTGGTCTCGGCCTCCCCACCGGAGCTGCTGGTCGAGGGGGCCGGCACCGGCACCGACCTGTCCCGCCGGCTGGTCGTCAATCCCGAGGTGGCCCAGGGCGTGCTCCAGGTGACCGCCCAGGCCGCCACCTGCGACGCGGACGTCGAACACGCCGCCTGCCACCTGACCCGGCAGGACTGGGGCGTACCGGTGCGGGTGGTCGACGGCGGCGCGGACCGGGTGCCGCTGGTGCTGCGCGGCATGGACGTCTGACCGGCCCGGTTCGACGCGCCGGACCGGACCCGATCAGGCGAACGCGGCGGGGGTGACCCCGGCGTCGATCAGCGCGGCCCGGACCAGGGCCGCCGAGGCGACCGCGCCGGGGCTGTCACCGTGCAGGCAGATCGAACTGACCGGGCACGGTACGACGGTGCCGTCGACCGCCACCACGGTGTGCTCGGTGGCCATCCGGACCGCCCGGACGGCCACCGCCTCCGGATCGGTGACCAGCGCGCCGAGCGCGGTGCGGGGCACCAGCGCGCCGTTGGGCAGGTAGCCACGGTCGGCGAAGCCCTCGGCGACCACCCGCAGGCCGGCGCCGACGGCGAGCTGGGCGAGCGTGGAGCCGGGGGCGCAGAGGATCGGCAGCTCGTGGTCGTACTCGCTGACGGCGGCGACCAGCGCGGCGGCCTGGGACTCGTCGGTGGCCGCCGCGTGGTAGAGCGCGCCGTGGGGCTTGAGGTAGCGGACCCGGGTACGGAACGGCCGGCAGAACGCGTCGAGGGCACCGAGCTGGTACATGACCTCGTCGCGCAGCTCGGTGAACGCGTACGCGATGTGCCGGCGGCCGAAGCCGGCGAGGTCCCGGTAGCCGACCTGGGCGCCGACCGCCACGCCGCGTTCGGCGGCGGCGGCGCAGACCCGGCGCATGGTGGACGGGTCGCCGCCGTGGAAGCCGCAGGCGACGTTGGCCGAGGTGACCAGGTCGAGCAGCGCCTCGTCGTCGCCGAGCCGCCAGATGCCGAATCCCTCGCCGAGGTCAGCGTTGAGGTCCATGGAACCTCACCGTAGTCCCTGGCCGGGCCTGCGCGAGCCCGGTCACGTCGTCCACCACCCCGACGACCGGGTAGCCGCCGGTGGTGGGATGGTCGGCCAGGAAGACCAGCGGCTGGCCGTCGGCCGGCACCTGCACCGCGCCGAGCACCACGCCCTCACTGGGCAGCTCCCCGGCCCGCGCGCGGGGCAGCGGCGCGCCGAGCAGTCGCGCACCGACCCGGTCGCTGACCGGGCTGACCGTGTACGCCGTGCCGAGCAGCCGGTCGAGGGCGTCGGCGGTGAACCAGTCGTCGCGGGGGCCGGGGCGCAGGGTCAGCCGCAGCTCGGCCGGGACGGGCCGGCCGACGGTGACGTCGACCGGGGCGGGCGGGCCGGCCGGCGGGCCGAGCGGGAGCCGGTCGCCGTCGCGTACCGGGGGTGGGCCGAGGCCGGACAGGGTGTCGGTGGACCGGCTGCCGAGCACCGGCGCGACGGCGATCCCGCCGCCGACCGCGAGCCAGTTGCGCAGCCCGAGCCGGGGTGTTCCGATCCGCAGCACCGCACCGGCCGGCACCGACAGCGGCCGGCCCACGTCACCGGGGCGGTGGTCGACCCGGACGTCGGCGTCGGCCCCGGTGACCGCCACCGTGGCGGCCCGGGTCAGCCGCAGCTCACACCCGCCGAGGGTGAACTCCAGGCCGGCGGCGTCCGCCGGGTTGCCGACCAGCCGGTTGGCCAGGGCCAGCGCCGCCGGGTCGAGCGCCCCCGACCGGGGTACGCCGAGGTGCGCCCAGCCGGGCCGGCCGAGATCCTGGACGGTGGTGCGCGGTCCCGCGCGGCGTACCTCGATCGCCCGGTCGCCGGCCGGATCCGGTGGTGTGCGCTCCCGCGCCGAGCACCTGGTCACCGGACCACCAGCCGGACCCGGGTGCCGGGGGTGAGGGTGGCGGGCGGGTCGGCGGACACGTCGAAGAGGCTGAGCGTGGTCCGGCCGACCAGCAGCCAGCCGCCCGGCGACGCGGTCGGGTAGATCCCCGCGTACGGTCCGGCGAGCGCCACCGAGCCGGCCGGCACCCGGGGGCGCGGGCTGGGCAGCCGGGGCACCGCGCATTCCGGCGGCAGCCCGGTCAGGTACGCGAACCCGGGGGCGAACCCGCAGAACGCCACCCGGAACTCGGTACGCCGCAGCCGGTCGACCACCTGCGGCACGGTCACCCGCCAGTGGTCGGCGACGCGGGGCAGGTCCTCCCCGTCGTACACGGTGGGGACCTCGACGTCACCGGCGGTGGTGGCGGCGGCCGGTCGGGGTGTCCAGCCGGCGATGCGGTCGGCGGCCGACGCCGGGTCGGGCACCCCGTCGAGCAGGACGGTGGCGGCGGCCGGGACGATCTCGTGGGCGGTCAGCTCCCCGGCTTCGCGGCGACGCCACAGCTCGGCCCGCCACGCCTCCACCTGGCCGGGGTCGTCGCAGTCCAGCAGCAGGGCGTGCCGGCCGACGGGTCGGATCCGCATTCCGCCATACTCCCCGATCGATCCGCCGTCCAGGGCCGGTGGACCGGTCGGCGTGGTGACGGGTCGCACTACCTATAGGTAACCTACGGTGCCGTAACCTAGGTGGGTGACCACCTCCGCACCGCTCCGGCTCAAGCCGGTCGACATCGGGAAGCCCCGGATGCGCGGCTGGCTGCACACCTACGCGTTCTTCGTCGCACTCGTCTGCGGCATCGTGCTCTGCGCCATCGCGGCCAGCCGCCCCGGCTGGGCCCCCCTGGTGAGCTGCCTGATCTACAGCCTGACCGTCTGCGGCCTCTTCGGCACCAGCGCGCTCTACCACCGTCGGGTGTGGTCGGAGCGCGGCTACCAGATCATGCGCCGGATGGACCATTCGATGATCTTCGTGTTCATCGCCGGTACGTACACGCCGTTCTGCGCGCTGCTGCTCGACCGCCGGATGGCCACCGTGATGCTCAGCCTGGTCTGGGGTGGGGCACTGGCCGGGGTGGCGGTCAAGCTGGTCTGGCCGCACGCGCCGCGCTGGGTCTCCGCCCCGCTCTACCTGGCCCTCGGCTGGGTGTCGGTGGCGATGCTCCCGCAGATCCTGCACCAGGGCGGGGTCACCGCGCTGGTGCTGCTGGCCGTCGGCGGGGCGATCTACAGCGCCGGCGCGGTCTTCTACGCGCTGCGCCGGCCGAACCCGTGGCCCACCGTCTTCGGCCACCACGAGTTCTTCCACGCCTGTACGCTGCTCGCCGCCATCTGCCACCACATCGCCATCTACTTCGCACTCTTCGCCTGATCCAGGCCGGGCTCTGGCGCTGGGCCGAGCTCTGGCGCTGGGTCGAACTCTGGCGCTGGGTCGAACTCTGGCGCTGGGTCGAACATCTGGCGCTGGGTCGCGCCACGCCGCGCCGGGTCGGATCGGGTCGGATCGGGTCGGGTCGGGTCGGGTCGGATCGGATCGGGTCTGGTTCGGGGTCCTGCGGGTCGGTCGGTGGGAACAAGTCCGAGGGCCCCGCGCCGTTGCGGGGCCCTCGAGGCACTCGGGTGCGGGTCAGGCCGGGTGACCCGGGCGGCGCACCTCGCGGTACTCCTCCCGCACCACCCGGTCGCCCTGCACCGGCACCACCGGCTCGGCGACCACGCGGTCCTCGCGGACCGGAGCCGCGACCACGGTACGGCGGCGGCTGTTCCAGAAGTAGAGGGTGGTCAGCAGCCCGGCGAGGCCGGCGAGCATCAGCACCCAGCCGACCACGGTGAGGTTGAGCCACCCCAGATCGGCGTCGATGGCGAACGCGAAGATCGCACCGATCGCGATGAGGAAGATGCTGGCACCGATGCCCATGACGTCGCCTCCCTGGCTGTCCGCTGGCGTTACCCACCCACCGAAGGCATCGATGAGCGAACCGCAGCCATCGACATACCCACGCGCTGCGATCGCCAATCAGGCAAGCTGTGCCCATGACGGACGGCAATGCCGCGACACGAACTCTGGTGCTGCTCCGGCACGCCAAGGCCGAACAGCCCGGGACCGGCCCGGACGTCGAGCGTCGGCTGACCGCGCGGGGCCACGCCGACGCGAGCGCCGCCGGGGCCTGGCTGGCCCGGCACGGCCTGCTGCCCGACGTGGTGCTCTGCTCGGCGGCCCGGCGTACCCGCCAGACCTGGCACGACGTGGCGCTGGGCATGACCGGGTCCCCGCCGGAGGGTGGTCCGACGGGGACGACTCCCGTGGTCCGGTACGCCGTCGCCGCGTACGAGGCACACCCGGACGACCTCCTCGACCTGGTGCGTACGGTCGAACCGGAGGCCGGCACGGTGCTGCTGGTGGCCCACAATCCGGGCATCTCGCTGCTCTCGACGCTGCTCGACCCGGAGCGGGCGGACCGGGACGGCCTGCGTACCACCGATCTCGTGGTGCACCGGGCGGCGACGCCGTGGGCGGACCTGGCGCCGGACGGCGCACCGATCACCAATCGGCACACCGCTCGCGGCTGACCCCACCCGACCCCGAACCGGGACAACCGTCACCGTGCCGCGTCCCGCCCCGTCCGGGTGTCGGAGTTGCTAGCAGTGGTGGGGCGTGTCGAGGTCTACCGGGTGCACTTCTTGTCGCGGGAGCAGCAACAGACGCACCCGAAGGAGCCCCGGGAGGCGACGACCGGCAGCACGGCCGCCCACCCAAGCGAGATCTCCTGCTCTGCCTGAAGCCGGCCGGCACGTAGCCACGATCGACCACGGCGCGTCCGCCACGATGGCGGGCGAGGCGTCCTTCGCGCCGTCACGGTCCTGCCGGGACGCACCTCGGTGCCGACGGTCAGGATGGCGGCGCGGTGGGCGGCGGCGGGTCGGGCGGCGGGGGCATCATCGCGGTGGGGTGGGAGAGCCGGTTCTCCTCCACGATGAGTGTGCGGGCCCGCTTGCGCCGGTCCTGCCAGAACCAGAGCGTGGTGAGCAATACGGCCAGCCCGGCCAGGATGAACACCCAACCGACCGCGCGCAGGTCGATCCACCAGACGTTGGCCCGGATGGCGAAGGTCATGATCGCGCCGAGCGCGATGAGAAAGATGCCGCTACCAATGCCCATGTGCGCTGCACTCCCCCGTGCGGTGGCCCTTGGGCGTGCCCTGTCGTGGTCCGCGACGGTTACCCGCCAGGCGGCCCGCCTACCGGATCAGGCCCCGCGAATCCCGGGTCGCCGGCCGGCGACGGTGAGCAGGCCGTGCGGGCTGTCCAGGACAGGACGGGCCCTGGGCCGTCCCCAGCTCACCCCCCAGCTCACGGCCCAGCTCACGGCCCAGCTCACGGCCGGCCACCGGTCGCACTACGGGCCACGTCGCGCAGCGCACCTGCGCACCTCCCCGCATGATCGACTCCATTCCGCCGAGGTTGCGGTATCCAACCGCCGCAGTCCCCGCCATATCGGCGACATGGTGACGAGCCATCCCCACCGCGTGGGGCAGGTGGGGCAGGGGTGGGCCGATCAGGGCGGGCCGGCGCGGGCGGGGACAGGTCGGGCACGGCGGGTCAGGTGGGTCGGGCAGGCCAGGCGGGGATGTGTGGCGGCGGCCGACGAGAACATGCTCGTCGGCCGCCGGGGCAGGGTCGAACCGGGCCGGGGCAGGGTCGAACCGGGTCGGGGCAGGGTCGAACCGGGTCAGGTCAGGGGCGAAGCGGCCGGGTCAGGGGCGAAGCGGGTCGGGTCAGGGTCGAACCGGCCGCATCAGGGTCGACCGGGTCGGGTCAGGGTCGGAGCGGGTCGGGGCAGGGTCGAAGCGGGCCGGGTCAGGGTCGAAGCGGCCGGGGCAGGGGCGACCGGGCCGGGTCAGGGGCGAAAACGGCCGCATCAGGGGCGAAGCGGGCCGATCGCCCCGGAGGGGATCAGAACGCCTCCTCCGGGAGGTCCATGATGTCCAGGTCGGCGCCCTCGATGATCCGTCGGTCGGCGCCGATGCGGGGCAGCACCTCGCGGGCGAAGAACCGGGCGGCGGCCACCTTGCCGGTGTAGAACGCCTTGTCGGCGGTGGAGACCTCGCCGGCCAGGGCCTTGAGCGCCACGTCGGCCTGCTTCTGGAGCAGCCAGCCGACGACCAGGTCGCCGATGGCGAGCAGGAAGCGGCGGCTACCCAGGCCGACCCGGTAGAGGCTGCGGGTGTCGCCGCCCTGCGCCTCGCCGAGCCAGCCGGTCATCACGCCGAGGATGTTCTGGATCTCGGCGAGTGCCTTGCCGAGGGCCTGGCGCTCCTCCTTGAGCTGGCCGTTGCCGGCCTCGGAGGTGATGAACTCCTGGATCTCACCGGCGACCGCCGCCAGGGCCTTGCCGTTGTCCCGGACGATCTTCCGGAAGATCAGGTCGAGGCTCTGGATCGCGGTGGTGCCCTCGTACAGGGTGTCGATCTTGGCGTCTCGGACGTACTGCTCCAGGGGATAGTCCTGGAGGAAGCCGGAACCGCCGTAGGTCTGCAGCGCCTCGTGGCCGAGCAGCTCGTACGCCCGTTCCGACCCGACGCCCTTGACCAGCGGCAGGAGCAGGTCGTTGACCCGCTTGGCCAACGTGGTGGCCTGCTCGTCGCCGGCCGCCTCGGCGATCGCGACCCGGTCCTGCCAGGAGGCGGTGTAGCAGACCAGCGCCCGCAGGCCCTCGGCGTACGACTTCTGCAACAGCAGCGAACGACGTACGTCCGGGTGGTGGGTGATGGTGACCCGGGGGGCGGCCTTGTCGGCCTGCTGGACCAGGTCGGCGCCCTGAACGCGGTTCTTGGCGTACTCCAGGGCGTTCAGGTAGCCAGTGGACAGGGTGGCGATGGCCTTGGTGCCGACCATCATCCGGGCGTACTCGATGATCATGAACATCTGCCGGATGCCGTCGTGCTTCTCGCCCAGCAGCCAGCCCTTGGCCGGTACGCCGTGCTCGCCGAAGGTCACCTCGCAGGTGTTGGAGACCTTCAGGCCCATCTTGTGCTCGACGTTGGTGGCGTAGACGCCGTTGCGCTCGCCCAGCTCGCCGGTCTCGGCGTCGAAGTGGAACTTCGGCACCACGAAGAGGGACAGGCCCTTGGTCCCCGGACCGCCGACGCCCTCGACGCCGACCGGGCGGGCCAGCACGTAGTGGACGATGTTGTCGCTCAGGTCGTGCTCACCGGAGGTGATGAAGCGCTTGACGCCCTCGATGTGCCACGAGCCGTCCGGCTGCGGCACGGCCCGGGTGCGGCCGGCGCCGACGTCCGAGCCGGCGTCCGGCTCGGTGAGCACCATGGTCGAGCCCCACTGCTTGTCGATGAACAGCCTGGCCCACTTCTTCTGGTCCTCGGTGCCCTCGACGTGCAGCACGTGCGCGAAGGACGGGCCGGAGGCGTACATCCAGACCGGCGCGTTGGCACCGAGGACCAGTTCGGCGAGCGACCACCAGAGGGCGCGCGGGGCGTTGGTGCCGCCCAGCGCCTCGGGGAGGTCCAGCCGCCAGAACTCGGAGTCCATGAACGCCTGGTACGACTTCTTGAACGACTCCGGCAGCGGCGCGGTGTGCGTCGCCGGGTCGAAGACCGGCGGGTTACGGTCGCTGTCCGTGTAGCTGGCCGCGAGGTCCTCGCGGGCCAGGCGGTCGACCTCGGAGAGGAAGCTGCGGGCGGTGTCGACGTCCAGGTCCGTGTACGGCTGCTGGCCGAACGTCCGGTCCGCCCCGAAGACCTCGAACAGGTTGAACTCGAGGTCCCGAAGGTTGCTCTTGTAGTGGGTCATGCTCGCTGGCCCCGCTTCCGGACAGGTGTTACCGATCAGTAACCACAACTGTATTACCCGCCGGTAGCAGCGACAAGCCGCGCGGCGGAGTGACAGCGATTACACACCCGCGGTTCAGCTCTCGGCCGCGCCGACCTCCCAGGAGGGCACCGGCACCGTCGCGCCGCTGCGCGGGCCGGTGTACTCCATCAGGACCAGCGCGATGTCGTCGTCGAGCCGGCCGTGCACCCACTCGACCAGCGCGGTCTCCAGCGAGGCCAGCCCGTCGCCGACCGTGCCGTGGCCGAGCAGTCGCCAGGCCCGGTCGGCGGTGGGGAAGAACTCCCCGTCCCGGCGGGCCTCACCGAGCCCGTCGGTGAAGAGCAGCAGCCGGTCCCCCGGCTCCAGCCGCTCCACCCGGGGCCGGACCACCGGCATGAAGCCGAGCGGCGGGGCCGGCGCGGGCGGCTCCAGCGGGATCACCGCACCCCGGCGCAGCAGCAGCGGCGGCGGGTGGCCGCAGTTGACGATGGTCAGCGTCCCGCCCCGCTCCTCGACCACGGCGGCGGTGACGAAGTCCTCGTCGCCCACGTTCCGGGCCACCGCCCGGTCCAGGTCGGCCACCACCGCCCGCAGGTCGGGCCGCTCGTACGCCACGTGGCGGTAGGAGCCGAGCACGATGCTGGCCAGCCGGACCGCGTCCAGCCCCTTGCCGCGCACGTCACCGATGATCATGCGGACGCCGTACGGGGTGTCGATCGCCTCGTACAGGTCGCCGCCGATCTCTGCGGTGGCGGTGGGGGAGATGTAACGGGCGGCCACCGCGAGGGTGCCGACCTGCGGGCCGAGCGGGCGCAGCACGGCCTGCTGGGCCACCGAGGCCAGCCGGGACAGCTCGGCGATCCGTTCGGCCTGCCGCTGCCGGGCCGCCGCCACCCCGGCCGCGACGACCGTGACGAAGGCGATCCCGGCGAGGGCGACCGCCGTGGTCAGCGCCATCGTCGGGTCGGCAACCGCGAAACCGGCCCCGACCAGCAGGGCGAGGAAACCCACCCCGGTCACCGCCCGCCAGGAGGCGAAGCCGGCGGCCAGGATCGGCGCCACCGTCAGCAGCGCGACGTAGTGGACCACCCAGCCGTCGGCCAGCTCGACCGCCGAGACGATCGCGAGCAGCCCGACGGCCGCGCCGACACCGGCGCGGGATCCGGGGCTCAGCGGGCCGCGACCCGACAGGAAGGCATGCGTACGTACGAGGGACAGCATGCCTGATGGAGGTGAACCGGAGAATGAACCTGGCCCCACGATTGAGGATGTTCTGCCCGGCCGGCCCGTACCACCCCGCCGATCGCCGTCAGCCGAGCACCTCGTACTTCACGGTCAGCTCGCCCAGGTCCACCGAGGCGATCGCGGCGAAGGCCGCCCGGGACAGATCGATGCAACGACCGTCGATGTACGGTCCCCGGTCGTTGATCCGGACGGTGACCGACCTGCCGTTGGCCGGGTTGGTGACCCGGACCTTGGTGTCGAACGGCAGCGTCTTGTGCGCGGCGGTCAACGCGTCCGGGTCGAAGGTCTCGCCGTTCGCGGTGAGCTGGCCCTCGTCGTAGAAGGACGCGCCGCAGGAGCCGCTGTCGACGACGGTGCGCTTCGGGGCGACGGCCTTCTTCGTGCTGGCGGAGGGCTTCGGCGCGGCGGTACGCGGCCTGCTCCGGGAGGCGGCCTGGGAGCGGGTCACCGTCGGGCTGGCGGTGACCGTCGGCGACGGGCTGACGCTCGGCGCGAGCGTGGGGCTCGGGCTCGGGCTGGGGCTCGGCGAGTCGGTGGTGGCCTCGGGGGTGACGGCGTCCACGATGGTCGGTGCCGGGGTCTCGTCGGAGGTGAGCCGGACGGCGCCGACGGTGCCGCCGACGGCGAGCGCGACACCGACCGCGGCGGTGGCGGCGATGCCGGCCGGCGAGGAGAACATGCGGGTACGGGAGTGCCTACCAGCCACCGGGTCGGTCCTTTCGTATACCTACGGAACGGTCGGACCGTAACGAGAGAAGTACTTCCGAAGTCAACGCGATCATGGTGCTATGGCATGAATTAGAGGTATACGTGTAGCCGATCATCCGAGCCCCGGTGGGCCGCACGGGCCAGAATGTCACCGGTGGTATTCACCGTCGAGGATGAGGGCATGAGCGCTGAGCTGTGCGGACGTCTGGTGGAGCTGTTCGGATGGATCGATCCGGGGCCGGGCAGCAGCCACCTGGTCAGCGACACCTCCGGCTGGTGGCGGGACCCACAGGTGCTCGCGGACCTCGGTCCGGCCCTGGTCGCGCCGTTCCGCTCCGCCCGTCCGACGGTCGTGGTCGCCCCGGCGGTGACCGGGCTGATCCTCGGTCCGCTCGCCGCCACCGCCCTCGGGGTGGGCTTCGTCCCGGCTCACAAACCTGGCGACGGGCGGCTTCCCGCCGGCCCGTTGAGCTGGGCACAGAGCCCGCCGGACTTCCGGGGCCGCCGGGTCGACCTGGCGGTGCGCGACGACCGGCTCGGGCCCGACGACCGGGTGCTGCTGGTGGACGACTGGGTCGCCACCGGCGCTCAGGTGCGCGCCGTGCGCGACCTCTGCGCCCACCGGGGTGCCACCTGGCTCGGCGCCACCGCCCTGGTGGTCGACCTGCCCGTCCCGATCGCCGACGAACTGGGCGTGCGTGGCCTGCTCACCGCGGACGAGTTGCCCGCCGGGAACGGGCCTCCCGCGACGCGACGACGGTGCCGTCCGGCCCCTTGATGTCGTCGGCCAAAGTCCGGGCGTGCACGCTGGTCTCGGCCTTGACCTCACACGCGCTCCAACTCCCAGGACCGGGACATGGACGACGCTCCGCGGCTACGCCGGCCAGTTGACCTGAACGAACTCCTCCACGGCCGCGCACACCAGGCCCAGCGCCTCGGCCGACCGGGCCAGCGGGCCGGGTACCAGCAGCCCGTGGTCGGCGTCCGGCACCTCCAGCACGTGCGGGGTGAGCCGACGCGCCACCGCACCGTCCCAGGACCGGTCGGCGGTGCCGCCGACCAGCAGGAACGGCGCGGATGACCGGCCCAGCGCCGCGACCACCTCCGGCCGGTGCAGCAGCGGGGTCAGCCAGACGGCCGCCAGCCCCCGCTCGGCGGCGAGCGGGGCGGCCAGCGTGCCGAGCGACTTGCCGACCAGCAGGTCCGTCGGCACCTCCAGGGTCGGGGCGACCTGCCCGCCGACCCAGTCGACCGCCACCTCGGGGGCGGCGCCGTCCGTCCCCAGCCCCGCCGGCGGCTGCCAGTCGATCTCGTGGACGTCGAAGCCCGCCCGGCGCAGACCCTCACCTGGGTAGGCGAACAGCGGATAGTGGGTGTCGTAACTCCGGCCGGGGACGAGTACCGCGCGTCGATCCGCCATGGTTCCCTCCTGTCGTCGGCCCCACCGTAACGGTGGCCCGGCCACCCGTGGGGGCACCGAAACCGGACGACGGATGATCATCGTGCGGGTAACCTCGGCGGCATGTGGCCTCGGCTCGGTGGACTCCGCACGCTCGCCCTCGGCACCCCCGGCGAGCTGCGCGCCAGACTCAACACGCTCGCCCTCGCCGGGGTGAAGACGGCGACCGCCGGGCTGCTCACCGAGTACGCCGAGGAGGCCGAGGAGTTGGAGCACGTCGGCGAACGGCTCGCCCTGGTGGACGACCACGACGCGCTCGTCGGGATCGTCGAGGTCACCGGGATCGAGGTGGTCCGCTTCGCCGACGTCGCCTGGGACTTCGCCCGCTCCGAAGGGGAAGGTGACCGCTCGATCGAGGAGTGGCGGGCGGGGCACGCGGCCCACTGGGCGCGGGCCGGCACCCCGGTCACCGACGACACCGGAATCGCCTGCATCCGGTTCCGGCTGATCTCCGCCGACGACGGTGGCGTCGGCGCCGGGGACCTCGGCACCTGAGCCACCCCGGTCAGGGCGTCCGCAGCTCCGGCAGCAGCCGGGTGGCGACGTCCACCAGCACCGCCTCGTCGCCGGCGTACCAGCTACTGGCTCGGGGCCAGTGGGTGATCACGTCGGTGAAGCCGAGCGCCGCCGCCCGGGCGACCTGCTCGGCGAAGAAGTCCGCGCTGCTCAGCGAGAAGACCGGCGCGGCGTCCAGCGAGAGGTAGCGGGGCAGGGTGGCCGGGTCACGGCCGGCCTCGTCGAGGGTCCGGTCCATCCGGGCGCAGAGCACCGCCACCCCGTCCCACCAGGCCGTCAGGTCCTCCTCGCCGGTGCCGGTGGTGACCCAGCCCTGACCGAACCGGGCGGCCAGCCGCATCGACCGGGGCCCGTTGGCGGCCACCACGAACGGCACCCGGGGCTGCTGCACACAGCCGGGGTTGTTGCGCGCGTCCACGGCGGTGAACCAGTCGCCACGCCAGGTGGTGCCGTCCTCGCGCAGGATCAGGTCGAGCAGCTCGGTGAACTCGCCGAACCGGTCGACCCGCTGCCGGGGCGGCAGGGTCTCCCCGCCCAACACGGCGGAGTCGAAGCCGATGCCGCCCGCGCCGAGCCCCAGCAGCAGCCGCCCGCCGGAGACGTCATCGAGGGCGGTGATCTGCCGGGCGAACGCCGCCGGGTGCCGGAAGTTCGGCGAGGCGACCAGGGTGCCGAGCCGGATCCGGGAGGTCACCGCCGCGGCGGCGGTCAGCGTGGTCATCGAGTCGAACCAGGGCCCGTCGATTAGGTCCCGCCAGCCCAGGTGGTCGTAGGTCCAGGCGTGGTCGAAGCCCCACTCGTCCACCTGGTGCCAGCGCCGCCGCGCCTCCGACCAGCGCTGGTCGGGAAGGATCACGATGCCAATCCGCATGATCGCCAGGGTACGACCTGTCGCCGCGGAGCGTCTGGCCGCGCCCGAGCCGGAAAAGACCGGGAACGGCCACCGACGCCGCTACCACCGGCTCACCATCGCCAGGCCCGCCGGGACACGCTGCGCGGTGCGGCCCCCGTACCGGCGGACCGCCCCGACCCACGGCCCCGGCCGGCTCGCCGCTTGGTTCCGGCCCGACACTCGGCCAGGCTGGAGGCTGGCCGGGAACTCCCCGGCAGCGAGGACCCGACGTACCGGCCGCCCGACCGACAGGAGTGCCATGACGACCACCCTCACCACCCACCCGGGCCGGCTCGACGAGCCGCTGCGGGAGATCACGGCGAAGCTGCCGACGTACGCGCGGGAGGTGGCGGCGTGAGCGCGGTACGGGTGACCGGCTTCGACCACCTGGTGCTCACCGTCACCGACGTCGAGCGCTCCCTGTCGTTCTACTGCGGCCAGCTCGGCCTGGCACCGGTGCGGGTCGACGAGTGGCGGGCCGGGCAGGTGCCCTTCCCCTCGGTACGGATCGACCCGGGCACCATCGTCGACCTGCTCCCCGGCCGACGGGGTGAGTCGAACGTGGACCACTTCTGCCTGGTCGTCGCCCCGCTGGACTGGGAGCCGGTGCTCGCCTCCGGCGCGTTCGACGTGGTGGAGGGGCCGGTCGGCCGGTTCGGGGCGCGCGGTTCGGCCACCTCCGTCTACGTCCGCGACCCGGACGGCAACGTGGTCGAGCTGCGCTGGTACCCCCAGGACGCGGGCTCGTAGCCGCGCTCTTGGTTCACCCACGGCCGCCGCGAGGCGTCGACGCAGGACGGCACATCGAGCGAGCAGCTCCAAGATGCGAACGCAGGCCGACAGGTCGGACGCCTGTCCCTCATGTTCGCTGCCCGCGCGACCGCGCCGGTGTTGGCTCCACCGCAGTGCGCGCGGCAACCCCGGTCCCTCGACAGCCGCACGGCAAGGGTCGGCAGGACATCGAAAGGCCCTGGCTCGGGACTCGCGTCCTGACCAGGGCCTTCGTGCGTGGAGCGGGTGACGGGAATCGAACCCGCACTGTCAGCTTGGGAAGCTGATGTTCTGCCATTGAACTACACCCGCAGGCGGGATCACTCTACCTGAGGTCACCAGCCCCGCGCACCCTGGTCCCCTCGCCGCGCCGATCATCACCCCTGAGAGATCGACCACTCACCCTGTGGAACGACGAGCGGTCAGATGTTTCACAGGAGCAACATAAGCCCGTTCTCAAATGTGTCGATCGGTTGTAACGTCACCCCCACGTTTTCGACCACGGTACGACATACCCCCTGTCGTACCGCGAGAAAGAGGTGGGCCCATGGGACTCCGTCCCAACCTGCTGACCCGGCGTGCCGCCGGTGTCGCGTCGACGACCCTCGCGCTGCTGCTGAGCACCGCCGCGGTGGGCGTCGTACCCGCTGCTTCCGCCTACTCCGCCGCTCCTGAGGGCGCCTCCTGCGCCGAGCCGACCGACGTCCACTCGGACGCCCGGGTCCGTGGCGGCAGCAAGGCCGCCCACAAGCGACACGACCCGAACGAGCTGACCGCCAAGCAGGTGCAGGAGCGGGAGGCGGACTTCGCCGCCGCGCTGCGCAACAGCACCCTGCGGTCGAAGTCCAGCCTCCGCGCCGGCGCGACCGAGGGCAAGACGGTCGCGCTGGCCGCGGTGACCGTCCCGGTCGTCGTGCACGTCATCCAGCGGGACAGCACCCGGGCCGGGGGCAACATCCCCGACTCGCTGATCAACTCGCAAATCACCGTGCTAAACCAGGCGTACAGCGGTGCCACCGGCGGCGCGGCCACCGGTTTCACCTTCCAGCTCCAGCAGATCAACCGGGTCACCAACGCGGCCTGGTACCCGATCGTGCAGGGCTCCTCGGCCGAGCGGCAGATGAAGACCTCGCTGCGCACCGGCGGCAAGAACACCCTCAACATGTACCTGGGTGAGCTGAGCGACGACCTGCTCGGCTGGGCGACCTTCCCGAAGCGCTCCCTGGACGTGATGGACGGCGTCGTCGTGCTCGGCGAGTCGCTGCCGGGCGGCACCGCCACCAACTACAACCAGGGCGACACCGGCACCCACGAGATCGGCCACTGGCTGAACCTCTACCACACCTTCCAGGGTGGCTGCTCCGGCTCGGGTGACAGCGTCTCCGACACCCCGGCCGAGGCGTCGCCGGCGTTCCAGTGCCCGACCGGTCGGGACACCTGCACCGCGACCGGCAAGGACCCGATCACCAACTTCATGGACTACACCTACGACTCGTGCATGTACCAGTTCACCGCTGGGCAGGCGAGCCGCATGGTGAACGCGTGGACCGCCTACCGCGCGGCCTGACGACATCGCAGACGCCGGTGCCGGCTCCGTCTCAGGACGGAGCCGGCACCGGCGTTTCCGGGGTCAGGCGGCCGTCCGGCGGGTGTCGAAGCCGTGCCGGCCGCGCCGGGTCGGGCGCTGCTCGGGCAACCCGGCGGCGCCGCCGGAGTGGGCCGCCACCGGATCCAGCCAGACCTGCACGGTGGACCGGCCGCCGTCGGGACTCATCGGGCCGCCGTGACCACGGCGGGTGAGCATGGCCACGTCGACGCCGAACTCGAAGAGCCGCCAGTCGACCTGCGGGGCCGCCCGGCCGACCTCGGCCACCAGGGCCACCCGGGCCGGGTCGGTCACCGGCTGGACGCGACCGGCGAGGTACGCCTCGTCGTCGCTCTCCTCCGGCGGGAACGAGTGGAGCGCGTACCGGCCGTCGCGTTCGAGGTCGCGGCGCTTGGGCGAGTCGACGACGAAGCAGAAGAGCCCGCCGTCGACGATCAGCGGGCAGACCGGGTGCACCCTGGGGCCGCCGTCGGCACGGACCGTCGCCAGGTAGCCGAAGCCTGACCCGTACTGCTGGAGGAGAAGGTGGATCCCGTCGGCGAGTCGGGGCTCGTCAGCGGCGAATTCGGACCAGGAAGCCATGCCGACATTCTATCGAACATGCGTTCGAAAAGCAGTCCGACACGCAGCTCATCCGGCTCGTTTCGATATGGTGTGCCGATGCTGCTCTCCGACCGGGACCTGGTCTCCGAGATCAAGGCAGGCGCGCTGGCGCTGGAGCCGTTCGAGCCCAGCCTCGTGCAACCGTCAAGCATCGACGTACGCCTCGACAAGCTGTTCCGGGTCTTCAACAACCATCTCTACACCCACATCGACCCGGCGGTGCAGCAGGACGACCTGACGTCGATGGTCGAGGTGCCGGAGGGTGAACCCTTCGTGCTGCACCCGGGCGAGTTCGTGCTCGCCTCCACCCTTGAGGTGATCTCGCTCGGCGACCAGCTCGCCGGCCGGCTGGAGGGCAAGTCGAGCCTCGGCCGGCTCGGCCTGCTCACCCACTCGACCGCCGGCTTCATCGACCCGGGCTTCTCCGGGCACGTCACGCTGGAGCTGTCCAACGTGGCGAACCTGCCGATCACCCTCTGGCCGGGGATGAAGATCGGCCAGCTCTGCATCTTCCGGCTGTCCTCGCCGGCCGAGCACCCGTACGGCTCGGAGGTCTACGGGTCGCGCTACCAGGGTCAGCGTGGGCCGACCCCGAGCCGCTCCTGGCGGAACTGGCGCACCTGGCCGACCCGCTGACCGTCCGGGCCCCGCCCGGGGCCCGGACGTCGGCGTCAGTCGGGCCGGCCGTAGCTGTTGACCGGCCCGTCGTCGACCCGCTTCATCTTGACCGGCTGGCCGGCCTGGGAGGCGTGCACCACCCAGCCGTCCCCCACGTACATCCCGACGTGGTGCAGGTCGGAGTAGTAGAAGACCAGGTCGCCGGGGCGCAGGTCGGCCCGGCTCACCCGGGCGGTCACCTGGCGCTGCTGCCGGGCGTTGTGCGGCAGCGACACCCCGGCCCGCGCCCAGGCGGCCAGCGTCAGGCCCGAACAGTCGTAGTTGTTGGGCCCGGCCGCGCCCCACACGTACAGCTTGCCGATCTGGGCGCAAGCGAACTTCACCGCCGTCCCGGCCGGGCCACCGGGGTAGCCGGCCGGGCACGGGGCCGGGCGCAGCGGCCCGCCACCGCCGTTGCCGTACACCTTGAGCCGCAGTTTCTGTAGCCGGTCGATCTCGGTGTTGATCTGGTTCTTCTTCGCCGCTAGCTGGGCCTCGGTGCGGGTGAGCTGGGCGACCATCTCGTCCAGCGGGGCCTTGGTCGCGGCGAGTTCGTCGCGCAGGTCGGCGACGGTCTGCACCTCGCGTTGCTGGCGGCTGGCGAACCGGTCCAGCAGCTCCAACTGCTCGACCACCTGGCCGGGCGTACGGCTGCCCAGCAGGGCGTTGACCGTGGAGACGTGCTGACCCTTGTACGCCTCGACGGCGAGGCCGCTGACCTGGTCCATGGCCTGGTCCACCCGGCGCTGCAACGGCGCGATCCGCCGGCCGAGCGTGTCGGCCTGCCGGCGCTTGGCGGCGAGGTCCTGCCGGGTGGCGTTGTGCTGCTCGATGATCGGTTCGAGCGTGTTCCAGTCCTGGTCGATCTGTCGTTCGATCTCGGCGACCGAGGGGTCGGCGTGGGCCGCCGTGCCGCCAGCGGTCAGCACGACCGCGGCTCCGGCCAGGGCGGCGAGGACGGCGGTGAAGCGGGACCAGCGTGGGCGCGGCGCAGCCGTCCGCCGGGCGACCTGGGTCGTCCGGCGCGACGGTGGCCGCGGGGCATGGTGTGCCACCGGGCTCCGGGCTCCTTCTTCCGTGACCGCCTACCGGGTTAGCTGACGGGTTCGGGCGGGAAGGGAGCGCCCTACCGCAGTGGTTGCGGATTCACCCCGGCGTACCTGGGTCCCCGGCTCGCCCGCAGGCGACTCGGCGGTGCCGGCCGTCGCCGCCCTGGTTGGGTGGACCTGTTGGCGGCCGACGATTGACCAGAGTAGAGATGGTCGTTATCGATCCGCAACCCGCCCGGCCGTGACACGTCGTTCCCGGATACACGGAACCCCCGGTCCACTGGACCGGGGGTTCCGCGCGTGTGGCGGTCAGCTCGGTCGGCGGAAGCCGGCCACCGGCATGTAGTTGATGCTGCTCACCTGCACCGGCTTACCGGTCCGGGGGGCGTGCACCATCATGTCGTTGCCCAGGTAGAGGCCCACATGGTGCAGGTCGCTGAAGAAGAAGACCAGGTCACCGGGGCGTGCCTCGGAGCGCGGGATGGGCCGGCCCTCGTTCCACTGGGCGCCGGTGAAGTGGGTCAGCGAGATCCCGGCCGCCTTGTAGGCGAACTGGGTCAGACCCGAGCAGTCGAACGAGCTCGGCCCGGTGGCGCCCCAGACGTACGGGTCGCCGACCTGCGCGCAGGCCACCCTGATCGCGGTACGGGCGGCGGCGGTCACCACGCCGTCGACGGTGGGGCAGCCCGCCACCTTCACGGTGGTCTTCGGCATTGATGCCTGGAGGCGCTTGATCTCGGCGTTGATCTTCGTCTTCTTCGCCGCGAGGTCCTTCTCCTGCTGCACCTCGGCGGCGATCAGCGCATCGAGCTTCTGCTTCTCGGCGTCGTACTTGCGACGCACGGCGAGCACGCTCTCGACCTCCTTGCGCTGCTCGGCGGCGAGCCGGTCCAGGATGGTCAACTGCTCGGCGAGGGTGCCCGGCTTGCTGGTGGTCAGCAGCGCGCTGAGCTCCTGCGACGGGCCTGTCTTGTAGTAGCGGGAGGCGAGGTCGCCGACCCGGCCGAGGGCCAACTCGCTCTGCAGGGCCAGCGGCTCGATCTTCTTCTGCAGGTCGGCGGCCTTCTTGCGGTTGACCTTCAACTGGGCGCGGACCTTGTTGTAGTCCTCGATGGTGGGTTCGAGCTGCTCCCACTGCTTGTCGATGGCCGCCTCGATCTCCTCGGGCGACGGCGCGGCGTAGGCCGGCACCGCGAGCATCCCGGCGCCGACGGCGACCGCCGCGACCAGGGTGAGCAGGCGGCGGGCGACCCGGCGCAGGGCCGCCGGACGAGCGGGCGGCTGGCCCTGGACGTGACGATGGAGGGGCATGGTTGCCACCGGCATCGACTCCTTTGCAACCGACCGCCGGGCGCCTCGCTAAGGGGAATACGGAGGCAGACGACCCACAGCGGCCGGTGCAACATTAGGGAAGGCGCGGGACGGAATCAAGGCGGGCCACCACCCCATCACTTCTGTGCAATCACTTGCACACAAAGGGTGTTCCTTCATTTGCCAACTATTGCGGTCAATACGTCGTCGAGCGTCACCACACCGAGCGGCCGGCGGCCGTCGCTCACCAGCACCATGTGCCGCCGTTCCCGCCGCATCGCCAGCAGCAGGTCGGCCAGCGTACGGTCCGGCGGCACCACCGCCAACGGCCGGTAGACCTCGGCCGGCACCGGGGCCCGACGGGACGCCCCGGCGTACCCGAGGACGTCCTTGACGTGCACGAAGCCCAGCACCCGGCGGGTGGTCCGCTGCACCACCGGGAACCGGGACCGGCCGGTGCTGGTCGCCAGCACCTCCAGCGAGGCCGGTGAGACGTCCTCGGCCACCGTGGTCACCGTGGACCAGGGTTGCAGCGCGTCCGCCGCCGTCCGGTCGTGCAGCGCCAGCGCGTTGGTGATCCGGGCGTGCTCCTCGGCGTCGAGCAGCCCCTCGGTACGCGCCTGCGCCACCAGCCCGGCCAACTCCTCGGCGGTGAAGACCGTCTTCACCGCGTCCGCCGCCTCCACCCGCCACAGCCACAGCACCTGCCGGGCCGCCCACTTCATCGCCAGCAGCAGTGGCTTGGTGGCCAGGCAGAAGGCCAGCATCGCCGGCCCCAGCCAGAGCGCCGACGGCTCCGGCCCGGCCAGCGTGATGTTCTTCGGCACCATCTCACCGACCACGGTGTGCAGGAAGACCACCACGCCGAGGGCGATCAGGAAGGAGATCGGGTGCACGGCCCGGTCCGGCAGCCGCGCCGCGTGGAACACCGGCTCCAGCAGGTGGGCCAGGGCCGGCTCGGCGATCGCGCCCAGCCCCAGCGAGCAGACGGTGATGCCGAGCTGCGCCCCGGCGATCATCAGCGGGATCTGGTTCATCGCCGACAGCGCCCAGCGGGCCCGCTTCGACGTCGCGGCGAGCGGTTCGACCACGGTACGTCGGGACGCGATCAACGCGAACTCGCTGCCCACGAAGAACGCGTTGCCGAGCAGCAGCACCACGGCGACCAGCAGTTCAGTCATCGACGTGCGGCTCCTCGGGGCGGACCACCCGGACCTGCTCGATCCGGTGCCGCTCCACCTCGACGGCGGTGAACTCGTAGCCGGCCTCGCCGACCGTCTCGCCGGGCACCGGGATGTGCCCCAGCCGGGCCATCAGGAACCCCGCCAGGGTCTCGTACGGCCCCTCGGGCAGCCGGAAGCCGGTCCGCTCGGCCAGCTCGTCCTCCCGCAGCACCCCGTCGACCAGGATGGTCCGCTCGCCGCCCGGCACGGTCAGCCCGGTGGCGTGGGCGTCGTCCACGGCGGCCGGGTCGAACTCGTCGGCGATCTCCCCGACCAGCTCCTCGACCAGGTCCTCCACGGTCACCACGCCGTCGGTGCCGCCGTACTCGTCGACCACGATGGCGAGGTCCGCGCCGGCGTCCTTCAGCGCGGCGAGCACGCCGTCGAGGTCCAGGCTCTCCGGGACGTACACCGGTTCCCGGGCGACCGACGCGACGGTGGTCGACGCCCGGCGGGCCAGCGGCACGCCGAGCGCGTCCGGCACCCCCGCGACGCCGGTGACCAGGTCGAGGGTCTCCTCGTAGACCGGGAACCGGGTACGCCCGGTCTGCCGGGACAGGTCCAGCAGCTCGGCGACGGTGGCGGTGGCCCGCAACGCGATCACGTCGACCCGTGGGGTCATCGCCTCGGCGGCCCGCTTGTCGCCGAACCGGATGGTCCGGCGCAGCAGCATGGCGGTGTCCGGCGGCAGCGCGCCGGCCCGGGCCGAGATGGCCGCCAGCAGGCCCAGTTCCTCGGGGGAGCGGGCGCTGGCCAACTCCTCCTGCGGTTCCACGCCGAGTTGGCGGACCAGCCGGTTCGCCGAGTTGTTCAGCCCGTCGATGAGCCAGCCGAAGGTCCGGGAGAAGGCGCGCATCGGTCCGGCGGTGGCGAGCGCGGCCGGCATCGGCCGGGCCAGCGCGAGGTTCTTCGGCACCAGCTCGCCGAAGAGCATCGAGATCAGGGTGGCCAGCGCCAGGGCGAGCAGCGGGCTGAACCGTTCGGCGCCGCCCAGCGGGGCCAGCAGCGGGGTGAAGAGCCGGGCCAGGGCCGGCTCGGCCAGGTAGCCGGTGAGCAGCGCGGTGAGGGTGATGCCGAGCTGCGCCCCGGAGAGCTGGAAGGAGAGTTCGCGCAGCGCCCGGCGTACCGTGGTGGCCGTGTGGTCACCGGCGCCGGCACGCCGGTCGATCTCCGCCCGGTCGACGGTGACCAGGGCGAACTCGGCCGCGACGAAGAACGCGTTGCCGGCGGTCAGCAGGACGAAGCCGACCAGGGGCAACAGCGTGCCGAGCAACAGGCCGTCGATGGGCGTGATTGTTCCACGGCCGCGCCCGGCGGTCACCGTCACGCGGCGGCCCGCCTCGCGTTTCCGGCGGACGGGCGGTGTTCGCGGGATGCCACCGCCCGTCGCAGGTCCGGGTTCTTCCCCGGTACGACCTCAGCCGGCGACCGGCGCGGTCTCCTTGTCGCCGGGCGCGACGTCCGGTTTGACCGAGCGGAGCAGCACGCTGGCCACGTCGACCACCTCGACCTGCTCGCCGGCGCCCTTGCCGTTGACCCCGTCGTTGAGCATGGTCGAGCAGAACGGGCAGCCGACGGCGACCGTCCTCGCCCCGGTGGCCATGGCCTCCTCGACCCGGTCCACGTTGATCCGCTTGCCGATCTTCTCCTCCATCCACATCCGGGCGCCGCCGGCACCGCAGCAGAAGGAGCGTTCGCTGTTGCGCGGCATCTCGGTGAGCTCGCCCTGGATGGCGTCGCCGAGCACCTCGCGGGGCGCGGCGAAGACCCGGTTGTGCCGCCCCAGGTAGCAGGGGTCGTGGTAGGTGACGCCGCCGTCGACCGGCTGGACCGGGGTGAGCTTGCCCGTGCCGACCAGGTGGGCCAGGAGTTGGGTGTGGTGCACCACCTCGAACTCGCCACCGAGCTGGCCGTACTCGTTGCCCAGGGTGTTGAAGCAGTGCGGGCAGGTGGCGACGATCTTGCGGTTGCGCTTCTCCCGGCCCTCGAACGCCTCGTTGAGGGTCTCGACGTTCTGCTGGGCGAGCATCTGGAAGACGAACTCGTTGCCGATCCGGCGGGCCGGGTCGCCGGAGCAGGTCTCGCCCTCGCCGAGGATGGCGAACTTCACGCCGGCCTCGTTGAGCAGCGTGGCGACCGCCCGGGTGGTCTTCTTGGCCCGGTCCTCGAACGCCCCGGCGCAGCCGACCCAGAACAGGTACTCGAAGTCGTCGACCTCGCCGACCCGGGGCACCTCGAAGTCCAGGCCCTTGGTCCAGTCCTCGCGGGTGTTCTGCGGGGCGCCCCACGGGTTGCCCTTGTTCTCCAGGTTGCGGAGCATGACGCCGGCCTCGGACGGGAAGCTCGACTCGATCAGCACCTGGTAGCGGCGCATGTCGACGATGTGGTCGACGTGCTCGATGTCGACCGGGCACTGCTCGACGCAGGCGCCGCAGGTGGTGCAGGACCACAGCACGTCCGGGTCGATGACGCCGCCTTCCTCGGCGGTGCCGATCAGCGGCTTGTCGGCCTCGGCGAGGGCCAGCACGTCCAGGTGGGCGAGTTGCGCCTGGGTGGCCTTCTCCTCGCCGGTGAGGTCCTTGCCGCCGCCGGCCAGCAGGTACGGCGCCTTGGCGTACGCGTGGTCGCGCAGGCTCAGGATCAGCAGCTTCGGCGACAGCGGCTTGCCGGTGTTCCAGGCCGGGCACTGCGACTGGCAGCGACCGCACTCGGTGCAGGTGCTGAAGTCGAGCAGCCCCTTCCAGGAGAACTGTTCGACCTGGGCGACGCCGAACTGGTCCTTCTCGGGGTCGGCCTCCTCGAAGTCCAGCGGCTTGCCGTCGCTCATCATCGGCCGCAGCGGGCCGAGGCCGGAGCCGGCGGGCCTGGCCGGCTCACGCTTGAAGAAGATGTTGAAGAACGCCAGGAAGCGGTGCCAGGCGACGCCCATCGTCACGTTCAGCGCGATGACGATCAGCCAGGTCATCGAGATGGCGATCTTGATGAAGGCGGCGATGCTGACGCCCGCGCTCCAGTCGGGCAGCAGCGCGCCGACGGCGTGGCTGACCGGGGTGGCCCAGACCGGGTACTCGAAGTGGTCGGTGGCGACCTTGAAGCCCCGGATCACGAAGCCCATGATCAGCACCGCGAGGACCACGGCCTCGACGAAGTAGCCCTGCCACATGGTGGAGCCGGTGAACCGGGACCGGCCACCGGGCCGGGTCGGCCGGTTGCGCAGCCGGATCGCGATCAGCACCAGGATGCCGACGGTGCCGAGCACCGCGATCAGCTCGGTCACCAGGCCGTAGACGGCCAGGCCGCCGATCAGCGGCAGGCCGCCGGTCGGCGAGACGACCTCGAAGTACGCCTCCAGCACCAGCAGCGACAGCACGATGAAGCCGACCATCACGAACCAGTGCGCGGCGCCCACCACGCCCCACCTGAGCATCCGGGTGTGGCCGGCCGTCTCCACCAGCATCGTCCTGGTGCGGGTGCCCTTGTCGGTGAACCGCTCCGGCGCGGGTTGCCCCAGCCGGATGACTGCCACCATCTTCATGACCGCGCGCACCGCAAGCCACACCGCCACGGCGGTGATGGCGGCCGCGAGGATCGTGGTGACGATCTGGACGCTGCCCATCGAGTTGGCCTCCCGGTCTGCTGCCTGTCGAGCGGCTCGGCGACCGGCCGCCGGATCAGGACGCGACCGGCGTGACGCCGCTGCCGCACCCCAGACCGGGCCGGGCGATGACCTCGCTCCGCTCGGTCATGCAGTGCAGCCTACGCGCAAGGGTTACCCAGCAGTAACGTGAGTCTTCTCGCACCAGGCCACGCCGCCCTGCGGACACCATAGGGTGCCCGGCGCCGAAGCGCCGGGCAGGGGCCGCGCGGGGTGACCTCGAACCCGTCTGGGCGGACGCCGGAGCGCCGCGCTCAGCGCCAGCGGGAGAGCAGGACCAGGGAGGCCACCATCGCGCCGAACCCGACCGCGAGGTTCCAGTAGCCCCACGAGGCGACCGGGTACTCCTGCTCGGAGAGGTAGTAGACCACCAACCAGCCGATGCCACCCACGATCAGCGCGACCGCGGTCGCCGGCAGCCACACCGGGCTAGGCTTGCGCGTCGCCGCCGCCGTGGTCGGACGGACGTCCGTCGGCGGGGTGTACACCTTCTTCTTGCGGACCTGAGACTTGGGCACGACGCTCTCCAGAGGGGTGACGACCTCGTCCGGCCTGACAACCGGGCGCGGGGGCGACGGTCCATGGCCAATAATGTTCGACAGCTAGCGTAGTCCCGACGGCCGCTCCAGGCCATGAATGGGGTCAGTCCGGTGCGCGGAGTGACCGGATTGGGCGGGCCGACGCGGCCCGGACGCACCGTCCCACGCCGTGGCGGCGCGAAACCAGACGACCGGAGAGGAACGCTCGGTGGAGTACACATCCGGCGCGGCGTCCTGGCAGAAGGCCATGCGCCGCGCGGTGGCGGCCTTCCTGCCCCCGCGCCCCCGGCAGCGCCGGCCGGGCTGGTCGATCGGCGTGCCGTTGATCGCCGCCGCGGCCGGGTTGCTCTTCACCACCACGGCGACCACGGCCGGGGGCACCGCCCTGCGGGAGGACCGCCGGCCCCAGCTCACCCAGCTCATCGAGGACCGCCGGGAGCAGGTGGCGGCGAGCGAGCTGCGCGCGGCGCGACTGCGGGCCGACGTGGAGGGCGAGACCGCCACCCTGGCCGACACCGACGCGCCGATCAAGGAGCAGCGGGACCGGGCCCGGAGCATCCAGCAGGCCGCCGGCTTCACCCCGCTCACCGGCACCGGCGTGACCGTCGAGCTGAACGACGCCCCACGGCGCGGCGACGGGACGCTGCCCAAGGGGGCCACCAACGACGACCTGGTGGTTCACCAGCAGGACGTCCAGGCGGTGGTGAACGCGCTCTGGGCCGGCGGTGCCGAGGCCATGTCCATCATGAACGTCCGCGTGCTGTCCACCAGCGCGGTACGCTGCGTCGGTAACACCCTGCTGCTGCACGGCCGGGTGTACTCGCCACCGTTCAAGATCGTAGCAATCGGCGATCCCGCTGCCCTCCAGCAGGCCCTCGCCGGCTCTCAGGGAGTCGGGTTGTTCAAGCAGGCGGTCGACCACTACCAGCTCGGATACTCCGAGACCGTCTCCACGGTCACCGTGCCGGCGTTCGAGGACTCGACCGCGCTGCGGTCGGCGACGGTGCCGCGATGACCGACGAGGGTGGGGACGCGCGTCACCGCGGCCCGGCCGACGAGCCCACCGCCTTCCTGCCGAAGGTCGACCGCTCCGCGCCACCGGCGTCCACCCGCCCCGGGCCGACCGGCCGCTGGCCCGACCCGGTGCTCCCGACCCACCGGTCGGCCGCCACCAGCGCTTCCGACGGCGGCTCCGCCCGCCGCCCGGCACCGCCGAACGCCGGCCCGACCCACCCCGCCGCGCCCCGGCCGAGCGCCGAGGGCGGGTACGGCCCACCCGACCGGTCCGCCCCGGCGGGGCGGCCCGCACCCCCCGCCTGGCCGGGCAGCCCCACCGGGCACCCCGACACCACAGCGACCAGCCCGGCCGGGCCGTGGACTCCCGCACCGACCAGCCCGGCCGGCCCGTGGGACGCCACACCGACCAGCCCGGCCGGACCCCGACCCGCCGGCCGACCGGTGGAGCCACAGCCCGCCGACGCGCAGACCGCCCTCCTCCCCACCATCACCGACCGGACCGCCCGGCGTTCCGGGCCGGCCCCAGAGGAGCGCCGCCCCGACCCCGCCGAGCCGGGTCGGCTCCGGGCCGCCACCCCTGACGGTGCGCCGCCGCCGGCCATCACCGGCGGCGAGCGGTACGCAACGGCGGCCCCGCGAGCCGACGCCCACCAGCGGGGCGTACCCGGGGACGGGCCGGCGGAGCACGGGCCGGCGGAGCACGGGCGGCCGGAGCCGGTACGGGCCGGCGGCCCGGACCCGGCGGCGACGGCGGTGTTCCCGGCGGTGCCCGCCCGGCCGGCCGGCCCCGGCCCGGCACTGGACTCCACCGCGCTGATGGGCGCGGTCCCGCCCGCCCCGGAGGGCACCGGCTCCGGCGGCCCCGTCGAGCCACCGCCGCAGCCCCGGCGGGGCGAGCGGGTGGTGCAGCTCCGCCCGGAGCAGACCGGCGAGGGTTACAAGAGCGTCTACTCGGAGCTGACCCGGCCGTCGTTCGGCTCCCGACTGCGCACCGGCGTACGGGTCAGCGGCGAGCTGCTGATCACGTTCGGCCTGGTGGTGCTCCTCTTCGCCGGGTACGAGATCTGGGGCAAGTCGGCGATCGTCGACGCCCATCAGACCGACCTGAACAAGCAACTGGCGCAGGAGTGGGCACCCACCGGGGACCCGACGGTCAGCCCGAGCGTGACGGCCAAGCCGGCGGCCCCGGTCGAGGGCAAGCCGATCGCCGGGCTCTACATCCCCAAGCTCGACAAGAACTGGGTCGTCGTCGAGGGCGTCACCCAGAAGGACATCCGGTACGCCCCCGGCCACTACCCGAAGAGCGCGCTCCCCGGCGAGGTGGGCAACTTCTCCGTCGCCGGGCACCGCAACCGGGCCACCTTCTGGCGGCTGGACGAGCTGAGGAGCGGCGACACCATCGTCCTGGAGGGCAAGGAGGACTGGTACGTCTACAAGGTCTACCAGTCCCGGATCGTCCGCCCCGACCAGGTCGAGGTGGTCGCGCCGGTGCCGGGCAAGCCGGGCACGAAGGCCACCCGCAAGCTGCTCACCCTGACCACCTGCAACCCGAAGTTCGACAACTACCAGCGTCTGATCGTCCACGCCGAGTTCGAACGCGCCCAGGCGAAGTCCGTGGGCCGGCCGGGCGAGTTGGAAGGCTGACGACGATGTACTCCTGGATCTGGCGCAAGCTGCCCCTCGGGTTGCCCGGCAAGCTGATCGGTTCGCTGCTGCTCACCACGGCCACGGTGGCGTTGCTCTGGTACGTGGTCTTCCCGTGGGCCGAACCGCTGCTGCCCTTCGACGACGTCCAGGTCACCCAGGACTCGGGTAACCCGGGCGGCGACTCCGGCGTCGACCAGAACGCGCCGACCGGCACCGACCACGAACTGCCGTACGACACCGACCAGAACAACACCCCACCCCCCTCCTCGGACCAGTGAGCCCATGCGCGTCCTCGTGATCGACAACTACGACTCCTTCGTCTTCAACCTCGTCCAGTACCTCGGTCAGCTCGGGGTGGAGTGCGAGGTGCGGCGCAACGACGAGATCGACGTCGCCGAGGTCGGTCGGTTCGGCGCGGCGGGCGTCCTGCTCTCGCCGGGTCCGGGCAGCCCGGACCGCGCCGGCATCTGCCTCGACGTGATCCGGCAGTACGCCGGCGAACTGCCGATCTTCGGCGTCTGCCTGGGTCACCAGGCCATCGGCGAGGCGTTCGGGGCGACCGTGACCCGGGCCCCCGAGCTGCTGCACGGCAAGACCTCCGACGTCCGGCACCACTCCGTCGGGGTGCTCGCCGGTCTGCCGGACCCGTTCACCGCGACCCGCTACCACTCGCTGGCCGTGCTCCCCGAGACCCTGCCGGACGAGCTGGAGGTCACCGGCTGGACGGATTCCGGCGTGGTGATGGCGATGCGGCACCGGACGCTGCCGATCGAGGGGGTGCAGTTCCACCCGGAGTCGGTGCTCACCGAGGGCGGCCACCTGATGCTGGCCAACTGGCTCGCCGCCTGCGGCCACCCGGAGGCGCTGGAGCGCGCACCGGAGCTGGCCGCCGAGGTGGACACCCGCCGCCGCGCCGCCTTCGCCACCACCTGACCGCGCATCGGAAACACCCAGGCCCGGTCCGCGCGGACCGGGCCTGGGTTCACCTCGGGGTACGGGTCACTCGTGGGCGAGCCGGCCCGGTGGGATGGGCAGCGGGAACCCGCCGCCCCCGCCGTCGCCGGGGGGCGTGGTGGTCGGCGTCGGGGTGGTCGGGGTGGGCGGCGTCGGCTCCTGGGTGGGCTCCGGGATGGAGACCTCGATGGTGACGGTCTTGCCCTCGGCCAGCGGCTTGCCCGGTTCCGGGTTCTGACCGGTCACCTTCCCGGCCTGGTCGGCCGGCACCTCGTCACCGTCGCGCACCTTGACGACGTAGCCGCGCTTCTCCAACTCCTTGCGGGCCTCGTCCACGGTGAGCCCGGTGACCCGGGGCACCTCACGGACGTTGCCCTTGGAGACCTCGACGGTCACCTTCGTGCCCTCGGCCACCTTCTCGCCGGAGGCCGGATTCACCTTGGTGACGGTGCCCTCCGGCTGCCCGCTGTCGACGTCCTTCCGGTCGACGACCAGCTTGAGCCGGTCCAACTGTTCCTTGACGTTGGTGTACTGGGAACCGACCAGGGCAGCCGGGATGGTCACCTCCTGCGGGCCGCCGCAGATGTTCACCGTCACCTGGCGGTTCTCCTCCAGCGAGGTGCCCGCCGACGGGTCCTGGGTGACGACGGTCCCCTTCTGGCAGGTGCTGTCGAAGACCGGGTCACCCACCGCCGGTACGAAACCGGCGTTCTGGATCTCGGCGAACGCGGCCTGCTGCGACTTGCCGGCCAGGTTCGGCACCGACGCCTTCTGCGCGCCGCCGGTGCCGTTCATCAGTAGCGCCGCGACCAGGGCGATCACCGCGAGCACGCCGACCGCCGCGAAGGCGGCGATCACCCAGGCGGAGCTCTTGCGCCGCTGCGGGTCGCCGACCCGGGCCGGCATCTGCCGGGTCGGCTGGCCCGCCACCTGGGTCGGGTACCCGGCCCCGCCGGCCGCCGGCATCGGGGCGGTCTCCTCCTGCGGCATGACCGGGGTGGCCATCACCGGCCGGCCGGCGGCGGCGCGGAGCAGGTCGGCCCGCATCTCGCCGGCGCTCTGGTAGCGGTTGAGCGGGTTCTTCGACAGCGCCTTGAGCACGATCGCGTCGACCGCCGGGTTGACGTCCGGGTTGATGTCGCTCGGCGTCGGCGGCGCCTCCCGGACGTGCTGGTACGCCACGCTGACCGGGCTGTCGCCGACGAACGGCGGATGGCCGCAGACCAGCTCGAACAGGACGCAGCCGGCGGCGTACACGTCGGAGCGGGCGTCGACGGCCTCACCGCGCGCCTGCTCCGGGGAGAGGTACTGGGCCGTGCCGATCACCGCGCTGGTCTGTGTCATCGTGGTGGCCCCGCTGGCCAGCGCCCGGGCGATGCCGAAGTCCATGACCTTGACCTGGCCGGTCTGGGTCAGCATCACGTTGCCGGGCTTGATGTCCCGGTGGATGATCCCGTGCCGGTGGCTGAACTCCAGCGCCGCGCACATGTCGGCGCAGATCTCCAGCGCCCGGCGCGGCTGGAGCCGGCCCTCGACGCCGAGGACCTCCTTGAGGGTCCGCCCGTTCACGAACTCCATCACGATGAACGGGAGTGTCTCGCCGGTCGGCGCGGTCTCCTCGCCGGTGTCGTAGACCGCGACGATCGCCGGATGGTTCAGCGAGGCCGCGTTCTGCGCCTCGCGGCGGAACCGCATCTGGAAGGTGGCGTCCCTGGCCAGGTCCGTCCGGAGCATCTTGATCGCGACGTCCCGACCGAGCCGGAGGTCGCGACCGCGGTGTACCTCGGCCATGCCGCCGTAACCGAGCAGCTCGCCGACCTGGTACCTGCCACCGAGCAGGCGGGCCTGCGCTGTCATCGCGTTCTTCGTCCTTCGCTCGTCGTCGTCTCGCCGCCACCCGGTCCGAGCCGTACCACCCGACGGTACGGTGTTCCGAGCGGATCGTCGCGTCCGTAGGCACTCAGCGCGCCGGACGTCGTGCGTGGCGCACCGGGATCACCGGCGCTCATGCCCTGCCGCGCCCTGTAGGAAATCACGCCGGAGCAGACCAGGACCAGCACGGCCAGCAGGATGACCAGGGTCACCATCCCGGACCTGGAACGACGTGGTGGAACAGGGGCCGGGAGCGGCTGCCGGGCGTACCCGACCGGGCGGTCGACCCGGGTCGGGGTCGGCGGGACGGACGCGGCACCCCGGGTCTGGGCGAACGGCACGGCCGGCGGCCGGGCCGGGGTGGGCGGGCGCTGGGCGGCCACGGGCGGCTGCGGGTGGCGGGCCGCGACCGGCGGGCGGGCCTGCCCGCTGGCCGGCGGCCGGTGCTGCTGGGCCAGCGCGGGCGGCTGCTGCCGGGGCGCGGTGGGGACCTGCGCGCGGGCCATCGGCGCGGCCGGGGAGGCCGGCGCACCGGAGACCGGGCCGGGGTGCCCGCCGGTGCGGGCCTGCTGGGAGAGGGCCAGTTTCGCCTGCCGGGCCACGGTGGCCAGGGCGGCGGCGCTCGGCCAACGGTGGCCGGGCTCCTTGGCCATGGCCCGCTCCACGATTGCCTTCACCTGCGGCGGGATGTCGCCGGGCAGCGCCCGGGGCGCGTCCCGGACGTGCTTCATGGCGATCTCAAGAGGATTGTCGCCCTCGAAGGGTCGCCGGCCGGCCAGACACTGGTACGCCACGACGCCGAGCGCGTACACGTCGGAGGCGGGGGTGGCGACCGCCCCGGTGGCCTGCTCGGGCGAGATGTACGAGGCGGTGCCGAGCACCGACCCGGCGGCGGTGAGCTGACCCACCAGCTCGGAGCGGGCGATGCCGAAGTCGGTCAGCACCAACGTCCCGTTCGGCCGGACGAGCAGGTTGCCCGGCTTCACGTCGCGGTGCACGATGCCCTTCTCGTGGGCGGCGTGCAGCGCGTCGGCGGCCTGGGCGAGCAGGGCCATCGTCCGGGCCGGGGTGAGCCGGCCGACCCGGCTCAGGGTGGACGAGAGGGCGTCGCCCTCGACGTACTCCATCACCAGGAAGGCGATCTGCTGGTCGCTGCCGAAGTCGTAGACGTCGACCACGCCGGGGTGGTTGATGGTGGCCATCGTCCGCGCCTCGCCACGGAACCGTTCGGCGAAGCCGGGCTCGTCGAGCAACGCCGGGAGCAGGCTCTTCACCGCCACCGTACGGCCCAGCACCTGGTCGGTGCCGCGCCACACGTCGCCCATGCCGCCGCTGGCGATCCGCTCGTCGAGGCGGTAGCGGTTGCCGAGCTGCACGCCGGGGCTGAGCATGTCAGCGGCCCCCCGCGTCGGCGATGGCCGCCTGCATGATCTTGCCGGCGATCCGGGCGGCCTCGTTGCTGCCGCCACTGCCCGCCTGCTCCAGCTCCACGCAGACCGCGGAGACCGCCTCGCCGTTCTTGTCGAGCGCGAAGCCGATGAACCAGCCGTGGTCGGGCCGGTCCGGGGCGGACTGTGCGGTGCCGGTCTTGCCGCCGACGGTGTAGCCGTCGATCCGGGCGGACCGGCCGGTGCCGTTCTCCACCACGCTGACCATCATGTCCCGCAGGTCGGCGGCGACCTGGTCGCTGACCGGCCGGCGCAGCTCACGCGGCTGGGCGTTGTAGTAGCTGGTGGTCCGGTCCGGCCCGAGGAGCTGCTTGACCAGGTACGGCCGCATCTGCCTGCCCTTGTAGGCGACCGAGCCGGCGATCAGCGCCCCCTGGAGGGGCGTCATCCGCACGTCCCGCTGCCCGATCGAGGACTGGGCCAGCGCCGCCGGGTCGGTCGCCCCGCCGGGCGCCGACATCTCCCCGGTCCGGCTCGCCGTGACGGTCAGGCCGCCCTCGCCGAGCTGGCCGACGGTCAGGTCGTCCTGCTCGAAGCCGAACTGCCGGGCCTTCTCCTTCACGGTGTCCGCGCCGAGCCGCACGCCGAGCTGGGCGAAGCCGGTGTTGCACGACTCGGTGACCGCGTCCAGCAGGGTGACCTGCGCCTCCGGGCAGATCGACGGGGCGGCGTTGCGGATCGGTTCGCCCGAGGTCGGCGGGGTCCAGCTCGCCCCGGCCGGGATCTGGGTGTTCTTGCCGATCCCGTTCTCCAGGGCGGCGGCCGCCACCACGATCTTGAAGGTGGAGCCGGGCGGCAGGGTCTCCGACAGCGCGCGGTTCTTCAGCGGGCCGTCCGGGTCCTGCTCGTACTTGTTGTAGGCGGCCGACGCCACGTTGGTGTCGTGGTTGGCCAGCGGATTCGGGTCGAAGCTGGGCATCGAGACGAGCGCCTGCACCGCACCGGTACGCGGGTCGATGGCGATCGCCGCGCCCCTCTTCACCCCGTTGCCGTTGTTGCGTAGCTGCTCGTACGCGGTGTCCTGGGCCCGCTTCGAGACGGTCAGCAGCACGTTGCCGCCGCCGGTCTCGTCCCCGGTGAACATGTCCTTGATCCGGTTGCCGAGCAGGGCGTCGCTGGTGCCGGCGAGGAAGTCGTTCTCAAGCCGCTCGATGCCGGTGTCGCCCAGGTTGACCGGCTTGTAGCCGAGCACATGCGCGTACTTCGCCCCGCCCGGGTAGGTGCGCTGGTACTTCAGCTTGCCACCGGTCTCCTTGCTGGTGGCGAAGGCGGTGCCGCCGGCCTCGATGTTGCCCCGCCGACGCTCGTACTCGGCCACCTGGACCCGGCCGTTGTAGTCGCTGTTGCGGTACTCGTCGGCCTTGTACGCCTGGATCCAGTTCAGGTTCGCGAAGAGCAGACCGAAGAGGATCATGACGACGACGCCGACGCGGCGCAGGGGTGCGTTCACGGGCGGATCACCTCCGTGGGAGCACCGTGTAGCTGTTCCGGCGGGCCGCCGCCGGGCCGGGCCGCCGGGCCACCGCCCTGCGTCACCGGCCGTCGGGCCGCGTCGGAGATCCGGAGCAGCACCGCGATGAGCAGCCAGTTCGCCATCAGCGACGAACCACCCGCGGAGAGGAACGGGGTGGTCTGACCGGTCAGCGGGATGAGCTTGCTGATCCCGCCGACGATCACGAAGACCTGGAGCCCCAGGGTGAAGGCCAGGCCCCCGGCGACCAGCTTGCCGAACGAGTCGCGGACGGCCAGCCCGGCCCGCAGGCCGCGCTCGACGATCAGCAGGTAGACCACCAGCAGCGCGGTGAGCCCGAACAGGCCGATCTCCTCGCCGATGCCGGCGAAGATGAAGTCGTTCTGCACCTCGGGGATCTCCAGCGGCTCACCGGCGCCCGGCCCGGTCCCGAACAGTCCACCACTGCCCAGGCCGAGTAGCCCCTGCACCAACTGGTAGCCCCGGTCGTACGGCTCGGCGAACGGGTCCAGCCAGATCTCGGCGCGGGTGTAGAAGTTGGCGAACGGCCCGCCGACGGTGCCTCCGAGCACGTACGCGAGATAGGCGCCACCGAAGAAGAGGACCAGACCGATCAGCAGCCAACTGACCCGTTCGGTGGCGATGTAGAGCGTCACCACGAACATGCCGAAGTAGAGCAGCGAGGTGCCGAGGTCCTTCTCGAACACCAGGACCAGGAGGCTGATCAGCCAGACCCCGACCACCGGCCCGAGGTCCCGGCCGCGCGGGAAGTCGATGCCGAGGATCCGGCGGCTGGCCAGCGAGAGCACCTCGCGCTTGCGGACCAGGTAGTAGGCGAAGAACACCAGCAGCGCCAGCTTGGCGAACTCACCGGGCTGGATGCTGAAGCCGCCGACCCGGATCCACAGCTTGGCGCCGTTGATCTCGGAGAACCGGCCGGGCAGCACCGCCGGGATCATCACCAGCACGATGCCGGCCAGGCCCAGGGTGTACGCGTACCGGGAGACCGAGCGGTGGTCGCGCATCAGCACGAGCAGCCCGGCGGCGAGGATCACCGCGGCCAGCGTCCAGGCGAGCTGGCGGCCTCCGGTGCCGGCGAAGATGGCCAGCGTCTCCCGGTCGGCGGGGGCGGCCTTGCCCAGGTCGAGCCGGCGCAGGAAGCCCACCCCGACGCCGTTGAGCAGCGCCACCGCGGGCAGCAGCGCCGGATCGGCGAACGGCGCCAGCCAGCGGATCACCAGGTGCATGCCGAGGAAGACCAGCCCCAGCGCGGCGGCCGGCATCCAGAAGTCCGGGGTGACGGTGTCGAGCAGGTTCGCCTCGACGATCGCCCCGTACGCGGCCACCAGCACCATCGCCAGCAGCAGCAGCGACAGTTCGGCGTTACGCCGGGACCGCGCCAGGCGTACGCCGGGCTGCTCGCCCGTCATGGCGGGCGAGGCTGCCGGTGTGGCCGCTGCGGTCACGGATGTGTCCCTCGGATCTCAGCCGACGGTCACTCGGGCGACCGGCAGCCCGCCGGGTCTCCGGCTGGCGGGACCGCGTCGGAGGCCGAGGCGTCGGGCGTGGTGGTCGGCGCGGGGGTCGCCGTGACGACCGGACGGCCGCTGGGGGTGGGCGCGGGTGCGGTCGGTGTCGTCGTCGTCACGACCGGCGAACCGGTGACGGCGACCGTCGGGCTGGGCGGGCAGACCGGCTTCAGGTTGGGGTTGGCCGGGTCGTCGCTGGTCAGCTCGGTCAGTCGACGCAGCGCGTCCGGCCGGCTCTTGGCCTGGATGCCCTGCTTCACCTGCTCCTGGGCAGCCAGGGTGAGGTCGTCCAGTTTGGCGGGGCTGGTCGAGTGCACGCTGGACAGGTCGAGCCCGGCGACCTGGCCGGGAACCCCACGGAAGACCGCGAGCTGCCCGTTCTCGGTCGCCCCGACGTAGTACTGCCGCTGGGTGTAGCTCCAGCCGGCGAAGAGGCCGCCACCGAGGATGACCAGCAGCGCCACCAGCATCGCCACGGTGCGCAGCGGCCGACGGCGGGAGCGTTCCGGCTCGTCGTCCCGGTTGGCCGCCGGGTCCTCCGGGGCGGGGGGACGCGGCGCGGAGAGCGCCGAGGCCCGGGCCGCCGGGGTGGAGTCGTCGGCCGCGGTGGCCATCCCCCGGTCCCGGGCAGCGGCCCCGCCGACGATCGGGCTCGCCTCGACGATGTCCTGGTCGGTGGCGTCCGCGATGATCACGGTGATGTTGTCCGGGCCGCCGCCGCGCAGGGCCAACTGCACCAGCCGCTCGACGCACTGCTGCGGGTCGGTGTACTCCCGCATCGTGTCGCCGATGGTGTCCGCGCTGACCACGCCGGAGAGGCCGTCGCTGCAGATCAGGTAGCGGTCGCCGGTGAGCACCTGGCGGACGCTGTACTCCGGGTCGATGTCCCGACCGTCGAGGGCGCGGGTGAGCAGCGAGCGCTGGGGGTGGCTGCTCGCCTCCTCCGCGCTGATCCGCCCCTCGTCGACGAGCATCTGGACGTAGGTGTCGTCCTTGGTGATCTGCGCGAACTCGCCGTTGCGCAGGAGATAGGCCCGTGAGTCACCGATGTGGACCATGCCGAGCTTGCTGCCCGAGAAGAGGGTCGCGGTGAGCGTGGTGCCCATCCCCTCAAGCTGCGGGTTGGCGTCCACGGTGTCGCGGAGCTGCTGGTTGGCGGTGCCCACGGCCGATCGCAGCGCGTCGACGAGCGCGTCCCCCGGGACGTCCTCGTCGAGCGGCGCCATGGCACCGATGACGATGTTGCTGGCGACGTCACCGGCGGCCATGCCGCCCATGCCGTCGGCGACGGCGAGAAGCCGCGGCCCGGCGTAGACGGAATCCTGGTTTCCGTCTCGGATCAGACCGCGGTCGCTGTGGGCCGCATAGCGCAGGGTCAGAGTCATGGCCGTAATTCGAGAGAGGTGCGGCCGATACGGATCGGCACGCCGAGGGGGACGGGGGTTGGTCCGGTGACCTTAGCGCGATCCAGGTAGGTGCCGTTAGTCGAACCGAGGTCCTCCACGAACCACTGCCCGTCGCGCGGCACCAGTCGGGCGTGCCGCGCCGAGGCGTAGTCGTCGGTGATGACGAGGGTGGAGTCCTCGGCCCGACCGATGGTGATCTGCGCTTCACCGAGGGTGATCCGGGTGCCGGCGAGCTGGCCGGCGGTCACCACCAGTTGGTGCGCGGCCCTGCCCCGCTTCACCTTCGCCGGCTTCGCGGCCTGCCCGGTGGCGGCACCCACCGCACGCGGCGCGGCCACCAGCCGGCCCGACCGGGCTCCGGCGAAGAGGTCGCGGCGGATCACTCCGACCACCGTGAACACGAAGATCCACAGCAGGATGAGGAACCCGAACCGGGCGACGGTGATGACGAGTTCCGGCAAGGCGGGTCAGCCGTCCACGCGGAAGGTCAGGGTGGTGGTGCCGAGCTGGATCATGTCACCGGGGTTGAGGGCGACGGCCGAGACGCGCTGGCCGTTGACCATCGTGCCGTTGGTGGAGCCGAGGTCGGTCAGCACGACCTGGCCGCCGTCGAAGTCCAGCCGGGCGTGTCGGCGGGAGATGCCGACGTCCGGCAGGCGCAGGTTGGCCTGGTCGCCACGGCCGATCACGGTCGAGCCCATCTGCAACGGGTAGGTACGGCCGTCACCGGAGACCAGCCGCACGTTGCGGGCGCCGCCGTGTCCCGGCGGCGGGCCGTAGCCGCCGCCCTGGTCGTACGACGGGTACGCCGGCGGGCCGGCGTCGTAGCCGCCCGGCGACGAGACCGGGGCGACCTCGCCACCGGTGTAGACCTCGGCGGTGACCCGGAACATGCCGGTGTCCAGCCCCTCGCCGCGCTCGATCTCGACGATCACGTCGCCGTAGACCGTCCAGGCCTGCTCGCCGATGAACTCCGCCTGCGACTGGGCCAGCTCCTGGGCCAGCGCGGCGGCGTACGGCGCCAACCGACTGTGGTCGTACGGCGAGAGATCGATCACGTAGCGGTTGGGCACCAACGTGCGCCCACCGGCCAGGATCGCCTTGTGCGCCTCGGCCTCCCGCTGCATGGCGTTGAGGATCTCCACGGGGTGGACCACCCCTTTGAAGACCTTGGCGAAAGCCCCTTCGACCAGGCCTTCCAGACGCTTCTCGAAGCGTTGCAGCACGCTCACCGGCTCCTCCTCGGGTCCCGAGGACATGATGGTATCTGGACGGCGCGCATGCAGCTCGCGCGCCGCTCGGCCGCCGCGCGGCGGCCCCTCCGGAGGCGCCCGTCGGACCGTGCTACTCTTTCGTCCGCCACGAACGGTGACCGCTCGTAAGAACGGTAACCGGTCGAGGCGAGACCGAGAACCCGGTAGGATGTCCGGGGTCCGCCGGAGACGGCGACCCGGACGCGAGCTACAGTGTTCGAGGTCGTGCCACGGGGAAGTGGCGGAATGGCAGACGCGCACGGTTCAGGTCCGTGTGTCCGAAAGGACGTGGGGGTTCAACTCCCCCCTTCCCCACCAGATCGACGAGGGCTCCGCAGCTTGCGGGGCCCTCGCGTCGTATCGGGGCAGGTCGGGCGTCACGCTATGCTTCGATGGTTTGTCCAGCCTCCTACTGACCAGGAGTGGCGTGTGAGTGTCGCGTTGGTGACCGGGTCGGGCGGTCTGATCGGTTCCGAGGCGGTCCGGCACTTCGCCGGTCTCGGCCTGGACGTGGTCGGCATCGACAACGACATGCGGCAGGAGTTCTTCGGCGCCGAGGCGTCGACCGCGTGGAACGTCCGACGGCTGACCGACGAGCTGGGGTCGGCGTACGCGCACCACAGCATCGACATCCGGGACCGGGACGCCCTGGCCAAGCTCTTCGCCCGGTACGGCCGGGACATCGCCGTGGTGATCCACACCGCCGCGCAGCCCTCGCACGACTGGGCGGTGCGGGACCCGTTCACCGACTTCGACGTCAACGCGGGCGGCACCCTCAACATCCTGCAGAACGTGCGCGAGCACTGCATCGACGCGCCGGTGATCCACTGCTCGACCAACAAGGTCTACGGCGACCGCCCCAACAGCCTGCCGCTGGTGGAGCTGGACACCCGGTGGGAGATCGAGCCGGGGCACCCGTACGAGCAGGGCATCCGCGAGGACATGTCGATCGACGCCTGCCTGCACTCGGTCTTCGGCGCCTCCAAGGTCGCCGCCGACGTGATGGTGCAGGAGTACGGCCGCTACTTCGACATGCGGACGGCCTGTTTCCGGGGCGGCACGCTGACCGGCCCGGCGCACTCGGCGACCGAACTGCACGGCTTCCTGGCGTACGTCATGCGGGCCAACATGGAACGCCGCACGTACAAGATCTTCGGCTACCAGGGCAAGCAGGTCCGGGACGCCATCCACAGCTCGGACGTGGTGTCGGCGTTCGAGGCGTTCTTCCGCGCCCCGCGCTCGGCGGCCGTCTACAACCTGGGCGGCGGTCGGCACTCCAACACCTCGATGCGGGAGGCGTTCACGCTGGCCGAGCAGATCACCGGCCAGGAGATGATCTCCGAGTACGTCGAGGCGAACCGGGTCGGCGACCACAAGTGGTGGATCGGCTCGAACGAGGCGTTCCAGGCCGACTACCCGGACTGGAAGCAGGTCTACGATGTGCCGATGATCATGCGGGAGACCTACGAGGCGAACGTCGACAAGTGGGTGCCGGGAGCATGACCGGGCAGGGCAAACGGAACATCCTCGGCGTCCTGGTCGACGCCACCGACTACGCCTCGGCGACCGAGCAGGTCGTCGCGGCGGCCCACCAGCGGCGTCCGCTGGCGCTGACCGCGCTGGCCGTGCACGGCGTGATGACCGGGGTGCTCGACCCGGCGCACAACGCCCGGCTCAACTCCTTCGACGTGGTCACCCCGGACGGTCAGCCGGTCCGCTGGGCGCTCAACCTGCTGCACCACGCCGGCCTGTCGGACCGGGTCTACGGCCCGACGCTCACCCTGCACGTGCTGCGCCGCTTCGCCGAGGAGGGGCTGCCGGTCTACCTGTACGGCTCGACCGAGGAGACCCTGGCCAAGCTGATCCCGGCGCTGGAGCGGATGTTCCCGGCCCTGAAGATCGCCGGGGTGGAGCCGTCGAAGTTCCGCGCGGTGCAGCCCGGCGAGGACGTCGAGATCGCCGACCGGATCAAGGCCAGCGGCGCCCGGCTCGTCCTGGTCGGCCTGGGCTGCCCCCGGCAGGAGATCTTCACCTACGCGATGCGGCCACTGCTGGACATGCCGCAGATGGCGGTGGGCGCGGCCTTCGACTACCACGCCGGCCTGCTCCGGCAGCCGCCGCCGTGGATGCAGCGGGCCGGCCTGGAGTGGTTCTGGCGGCTCGGCCTGGAGCCGAAGCGGCTCTGGCGCCGGTACGTCATCCTCAACCCGGCCTACCTGACCCGCCTCGCCGGCCAGAAGACCGGCCTGTGGAAGGCGAGGCCCCCCGCGCCGGCCACCGAGCGTCCGGCCAGCTTCGCGGTCTGACCCGGTCCACTTCGGACCGTCCGGATCCGGTACGCCGGAACCCCTACGGGACGGGTCGGGGTCGAACAGGGGCCGCGCCCGGATTCGCCGGACGCCGTTCTGGGCAAGGCTGGGCGCATGGATGGCCATCTCCTCGTGCTGCTGCCGATCGCCGCGGTCTGGCTCGCCGCCGGCGTCGTGGCGGACGGACTGCCCCGGTTGGACCGCGCCCGCGCCCTCCGGCGGCGTACCGGATGGTTGCTCGCCCTGACCGCGACCGGCCTCGCCCTGACGGCGGCGGTGCTGGCCGCCGGCCTGACCAGCGCCGGGAACACCCCGGTGGACCGGGCCGCCGCCCAACTCCCGCTGGTGGCCGTCCCGGCGCTCGCGGTGGCGGTCTGCACCTGGCGTCGGGTACGCCGGCTGCGGGCCGGCGCGGGCGCGTTCACCGCCGCGCCGGAGACACCCGCGCCGTACGGCCTGCGGGCCGCCGCCGGCCACCCGCTGATCGGCCTGCCGTTGCAGGTGACCGCCCTGGCCACCGTGCCGGGCCTACTCGCCGCCGCCGGCCTGGACCTCACCACCGACCCCGGTGTCACCGGCGTCGCGCTCACCGGCGGCGGGCTCGCCGTCCTCGCGATCGGGGTACGCCACGGGCTGCGGCACAACCGGCTCGCCGAACGGACGCTGCCGCCGGCGGCCCCGGCGCTGGCCGGACTGCCCGCGTCACCTGCCGCGGCCGGCTCCCTGCACGTATAGCAGCTCCAGGATCGCCCGGGTCGCCTCGAACCACCGGTCCAGCCAGCCGGGCGGCGGGACGCTCCCCTTCGGCGGCAACTCCAGCAGCAGCCCGCGCAGCAGCGGGTGGTCGACCAGCGACTCGGTGGGCTCCAGCGGCCAGCCGGCCGGCGGGAACGACGGCTCGGTGAGCGGGTTCGGGTCGAGGGAGGGCAGTGACAGCGGCGGCCCGGCCTGCTCCGGCGCGGCGGCGGCGCTGTCCCGCCCGAGTTCGGTGTCGGTGGACACGACCTCGGTCAGCACGGAGTCCCGCCGCGCGCCGCGGTACTTGCCGCCGAACCGTTCGCTCTTGCCCGGGCCGTTGGTGAGGTTGTCTGAACCGATCGTCGTCATCCGTCTCGCCTGCCTCGCTCGGTTGCCGATCCGGGCGCGGGTCGTCGACCAGCGCCGTACCGAGGAGTACAACGACACGGGGCCCAACTGGCGACGGGCCGGCCGGGAGTGTCCCCGACCGGCCCGCCGGTCAACGCCACACTGCGTTGGTCAGTGCTGGCCGAACGCGCCGTTCCGGGCGTCGGCGACGAAGGCGTGCCATTCCCCTGGGGCGAAGACCAGGGCGGGACCCGTCTTGTCCTTGGAGTCCCGTACCCCGATCGCCCCGATCACGTACGCCACCTCGACGCAGTTGTCACAGTTCGGCCCGCTTTTCGAGCTCTTGAACCATGTCGCCTGCGTCAGGTCCACGGGGAACCTCTTGGTCGCCATTTCCACAACGGCTCCTCTGCCAGTTCTGCGATGTGTGCGATGGATTCCTCCGGTCGGATGGCCGCTGCTCGAATGTGATCGAAGATGAAGCTGTACTTCTGTAGCTCGTCGCTCTTCTCCAGGAAGAGCCCACCCGTGGCGTTCTCCGCGTACACCACATCGGGATCACCCGGTTCGGGGAAGCTGAGGATCGTGAAGGTCCCGTCCATGCCGGCGTGCGCCCCCACCTCGAAGGGCAGGACCTGCAACGTCACGTTCGGCAGTTCGGCCACCTCCACCAACCGCTTGAGCTGGCCACGCATCACCGCGTCGCCGCCAACCGGCCGACTCAACACCGCCTCATCGAGCACCACCCACAGATCGACCGGATCGTCCTGGGTCAACAACGACTGACGGCCCAGTCGGACACGCACCCGCTGATGCACCTGGTCGGCGGTGAAGTCCGGACGGGCCGCCCGGATCATGGCGCTGGCGTACTCCTCGGTCTCCAGCAGGCCGGGGACGACCTGCTGCTCGTACGCGCGGATCGTGCTGGCCGCGGCCTCCAATCCGACGTACGCCCCGACGAGCACGGTGCTGTAGGGGTGCCACCACCCCTTCTGCCGCGCCTCCCGGGCGATCTGCACCAGCTCGTCGCTCTCCGCGCCCACCACGCCGTAGATCCGGAGCATGTCCCGGACGTCGCGTGGGGTCGCCGAGGTGTGACCGGTCTCGATCCGGGAGACCTTGGAGGCGGAACACTCCAACTGCTCGGCGACGGCCTCTATGGTGATGCCGGCCGTCTCCCGCTGACGGCGCAGTTCGGCCCCCAACCGGCGACGCCGGATGGTGGGGCTGCGCCGCTCGCTCACGGCGCCACTCCGTGGGCCGCTGGTAGGGAACGCTGGTTTCTCGCGCTCACCCGGTTACCTCCGGTCGATCGCGCCTGCGTCGACACCCGCCGAAGGCGCGACCGACGAACGGCGGGGCGATCGTTCGCGGCAGGGGTGGTGCCGGTCGTCGACCGGCCGCGTCGGGCGAAACCGGCGTCCAGTGTGCCGCCCCGGGGTCGGCGTCATCAAGCGCCGGGTTTGCGTGTCGCGCTCGCGTATCGGCAAAAGTCGACGTGCAACTTGCATGAAGCACAACGCTGATGCACTCTGTCCGTATGACTCGGGTCACCCACCGTCTCCGGAAGCTTCCCCGGTGTGATCAACGCACCGGTTCCGGCGCGACGGTCGGGCGGGCCGGTCCCACTGCGACATCCAGACCTGCCCCGGGTTGAAGACCTCGCCGCTGCACGCCGGATGGCTGTGGCGGCGGGAGCGGTACCACCCGGGAGCAGCCGGGTGATGGTCGGGTGGCGGTCCGCCACCAGCGGGTACGGCCCGGCCACCACACACGGATCCGCCGGTCCACGAGGCACGACCCCGCCGCCGGGCCCCGCACCACGTCCCCTGTTCCGCACCGGCCGACCCACGACGCCGGCCATACCCTCCAGGAGCCCATGTGCTTCCCCGCTCTGGTGACGTACTGCACGTGACTCGCGCGGCGAGTGTCCAGTTCCTCAGACCGATCACCTTCCGGGTGATCCGAGTGCTCGACTGGCCGACCTACGACGGCTGGCTCTGGCTCGACGGCTACGAGTTGAACGCGGCGGGGGACGCGGTCAGCCGGCGGTCGATCTTCGTCCAGGAGGCCGGCCTGGAGCAGCTCCGGGCCGCACCGGTGCCTCGCCCGCACACCGTGCGGCAGCAGCGCCGGCCGGTCAACCGCTCCCCGGTGGCGGTGGGCTGACCCGCGAATACCCGGCCGGTGGGCGTACCGCCGCCATAGAATCGGTACGCCCACCCCGGCAAACGTCTCCACCCCGCGCGTCCCGGACCCTGAACCTGGGATGGCCATGGTCAATCTGCCCGCCGCGCGGCGGCACCACAGGTCCCGCATCGGATACGCCTTCGGGTTGCTGGCGCTGGTCGGCGCCGTCACCGCCCTCGTGGTGGTGGTGCGCTACCCGGCCGAGTCGGCCACCCGGCTCGCCGAACCGGTGCCGGCCCCCGAGATCACCGTGGTCGAGGGGGGCGACGCCCCGCCACCAGACCCGGGCAGCGCATCGCAGGATCGGGCGCTACCGGCCGACGACCTGTACGGCCGGGCGACCGGCGACGACCCGCTGGCCGGCCCTGGCCGGAACGCACCGGGCTCGACCACTCCGCAGCAGGGCACCGGCGGCGGCTCCGCGCTCGCCGACCCCCGACACCCGTCGGGCGGCCCGCAGACCGTCGCCCAGTCGCTGTTCTACTCCGGCCTGCTCGGCCTGGCCATCTCGCTGGCCGGTCTGGGCCTGGTCGGCACGAAACGCCGGATGTGGTGACGCCGCCGGTCACCCGGTGGGACTGACCTCGGGTGTCGGCGTGCCGGTGCGGGTGCCGGTCGGGGTCGGCGACGGCGACGCCGCAGCGGCCACCACCAGGGTCACCTCGTCACCCGGCGAGACCAGCTCGCCGGTCCCCGGATCGGTCGCCAGGACCGTGCCCGGCGGTTGATCCGACTCCCGCGTCGCCACCCGGTACGACAGGCCGAGCCGGCCCAGCAGGGTCTGCGCGGTGGCCCGGGAGAGCCCGACCAGGGGCGGCACCGGGATCTGGGCCGCCGCGCCGGTCGTCGGCGGGGAACTCGGCGGCCCGGTGGTCGGGGCGGCGGTGGTCGGCGCGCCGGTGGTCGGGGCGCCGCCGGTGGTCGGGGCGACGGTCGGCGGCGGTGTCTCGTCCGGCGGGGAGTCCGCCGCCCGCAGGGCCAGCCAGAGTCCGGTGCCGAGCAGCCCGAACAGCAGCAGCGCGAGGACGCCCAGCAGGATCGGTGTCCACCAGCGCCGGCCGCGCTGCTCCTCGCCGTACCACTCGGCCGGTTCCCCGGGCTCCGCCGGGCGCGGCGGCGGCACCCCGGCCCGACCCGACCACACCGGTGCCCCGGTCGGCTCGGCGTGGGCCGCCCCGCCGGTCGGTGGCAACGGACGCGTCGCGTCGCCGGACGGCGACGGGTGGGACGGGTCGTGGGGGTGCGCCGGCAGTGGTCGGGTCGCGTCGTCAGTCGGCGACGGACGGGACGGGCCGTCGGACCGGGGCAGTGGGCGCGTCGCGTCGTCGGACCGGGGCAGCGGACGGGTCTCGTCGGCGGGTGGCTCCTGGCGGTCGTCGCTCATCGCACGTCCTCTCGCCACCGGGCGGGCGTCGTGGCCCTCGACCGTCCAAGGTAACGGCCGGGGTCACCATCCACCGGGACCAGCGCGGCGACCCGCCCGTCACGGCGGCGGCGGCGCCTCGGAGGTCTTCTTCTTCCCGGTTTCACAGGAGATGGCGACCTGGTCGTTCCAGTGCGCGGTCGTGTCGGCGGCGGGCACCTGGGCGGTGACCTTGCCACGCCGGCCGGTGGGGTAGTCGGGGAACAACCCGCGCTCACCCAACTCGTCGGCGGCCTCCGCGCAGTCCTCGCCGACCATGTCGGGCACGTCCACCTCGGGAGCCGGCCCGCTGACCAGCACCCGTACCGAGGTGCCCGGCCGGACCGGCGTACCCGCCGCCGGCACGGTGCCCGTCACCGCCCTGCCGCTACCGGTCCCGAACACCAACCGCCAGCCGAGTCTGCGGTCGTGCAGTTCGTCGCGGGCCTTCTCGAAGTCCAGGCCGACCAGGGGTGGCACGGTCAGCCCGCCGCCGACGGGTGGCGCGGGCGGGGTGGTGGTCCGTGCGGCCGTCGGCCGGGAGGTGGTCGGCTGCCCGGTCGGGCCGGCGGGGGACGAGGTGGGCGCGGCGACCGACGAGGGATCGGTGGCCGGCTCGCCGGGGTCGGCCAGCACCCACCCGACGGTCCCGCCGACGGCGGCCAGCAGGACCGTCGCCAGCGCCCCGCCGAGCAGCACGGTCGCCCGGCCCGGCCGGCCGTGTTCCGGCGTGTCCGCTTCGGTGTACTGGTCGTTCATCGCACTCCCCCGCCTCGTCACCGGCGACGGTACCGGCCGCCGCCCACCGGTCACCGTGCGTGGTCCGGTGGTCGTAGGACTCGCCGCTCCGATCAGGGGACGCTACAGTCCCCGGCATGGCTGGACGGGGCTGGGGAGGATCGGTGGCCACCGCCGTCGGCGTCGCCGCCGGCGTGGGTGCCGCACAACTGGGCTTCGGCTACGGCCTGGGCATCGTCAACTGGGCCCCGGTCGACGCCGGGGCCACCGAGGCGTCCTGGTTCGCCAGCCTCGCCTGGGCGACCTGGATCGCCGCCGTCTCCACGATCGCCGGGGCGGTCTGCGCGCAGCGGCTGCACGAACGCGGCGGGAACGTCGTCGCCGGTGGCACCCTGCACCGGGTCACCCTCGCCGTGGCGGGCGCGGTCGGCGCGCTGATCACGGTGCTGCTGGTCGCGGTGCCGTCCCGGGCCGCCACCGTGCCGGACACCTTCTCACCGCAGACCGTGGCGGCCGGCTATGCCGGCGTCGGGGTGCTGGTCGGGCTGGTCGTGACGGTCTGGACGCTGCACTCGCGGGCCGCCGCGAACAACGTGATCGCCACCGTCGGCTGGCTCTGGCTGCTGGCCGTGGTGTCGGTCGTCGACGGGGTGCTCGCCGGTCGCGGGCTGACCAGCGCCCAGCTCGGCATCTGGCAGATCGCGCACGACAGTCCCCGGTTCTGGTTGCGGGACCACCTCTACTGGCCGGGCGCGCTGCTCGCCCTGGGTTCGGCGCTGCTGATCGGCGCGCTGGCCGCCCGCCGGCCCGCCCGGGCACCGGAGCTGCGGCTCGGTGCGGTGGTCTCCGGGGCCGCCGGGCCGCTGCTCGTCGCGGTCGCCTACTTCCTCGCCGTACCCCGGTTGGCGACGATCTCCCCCGCCCAGGTGTCGGCCCACCTCGTCGCGCCGTACGCGGTGATCGTCGGCGCGGCCGGATCGGTGCTGGTGGCCTCGCTCGCCCAGCGGGCCGAACGGCGGGCCGCCATCCGGTCCACGCCGCTGGTGCCCCACCCCCGCACCGGCGAGCTGGACGACCTGCCGGCCGGCACCGACCCGCTGGCCGACCGGGGCGACGACCGGCCGGGACGTCCGGCCGGTGCCCGGCCGGGAGCCGGTGGCCCGGGGCCGGTCGACGACACCGGCCGGTCGGCGTCGACCGGGGCCGGACCCGTGGGCGACCCGGCGACGACGCCGCCGGTGACCGGGCGGGCCAGGCCGGTCCGTCGGGGCCGGGCCACCGCCGCGACCGCGACGCCGGCCGACGAGTCGTCGGCCGTCCCGCAGGCGGACCCGCCCGCCGGCCCGCCGGCCGAGGTGCCGCCGCCGGACACCGCCACCGTTCCCAAGCCACGCCCCGGCCGCCGGACCGGCTGACCGGCCCTGCCATCAGGCCGGGCCCGCCGCCCCGGCGGGACGGCCGGGTGGATCAGTCGACCGGCCAGGTGTGCACGGGCTCGTTGCTGCGCTGGAGTTCGGCGTACCGGTTGGCCATGTGGTGCAGGGCCGCGCCCCGGTCGAGGTTGCGGTGCCGCTCGGCGGCCCAGACCGCCTCGGTCTGCCAGACCGCGCCGTTGCGGCCGGTACGGCAGCGTTGCTCGATGATGCCGAGCAGCCGGTCCCGCTCGGCGGGGGCGACGCCGAACCGGTCCAGCCCGGTGGCCGCCTTCGGCAGCAGGGTGTCCAGGACCAGCTTGGCCACCGGCACCTCGCCGAGCCGGGGCCAGTGCAGCACCGCGTCCATGCCCCGTCGGGCGGCGGCGTGGAAGTTCTCCTCGGCGGAGCTGAAGGTGAGCTGGCTCCAGATCGGCCGGTCCGCCTCGGCCAGCCCGCGCGCCAACCCGAAGTAGAAGGCGGCGTTCGCCAGCATGTCGACCACGGTCGGCCCGGCCGGCAGCACCCGGTTCTCCACCCGCAGGTGGGGACGGCCGTTCATGATGTCGTAGACCGGGCGGTTCCAGCGGTAGACGGTGCCGTTGTGCAGCCGCAGCTCGGACAACTGCGGAACCCCGCCGCCGTGCAGCACCTCGACCGGGTCCTCGTCCTCGCAGATCGGCAGCAGCGGCGGGAAGTACCGGACGTTCTCCTCGAACAGGTCGAAGATCGAGGTGATCCAGCGTTCCCCGAACCACACCCGGGGCCGTACGCCCTGGGCCTTCAGTTCGTCGGGGCGGGTGTCGGTGGCCTGCTGGAAGAGCGCCACCCGGGTCTCCGCCCAGAGCTGGCGACCGTAGAGGAACGGTGAGTTCGCGCCGACGGCGACCTGCACCCCGGCGATGGCCTGCGAGGCGTTCCAGTAGTCGGCGAAGCTGTCCGGCGCGACCTGGAGGTGGAACTGGAGGCTGGTGCAGGCGGCCTCGGGCACGATCGAGTCGGTGTGCGTCTGGAGCCGTTCCACACCTCGGATGTCCAGCTCGATGTCCTCGCCACGGGCACCGACGATCTGGTCGTTGAGCACCCGGTACCGCTCGTTGGTGGAGAGGTTGTCGGCCACCAGGTGACGCGCGGTCAGGGTGGGCAGGATGCCGACCATGACGATCCGGGCGTCCGACTTCGCCGCCCGTTCGTCGGCCCGGGTCAGGCTGCTGCGCAGGTCCCGCTCGTAGTCGGCGAAGCCGGTCCCCTCGATCAGCCGGGGCGCGGCGTTCAGTTCGAGGTTGAACTGCCCCAGTTCGGTCTGGAAGAGCGGGTCGGCGATCGCGGCGAGGATCTCCTCGTTGCGCATCGCCGGCTCGGCGTCCGGGTCCATCAGGTTGAGTTCGATCTCCAGGCCGGTCATCGGCCGGTCGGCGTCGAAGCCGAAGTCGTCCAGCATCAGCGCGAAGACGTCCAGGCACCGCCGGACCTTCTGCCGGTAGCGGACCCGGTCCTCCCGGGAGAAGGCGCCCTGCTCGACGTCCTTGCCCATGTGTCCTCCCGGGGTGAGACGCGCGGGACGGTGCCGTCCCGGCGCGGGTGGTGAACCATCACGGTAGAAGCGCTCACCGGGCCAGGGCCAGAGCCCCGCCGGGTACGCGCTCCGGCCATCTCTACCCAGCGGCCGTTCACCGGCACCGGGACAACCCACAAACAACCCGTGACAATTCGCACCCGACGCGCCGAGGCCCCCGCGTCAGGGGAAGCGGGGGCCTCGGCGGCAGGGGTGGCTCAGGCCTGGCGGATGGCCTCGCCCTCGATCTCGATCTTGATCTTCTTGCCGACCAGCACGCCACCGGTCTCCAGGGCGACGTTCCAGGTGAGACCGAAGTCCTCCCGGTCGATCTCGGTGGCGGCGGTGAAGCCGAACACGTCGGTGCCGAACGGGGTCCGGCCGACGCCCTCGAACTCGACCTCCAGCTCGACCTGGCGGGTGACACCCTTGATGGTCAGTTCGCCGAGGAGGACGAACTCGTTGCCGTCGCGGGACTTGACGCCGGTGCTCCGGTACTCCACCGTCGGGAACTGCTCGACGTCGAGGAAGTCGGCGCCGCGCAGGTGACCGTCGCGGTCGGCCTGGGCGGTGTTGATGCTGGCCGCCTGGATGGTGGCGGACACCGAGGACTGCAGCGGGTCGTCGGCGACGGTGATGGTGGCGGTCGCCTCGGCGAACTCGCCGCGCACCTTGCTGACCATCATGTGCCGGGCGACGAAGCCCACCCGCTTGTGCGCGGCGTCCAGCAGGTAGGTGCCGGCGGCGGGGATGGTGAGCCCCTCCCAGTCGCGGGTAACCGACTCGGTGCTGGTCATGAAGCTGCCCTCCAGAGGAGAATTGTTTAGTAGCCCAACGACTGACTGAGCAACTATAGTCACAGCAATATTCCCTCTGTCAAGCACTGCTAGGATGGCCCGGTGGACCAGAACGTGTTCGGCGACCCCCGGATCACCGCCGTCGGCCTTCTCGTCGAGGCGTACGCCGGGCTGTCGGCCCGGTTCGCCGCGCAGCACGAGGAGCACGGCCTCTCCGCGGTGGAGTTCGAGGTGCTGATGCGCCTCGCCCGCTCCCCGGGCAACCAGTTACGGATGACCGACCTGGCCGCCCAGACCTCCCTCTCCACCAGCGGCGTCACCCGGGTGGTGGACCGGATGGAGCGCGACGGGCTGCTCCGCCGACGGGCCTGCCCCGCCGACCGCCGCAGCTCGTACGCGGTGGTCACGCCCGCCGGGCTGAAGCGGCTCGACGAGGCCCTCCCCGGCCACCTGCGGATCATCGAGCAGTGGTTCACCGGCCAACTCGAACCCGACACCCTCGCCGTCGTGCTGGACGGCCTGCGCCGGGTGCGGGACGCCGTCCACCCGGGGGCGACCGCCGGCAGCACCGACTCGGCCCCGTCCGGCGAGCCGGCGACCACCTGCTGAGACACCGGCAGAACAACCGGCAGAACCGGGCACACCCACCGGACGCAAGCTCGCCGATGCCCACAAAACGGACGAGCAGCCTGGTTAGCCTTCGTTCCGCGCGGGGGAGCACCGGGGGGTGCCGGCGCGAGCGATTGAGCAAGGGGTGTCACCAGGGGGCTTCATCGCTCGCGCCACCCCCGCGCCTCCGCCGACCCCGCACCTCCGCCACCCCCGCACCTCCGCCACCCCCGCACCTCCGCGCCTCCGCCGACCTGGGTCCGTCGCCAACCAGCCCGGGTCCGCGGCCACCCGACGCGGGCCTGTCGTCAGCGGGCGGCCGGGTCCGTCGGTGGCTCGGGTGGACCCACGCCGTCGCCCGGCCCCACCACCGCGCCCAGCAGCGCCTCCTCGTCCGGTAGCAACCGGATCCCACTCCGTCGGCAGACCCGGTCCAGGTGCTCCCGTACCTCGGCGGAGCCGGTGCTCGCGGCCAGCCCGACCAGCGCCTCGACCACGTCCCGCCGGTCCTGGCCGGCGGCCCCGGCGGCCGCCGCCACCGTGAACCACTCGGCCGCCAACTCCCGGTCCCCCCGGTGCAGCGCCACCGTGCCCTCGATCAACGCGCACACCCCCTCCTCCGGCCGGACCGTCCCCGCCGGGCCGGGGCGGGTGCCGTGCACCGCCGCGCCGACCGCCTCGACGGCCGTCCGGGGTGACGGCGACCCGGCATTCGGATGACCGTCGCAGCGCAGCTCGGCGAGCACCTCGGCGGCCTCGTCGGCCCGGCCGGACCGGGCCAGCGCCAGCCCCACCGTGCCGAGCACCCGTCGGCGGTGCCCCGGGTCACCCACCCCGGACAGCACCGCGACCACCCGTCGGCCCTGGTCCACCGCGTCCGCGTACCGGCCCTCCAACCGGGCCACCTCGGCCAGGTTGGCCCGGGCCAGCAGGCGCAGCCGGCGCTCCCCGAGCTGGGCGGCCAACCGGTCGACCGAGGCCAGCCGGCGGCGGGCCGCAGGCAGGTCGCCGAGGCGGATCTCGTGCCAGGTCAGGTTGTTCTGGGCGACCGCCGTGTCGCGTACCCGGCCGTGCCGGGTGGCCAGGGTCAGCACCGCGTACGCCTGCTCGGCCGCCTCGTCGTGCCCGCCGGTGGCGACCAGCAGCCCGCCCAGGACGGTCCGCCCCTCCAACTCGCCGGTCACGTCGCCGCGCGCGGTGAACACGGCGAGCGCGGCCCGGACGGCGGGCAGCTCCTGCGCCGCCGCGCCGTGCTCGGCGGCCAGCCGGGCCACCCCGAGCAGCGCCCAGGCCCGCAGCACCGGATCGGCGTCGGCGGTACGCGGATCCGCGAGCAGCCGACGCAGCCACTGCCGGCCGGTGACGTCCCGCCCCCGCATCCGCCACCAGCGGGTCAGCGACGCCGCCAGGTGCAGCGCGGTGAGCGGGTCGTCGGTGGCGGCGTGTGCCAGCGCCGCGCTGATGTCGCTGGTCGCCTCGTCGAGCTGGCGTACCGCGGCGGACAGCCGCGCCCCGACCAGGTCCGGTGCGGTCCGGGTGACCAACCGGGCGATCACCACCGCGTGCCGGCGACGGGCCGCCGTCAGCTCGCCCCGGCCGGCGGCCTGCTCGGCGGCGAACTCCCGGACCGCGTCGAGCAGGCGGAACCGGAACGGCCCGGCACCCCGGACGCTGAGCAGGCCCAACTCGACCAGCCGGTCCAGCAGCGGCACCGGGTCGACCAGCACCGCGCCGTCCCGGTCAACCTCGTCGGCGAGGACCTCCTCGGCCAGCTCCACCGACCAGCGGTTGGCGAAGACCGACAGCCGGCGCAGCGCGGCCTGCTCCCCGCCGGCCAGCAGCCGGTAGCTGGTCGCCACCGCCTCGCGCAGGGTCACCGCCACCGCCGCGCGGGGACGCTCGGCGGGTCCGGCCGGCTGGGCCGCCTCCCAGCCGCGCCCGCCCAGGTCCGGACCGGCCAGGTCGAGGACCCGGTCGCCGTACCGGTCGAGCAGTTCGGGCAGGTCGAGAATCCGGCCCCGGGCCGCCATCAGCTCGATCGCCAGCGGCAGTCCGTCCAGCCGGCGGACCAGCGCGGTGAGGGCGGGCAGCTCGGCCGGGTCGGGTGGCTCCCGGCGGACCCGGGTGAGCCGGGCGGTGAAGAGCGCCGCCGCCGGCCACCGGGCGACCTCGTCCGGGTCGACCAGATCGGCCGGTGGCACCTCCAGCGGCGCCACCGGGCGGACCAGTTCGCCGGGGAAGCCGACCGGGTGGCGGCCGGTCACCACCACTCGCAGGGCGGGTACCACCCCCACCAGCCGGTGCAGCGCCTCGGCCACCGAATCCGGGGCCCGCTCGACCGCGTCCACCAGCAGCAGCGCCGGTCGACCCCGGAGTCGGGCGGCCAGCTCGGCGAGGCGGGCCGCGCCCAGCACCGCACAGACCGCGCCGAGCACGTCGGCGGCGTCGGAACCCTCGCCGACCAGCACCCCGGCCACCCCGCCCGGGTGGGCGTCGGCCACCTCGTGCGCCACCGCCAGGGCCAGCGCCGTCTTGCCGACGCCGGCCAGCCCGACCAGGCTCAGCACCGGCGGCCAGCCGTCGCCGGTCAGCAGCCCGGCCAGCTCGGCCAGTTCCCGCTCGCGGCCGATCAGCTCGACCGGGGGCGGCAGCGCGATCGGCGTACCCGGGAGGTCGGGGTCCCGGGCGGCGGGCCCGGCGGCGGCCGGTCGGGGCGGGACCCCGGCGGCGGTCGGGCCGGCGGCCCGGCCCCGGGCACTGGCGAGAAAGCCGGCGCGGGCCGCGCCGGTCAGGCCGAGCGCGCCGGCGACCAGTTCGGCGGTGGTGCGCTGCGGCCGGTGGGACCGACCGTTCTCCAGGTCACGGACCGTCCGCACGCCGACCCCGGCCAGCTCGGCCAGCTCGGCCTGGGTGAGGCCGGCGGCCAGCCGGTGCGTCCGCACCAGCTCCCCGATCGGGGTACGACCACCCGAGCCGGACAGATGATCATGATCCGGAGTCATGGGCAGGAAGGGTACGGACGGGATACGACGCCGGGCAGCCCTGCGTCGGCCAGCCGACGGCGGGCTGCGGATATCCGACAAACCGGCGGCCCCCGCCGCAACCGGTGCGGCGGGGCCGGTTACCTCACATGCCCAGGTCGCGGGCGATGATCATGCGCTGCACCTCGGAGGTGCCCTCGCCGATCTCCAGGATCTTGGAGTCCCGCCAGAACCGGGCCACCGGGTACTCGTTCATGAAGCCGTAGCCGCCGTGGATCTGGGTGGCCTCCCGGGCGTTGTCCACCGCGACGGTGCTGGCGTGCAGCTTGGCGATCGCCGCCTGCCGCTTGAACGGCTCACCGGCGAGCATCCGCGCGGCGGCGTCGTAGTAGGCCAGCCGGGCGGTGTGCGCCTTCAGCTCCATGTCGGCGATCTTGAACTGGATCGCCTGGTAGTTGCCGATCGGCTGGCCGAACGCCTCGCGCTCCTTCGCGTACCTGATCGACTCGTCGACGCAGCCCTGGGCCAGGCCGACGGCGAGCGCGGCGATGGCGATCCGGCCCTCGTCGAGGATCCGCAGGAACTGGGCGAAGCCCCGGCCCCGCTCGCCGAGCAGGTTCTCCGCCGGCACCCGGCAGTCGTCGAAGGTCAGTTCGTGGGTGTCCGAGGCGGTCCAGCCGACCTTGGAATAGCCGGGCGCGACGGTGAACCCGGGGGTACCCGACGGGACGATGATGGTGGACAGCTCCTTCGAGCCGTCCGGCCGGACGTCGGTGACCGCCGTGACGGTGACCAAAACGGTGATGTCGGTGCCCGAGTTGGTGATGAACGCCTTCGACCCGTTGATCACCCACTCGTTCGTCGTCTCGTCTAGCACCGCGCGGGTCTGGGTGCCGGCGGCGTCCGAACCGGTGCCCGGCTCGGTCAGCCCGAAGCCGGCCAGCGCCTCACCGCTGAGCAGCTTCGGCAGCCAGCGGGCCTGCTGCTCGGGCGTACCGAACCGGTAGATCGGCATCGCGCCCAGCGAGACCGCCGCCTCCAGGGTGATCGCCACACTGGAGTCGACCCGGGCCAGCTCCTCCAGGGCGAGGCAGAGGGCGAAGTAGTCGCCGCCCATGCCGCCGTGCTGCTCGCCGAAGGGCAGGCCGAACAGGCCCATCTTGCCCATCTGCCGGACGACCTCGTACGGGAAGGTGTGCTTCTCGTAGTGCTCGGCGATCACCGGGGCGACCACCTCGCGGGCGAAGTCCCGCACGCTCTCCCGCAGCGCCTCTTGTTCCTCGCTGAGCCGGAAGTCCATCGGTTCCTCCTGTACGGGTTCCTCCGCCGGGCGTTCGTGGCGCCGGGGGCGGTCGCTGGGCTGCTCGGGGTCGCCGGTGCGGCTCCGGTCGGAGCTGCTCGGGTCGGCGGTGCCGGGGTGGGTCGCCGGTGCCGGCGTTCGGTGGTGGCCGGGCGGGTCGCGGTGGCGACCGGTCAGACCGGGGTGACGCCGTGCCGGCGGCGGGAGAAGTGCCGGTCCTTGCTGCGGGCGGCGGTGAACCGGCGAACCAGCTCGGCGCGCAGCTCGTGCGGCTCGACGATCGCGTCGACCACCAGTTCGCTGGCAAGCCGGACCACGTCGATGTCCCGCTCGTACTCCTCGCGCCTCGCGGCGACGAAGGCGACCCGCTCGGCCTCGTCCCCGATCGCGGCGATCTTGTTGGCGTAGACCGCGTTCACCGCGGCCTCCGCGCCCATCACCGCGATCTTCGCGGTCGGCAGCGCGATCGTCGCGTCCGGCTCGAAGCCGGGACCGGCCATCGCGTACAGGCCCGCGCCGTACGCCTTGCGGACCACCACGCAGATCTTCGGTACGGTCGCCTCGGAGATCGCCGTGATCATCTTGGCGCCGTGCCGGATGATGCCCTGCCGCTCCACCGCGCTGCCCACCATGAAGCCGGGGACGTCGCTGAGGAAGAGCAGCGGCACGTTGAACGCGTCGCAGAGCTGCACGAACCGGGTCGCCTTGTCGGCCGAGTCGACGAAGAGCACCCCGCCCTTGAACATCGAGTTGTTGCCGACCACGCCGACGACCTCGCCGTCCAGCCGGCCGAAGCCGATGGTCAACTCCTTGGCCCAGAGGGCCTGGATCTCGAAGAAGCTGCCGTCGTCGAGCAGGCCCCTGACGTACCGGCGCATGTCGAACGCCTGCCGCTCGCTGGCCGGGACCAGCCCGGCCAGGTCGGCCTTCTCCGGCGCGGCGACGGCCGGCGCGGCCGGCGGCTGCTGCGTCCAGTTCGCCGGCAGGTACGACAGGTAGGTCCGCACCACGTCGAGCGCGTCGGCCTCGGTCTTGCAGAGGAAGTGGCCGACCCCGGACTCGGCGCAGTGCACCTTCGCCCCGCCCATCGCCTCCAGGGTGGTCTTCTCGCCGGTGACCATCTCGACCATCCGGTCGGAGCCGAGGTACATGCTGGCGTTGCCGTCCACCATCGCCACCACGTCGCAGAACGCCGGAATGTACGCCCCACCGGCGGCGCTCGGCCCGAACAGCGCGCAGACCTGCGGGATCGAGCCGGACGCGCGGACCTGGTTCCAGAAGATCTTCCCGGCCCCGCGCCGGCCCGGGAACAGGTCGACCTGGTCGGTGATCCGGGCCCCGGCCGAGTCGACCAGGTAGACCATCGGCACACCGGTCGAGTACGCCCGCTCGATGATTCGGATGATCTTCTCGACGGTCCGCGCACCCCAGCTACCGGCCTTGACCGTGGAGTCGTTGGCCATCAGGCACACCTGCCGGCCGTCGATGGTGGCGGTGCCGGTGACCACGCCGTCGGCGGGCAGCCCGTCCGCCGTCGCGTTGGCGTAGAGGCCGTCCTCGACGAAGGATCCCTCGTCGACCAGGAGCGCGACCCGCTCCCGGGCGAAGAGCTTGCCCTTGGCGGCGTTCGCCGCGTGGTACCTGTCCGCGCCGCCGGCCCGGGCGCGCTTGCGTAGCTGCTCCAGTGCCTCACCGTCGAGCGTCACGCCGACTCCCTCGCCACCCGCCCGGCCACCCGTGAGCGACCCGCCCCAACCTGAACGATCGTTAGGCTAGCGCATCAACCCCCCCTCCGGCGAGCCACCCACCTCGCCCACCGCATTCCCCGCCCGCATTGCCCCGCCCCGTTGATCAAGAGGTTTGCGTCATCACGTGGAGGAATCCTGACGTAAACCTCTTGATCAACGCGGGCGGGACGAACTGGGGTGGGGGTGGGGTTAGGTGGGGAGGGGGGTTAGGCGGGTGCGGGGGCCGGCGCGGAGGACGCCCGAGGGGAGCTTCTTGTCGAGCAGACGCTCGGCGAGTTCGGCGGCACCGATCAGGGCGTCCAGGTCGATGCCGGTGTCGACGCCCATGTCGTGCAGCATGTGCACGGCTTCCTCGGTGGCCAGGTTGCCGCTCGCGCCCGGGGCGTACGGGCAGCCGCCGAGGCCGCCGACGCTGGCGTCGAACTCGGTGATCCCCAGTTCCAGGGCGGTCAGCAGGTTGGCCAACGCGGTGCCCCGGGTGTTGTGGAAGTGCAGCAGCACCGGCACGTGGGCGTTGCGGTCGCGTACGGCGGTGACGAGTTCGCGGACCCGGCGGGGCGTACCCATGCCGGTGGTGTCGCCGAACGCGACCCGGTCGGCGCCGTCCCGGACCACCCGGTCGACGATCCCGGCGACCCGCCGAGGGTCGACGTCCCCCTCGTACGGGCAGCCGAAGCTGGTCGCCACGATCACCTCGGCGCGGGCGCCCGCCCCGTGCAGCAGGTCGATCAGTTCGGCGATGTCGTCCAGGGACTCGGCGGTGGAGCGGTTGACGTTGCGCCGGTTGTGCGTGTCGCTGGCCGAGACCACCACCTCGATCTCGGTGAAGCCGGCGGCCAGGGCGCGCTGGGCACCCCGGGTGTTCGGCACCAGGGCCGAGTAGCGGACGCCGTCGACCTTCGCGGCCCGCCGCCACACCTCGTCGGCGTCGGCCATCTGCGGGATGGCCTTCGGGTGGACGAACGACACCGCCTCGATGCGGCGTACGCCCGTCCGCGACAGGGCGTCGAGCAGCCGCACCTTGGCGTCGGTCGGGATCGGTTCCTCGTTCTGGAGCCCGTCGCGCGGCCCGACCTCCCGGATGGAGACGAAGTCCGGCAGTTCCGCCATAAGGGGTCACCTCACTGTGACGGTGTTACGAAATGGTCCCCCCACCCTGCCACCCCGACCACCCCACCCGCACCCACCCCGGGTGGGGGTCAGCGCATGCGGGCGACCAGCGCGGTGTCGTAGTCGCCGGAGATGAACTCCGCGTTCTCCAGCAGCTCGGCGAAGAAGGGGAGATTGTTCTTCGGGCCGACCAGCTCGAACCCGGCGACCGCCACCCGGGCCCGCTCCAGCGCCTCGGCCCGGTCCGCGCCGGTGACGATGAGCTTGGCCATCAGGCTGTCGTAGAACGGGGTGACCGTGTTGCCGGCGACGTAGCCGGAGTCGACCCGTACGCCCGCGCCGGTCGGTTCCACCCAGGTCTTGACGACGCCGGGGCCCGGCAGGAAACGCTTCGGGTCCTCGGCGTTGATCCGCAGCTCGATGGCGTGCCCGCGCGGGGCCAGCGCGTCCGGGTCGAAGGTCGGCGCCAGGCCGGCGGCCACCCGCAGTTGCTCCTCGACCAGGTCCACCCCGTAGACCAGCTCGGTCACCGGGTGCTCCACCTGGAGCCGGGTGTTCATCTCCAGGAAGAAGAACTCGCCGGTGGCGGGGTCGAGCAGGCACTCCACCGTGCCCGCGTTGCGGTAGCCGACCGCCTCGCCGGCCCGCACGGCGGCGGCCAGGAAACGTTCGCGCAGCTCCGGGGAGACCGCCGGGGACGGCGACTCCTCGACCAGCTTCTGGTTGCGCCGCTGCACCGAGCACTCCCGCTCGCCGAGCGCCACCACCCGGCCGTCGGCCAGGCCGAGGATCTGCACCTCGACGTGGCGGACCCGGGGGAAGTACCGCTCGATCAGCACCGCACCGTCGCCGAACATCCGCTCGGCGAACGCGCGCACCTTGTCGTACTCGGTGCGCAGGGCGGCCTCGTCGACGGCGACTCCCATGCCCATGCCGCCACCGCCCGCTGCGGCCTTGACCATCACCGGGTAGCCGATCTCGGCGGCGGCGGTGACCGCCGCGTCCAGGTCGGCGGCCGGTTCGGTGGAACCGGGCGCGACCGGCACCCCGGCCGCCGCCATCAGGTTCCGCGCGTTGATCTTGTCGCCCATCGCGGTGATCGCGTCCGCGCGCGGTCCGACCCAGATCAGGCCGCTGGCCTCGACGGTACGGGCGAAGTCGGCGTTCTCCGACAGGAAGCCGTAGCCGGGGTGGATCGCCTGCGCGCCGGTGGACTTGGCGGCGGCGAGAATCGCCTCGACGTTGCGGTAGCTCTGGGCCGGGTTCGCCGGGCCCACGCAGACCGCCTCGTCCGCCTCGGTGACGAACGGCAGGTCGGCGTCGGCCTCCGAGTGCACCGCGATCGCACGGATCCCGAGCCGCTTCGCGGTACGGATGATCCGGCGGGCGATCTCGCCCCGGTTGGCGACCAGCAGCGACTCGATCATGTTCTCCTCCAGCGTCCAAGGGGTGGGACGATGCTAGGGAACCACGGGCGGGCCGTTACCAACGAGTCGGGCGGGACAGTTCAGGGGTCGACCCGGGGTCACCGACCGGCGCGTCGGAGTGTCCACCGGAACACCCCGCCGCAGGCGTCGCCGCCGCCGACCTCCAGCGGTCCCCGGCCCCGGCCTCGGCGCTCAGGTGCCGGTCTCGGCGAGCAGGGCGGCCAGCGTGGCGGCGCGCAGCAGCACCGCCCGACGCCGGCGGTCCACCTCGCCACCGAGGAACGGGGTGGAGTTCATCAGGCCGAACGCCGCGTGCGCCAGCACCCGCGCCTCACCGTCGGGCAGCCCCGGGTGCAGCGCGGTCAACACCGTCACCCACTCCTCGACGTACAGCCGCTGGAGCTTGCGGATGCGACGGCGCGGCTCGTCCGGGAGGCGGTCCAGCTCGTGCAGGTGCAGGGCGATCACCGCCGGGTTGGCCAGCGCGAAGTCGACGTGGAAGTCGATCAACGACTCCAGCGCGCCGCGCGGGTCGCCGGGCCGGCTGGCGGCCCGGTCCCGGCCCCCGTCGAGCAGGCCCTCGCTGACCGGGATCAGCGCGGCGGCCAGCATCGCCTCCTTGCCGGCGAAGTGGTGGTAGAGGGCCGGGCCGGTCACCCCGGCAGCCGCACCGATGTCGTCCATCGAGACGCCGTGGTAACCCCGGGCGGCGAAGAGCCCGACCGCGATCTCCAGAATCTCGTCGCGCCGCGACCGACGCCGGCCCGCGCCCGCACCGCCCGCGGTGCCCCTAGCCTGCTGCCCCACAGTCACCAGGCAAGCGTAGACCTCGGGGAGAACGTCGTGGACTCTCGGTTACCCGCGGGTTCTCCCGGCCGGTCGGCGGGCCGGTCGCCGGACGTCCCGGACGGCGGGCACCGGGACGCCCGACGGGACCGCGTACCGGACGGTCGGGCCACCCCGGAGCGGTGCCGGTGGGCCGCCACCGGCCGTGGATCGCCGGACGGCGGGCCGGTTCACCCCTAGCCTGGGTGGGACGGCGGCGCACGGAGGGAGAGCGGGATGGCGACACGGCAGCCCGACCGGTCACTCCCGCTCGCCGGGGGCCTGCTGGCCGGCGCGGGACTCTTCGACATCCTGGCCGGCATCGGCGACCTGGGCGGCAACGTGTACGTCTCGCTGCACAGCGAAGGGCTCGTCGTCTACGACATCACCGGCTGGGTGTGGGTGCACGTCACCACCGGGGTGCTGCTGATGGCGACCGGACTGCCGGTCGCGCTCGGCCGGCGCAGGTGGGGGCCGGTGGCGCTGGTGGCGGGGGCGGTGGCCGTCGTCGTCCACCTGCTCTTCGCGCCGTACCACCCGGTCGACGCCCTGATCGTGGTGGGGCTGGTCCTGGCCGCCGTACGGCTGGTCGTCCGGCACCGCCGCGGCAGCCGCCCCGACGAGCCGGTCAGCCCGGCAGGCAGACCCTCCCGGTGAAGGCCGGGTCGGGCTGCCGTTGGTCGTTCCAGACCGGGTTGGCGTCGATCGCCAACGGCGGCGCCTGCCAGGCCGCGCCGAGCTGCTGGAGCAGCGGGTACTCCCGCCGGGTCTTGCTCACTGGCAGCCCGGCGAGAAAGTGGATCAGGCGGTCCTGGACCAGTGACCGGTTGAGCAGCCCACCGTGCACGCCGGGCATCTGGAAGACCGGGATGCGGGTGTAGTCCCCGGGCGGGGCCTCGGCGGCCGTGGTGGTCGGCAGGAAGGCCACCATCCGGACGCCCGGCACCGGGCACATCAACTGGTTGCGGTAGAAGGGCGCGTTCTCCAGCAGCGACCGGATGAACGGCTCGTCCGGCCCGCCGCCTTCCCCACTGATCGCGTCGACCGCCCCGAAGAGCACCCGGAGCTGCCAGCCGGTGACCACTCCCCGGCCGTGGGACTTGCCGGGCGGTGGATAGTAGGCGCGTCCCGCGTCGATCAACGGGCTGAACATGATCAGGGTGTCCACCGCCGCGTGCGGGCGTTGCGCGAGGTACGTCCGGGCCAGCATCGCCCCCTCGCTCTCCGCGAGCAGCGCCACCGGCCGGCCGGTACGCCGGTGCAGCCGGTCGACCTGGATCTCCAGCAGGGCGGAGCCGTCCTCCAGGGACAGCGTGGTGTCGATCGGCTGGTACGGCCGGGGCCGGCCGTCCGCGCCCAGCCCCCGGTAGGAGAAGCGCTCCACGTTCGGGTCGGCCGGCAACCCCCCGTCGTATCCGGAGCCGTGGCCGGCGATGACGATCACCGCCTGCCGGACGTCGTCCGGCAGTCGCTGACCCAGCACCACCTGCTCGATCGCCAACCCGGCCGGGATGATCTGCACCAGCGGCGGGATCGCCAGCGGGACGGCGAGGGCGAGCAGCGCCGCGAGCGGAGTGGCCGGCACCCGGGCCCAGCGCACCCGGGGGGCAGTCACGGCGGCGTGCACCGTGCGCTCCCAGAGCAGCCCGTTGGCCAACCCGGCGAGCAGCGCGACCGGCACCGTCCACCAGCCCGGGGCGCTCCAGCAGAGCGCGCCGGCCACCGTGATCACCACGAGGTTCAGCAGGGACCAGCCGACCAGTGCGATCGACGGCAGCCCGCGCCACCACGGCCCGATCACGGCGGCCCGTTGCAGGAACGGGGCGAGCAGGAACATCGGCAGCAGCGAGGCGAGCAGCACCCAGGAGAGCGCGACCACCGAGGCGGCCACCGAGATCACCGCCCACGGCGAGACCAGTACGGCGGTCACCGCGGCCAGCCCGACGTTGCGGCCGAGCAGCCAGAGCAGGGCCGGTCGGGGCACGTCGCGGGGCCAGGCGAGCGCGACCAGCCCGGTGGTGAGCACCCCCCGGAAACCGATCACCAGCAGCAGCCCGACCACGAAGTTGGCCCACGAGTCGTGGTAGACGTACAGCCAGCGCAGGTCGTGGTACGTGTCGTACGGCCACACGGCGGTGACCTGGGGGGACAGCCCCTCGGCGGCGATGAACCCCAGCCGGACCAGGATCACCGCCTCGACCGCCGGCGGCAACGCGGCCAGGGCGAAGAGCGCCACGAGGCGGGTCTCCGGTCTGCGCACGCCCTCTCCTCACCGGGGTCGACGGGGCTCCCCCCGCAGGGTCCCCCGCCCGGCGGCCGTGTGTCCGGGTATCCGCCGATCTCGCGTCGACCGGCTTGACCCTCGACCCGGTCGAGCCCCCAGGGTCACCGCCATGACCCGCACCTCCGGCCTCGGCCGTGACTACCGGCTGCTCTGGTCGGCCACCGTCTCCTCCCGGTTCGGCGACGCGCTGCGTACCCCCGCCCTGGCCCTGCCGGGCTGGCCGGCGCGGCGTACGGGGTGATGCCGGTGGCGGTCGCGGCAGCTGTGGTGTTCGCGCTGGTCACCGGCGCGGCATGGCGGCTGCCCCGGCCGGCGGCGCGGGGTTGACCACGCTCGAAGCGGTATACCGCTGCGTCATATTCATGCCGGAGCGGCATACCGCTGCCGGGCATCATGCCGATGGGCACGGGACGGGCGCGCGGGCGGGCGGCGGGCGCGCGGGCGCGCGGGCGCGCGGGCGGCGGGCGCGCCCTCAGCCGGCGAGGCCGCCCGGCTGGTCGCCCCGCACGACGGGGGCCCGCACCAGGTTGCCCCACTCGGTCCACGAGCCGTCGTAGTTGCGCACCTGCGGGTAGCCGAGCAGGTGGTGCAGCACGAACCAGGTGTGGCTGGACCGCTCACCGATCCGGCAGTACGCCACCACGTCGTCGGCCGGGCTCAGCCCGAGCTGGTCGGCGTAGATGGCGCGCAGCTCGGCGGCGGACCGGAAGGTGCCGTCGTCGTTCGCGGCGGACTTCCACGGCTTGTTCACCGCGCCCGGGATGTGCCCGCCACGCAGCGCGCCCTCCTGCGGGTAGTCCGGCATGTGCAGCATCTCCCCGGTGTACTCGCCGGGCGAGCGGACGTCGACCAGCGGCCGACCGGCCGCCACGTGCGCCATCACCTGCTCCCGGTACGCCCGGATTGGCGCGTCGTTGCGCAGCGGCACCGGGTACCCGGCCCGGGGACGGCTGACCTTGTCCCGGGTCAGCTCGCGCCCCTCGGCGACCCACTTCTGCCGGCCGCCGTCGAGCAGCCGCACGTCGGCGTGGCCGAAGAGGGTGAAGACCCAGAGGGCGTACGCGGCCCACCAGTTGAAGTTGTCGCCGTAGAAGACGATCGTGTCGTTTAGGCCGATGCCCTTGCCGGCGCACAGCTCGGCGAAGCTCTCCGCGTCCAGGTAGTCCCGGGTGACCTGGTCGTTCAGCTCGGTGTGCCAGTCGACCTTGACGGCACCCGGCAGGTGGCCGGTGTCGTAGAGCAGCACGTCCTCGTCGGACTCGACCACCACGAGACCCTCGTCGCCGAGGTGCTCGGCAAGCCACTCGGTGGTGACCAGCCGCTGCGGGTCGGCGTACGACTGGAGGCGGGGATTCGGATCACTCGGCACAGGCATGACCCCCAAGGTACGCGGAACCCGCGTCGCCGGCCGGGCAACGGCGAGCCGACCGGGGTGGCCCGTTCAGGCCCGGCGGTGCACCAGCCGGCCGCCGACGACGGTGGCGAGGCAGCTTCCGTCGTCGGCGAAGACGGCCAGGTCGGCCCGGCCGCCAACGGCGAGGGCGGGGGTTCGTACCGCGTCGAGGACGGTGACGTCGGTGCGGGCCGCCGCGGCCCGCACCGCCGGATCGGTGAGTTGGTCGGCGAGGACCGCGCCGACGCCGGCCCAAAGCAGGGCGTGCACCCGTTCGCGCGGGCTGGGGGCCGGCGGCAGCGGCCCGTCGTGCACCAGCGCCGGCCCGAGGGTGCCGGGCCACCGCCGCACCCGCACCTGCGGGTACGCCCGCGTCAGCTCGGCGGCCGACCCGACCGCCTCGATCCGGTCGCCGCCGACCAGGACCGCCCGGCCGGGCTGCGGTACGCCGTCGACGGTGAGCCGCAGCAGCGGGGCGGTGTGGATGGTCCGCATGCTCAGTCGGAGACCGGGCCGAGCAGCGGACGCTTCGCGGTGACCGTGTCGCCGGAGGACCGGCCGGTGAGCCGGCGCTTGATCCACGGGGCCAGGTGTCGGCCGGCCCAGCGCAGGTCGGCGGCGCGGGCGGCGAGCCACGGGGAGGGCGCCGGGTGCTCCGGCACCAGCAGCCACTCCTCGTCGCAGCCCACCCCGAGCGCCGTCAGCACCTGGGCGGCGACCCGCCGGTGCCCGGCGGCGGACAGGTGCAGCCGGTCGGTGCTCCAGAGCAGCGGGTGGAGCCGGAAGGTGTCGTCGGCGTACAGGTCGACCAGGATCGCGCCGTGCCGCTCGGCGGTCTCGCCGACGGCCCAGTTGAGCAGTTCGATCCGGGGCGCGACCAGGCGCTGGCCGGGCAGCCGGGCCATCACGTCGGCGAACCGGAAGAGGATCACGTCAGCACCGCCGGAGCGCAGCTCGGCCACCACGTCGTCGAAGCGGGCGACCAGGGCCTCCGGGTCGAAGGTGCGGCGCAGCACGTCGTTGCCGCCGGCCGCGAAACTGATCAGGTCGGGCTTCATGGCCAGCGCGGCGGGCACCTGGTCGGCCACCACGCTCGGGAAGAGCCGGCCCCGGATCGCCAGGTTCGCGTACCCGAAGTCCGGGCCGGCCTCGGCGGCCAGCCGGATGGCCACCAGGTCGGCCCACCCCCGGTAGGTGCCGTCCGGGTAGGCGTCGTCCATGCCCTCGGTGAAGCTGTCGCCCACCGCCACGAAGCTGCGCCAGCGCACGCCGCCCCCTCATGCTCTCGTTGCCTGCGGCGACCAGTCTGTCACCGGGCCGGCACCGCGCACGGTCACCGGCGGTCCGAACGTGGCGCAGGTCATCGACGGTCAGAAGACGTCTTGGTAGCCCTGCCGCCAGCGGTCGGCGTTGTAGCGCCAGACGTCTCGGCCCAGCCAGACGAAAACACCCGCCGCGGCGCACGGAAGCGCGATGATCAGGAGGAGCCAGTCCCGGGTCAGCCCGGCCTTCGCAAGAGGGACCAACGTGAACACCGCCGCCAGGGCGACGCTCGGTTCCGGACGCCGCAGCCAGTAGCGAATCCGGCCCCGCCGTGGCTTCTGCCCCCGTCGAGGAGTCGCGTGGAACTTGGCCTCGGGCACCCGCCCGGGACGGCGCCTACGTCGCCGCCTCTCCCGCTGACCCTGCTTCGCCACCCGACCGATCCTAGGGCCGGGCGACCTCCACCGGCAGCAGGCTGCCGCCTGCCCGGTGTCACCCGGAAGCTCGCCGGGTTGCCGACCGGGGCGGCGAATCCCGGCCGCCGTCCGCCCAAATGCGATCGCCATCCCCATCGGACCGGCCGTACGCTGCGCGGATGCTGCTACGTACGTCGACTGCCCTGCTGCGGACCCTGCGTGAGGACCCGGCGGACGCCGAGGTGCCGAGCCACCGGCTCCTGCTCCGCGCCGGCTACGTCCGCCGCGCCGCCCCGGGCGGGTACACCTGGCTGCCGCTGGGCAAGCTGGTGCTGGACCGGGTCACCGAGATCGTCCGGTCGGAGATGACCGCGCTCGGCGACCAGGAGGTGCACTTCCCGGCGTTGCTGCCGGCGGAGCCGTACCGCACCAGCGGCCGGTGGACGGAGTACGGCGACGACATCTTCACCCTCGCCGACCGGAAGGGCGCCGAGCACCTGCTCGCCCCGACCCACGAGGAACTGGCCACCCTGCTGGTGAAGGATCTGTTCTCGTCGTACCGGGACTTCCCGGTGACGCTGTTCCAGATCCAGACCAAGTTCCGGGACGAGGCCCGGCCCCGCGCCGGGTTGCTGCGCGGGCGGGAGTTCCTGATGAAGGACGCCTACTCGTTCGACCTGGACGAGTCGGGGCTGGCCGAGTCGTACCGGCGGCACCGGGCCGGGTACCGGCGGGTCTTCGACCGGCTCGGGCTGGACTACACGGTGGTGCACGCGATGTCCGGGTCGATGGGCGGCTCGGCGTCGGAGGAGTTCCTGGCCACCACCCCGGTCGGTGAGGACACCTACGTCGGCTGCACGGCCTGCGACTACGCGGCGAACACCGAGGCGGTGACCACCCGCGCGCCGGCCGCCGCCGACCCGGACGGGCACCGGGCCGCCGAGGTGCACGACACCCCGGAGACCCCGACCATCGCCGCCCTGGTGTCGCTGGCCAACGCCCGCCGCTTGGCCGGTCGGGACGACTGGACGGCCGCCGACACGCTGAAGAACGTGGTGCTGACCGTCCGGCGGCCGGGTGCTGAGCAGGCGGAGCCGCTGGTGATCGGGCTGCCCGGCGACCGGGAGGTGGACCTCAAGCGGGTGGAGGCAGCGCTGCACCCGGCCACCGTGGCGGTCTTCGACGACTGGACCGTCCACCCCGAACTGGTTCGTGGCTACATCGGACCGCAGATCCTGGGCAAGCTCGGCATCCGTTACCTGGTCGACCCCCGGGTGGCGCCCGGCACCGCCTGGCTGACCGGGGCCAACGAGCCGGGCCGGCACGCCACCGACGTGCGGTGCGGGCGGGACTTCACCCCGGGCGGCACGATCGAGGCGGCCGAGGTGCGCCCGGGTGACGCCTGCCCGGCCTGCGACACCGGGGAGCTGACCATGCGCCGGGGCATCGAGATCGGGCACATCTTCCAGCTCGGTCGCCGGTTCACCGACGCGTTCGCTGTCGACGTGCTGGGCCCGGCGGGCAAGCCGGTCCGGCCCACCATGGGCTGCTACGGCATCGGGGTGTCCCGGGCGGTCGCGGCGATCGCCGAACAGCACCACGACGACCGGGGACTGGTCTGGCCGGCAGCGGTCGCGCCGTGCGACGTACACCTGGTGGCGGCGGGCCGGGGGGCGCAGCTCGACGCGGCGCTCGACCTCGGCCAACGGCTGTCGTCCGCCGGCCTGCGGGTGCTGGTCGACGACCGGACGAACGTCTCCGCCGGGGTGAAGTTCACCGACGCCGAGCTGATCGGCATCCCCCGCGCCGTCGTGGTCGGCCGCCGTCTCACCGACGGGTACGTCGAGCTGCGCGACCGGGCCACCGGCGAACGCGACGAGGTGCCGTTGGCCGGTCTGGTCCAGCGGTTGGTGGCCGAGGTGCGTCGGGCTCACGACGACGGGGTGTAGCGATCGCGCCACGGGGTACGGGTGCGGGATCGACCGAGGTGTGTTCGGAGGCTCTCATGTACCGGGTCAGCGACGTGATGACGAAGCAGGTGGTCTACCTGCCGGCGGAGACCACCCTGGACGAGGCCGCCAGGGTGATGAAGGAGGCCGACATCGGTGACGTGGTGGTCACCGACGGGGCCAGCCTGGCCGGCATGCTCACCGACCGGGACATCGTGGTCCGGGCGGTGGCCGAGTGCAGCGACCCGACCACCACCACGATCGGCTCGATCATCACCCGTGAGGTGGTGATGATCGAGCAGCACTCCACGGCCGGGGAGGCGGCGGCGTTGATGCGCGAACGCAACATCCGGCGCGTCCTGGTCTGCGACACCGACCGCAAGCTCGTCGGCATCGTCTCGCTGGGCGACCTGGCGATGCAGCTCGACCCCAGCTCGGCCCTCGCCGACATCAGCGAGGCGTCGCCGAACGACTGAACCGATCCGGTGCCGCCCGCGCGGTGGCACCGGATCGACGTGCACCCGGCCCGTCGGCGGGCGACCTCTGCTCCTCGTCACCGGCCTGGCGTGCCGTGGTGGCACGCGCCCTTGCCGAGCCGGCCCGCCGGGGACGGACCGGCGGCGGCGGTAGCCTGGCGGGATGCCCGAGATGCCGACGAAGCTGGCCGAGATCGTCGAGGAGTTCGCCGACGCCCCGCGCGACGTGGTGCTGGAGATGCTGCTGGAGTACGCCGACGTGATTCCGCCGCTGCCGGCCGGGATGGACCGCGACGACCTGGAGCAGGTCCCCGAGTGCCAGACGGCGTTCTTCCTGCGCGCCCGGGTCGAGCCGGACCGGACGGTCAGCACCGTCTTCGACTGCCCGCCGGAGGCGCCGACCACCCGCGCCTTCGCCGGCATTCTCGCCGAGGGGTTGGCCGGGGCGAGCGCCGAGCAGGTGCTGGCCGTACCGGACGACCTCTACCAGCGGATGGGGCTCGCCCAGGCGATCAGTCCACTGCGGGTACGCGGCGGCACGGCGATCCTGACCCGGCTCAAGCGGCAGGTCCGGGAACAAGCCGGCTGAGCGGCGGGTTGTCCCTCGTCATGGAGATCGAGATCTACGCCGACGTGGTCTGCCCCTGGTGCTACATCGGCAAGCGCCGCCTGGAACAGGCCCTGGCGTCGTACGACGGCGAGGTGACCGTCCGGTACCGGCCGTTCCAGCTCGACCCGACGCCGGTGACCGAGCCGCAGCCGCTGGTCGACGCGCTGGCCGCGAAGTTCGGCGGCCGGGAGCGGGCCGAGTCGATGGCCGCCCAGGTCACCGAGGTCGCGGCCGGAGTGGGTCTGGAGCTGAACTTCGACCGGGCGCTGACCGCCAACACCTTCGACGCGCACCGGCTGGTCCGCTTCGCCGAGGAGCGGGGCCGGGCGGGCGAACTGGTCGACGCGCTCTACCGGGCGCACTTCACCGACGGGGTGGACATCGGCGCGCCGGAGGCCCTGGTCGAGCTGGCCGTCTCGGTCGGGCTGGACGAGACCGGGGCGCGCGACCACCTCACCTCGAACGCGGGACGCCGCGAGGTCGCCGCCGACATCAACACCGCCCACCAGCTCGGGGTGACCAGCGTGCCGACCTTCGTGCTCGCCGGCAAGTACGGGGTCACCGGGGCGCAGGAGCCGGAGGCCCTGCTCGCCGCCCTGACCGAGGTGGCCCGCCGCGAATCGGCCGCCTGAGCCCTGCGCCGGCCACGGCAACCCAGCGATCACGGCAACCCACCGGCCACGGCGACCCACCGATCACGGCGACCCGTCGGCCACCGCGACCCACCGGCCCACCGCGACCCGTCAGCCACGGCGACCACCCGGCCACGGCGACCCGTCGGCGACGCCGAGGTGGCTCGACGACGCGCAGATGGCCGGTTCCGGTCGGTTCGACCTGCGTGTGGCGCCCGATCCGACAACCGGGCAGAGATCGACGCACGCGATGTTTCACGTGCAACGGGATCGACGCATGTGATCGCCTAGGCGGGTCGGGCCAGGCCCTCCACCACCCGGGCACCCGGCAGCGCACCGAGCGCCGGACCCGGGATGGCGATCTTGCTGTGCCGCACGCCGGAACCGATGATCACGTGCGGGGCGGCGATCACCCGCGAGTCGACCAGGATCGGCCAGGACTCCGGCAACCCGACCGGAGTGATCCCGCCGTACTCCATCCCGGTCAGGTCGACCGCGTCGGCCATCGGGGCGAAGCTCGCCTTGCGTACGTCCAGCGCCTTGCGTACCACTCCGTTGACGTCGGCCCGGGTGGTCGCCAGCACCACGCAGGCGGCGTACCGGATCTCGCCCTCCCGCTTGCCGGCGACCACCACGCAGTTCGCCGACACGTCCAACCCCACCTCGTACGCCGCGCAGAAGGCCGCCGTGTCGGCGAGCGTCGCGTCGATCGGCGCTACCAGCACGTCGTCGGCGTCCACCGGCGCCTCCGCCGGCCACTGCTCCAGCGCGGCGGCCACCGGCGGCGCCAGCAGGTCCAGTCGGGTACGGGCCGGCTCGGTCTTCAACGTCCCCATCACGGGAGCGATCCTCGCACCCCGTTGCCCGATCCGCCCGCCGGGCCACGCCCCGGACGATCGGGCAGCGCCAAGATCTCACTACATCCAGGATGTAGTGGCCTCACTCGCGCCCCGATACCACTACATCCTGGATCGAGCACGATCTTGCACTCGGCGATCCGGCGGACGGCGGCGCGACGGACGCGGCACGGCGGACGCGCACGAGGTGCGGCGGACGCGCACGAGGTGCGGCGGACGCGCACGAGGTGCGGCGGACGCGCACGAGGTGCGGTCAGTTGCCGCCGAGGAAGGAGTTCTCGCGCAGGAAGGCGCGGTCGTCGGCCGACGCCGACTGGGCGACCCGCAGCGACTGGGGCCGGCGGGCCTCCAGATCCTCCATGCCGTGGCGTACGGCGAGGCGGATCACCCCGTAGAGGAAGACGAGGCCGAAGACGTAGAGCAGGACGGTGGCGACGAAGACCAGCATGGCGTCACGGTAGGCCGGACATGAACCCGTGACCGGCTCATCTTCGGCCGGTTCCCCCGTACGTGTCGGCCAGGTGGTCGTTCCAGGTCCGCCGGCCGGTCGGGACGGCCGTGGTGGTCAGGCCGCCGGCCCGCAGCTCCCGACCGAGCCGGCCGGGAAGGCGCACCGGCAGCATCGGACGGCGTACGCCCCGGGCCGCCCGCCAGGCCCGTACCGCCTCGTCGTAGCGGAGCACCTGCGGGCCGCCGTACTCTTCGATCCCGCCCACCGGACCGGCGGTGAGCCGCTCGGTGAGCCGCTCGGCCACCTCGTGCTGGTCGACCGGCTGGGCCAGTACCGCCGGATCGCCCAGCACCGGGCCGAGCCGGCTCGCCGTGCCGAGCAGGTCGTCGAGGAACACCGGGAACTGGGTGGCCCGGAACACCGTCCACGGCACCGGACCGGAGGCCACCACCTGTTCCGCCGCCAGCTTGTGCCGGTAGTACGGCAGCGGCACCCGGTCCACCCCGACGATCGAGACGTACAGTAGGTGGGCCACCTCGGCGTGGCCGGCGGCCAGGACGAGCCGGCGGGTGCCCAGCACGTCCACCCGGTGCGTGCGCGTGCCCCCACCGGGCAGGGACGCCAGGTGCAGCACCGCGTCCACCCCGGCCACCGCCTCGACCAGCCCCGCGCCGGTGGCCAGGTCGCCGACCACCCAGTCCACCGTCGGGTCGTGCCGGGCCTGCCGGCTCATCGCCCGTACGGTGAAGCCGTCGGCGCCCAGCCGGGGCAGCACCGCCCGGCCCAACCTGCCACCCGCACCCGTCACCAGTACCCGCATCCCGTCTCCTCACCACCACGCCCCGACAGCTCACGCCGTCACGACGACCCGCCCGGCCCGCGCCGTCACCAACATTTCCCGAAGCTCCGCGCCCTGTGGCGACTCGCCCGCGCCTCGTTGGACTGCCCACCGTTCGACGGCACGGCGGCCCGGATCGTGACGTCACGTCAGCAGATCGCACCCGTTGACCAGGATGAGGAATCCGTCCGGCGACGCCAGCAGAGCCGCACAGGCACGGTACGGCCGGCGAGCCGGATCGCCCCGGATGCCGGCCAGCACGACCCCGGGCGACCGGGCGGCGAGGGTGCTGCGGACCGTGCGCAGGGCGATCGGCAGCGGGCCCATCGCCCGCCGAGCCCGCCGGCCGGGCGCGGCAGCGGGTCGGGAGCCGCTCCACCGGCACGGCGGATCGGCAGGGATCAGCGGGTCTGGCCGAGGCTGCCCGAGCGGGACGCACCAGCCGGCACCACCCGGCCGGCGAGCAGTACGCCGAGCAGGGCGCAGCCCACCGCCACGGCGAGCGTCCCCGCGTAGCTGGCGGGTCCGGGTGCCGCCCCGGCGGCGAGCACCGCGCCGGTCAGCGCGAGCACGGTGGCGGTGAAGAGCGAATCGGCCAGTTGCAGCGACGAACTGTTCCGCCCCTGCTCGTCCGGGGCGGACAGGGCCAGGGTCAGCACCGACAGCGACGGGTACGCCAGCCCCATCCCCAGCCCGGCCACCGCCCACCCGGCCACCCCGACCCCCACCGGCACCGCCGGCCACACCGACAGGGTGACCGTGGCGGTGCCCAGCGCCACGCAGGCCATTCCCGACCGGGGCAGGGTCGCCGAGGAACGCGGCGTGGGCAGCCGCCCCTGCAACCAGGCACCCACCGACCAGGACAGCGCCCCGACGGTGAGCACCAGGCCGGCGGCGGTCGGCGAGAAGCCCCGCTCCCGGGACAGCATCAGCGGGATCACCACCTCCGCGCCGGCGAACGCCGCCGCGGCCAGCCCGCGCAGGCCCACCACGGTGGGCAGCCCCCGCGCCACCCGCAGGAACCCGGCCGGCAGCAGTCGGGGCGCGCAGCCGGCCAACCCGGCGAGCGCCACCGCCACCAGCGCGACGGCGAGCGGCCCGCGCTGCTGCCCCCCGTGGTGCAGCAGCGCGGCGCTCACCCCCGCCCCGGCGGCCCACCCGATCCGGGCCAGCGCGCCCGCCGGTGGCGCGGTCCGCACCGGCCGGCCGAGGGTGCGCAGACCCGACTCCACCAGCAGCACCGCCGGCACCGCCACCAGCGGCACCGCGAGGAAGACCCACCGCCAGCCCAGGTGCTCGACGATCAGCCCGGCCACCGCCGGCCCGACCAGCGACGGTACGACCCAGGCCGCCGCGAACGCGGCGAAGACCCGGCGCCGCAACTCCTCCGGGTACGCCTGCCCGACCACCACGTACAGCGCGACGGAGAGCAGCCCGGAACCGAACCCCTGCACCGCCCGGCCGACCACCAGCACCCCCATCTCGGTGGCGCTGCCGGCGAGCAGCAGCCCGGCGACGAAGAGCCCCACCCCGCCCCACATCGGGGCGCGTGGCCCCCGCGCGTCGCACAGGATGCCGGAGAGCACCATGGCGAGCACCCCGGCGGCGAAGGGGCCACCGAAGGCGAGCGCGTACAGGCCCAGTCCGTCCAGGGCGCGGGCGACCGTCGGCATGGCGGTGCCCACCGCCAGCGCCTCGAAGGCCAGCAGCGACACCAGCGCGACGCTGCCCACCGTCATCGCCCGCAGGCGCGGGTCGTACAGGCGGGCGGCCGGGCTGTCCGGGGCCTTGACGGTGGCCGTCATCGGCCGGACCCGGTACGGGGTGGTGCGATCGGCATGGACTCAGCCTGCGACCTCAACCCGGGTTGAGGTCAACGTGAGCCCCGTCTCGTCAGGCCGACTCCAGCGCCTCCCCGAGCCCCTTCGCCAGGCCGGACAGGTGTTGGTCGGCGAGCAGGTGACCGGCCGTGATCACCAGGGCCAGCGGCCACTCGATGACCTGGAAGGCGGCCAGCACCCCCAACCCCGCGTAGTAGGCGAGCTTGTCCGGTGGCGGTACCGCCACCTCGCCCAGGATCGGGATCTCCATCCGCCGGGTGTACAGCCGGACCGTCTCGTGGCCGCCGCTGAGGTGTCGCGTGATCGTGCTCATTCCGGCCTCCCTGCCGACTCGTCGCGTCGCCGACCGGATTCCACCGCCCCCGCCGTCCATGCCAGGCCGGTGGCGGAAACTTCCCCCGCCCAGGTGCGCATAACGGACGGCTCGCCGGGAAGCCAGGCCGCCTGACGACCGCGGGAGGCGAAATGGCGTACGGCGGGGACGACGGGGAGCGGGGCCGACGAGTCGGCCGTACCGCTCGATGACCACCCTGGGCCGGGTCGCCGGCCGGGTCCTTCCGCCGGTGCCGTCGCTGGTCGGCGGGGCGTCCCGTACCGTCGGCTCGGCCGCGGGGCGGCTGGCCCGCGCGGCCGGGCTGACCTCGCGCCGGGTCTGGTCCCGGGACGGCCGGCACCACATCGAGGTGCACGGCGTCTGCCAGGACGGCGGCGACCGGCTGGCCCGGCAGGTCGAGACAGCGCTGGAACAGGTCCCCGGGGTGGCCTGGGCGCGGGTGAACGCCCCGTCCGGCCGGGTGGTGGTGGCGGTCGAGGAGCCGAAGCCGAAGCTGCGCGACCTGATCGCCACCGTGGCCCGCACCGAGCGGGTCTGCCCGCACGAACCGGACCCGGAGATCCCGCCCCCGCATCCGCCGGAGGACGGCCCACGCACCCCCCGGACCCTCGGCGCGCTCGCCTCCGACGCGCTCGGCCTGACCATCTCGGCGGCCACCCGGATCCTCCCCTTCGCTCCGGTGCCGGGCGAGGTGGCCGGCCTGCTCACCGCCGTCGACCTGCACCCGAAACTGCACGCCCTCGCCGGTCGGGGGCTGCGCGCCGACCCCCGCGCCGAGGTGCTCTTCCCGCTCGCCGAAGCGGTCGTGCAGGGCCTGACCGGCGGCTGGGCCGGAATCGTCCTCGACAGCGCGCAGCGGATCGTGCAGTGGGGTGAGGCGCGCGCCCAGCTCACCGCCTGGAACCAGGCCGAGCCACGGCTGACCGGCGACCCGGATCGGGCCGCCGCCCGCTCACCCACGACCGGCCGACCCCGCCCCAAGCCCGCCGGCCCCGCCGAGCGGTACATCTCGTCGATGCTCGCCACCGGGGCGGCGGCCGGTGCCGCCGCGCTGCCCGTCGCCGGCCGGAAGCGGGCCGCCGCGCTCGGGCTCGCCTCGCTGCCGAAGGCACCCGGCAGTGGCCGCGAGGGCTACGCCGCCCAACTCGGCCGGCTCCTCGCCCGGCGGGGCGTGATCGCCATGGACCGCAGCGTGCTGCGGGAACTCGACCGGATCGACACGGTGGTGCTGGACGCCGCCGTGCTCGGCTCCGAGCGTGGTGTCCTCGCCGACCTGGCGCCGCTCGACGGGGCGGACACCGGCGAGGTGGCCGGCCGGGCGTTCGCCCTCTTCGACCCGGCCCACCCGGACGTCGTCCACGATGCGGACGGCTGGCGGCTCGGACCGCTCGACCAGCTCGCCGTCGGCGACCCCGGCGACAGCCCGGACAGCCGGCGGCTGCGCGACGGCGGCGGACCGCTGCTCGGCCTCGCCGACGGCGGCACCCTCGCCGCCGTCATCCGGGTCGCCCCGGAACCGGCACCCGGCGTCGACGCGCTGCCCACCGCCGCCCGGCACGCCGGACTGCGGCTGGTGGTGGCCGGCGACGACCCCCAGCGGTACGGCTTCGCCGACGCCGTCCTGCCCGGCGGTGACCGGCTCGCCGACTCCGTCCGCGCCCTGCAACGCGACGGTGCGGTGGTGATGCTGGTCTCCGGGGACCGGGCCGCGCTGGCCGCGTCCGACTGCGGGCTCGGCATGGCCGACCCGGCGGACCTGCCCCCGTGGGGCGCCCACCTGCTGATCGGCACCGACCTGCGGATCCCGGCGCTGCTGATCGAGGCCGCCGGGGTGGCCCGGCGGATGACCAGGCAGAACATCCGGCTCGCCATGGCCGGCACGGGCCTGGGCGCGCTGGGCGCGTTCACCGCCGCGCCGGGCCAGCTTCCCGGCCGTACGATGGCCGCCGTCAACGGCGCTGCCGCGCTGGCCTTCGCGCACGGCGTGTGGCGGGCGCACCGGCTGCCCGACCCGACCGGCGCGCCGGTGCCGGCGGCCACCGCCTGGCACCTGATGCCGGTGCCCACCGTGCTGCGCCAGCTCGACACCACCCCGGACGGGTTGACCGACGCCGAGGCACGCCGCCGGCACTCCGACGGCCCCGACGGGTCGGCCGGTCCCGGCGGCCTGCTCCGCGCCTTCGTCGACGAACTGGCCAACCCCCTCACCCCGGTGCTGGCCGCCGGCGCGGTACTCTCCGCGGCGTTCGGCTCGCTGGTCGACGCCGCCCTGGTCGGCGGGGTGGTCGGCGGTTCGGCACTGGTCGGGGCGGTGCACCAGCGCAACACCGAACGGGCTCTCGCCGAACTGCTGTCCCGCTCGGCGGTCACCGCCCGGGTCCTGCGCGACGGCGCCGAGCGGGTGGTCGCCGCCGAGGACCTGGCCCCCGGCGACGTGGTGAGCCTCGGCCCCGGGGACGCGGTGCCCGCCGACTGCCGGGTACTCACCGCCGAGGGGCTGGAGGCCGACGAGTCCTCGCTGACCGGCGAGTCGCTGCCGGTCGCCAAGAACGCCGAGCCGGTGGTCGCCGAGGCCGTCGCCGACCGCAGCTCGATGCTTTACGAGGGCACCACCGTCGCGGCCGGCCACGGCACCGCCGTGGTGGTGGCCACCGGCGCGGAGACCGAGTCCGGCCGAAGCCTCGCCCTGGCCCGGCAGTCCCCGCCGGAGAGCGGGGTGGAGGCCCGGCTCGGCAAGTTGACCAGCTCGGCGATCCCGCTGGCCGCCGGGTCGGCGATCGCGGTGGCCGGGGCCGGTCTGCTGCGCGGCGTACCGCTGGCGGAGACCGCGGCGACCGCCGCGAACCTGGCCGTGGCGTCGGTGCCGGAGGGGCTGCCGTTCCTGGTCAGCGCGGCACAGTTGGCGGCGGCGCGGCGGCTGGCCGAGCACGGCGCGCTGGTCCGCAATCCACGCACCATCGAGGCGCTGGGTCGGGTGGACGTGCTCTGCTTCGACAAGACCGGCACCCTCACCGAGGGGAAGCTGCTGCTCGCCGGGGTCGGCGACGACGGCCGGTACGCCCCGGTCGACCGGCTCGACGACGGGCTGCGGCCGACCCTCGCCGCCGCGCTGCGGGCCACCCCGTACGCCGACGACCCGGACGAGCTGCCGCAGCACACCGACCGGGCGGTCCGGTACGGCGCCTCGGACGCGGGCGTGACCGAGCGGACCGGCGCGGACGGCTGGACGGCGGTGGGCGGCCTGCCGTTCGAGCCGTCCCGGGGCTACCACGCCACCGTCGGCCGGACCGGCGACGGGATGCTGCTCAGCGTGAAGGGGGCACCGGAGACGGTGCTGCCCCGGTGCGGGTCGTGGCGTACCCCGGACGGGCGGGACGAGCCGTTGGACGACGGGGGCCGGGACCGGCTGCACGGCATGCTCGCCGACCGGGCCGGGGCCGGGCACCGGATCCTCGCCGTGGCCGAGTGCCGGGTCGGCGCCGATGCGGTGACCGACGACGAGGTGCGCGACCTCGTCTTCGTCGGCTTCCTCGCCCTGGCCGACGGGGTACGCAAGAGCGCCGCCCCGGCCGTCCGCCGGATCCGGCAGGCCGGCGTGCACACCATCATGATCACGGGTGACCATCCGGCCACCGCCGAGGCGATCGCCTCGGCGATCAGCCCCGAACCGGACGGTCAGCGGGTGGTCACCGCGACCGAGCTGGACCAGCTCGACGACGAGGCGCTCGGCGAGCGGCTGGCCCGTACCGACGTGGTGGCCCGGTGCACCCCGGCGCACAAGGTGCGGATCATCCAGGCGTTGCAGAAGTGCGGCCGTACCGTGGCGATGACCGGTGACGGCGCCAACGACGCGCCGGCGATCCGGCTGGCCGACGTGGGCATCGCCCTCGGCCAGCGGGGCACCCCCGCCGCCCGGGCCGCCGCCGACCTCGTCGTCACCGACGACCGGCTGGAGACGATCATCGCCACCCTGGTGGAGGGCCGGGCGATGTGGTCGTCGGTACGGCACGCGCTGAGCATCCTGGTCGGCGGCAACCTGGGCGAGATCGCGTTCAGCGTGCTCAGCGCCGCCGTCACCGGCCGGTCGGCGATCAACGGCCGGCAACTGCTCCTGGTCAACCTGCTCACCGACCTGGCGCCGGCGCTGGCCATCGCGGTCCGGCCGCCCGACGCCGACCACGCCGACGGTCTGCTCCGCGAGGGGCCGGACGTCTCGCTCGGCGGCACCATGACCCGGGAGATCGGGCTGCGCGCCGCCGCCACCACCCTCGGTGCGACCGCCGGTTGGACGCTGGCCCGGTACACCGGCCGCCGACGACGGGCCGGCACGGTGGCGCTGGTGTCGTTGGTCGGCACCCAGCTCGGCCAGACCGTCCTGGCCGGCGGCACCAGCCCGACGGTGCTCGCCTCGACCGCAGTGTCGCTGGGCGTGCTCGCCGCCGTGGTGCAGACCCCCGGGCTGAGCCAGTTCTTCGGCTGCACCCCGCTCGGACCGGTGGGCTGGAGCATCGCCACCGGCTCCGCCCTCGGCGCCACCTTCGCCAACGGCACGCTCAGCCGCCTGGTGGAGCGCCTGCCGGCACCGCCCGGCCGCTGACCGAAGGTCCCTCCCGCCGGGGCCGCCCCGCCGCAGACCGGGGCCGCCCCGGCGCAGACCGGGGCCGCCCGGCCGCAGACCGGGGCCGCCCGGCAAGATCACGCTCGATCGTTGATGTAGTGCCCTCACTGGTGCGCGGATGCCACTACATCCAGGATCGAGCACGATCTCGCGAGCCGTACCAGGTCGGTCCGGGAGGTCAGCCGGCCGGGGACCAGGTGGCGGCGGCCCGGCCCAACCGGTCGTTGATCGCCCGCCCGACGCCCTCGTCGGGAGCCGGCTCGGCGAGGATCTCGGTCACCCCGGCCGCGTCCAGCCGGTGCAGGGCGTCGAAGAGCCGGGCGGCGGCCTCGGTCACGTCCCCGCCGGGGGAGAGCACCTCGACCGCCGCGTACCCGTCCGCCGGCCGGCCCCGAAAGGCCAGAAAGCCGCGCCGTACGCCGTCGGCGGCTGCCGGCACCGCGCCGGTCACCACCCGCAGCGGGGTACGCGGCGCGTAGTGCGCGGCCAACGTCCCGGGCGCCACCGGCTGCCCCGAACTTCCCGGCCGTACGCGCACCGGCCCGACCGCCGCGACCAGGTCCTCCACGGCCAGCGCCCCGAGCCGCAGCACCATCGGCTGGGGGCCACGCGCGTCCACGATGGTCGACTCGATCCCGCACCGGGTCGGGCCGCCGTCGAGCACCACGTCGACCGCCCCGCCCAGCCCGCGTACCACGTGCTCGGCGCGGGTGGGGCTGAGCTGCCCGAACCGGTTGGCGCTCGGCGCGGCCACCGGCATCCCGGCGGCCCGGATCAGCGCCCGGGCGGACGGCTCGTCAGGCACCCGGACGGCCATCGTGTCCAGCCCGGAGGTGACGATCGGCGGGATCCCGGCCGGCCGGTCCACGATCAGGGTGAGCGGTCCCGGCCAGAACCGCGCGGCGAGCGCGGCCACGGCCGGGGGCACCGCCCCGACGAGTGCCGGCAGGTCGGCGGCGTCGGCCAGATGGGTGATCAGCGGGTCGAAACTGGGCCGGGCCTTCGCCTCGAAGATCCGCGCGGCGGCCCGGGCGTCCAGGGCGTTCGCGCCGAGCCCGTAGACGGTCTCGGTGGGGAAGGCCACCAGCCCGCCGGCCCGCAGCACGGCGGCGGCCTCGGCGATGCCGCTGCCGGCTGGCAGGACGCGGGGGGATCCGGTGCTCACGCCCCGACGCTAGCCTGCCGCCCGGCACACCGGACCGGTGAGGGTCCACCCGCCGCTAATCTGCCGCCCGGCACACCGGACCGGTGAGGGTCCACCCGCCGCTAGCCTGCCGCCCGACACACCGGACCGGTGACGGTCCACCCGCCACCCGTCACCCGCCTGGGACATGGCAGACCGGTGTGCCCACCGCTGCGGGAGGCCCGCGACGGCGGCTCCCGGACCGGGTGGCCGGACGGCACCGGCGCGCTGCGGCACTTCCCGTCCACCGGCGGCAGGGCGGCGGGGCGGCGGCAGCACCGCGTTGGCGACCAGGATCGCGGTTACGGCCGGATGTCCGGCGGGCCGAACGGTTCACGGCGGGTGCCCGACTCCGCCCAGCAGTGGCCGCCACGGAACTCCACCCCGGCGACGTCGTCGACGATCCGACCGATGTCGACGACGGACCCGAGCGCGAGGTGCTGGTCCGCCCTCAGCTCGGCCACCGCCGAGGGCAGGTCATCCGCCTCCCGCGCCCAGTCGATGTCGGCGGCGCGCAACTCCGCGACCGCCTGTGCGGTGAGCGCTGCCGGGTCGGTGACCGCAACCTCGATCCGGCAGTAGAGCTGGAGCACCCGGGGAGCGGGCGAATCCTCGATCGTCACGACACCTCCGTGTTGGCCCGTCCGAGCCGCTGCGGCGGCCGAGCAGGCCGCCCTCTACCAGGCCACCGTGGCGGAGCCGCGCCGGCCGGTTCGCCTCGCCCAGCCGCCGACCAGGCCACGCCCTCGCCCGGGGTTGGCTGTGGTGGCGTTGCCGCGATCAGCGGCGGCGACGCGACCGGTACCGCGCCCAGAGCCCACCGCCGACGGCAATGACCACCGACGCGAGGCAGCAGCACGCGAGGAGCAGAACATGCCAGGGTTTGAGTGCGCCCACCGCTGGGACGATAGAGGTCGAAGGCGATGGGGCCGGGAGCGGGTCGTGCGGGCGCGGCTCAGGTGGCTGAAACCCCCGAACCTGTCGTCCGCCGGCAGTAAAGTCCCGGCCGGTGCCGGCAGCGGATGGCCAGACGTGAGGATGGATGCTGTGTCGTACGGATACATCGGATCGATGAAGACCAGGCCGGGGCACCGCGATGACGTCGTGGCCATTCTGCTCGGCGGCGTCGACGGCCTGCGCGAGGCAGGTTGTCAGCTTTACGTCGTGGGTGTCTCGGACACCGACGACGTGACGATCTGGGTCAGTGAGGTCTGGCAGAGCAGGGAGCACCACGATGCCTCCCTGCGGCTTCCCGAGACCAGAGCGGCCATCGGAAGGGCCATGCCGCTGCTCACCGGCGAGTTCACCAGCCAGAAACTGGTCGTGGCCGGCGGCCTGGGGGTGTGAGAGGCAGGTACGGGGTGGCGACGGGGTGGAGCCAGAACCGGCCGGCTGTCCCGTGCCAGGGGCACCGGTCTGCCAACGCCTCGGGTCACCTGGCCGAACTCGTCCTTGCTGCGCGATGCGGGCGCACCGACTGTTCGAGGCCGCCGGTCACGCGCAGGGCAGGCCACATTCCAGCGGTAATGGATGGGCGAGCGACGTCCGCCGCCGATCCGGCATCGGCGGCGGAACCTGCACGCCCTGCCTTGCAAAGATCAAGACGGCTGTCTGGCAACGTCGACCGCTGCCGCTGACCTGCTCGACTTGCCGGTTGCGGTCGCCTGTCGGATGTGCACGTCGTCCAGCTTGGCTGTACCGATGGCTGTACAGCCACACGGTTCAGGAAGTGTGGACACGGGCGGAAGTCGTTCGGCAGTGGCCTGGCTTGGCCTGCGTCCCCATGCGGGCAGCCACGCCCAGGAGCTGACCGCCGTTGACCCTCGGCTCGCGTGCCAACGGGCACGGGCGTCATTCGCTTTCGCAGCGCGTCGTCAACGGGCACGCACCCTACGCGGCAAAGATCACGACGCCTGTCAGCAGGCCGAGCTGTACGCATGGTTGTGCGGGGCAGATACTCGGCTTGTGACAGAAGCGGCCGGCCGTGCATCCCGTGAAACGGCAGTGTCATGGCGGAGCGTGTGGAACGAGTTGTACCCGGAGGACGGCAACGATCCGCACGACGACGACCATGCCGCTGAGATGCACCGGCTGCGAGGCTTGATCATGGCCCAGGCGGCCGAGACGGAGGCCGTTCTCGGGATGATCCTCGTTCGTCTTGATCCTGGGCAGAACGTCGCCCGTCCAGCCGGGCAGCTCCTCCTCTCCATACGACAGAGGCTCGATGAGCAGAGGCGCTCGCATTGGTCCGCCGGCCTGGACTTGATCTACGACGCGATCAAGCGCCGGAACGAGGCCGTGCACCGACCCGTGGAAGTTGGCTCCTCGTGGGCGCCCTACAGCACGGGCGATGGCGGCGAATGGGTGCCGGTCATCACCCTGATGTGCGACCAGGAGTACGACGAGCAGAACCTACGCAAGGATCTTGCCTTGCAGCATCGCGCGACATGCGAGGCGGTGCGGCTGCTCCGGTCCCTTGACCTGTGAATTACGAGATCAAGCCGCCCGTCCCATCGAGCTGGGCGCGTAGCGGTCTAGCTCCCCTGCGGTCCGCCGACCCTCTTGCGGACCAGGTGCGGACCTCTCACCCTTGCTATCGGCCGACCCTGCCATGCGGAGTGCTGAGGATGTCGCACCTCCTTGCTACCTAGCGTGCCGCTGCGTTGGTGTTACGGAGTGAGTTGGGTGGAGGACAAGTGGGAAACCTCCCGAAGACGGACGGCGTCTTGGTGACGCTGGTGGACATCATCTCCAGCCTGGATAAGGCCCTGGTGCCTGGCGTTGGGATCATCGTCACGACGGCCGGCGGTGTCGTGAGCGGTGAACTGATCCCGAATTGGCAGCGGGCTCGGGAATTGCAGGATGGCATTAAGGAAGGTGCCGTCGCTGCGGGCGAGGAGGGGAGCCCGTTCGCCGAGCTGTTCCGTTCGGTTGCGGAGGTCATGGAGGAGAACCGGGACCACGCGAAGGCGGCTGAGGAGGCGTCCGCCGATTGGCCGAAGGACTACCAATCGGCGGTTCGCGATGTACACGACCCCGCCTACATCCACTTGCTGAATGCGAGGGTGTTCGCGCCCGGTCAGCCGGCGATGCCCGGCAACGGTATGCACTGGCGGGGACGTCTGTCCGAAATCACGGGATGGGCCCTTCGGAACCCTCGGATCGGGTCCGGACGCCACCGCCTGATCCCAAGCCCATCTCTGTCGAAGATCCCCGCCGGAGGCATCGGCTCTAGCCACCTGGCGCAGTCTGCAACTATCGGCCGGCGCGCCGGCCGATGCCGGCGCTTGCGCCGCCAGCGGGCCGAGCGAAAGTGCTGGTGGAGCCCAGGGGACTTGAACCCCTAACCCCTGCCTTGCAAAGGCAGTGCTCTGCCAGTTGAGCTAGGGCCCCGAGGCGGTCGGAGCCGCCGGGTGCTGGCCGGTGTCGAGCGGGTCAGCGCAGGTCGGGAGCGGTGGTCGCCTCGTGCCAGAGGGCACGCTCGTCGTTGGAAGCCTTGACCTTCCGGGCGACCACAGCAGCCACGCCGATGATGCCGACCAGGAACAGAAGCTTCTTGAACATGGGGCGACCCCTCGCGCTCGACTGCCCGTCGGAACGGTGTGCGGTGGGGCTAGCTGGAATCGAACCAGCGACCTCAGAGTTATCAGCTCTGCGCTCTAACCGACTGAGCTATAGCCCCGCGTGGCGACGAGCAAGGTTAACCCATCGCGCCGTCCGCTCCCAAATCGGGGTGGGCCGACGCGCCCGCACCATCCCGACCGTACCGGCCGCCCATCGACCGGGCGACCCCTTTCCGTGCGGCGCACGGGGATCCGAGATCAACTCCACGTCGGGGACAAGCCGCTGTCGGGTCGGCTCGGACACCGCCACCTCCCCGATCTGGAGCAAGCACCGGGGGGGTGACGCACGACGCCGGGGCACCGCTGTCTGCGGTGCCCCGGCGTCGGGTTGGATCAGTCGCGCTCGGCGAGCGTCAGCTCGATCCCGCCGACCAGGTCGGCGCAGACGTTGTAGACGAACGCGCCGAGGGTGGCGAGCGCGGTGAACAGGACGACGTTGACCAGGCCGATCAACGCCGAGCTGAGGATCACGCCCTTGGCGGTGATCTGGAAGCCACCGCCACTGCCCTGCCCGCCGCTGGCGCTGACCAGGTCGGTCAGGCTGTCGTTGACGCTCTGGAAGACCCCCATCGCGTCGAGGGCGAGGTACAGCACCGAGGTGGCGACGACCACCACGATGAAGAGCACCACCGAGACGGCGAAGGCGAACTTCATCACCGACCACGGGTCGATGCGCTTGAGGTTCAGCCGGGCCCGGCGCGGCCCACGGGAGGCGGCGGAGCTGACCGAGGTGCGCGCGGCGCGTACCGCGTCACCCACCCGCGCGGCGCCGACGGCGGCCGGACCGCCGATGCCCGGCGGCAGCCCCCCGCCGTTGGCGGGACGGCCGGCGACGGTACGCCCGCCGTCCGGCGACGGCGGATTCGGCGGGGTGCCGGTCTTCGGCGGCGTGCCGATGGGAGACGGGGACGTGGCGGCCCCGACCGTGATCGGCTGCGTCGTGTGACTCGGCTTCGGCGCGGTGACCACCGGCTGGGTCGCGGAGGAGGGCGCCTCGGTGCCCGGTGTCGGGGGCTGCTCGGTCGCCCCCGAGCCGTCGCCCGGCTGCTCCGGCGGCGGTGCCATGCCGGGTGCCCGGGTGAACTTCGGGGCAGGCGCGTCGGCGGGGACGGTCGCCCGGCCCACGGCAGCGCGACCGGCCGCGGTTGTGCCGCCCTTGGCGGCCTCCTCGTCGACCGGGGTGGCCGAGGTCCCCTTGTTCCCCGACTTCGCCTGTGTCTCCGTCATCAACTAGTCCTGTTCGTCAGGCTCGTCGGCATTGCGAGCAATCGCCACGATAGTCACGCCGTCCGGGAGGTCCATCAGCTTGACCCCCATTGTGTTCCGGTCACGCGTACGGCGTACAGGCTTCACCGGAGTCCGGATGACGCCGCCGTTGCTGGTGATCGCGAACAGCTCGTCGTCCGGATCGATCACGACCGCGCCGACCAGACCACCGCGTCGCTCGGTGATCTTCGCAGTCAGCACGCCCTTACCTCCCCGACCCTGGACCGGGTATTCCTCGATCGGGGTGCGTTTCGCATATCCCCCGTTCGTGGCCACCAGGACGTCCAGTCCCTCCCGGACCACCTCCATGGCCAGCAGGACGTCGTCGTCGGTGAACCGCATGCCGATCACGCCCGAGGTCGCCCGGCCCATCGGGCGCAGCGCCTCGTCGGTGGCGTTGAACCGGATCGCCTGCGCCTTCTTCGACACCAGCAGCAGGTCCTCCTCCGGCGCCACGAGGACAGCACCGACCAGCTCGTCCTCATCGCGCAGGTTGATCGCGATGACGCCGCCGGAACGGTTGGAGTCGAACTCCTCGAGTCGGGTCTTCTTCACCAGGCCGTTTCTCGTGGCCAGTACCAGGTAGGGAGCCACCTGGTAGTTCGGGATTTCGATGATCTGCGCGATCTGCTCGTCCGGCTGGAAGGCGAGCAGGTTGGCCACGTGCTGGCCCTTGGCCACCCTACTGGCTTCCGGCAACTCGTACGCCTTGGCCCGGTAGACACGGCCCTTGTTGGTGAAGAACAGAATCCAGTCGTGGGTGGAGCATACGAAGAAGTGGCTGACAATGTCGTCCTGCCGCAGCGTTGCGCCGCTCACGCCCTTGCCACCGCGCCGCTGCGACCGGTAGAGGTCGACCTTGGTGCGCTTGGCGTACCCGGTCCGGGTGATGGTGACGACCACGTCCTCGCGGGCGATGAGGTCCTCCATCGAGACCTCGCCGTCGAACGGCACGATCTTGGTACGCCGCTCGTCACCCCACTTCGCGATGATCTCGCCCAGCTCCTCGGAGACGATCCGCCGCTGCCGCTCCGGCTTGGCGAGGATGTCCTTGAGGTCGGCGATCTCGATTTCCAGCTTGGCCAGGTCGTCCAGGATCCGCTGCCGCTCCAGGGCGGCGAGGCGGCGGAGCTGCATGTCCAGGATCGCGGTGGCCTGGATCTCGTCGATCTCCAGCAGCCGGATCAGGCCCTGCCGGGCGTCCTCGACGGTGGGCGACCGCCGGATCAGGGCGATCACCTCGTCCAGCGCGTCCAGCGCCTTGGACAGGCCGCGCAGGATGTGCGCCCGCTCCTCGGCCTTGCGCAGCCGGAACGCGGTCCGCCGGCGGATCACCTCGATCTGGTGCTCGACGTAGTAGCGGATGAACTGGGCCAGGTTGAGCGTGCGCGGCACGCCGTCGACCAGGGCCAGCATGTTGGCGCCGAAGGTCTCCTGGAGCTGGGTGTGCTTGTAGAGGTTGTTCAGCACCACCTTGGCGACCGCGTCGCGCTTGAGCACCAGCACGATCCGCATACCGGTACGACCGGACGACTCGTCGCGGATGTCGGCGATGCCGCCGAGCTTGCCCTCCTTGATCAGCTCGGCGATCCGCTCGGCGAGGTTGTCCGGGTTGACCTGGTACGGCAGCTCGCTGACGACCAGGCAGGGCCGACCCCGCTTGTCCTCCTCGACCTCGACCACGGCGCGCATCCGGATCGAGCCGCGACCGGTGCGGTACGCGTCCTGGATGGCCTGGGTGCCGACGATCAGACCGTGGGTGGGGAAGTCCGGCCCCTTGACGATCTCCAGCAGCGCGTCGAGGGTGGTGGCCTCGTCGACCTCCGGATTCTCCAGGCACCACTGCACCGCGGCGCCGATCTCCCGCAGGTTGTGCGGCGGGATCTTGGTGGCCATCCCGACCGCGATACCCTCGGACCCGTTGATCAGCAGGTTCGGGATCCGGGACGGCAGGATGGTGGGCTCCTTGGCCCGGCCGTCGTAGTTGTCCTGAAGGTCGACGGTGTCCTCGTCGATGTCCCGCAGCATCTCCATCGCCAGCGGGTCGAGCTTGCACTCGGTGTAGCGCATCGCGGCGGCCGGGTCGTTGCCCGGGGAGCCGAAGTTGCCGTTGCCGTCGACCAGCGGGTAGCGCAGCGACCAGGGCTGCGCCATCCGGACCAGCGCGTCGTAGATCGCCGAGTCGCCGTGCGGGTGGAACTGACCCATCACGTCGCCGACCACCCGGGAGCACTTCACGTAGCCCCGGTCCGGTCGGTAGCCCGAGTCGAACATGGCGTACAGGATCTTGCGGTGGACCGGCTTGAGCCCGTCCCGGACGTCCGGCAGCGCCCGCCCGACGATGACGCTCATCGCGTAGTCGAGGTACGAGCGCTGCATCTCGACTTCGAGCCCGACCGGCTCGATCCGGTCGTGCTGCGTGACGACCGCGGCGGGTGTCTCCGGGGTCTCCGGCTCGTTCGGGGTGGACTCGGGAGTATCGGTCACTGTTAACCCTTATCAGACTCAGAGTCGTGTTCGTGCTGTGGATAACCGCTGTGGAAACCGGCCAAGTTGTGGATAACCCTGTGGACGGGCGGGCCGACCGGTGGATTTCCGGTCGCCCCGGCCCGGCCCGTCAGATGTCGAGGAACCGGACGTCCTTGGCGTTGCGCTGGATGAACGAGCGGCGGGCCTCGACGTCCTCGCCCATCAGGACACTGAACAACTCGTCGGCGGTCGCGGCGTCGTCGAGGGTGACCTGACGCAGCGTCCGGGTGGCCGGGTTCATCGTGGTCTCCCAGAGCTCGGGATAGTTCATCTCACCGAGACCCTTGAACCGCTGGATGTCGTCCGGCTTGGCGTTCGGCTTCTTCTGCTGGCGCAGCGCGATCAGCCCGTCCCGCTCCCGGTCGGAGTAGGCGTACTGGGCGTCGTCGCCCTTCTTGTTCCACTTGATCTTGTAGAGCGGCGGGGCGGCCAGGTAGACGTGGCCCAGCTCGACCAGCGGCCGCATGAAGCGGAACAGCAGGGTGAGCAGCAGCGTCTGGATGTGCTGGCCGTCGACGTCCGCGTCGGCCATCAGCACCACCTTGTGGTACCGCAGCTTCTCCATGTCGAAGTCGTCGTGGATGCCGGTGCCCAGCGCGGTGATCAGCGCCTGGACCTCGTTGTTCTTGAGCACCCGGTCGATCCGGGCCTTCTCCACGTTGAGGATCTTGCCGCGGATCGGCAGGATCGCCTGGGTACGCGGATCGCGGCCCTGCTTGGCCGAGCCGCCGGCCGAGTCGCCCTCGACGATGAACACCTCGGACTCGCGCGGGTCGGTGGACTGGCAGTCGGCCAGCTTGCCCGGCATCGACCCGGACTCCAGCAGCGACTTGCGCCGGGCCAGCTTGCGCGCCTGCTGCGCGGCCATCCGGGCCCGGGCCGCCTGGGACGCCTTCTGGATGATCGTCTTGGCCTCGGCCGGGTTCCGGTCGAACCAGTCGACCAACCACTCGTTGCAGACCCGCTGCACGAAGCTCTTCACCGGGGTGTTGCCCAGCTTGGTCTTGGTCTGGCCCTCGAACTGCGGGTTGGCCAACTTGACCGAGATGATCGCCGCCAGGCCCTCGCGGATGTCCTCGCCGGAGAGCTTCTCGTCGCCCTTGAGCAGCTTCTTGTCCCCGCCGTAGCGGTTGACGACGCTGGTCAGCGCGGCCCGGAAGCCCTCCTCGTGGGTGCCGCCCTCGTGCGTGTTGATCGTGTTGGCGAAGGTGTAGACCGACTCGCCGTACGACTCGTTCCACTGCATGGCGATCTCGACCGACATGCCCTCCTCCTCGGCCCCGAACTCGACCACCGTCCTGTGGATCGGGTTCTTGGAGGCGTTGAGGTGCCGGACGAAGTCGGCGATGCCGCCCTCGTAGAGGAAAGTGACCTCGCGCGGCTTGCCCTCCTCGCCCTCGGAGACCCGCTCGTCGAGCAGGTGGATGGCGAGGCCCCGGTTGAGGAAGGCCATCTCCTGGATCCGTCGGTAGATGGTCTGGAAGTCGAATTCGACGGTCTCGAAGACGTCCGGGTCGGGCCAGAAGGAGACGGCGGAACCGGTGCGGTCGGTGGGCTCGCCCTTCTCCAGGGCGCTCGGCTTGGAGTTGTGGTACTGCTGCCGCCAGACGAAGCCCGACTTGTGGATCTCCACCGCCATCCGGGTGGAGAGGGCGTTCACCACGGAGACGCCGACGCCGTGCAGACCGCCGGAGACCGCGTACGCCTTGCCGTCGAACTTGCCGCCCGCGTGCAGCACGGTCAGCGCAACCTCGACACCCGGCTTCTTCAGCTTGGGGTGCAGGTCGACTGGGAAGCCACGGCCGTTGTCGGTGACCCGGACCCCGCCGTCGGCCAGCAGCACCACGTCGATCGTGTCGCAGTGGCCGGCGAGCGCCTCGTCCACGGAGTTGTTCACGATCTCCCACACGAGGTGGTGCAGGCCACGTTCGCCGGTGGACCCGATGTACATACCGGGACGCTTACGGACCGCCTCCAGCCCTTCGAGGACGGTGATCGACCCGGCGCCGTACTCCTGATTGTCCTGCGCTGCCACCCTCGGCCACTTTCTCGCACCGTCCGCGCCAGGGCGCGGGGGCGCGGGTTCGGCGGACAGGACGCGACGTCGACGCGCACGGACGGCCCCGTGGTGCGGGTCGTGGATCGTGCGCGCCGGTCGCCGCGGTTGCCCGCGGATCGCGATCGGCTCGACCCGACCCGGGACGTTGATCAAGGGCCCGTCGGGGGCCCGTGTCCGTCGCACCGGGTCAGGTCTTCGTCTCGCCCCAATCTTACTGTGCGCACACGACAGAACCGCCACTCGGCACCCCTGCGAACGGGCTGAGACCCCCGTAGCCGGCCGAATCTCGCTGTCCGCGACTCCCCCTACACGCCTGGGCCGGATCTCCGACGGCGCCCTCACCGGATCGGGCCGGCTCGCCGGGGGAGCCGGGGGTCGCGCCCGGACCGGCCGTACCGTACCTTTGCGGCGCCAAGGGTGCTCGTCTTGATCTTTTCCATCCGTAACCGGGACGATGGACCCGATCGACCCGACTCGTGCTCTCAAGGGGTGACGCCAGATGGGGCTGGACAATGTCGCGGTGCACTGGCCGCGGACCGGCCGCTTCTACGACCCGGTCGCACCGGCCGAGTTCGTCGACTTCGGCGATATCGTGGACATCCCCCGGATCTCCGCGCCGACCGCCGCGCTCGCCGAGCACGTAGCCAAGACCGGGACGGTGCGGGCCACGGCCTACACGGAGCTGGTCGACCTGATCCTCGGGCTGGAGAATGTGCTCTACGCCACAGATGCCGCCGCCGAGGACGAGGACCCGGTCATCGACCCGGACGGCTGCGCCTGGATCGCCGGCGGCGTGGAGAAGTTCGTCGCCCAGCACCGGTCGCACGGCGAGTCGGTGACCTTCGAGTCGGTCAGCGAGGTGCTGCGCGCGCTGCTCGGCGACGGCCGCCTCGCCGAGCAGCAGCTCCGCTGGCTGGGCAGCCGGCTCGACCGGCTGCGCGACGAGAACGGCGACCCGCCGCAGTGGGACTTCACCTGCGCCGAGCTGGGCGTGTTGGCCGCCTTCTACCGACGCTGCGCCGACCGCGGCTTCGCCGTCTACGCCGACGCCGAGCCGGGCCGACGCCCCGGCCCCCAGCCCCAGCCCCAGCTCTAGCCGTCGAGCCCGGCGGCCCGTCCGGTCGCCGGGTCCGGGCCGTCGACGGCGGCGGGTCCGGCCGTTACCGCGCGGTTGGCGGCGGCGATCACCTGGGTCAACACCCCGTGCAGGTGCCGCAGGTCGGCCAGCGGCAGGCCGAGTCGTGCGACCACCGCCGGTGGGATCTGCTCGGCCCGCTCACGCAGCGCCCGTCCGCTCTCGGTGAGCGACACGGCGAGGCTGCGTTCGTCCGAGGGGTCCCGCTCACGGCGGACGTAACCGGCGGTCTCCAGGCGTTTGAGCAGCGGTGACAGCGTGCCCGGGTCGAGCTGGAGCAGCCCGCTCAGCTCGCGGACCGACAGCGGCGCGTGCTGCCAGAGCGTCAGCATGACCAGGTACTGCGGATGGGTCAGCCCCATCGGCTCCAGCAGTGGCCGATAGACCGCGACGACCCCCCGGGCGGCCACCGAGAGCGCGAAGCAGACCTGCTCCTCCAGGGCCAGCGGATCCTCCACGGGCTGGTCGGGCACACGGACCTCCTCGTCCTCGTCGTTGCGATCGTACCTATAGTTGGTGTACCAATTATTTGTGCGCCAACTGTTTCGTCCGACGAGGAGAGGCCGGCTGGGATGGGCGACGAGAAGCGGACCGCCAAACCCCCCGGCGAGGGCGGTCGCCTGATGGCCTGGGCCTTCCGGCACCTGACCGGTCCGCCCGAGGTGCAGGGCGCGGTGCAGGGCGGTTCGAACGAGGCCCGGGAGGCGTGGAAGCGGGACCTGGAGCGGCGCAAGCAGTGGAGCCGTGAGCAGCGCGAGCGCCGCCGGGCCGAACGGGAGGCCCGCCGGGCCGAACGGTGACCCGTCAGCCGTAGGTGTCGCGGGGGCCCCGGCCGCGTACCCGGCGCGGGCCACGCGACCAGGACGGTGCCGCCGGGCCGTGGATGTGCAGCTTGCGCACCACGTTGTGGCCCACCTCACCGGCGATCCGCTTCAGCAACGAGCCGGCGAGCAGCCGTAGCTGGGTGGCCCAGGCGGTCGAGCGCGCCTCCACGGTCAGCTCACCGTCCTCCAGCTTCACCGGGCGACTGTGCTGGGCGATCTCCGACCCGACGACCTTCTCCCAGGCCCCGAAGACGGTCGCCTCGGCGGCCGGCTGCTGCCAGCCGCGCGCCTTCATCAGCCGTTCCAGCACCACCCCGAGCGGCTGCGGGTCGCGCGGGTCCGGTCCCGGCCCGGAGTAGCCGCGCAACCGCCGCTCACCGCCGCCGGAGCCGCCCACCGCACCCGTCCGGCGGTTCCGGGACGCCGACTCCCGACGGGCCTTCGCCGCGTCCAGCACCGCCCGCGCCAGCTCCGGCCCGGCCGTCCCGCCCGACGGCCCGTCGCCCGAGCCGCCCGCATCGCCGCCGGCCGCCCGGCGGGCACGGGGGGCGGGGTCCGCGCCGGCCGGTCGGCCGGCGGCGTCCCGCGCGCCGGACGCCGCGTCCGCGCCGGTGCCGGCCGGCCGGGCCGGGCCGCCGTCCGCGCCGGGGCCAGCTCCCCGAGGAGTACGCGCACCGCGTGCCCCGCCCGAGGAGGCGCGGCGCGGACCACCCGTCGCCCGGGTCGGCTCGCCGGCCCCGCCGGCGCGCTCCGGTTCAGTCGACACGGCGTACCGTCCCCTCGCCGACCGCGTAGCGGGTGCCGCGCAGCGCCACCGGCACGTCGTCGTCCACGGCACAGGTCACCAGGAGCTGGCCCGCCCCGCCGACCAGCTCCGCCAGCCGCTCCCGCCGGCCCGAGTCCAGCTCGGCGAAGACGTCGTCAAGCACCAGCACCGGCTCGATGCCGTCGGCGCGCAGCAGGTCGTACCCGGCCAGCCGCAGCGCCAGCGCGTACGACCAGGACTCGCCGTGGCTGGCGTACCCCTTGGCGGGCAGTGGGCCGAGGGTGAGCACCAGGTCGTCGCGGTGCGGCCCGACCAGGGTGGTGCCCCGGTCGACCTCGGCCGACCGGGCCTCAGCCAGCGCGGCGGTCAACGCCTCGGCCAGCACCCCCCGGTCGGTGGTCGGCTCGGCCAGCTCCACCGACGGCCGGTAGGCGATCCCCGCCGCGCCCCTGCCGGCGGCGACCGCGTCGTACGCCTTGGCGACGTGCGGGGTGAGCGCGGCGACCAGCTCCAGCCGGCCGGCGAGCAGTTCGGCCCCGTGCCGCGCCAGGTGGGTGTCCCAGACCGCCAGGGTGGAGAGGTCCCCACCCCGCGACCCGCCCGTCTTGCGGGCCAGGTACGCCGTCCGCAGCAGGGCGTTGCGCTGCTTGACCACCCGCTCGTAGTCGGCGCGTACCCCGGCGTAGCGGGGCTGCCGGAGCACCAGCAGGTCGTCCAGGTAGCGACGGCGCTCGGCCGGGTCGCCCCGGACCAGCTCCAGGTCCTCCGGGGCGAAGAGCACCAGCCGCAGCGCGCCGATCACGTCCCGGGCCCGCCGGGCCGGCGAGCGGCCCAACCGGGCCCGGTTGGCCTTGCCGGGGACGATCTCCAGCTCGACCAGGAGTTCCCGGCCGTCGTGCACCACCGCGCAGCGGATCACCGCCGAGGCGGCACCCATCCGGACCAGCGGGGTGTCCGTGGCGACCCGGTGCGAGTCCAGGGTCGCCACGTAGCCCAACGCCTCGACCAGGTTGGTCTTGCCGACACCGTTGGCGCCGGTCAGGACGTTCGGCCCCGGCTCCAGGTCGACGCCGACCCGCTCGTACGAGCGGAAGTCGACCAGTTCGAGCCGGCGGACGTACACAGCCTGTGGATACCGCTCAGCGCTTGTGCACGGCGTGTCCGCCGAACTGCTGGCGCAGCGCGGCGACGGCCTTCATCGCGGGCGAGTCGTCCTGCCGGGAGGCGAACCGGGCGAAGAGCGAGGCGGTGATGACGTTCAGCGGCACCGCCAGCCGGACCGCCTCGTCGACCGTCCAGCGGCCCTCGCCGGTGTCCTCGGTGTAGCCGCTCAGCTCGGCCAGCTCCGGATCCTCGTCCAGCGCCCGGTCCAGCAGGTCGAGCAGCCAGGACCGGACCACGGTGCCCTCGCGCCAGGACTTGAAGACCCCCGGCACGTTGGTCACGATCTCGGACTTGGAGAGCAGTTCGAAGCCCTCGGCGTAGGCGTGCATCAGGCCGTACTCGATGCCGTTGTGCACCATCTTCGCGTAGTGGCCGGCACCGACCGGGCCCGCGTGCACGAAGCCGAACTCGCCGGCCGGCTTCAGCGCCTCGAAGATCGGCAGCAGCCGCTCGACGTGCTCCTGCGCGCCGCCGACCATCAGGCCGTACCCGTTCTTGTTACCCCAGACGCCGCCGGAGACGCCGACGTCGAGGTAACCGATGCCCTGCTCGGCGAGGCGCTCGGCCCGGGGGGCGTCGTCGCTGAACCGCGAGTTGCCGCCGTCGATGACGATGTCGCCCTCGCCCAGCACTCCGGCGAGGGCGTCGATGGTCGCGTCGGTGACGCCGGCCGGCACCATCACCCAGACCGCCCGGGGCGACTCCAGCTTGCCGGCCAACTCGGCGAGGCTCGCGACGTCGGTCAGCTCCGCGTTGCGGTCGTAGCCGACCACCTCGTGCCCGGCGGCGCGCAACCGTTCGCGCATGTTGCCGCCCATCCGGCCGAGCCCTACCAGGCCGAGCTGCATCTTGCTGCTACCTCCGTGCGTCTGGGTCGTGCTGGGGTTGCGATCAGCGGGACACGCGGATCGGCATGATGAGATACCGGTACCCCGGGATGACCTCGCCATCCTCGCCGGCGGGAGAAATCACTGCCGGCTTGAAGGCGTCGACGAACTTCAGCAGCGCGTACTGGGCCCCCAGGTTGGCGAGGCCGTCGATCAGGTACTGCGGGTTGAAGCCGATGGTCAGCGGCTCACCGGTGAAGGTGGCCTCCATCGCCTCGCTGGCCCGGGCCTCCTCGGTGCCGCCCGCCTCGACGACCAGGCCGTCGGAGCTGAAGCTCAGCAGCACCGGGGTGGTCCGCTCGGCGACCAGGGCCACCCGCTTGACCACCTCGATCAGGGTGCTGACCGGAACCCGCGCCTCGGCGTTGTGGTTGGCCGGGAAGAGCGAGCGGACCGGCGGGTAGTTGGCCCCGTCGAGCAGCCGGCTGGTGGTACGCCGGGTGCCGCCGGAGAAGCCGATCATGCCCTCGCCGGCCGTGCCCTGGGAGAGCGCCATGGTCACCTGGCCGCCGAGCGGGCCGAGCGCCTTGGCCGTGTCGTTCAGGGTGCGCGCCGGGACCAGGGCGTTGATGCTGATCTCGGGGTCGTCCGGGTTCCACTCCATCTCGCGCAGGGCGAGCCGGTAGCGGTCGGTGGCGAGCATCGCCAGGGTGCTGCCGGAGAGTTCCAGCCGGACGCCGGTCATCATCGGCAGCGTCTCGTCCCGGCCGGCGGCGATGGCCACCTGGGCGACCGCGGCGGCGAAGGCGGCGGCCTCGACGGTGCCGGCGCTCTCCGGCATCTCCGGCAGGGACGGGTAGTCCTCCACCGGCATGGTGGGCAGGGTGAACCGCGCGCTGCCGCAGACCAGCTCCAGGTGGGCGCCGACGGCGGCGATGTCCACCGGCTTGGCCGGCAGGGCCTTGGTGATCTCGGCGAGCAGCCGGCCGGAGACCAGGGCGGCGCCGTCGGCGTCCCCCTGCACCTCGACGGTCACCTGGCTGGAGACCTCGTAGTCGAAGCCGGAGACCTGGAGGTTGCCGTCGGTGACCCGCAGCATCACCCCGGCCAGCACCGGTACGGACGGCCGGCTGGGCAGGCTCTTCGCGGTCCACGCCACCGCTTCGGCGAGCGCGTCGCGCTCCACTCGGAACTTCATCAATGCCTCCGCGTCGACGTCAGCGACAACTCTCTCATGCCGACCGCTGCCCACCGTCCCGCCCGACCGTGCGGGTACCCATCGCACCTTAGGGCGCGTGGGCATCGGCTGTGCGCCCGACCCCGTGGATCCAGGTGCCGGGGCGACTGCCGACGGCAGCGTTCCGGCCCGATCCACAGGAAGTCCAACGGTGATGATTGGTTTTTGTTGTTTAGAAGAGATAACTCATCGTCTTCATCGCACCTGTGCAAACTGTGGAGAACTCTCGTCGCCGCAGGTCAGACAGGTTATCCACCGGTGGTCAGGCTGTGGAGAACCGGGGGGTAAACCCGGCTCGTGGTCCACAGGCCGTCGCGTTCCCCTGGTTTTCCACCGTCGTCCACCGGTTGTCCACGGGTAATCCACTGGTTTTCTCCCCAGCGCTGTGGACAGCGGGGGCCGGCCTGACCGGCGTCGTCCCCAGAACCTTCAACAGGCCACCCACAGGCCGACCGTCGTCGGTGGACAACGCCGCCGTCGTCCCCAGGCGTCCACAGCCTTGTCCCCAGGGTTTGTCCACAGTCTGTGGGTAACCGGCCCCGAGCGGAGCGTGGTTGTCCACCGGTTGTGGAACAGGGGATGTGGACAACCGGGCGATCCTGTGGACGAACACGACGCCGATCCTGGGCCCTCGACCCGGTCGAGGGCCAAGCTCCGGTGCCCCACGGACGCGAAAACGCCCGGCCGAACCTCGGCCGGGCGTCGTCGAACCGCCACCTCCGGTGTCCCGGACGTGGCGTACGCCTCAGGTGTTCTGCTTGATCCGGTTGGTCAGCTCGGCGATCTGGTTGTACAGCGACCGGCGCTCGGCCATCTGCTGACGGATCTTCCGGTCGGCGTGCATCACCGTGGTGTGGTCCCGGCCACCGAATGCCTGCCCGATCCGGGGCAGTGACAGGTCGGTCAGCTCCCGGCACAGGTACATGGCCACCTGGCGGGCGTTCACCAGCACCCGGGACCGGGAGTGCCCACGCAGGTCCTCCAGGCTCACCCCGAAGTAGTCGGCGGTGGAGACCATGATCTGGTCGGCGGTGATCTCCGGGCCGGCGCCGTCCGGGATGAAGTCCCGCAGCACCTCCTCGGCCAGCGACAACTCGACGTTCGACCGGGTCAGGCTGGCGAACGCGGTGACCCGGATCAGCGCCCCCTCCAGTTCCCGGATCGAGTTCGACACCCGGGAGGCGATGAACTCCAGCACGTCCGGCGGCGCGTAGAGCCGCTCCTGGGCCGCCTTCTTCTGCAGGATCGCGATCCGGGTCTCCAGATCCGGCGGCTGGATGTCGGCGAGCAGGCCCCACTCGAACCGGGTCCGCAGCCGGTCCTCCAGCGTCGCCAGTTGCTTCGGCGACCGGTCGGAGGTGATCACGATCTGCTTGTTGGCGTTGTGCAGGGTGTTGAAGGTGTGGAAGAACTCCTCCTGGGTCCGCTCGCGGTTCTCCAGGAACTGGATGTCGTCGATCAGCAGGATGTCGACGTCGCGGTAGCGGCGCTGGAACGCACTGGTCTTGTCGTCCCGCAGCGAGTTGATGAAGTCGTTGGTGAACTCCTCGGTCGAGACGTACCGGACCGAGCGGGCGTTGCCCAGGGTCGTGGCGTAGTGCCCGATGGCGTGCAGCAGGTGGGTCTTGCCCAGCCCGGAGCTGCCGTAGATGAACAGCGGGTTGTACGCCTTCGCCGGTGACTCGGCCACCGCGACGCTCGCCGCGTGGGCGAACCGGTTCGACGAGCCGATGACGAACGTCTCGAACATGTACTTCGGGTTGAGCCGGTTGCCGCCGCTCTCCGCGCCGCCGGGTCGCCGGTCGTTCCCACCGCCGGGCCGGTGGTCGGCGCCGGTCCGGCCGGGGCCGCTGTCCGTACCCCCGTCGCGGGACAGGCCGCGCGGGTCGCGCGACGGCCGGGCCTGGTCGCGGTACGCCGGCTCGAAGCCGCGCGCGTCGGTGTCCGGCGCGTCGGGACGGTTGCGCTCCTCGAAGCCCCGCCGCTCCGGTGTGGGATGGCTCCCTCGCATCGGCTCGGCGAACCCCGCGCCGAAGAGAGTGTCCTGGCCGCCGTCCCGGCTGGTCGGGATCCGGCCCGGTCGGTGCCCGTCGTGCGCGGGCGGCCCGAGCTGGGACTGCTGCTCGCCGGGGCGTTCCGGGTACCCGTCCTCCTGCTGGTACGGCGGTTCCGGGTCGTCGTAGACCGGCGGCCGGGGATCGGGGTAGTCGCCCCCGGCCGGGTCGGACTCTGCCGTGGTGGGCTCGGGGCCGCTGCGGTAGACGGTGCCGGCGGGCCGCCCGGAGGCGTCCTCGGCGATCCGGACGGTGACCGCCACCTGGATCGGTCGGCCCAGCCGGCGGGTGAGCGCCTCGGTGATGGCCGGCCGCAGCCGCGACTCGATCACGTCCCGGGTGAAGGCGTCCGGCACGGAGAGCAGCGCGGTGTCCTCGACGATCGCCCGCAGCCGGGTCAGCCGGAGGTAGGCGCGCTGCTGCGCGGAGATGATCTCGTCGGCGAGCTCGTCCGTCGCCGCAGTCCACACCGCGGCAAGGTCGATCGATCCGGCCACCGTCGTGCACCCCCTCGCCTCTGCTCCCGGCCGCCGCTGTGGTCCAGTCGGCCGTGCCGGGCCCGCCACCGCGTTCGAGCGGGTGGTACCTCTCACCCACCGGACGGCTGACCGGCCGGCATCCACAAGTTATCCACAGCCTGTGTGTACCGACCGATTGTGGCCGCCCGCCGGACGCGGGTCGGACCTGCCCCCCTGTCGGGGAGGGGCGTTGAAGCGGGTTCACCGTGCCGAACGATCCACTGCCTTGTCCGGTCTTGCCTGCCGGCGACAACCCGGACACCGACGCGGACCGCAAACGCGCACGGTAACAGCGACGGCAGGCCACCATCAACCGCCGCCGCTCCGCAGCCCTTCTCGGCATCAGCGAAACCGCCTGATCGATGGGGGTGTCGGGCGCGTCGGGCGTCCGCCCTGGGCTGTTTGACGGTCATTGCCCCCCTGCGTAGGCTGGAGTGGCTGCTCTGTCGCCCTCTGCTAGGGTGATGGGTGCTTGCTGTCCGCGGTTGCTGCCCCGCACCGCCGAGGTCCCGCGTCGCCGGGCAGCACCGATCGGGGGCCACCGCCGAGGTGGTCTGGTCCACCACACGACCCCGGGCGATCCCGTGCCGGGGACGTACGAAAACGGAGAGCCTGACGTGAGCAAGCGCACCTACCAGCCGAACAACCGCCGGCGCGCGAAGACCCACGGCTTCCGGCTGCGCATGCGCACCCGTGCCGGCCGCGCCATCCTGTCGACCCGCCGCGCCAAGGGCCGCACCCGCCTGTCGGCCTGAGGCCGACCGGTCCGGTCCGGGGACGTGGGCAGTCGTGCTGACGGCCGCACAGCGACTGCGGCGTAGCAACGACTTCGCCGCAGCAGTCCGGGGTGGTCGACGCGCCGGACGCGGTGCCGTGGTCGTCCACCTGACCCTGCCGGCAGCCCCCGAACCCACCGCGACAACCTCGCCGGAGCCGGCGCGGAGCACCGACCCAGAGATGATCTCCGGGTCGACCCGCGCCGGCTTCGTCGTGTCCAAGGCCGTCGGCCCGGCGGTCGTCCGCAACAAGGTCCGCCGCCGGCTGCGGCACCTGGTCCGCGACCGGCTGGCCGGCCTTCCGCCGGGCAGCACGCTGGTGGTACGGGCCCTGCCGGCCGCCGCCGGTACGCCGTACGACCGACTCAGCGGTGACCTGGACGCGGCGATCGCCGCCGCCCGGGTGCCCCGGGGACGGCGGTCGCGGTGAGCAGCGGATCCGTCCCGCCGCAGCCCACGACCATGGGTGCCCGGGTGCTGAGTGGCCCCATCATCGCGTACCGTCGTTGGATAAGCCCGGCGCTGCCGGCCCGCTGTCGGTTCTACCCGTCGTGCAGTGCCTATGCGCTGGAGGCGGTGGCGCGCCACGGTGCGGTCCGGGGAGCCGTCCTGACGGTTCGGCGGCTGTTGCGCTGCCACCCTTTCCACCCAGGTGGACATGACCCGGTGCCGGAGCCGGGCGACCGCCGCCGTGCCGACGTGACTGGAGCCTGAGAATTGAGTCTCGACTGGATCTACTACGCGATCTCGTGGATCCTGCTGACCTGGCACTCGGCCTGGGACGTCATCGGGGTGCCGGTCGACGCGGTCCTCGGCACGAACTGGTCGTGGATCCTCGCCATCGTCTTCCTGGTGGTCACCGTCCGGGTGATCCTCTTCCCGGTCTTCGTCAAGCAGATCAAGTCGCAGCGGGCGATGCAGGCGCTCCAGCCGAAGGTCAAGGAGCTCCAGGAGAAACACAAGGGTGACCGGGAGACGCTCCAGAAGGAGATGATGGAGCTCTACCGGAAGGAAAAGGCCAACCCGTTGATGGGCTGCCTTCCGATGTTCCTCCAGATCCCGGTCTTCCTCGGTCTCTTCCACGTGCTGCGCCGTCTCGACCCGGCCAAGGAGGCCAAGACCCTCTACGGCTGGACGGTCGGGCAGTTCGACAGCGCCTCCAGCGCCAAGATCTTCACCGCCCCGATCGCCGGCAAGTTCGGCTCCACCGCCGACGAGCTGGCCCGGCTCGGCGCCAACGGCACCACCGTCAAGGTCATCGCCGGCGTCCTGGTGCTCGTCATGATGGGCACCACCTACCTCACCAGCCGTCAGATGATCCTCAAGACCGGCTGGGCGGAGGACCCGCAGCAGCGGATGGTGCAGCGACTGATGCTCTACGGCATCCCGCTCTCTCTGCTGATCTCCGGCTCGATCTTCCCGATCGGTGTGATCATCTACTGGGTCACCAACAACCTTTTCACCCTTGGTCAGCAGCAGTGGGTACTGCGCAAGTTCCCGCCGCTGGTGACCAACAAGGGGGTCACCGGGAACAAGGCGGCCACCGCCGGCCGGGGCCCGGTGCAGCCGGCCAAGACCGGTGGCTTCCTCAACCGGAACAAGCCCGCCCCCCAGGCCCCGGCCAAGCCGGCCGCGCCGAAGGTGGCCGGCCCGAAGCCGGGTGCCAAGCCGGTCAACCCGAAGAAGGGCCCGGCCAAGCGCCAGGGCTGATCCACCGGGCCGCCGTCGGGACGACCGACGGCGGCCTTCCGGTACCGCGCAGCCGCCGTTACGGCCGGCGCCGGGCCGGAACCCGCCGCGCCCCGCGCGGCCACGGGCGAGACTGCCCCTACAGACGTGCCCGTGGGCACCGGCCCGCTCTCGCCGGTAGCTCCGGGAAACCAGCGGACCCGACGGTCCGGCCGAGCTAGTACGGAGATGACACCGTGACCGACACCAGCATCCCCAGCGCGGATCCCTCGCTCGACGAGGAGACCGTCCCGACCGCCGCGACCGGTGAGGGTGAGCCCGAGGAGGGCGGCAAGGAGAAGAAGTCCGCCGGGGACGGCGAGCTGTTCTCGCAGAGCGAGATCGCCGCCGACTACATCGAGGGCCTGCTCGACATCCTCGACTACGACGGCGACATCGACGAACTGGTCTCCGGCGGCCGTCCGGTCGTCGAGGTGGTCGGCGCACGGCTACAGAACCTCGTCGGCCAGCGCGGTGCCACCCTGGAGGCACTCCAGGAGTTGGCCCGACTCGCGGTGTTCCGCCAGACCGGGTCGCCGAGCCGACTCCTGCTCGACGTCGGCGGCTACCGCGCCACCCGGCGCAAGGAGCTGGCCGCCGTCGCCAAGAACGCGGTGGAGAAGGTCAAGGAGCACGGCGAGCCGGTGCGGCTGGAGCCGATGTCGGCCTTCGAGCGCAAGTGCGTGCACGACGTGGTGAACGCGATGAGCGGTGTGGAGAGCGAGTCCGAGGGTGTCGAGCCCAGCCGCCGGATCATCGTCCGGCCGGTGGACTGACCTGGTGACAAACGACGACCTCACGGCGGCTGCCGTGTCCGGCCCGGGTGGTACGCCGCCCGGGCCGCCGGCTGTACGCCCCGTTCCCTCCCCGCAGGACGCCGCACTGCCGGCCGAACTGGCCGCCGCCGCGCGGGCGCTCTTCGGTGACCGGCTCGACCTGGCCGCCGGGTACGCCGAGCTGCTCGCCACCGACGGCGTGGTACGCGGCCTGATCGGCCCCCGGGAGGCACCCCGGATCTGGGACCGGCACCTGCTCAACTGCGCGGCCGTGGCCGAGCGGATCCCGGAGGGTGCCAGCGTGATCGACGTCGGCTCCGGTGCCGGGCTGCCCGGGCTGGTACTGGCGATCGCCCGCCCCGACCTGACCGTCACGCTGGTCGAGCCGCTGGCCCGGCGTACCTCGTTCCTCGTCGAGACGGTGGAGCGGCTCGGGCTGGCCAGGACGGTCCGGGTGTTCCGGGGGCGGGCCGACGAGGCCGCCTCCGGCGAGACCGGAGTCGGTCCGTTCAGCGCCGACGTGGTCACCGCGCGGGCCGTCGCACCACTGGACCGGCTCGCCGCCTGGTGCCTGCCGCTGGCCGTGCCCGGTGGCCGGCTGGTCGCCCTCAAGGGCGCCTCCGCGGCCGACGAGATCGCGGAGCACGCCGAGGTGGTGGCGAAGCTGGGCGGCGGCGAGCCGTCGGTGCACCTGTGTGGCACCGACGTGATCGACCCAGCGACCACGGTGGTGGAGATCGTACGGGAGCGGGTGGTCCGGCCCCCGGCGGCGAAGAAGGCCCCGAAGCGGTCGCGCGGCGGCCGGAAGCGGGCCCGCTGAGTCTGCGCCCGTCAGGTCGGCGGGGGCGGGACCTCCCGCGTCGGGTCCCGGGCTGAGTAGCGCGGATCCCGTCGAGGTGTGGTGGTGTCGAGAACGGAGATGGACCCGCCGCGCCCGTCCCCCGTAGGCTGGCCGCGCGTCGATAGTGTGGGGCGGGCGGGTGTCGGACGCACCGGTTCCCGACCGCTCCCGCCGGGCCGTACGATCCGCGGTGCGAGTGTGCGTGCGGCCACGAGACGGGGTGCGGACCGACCATCCGGAGCGGGTAGGGATGACAGGTGCATGACGACGGCAGGTACGACGATCCACGGGTGAACCGTCCCGAGGGGCCGAGCTCCGGCACGGACCCTGTTTCACGTGAAACCGACCGCCCCACCTGGTCGACCGGTGGGCAACCCACGGTGCGTCCCCCCGAGCACGATCCGGGGGTACGACGGGACGCCCCCGCCGTGGGTGCGGCGCGTCCGGTGCCCGAGTCGTACGTCCCCGCACCCGCACAGTCCACCCCCGACGGCCGGCCGGCCAACGCTCCGGCCGGACGCGCGACCGCGCCGGTCCGGCGCAACGCGGGGGCGCCGTCCCGCTTCGAGGCGCCGCCGAACGGTAATCCGCTGCCCCAGCAGCCTCAGCCCGACGGGGTGCCCGACGCGACACCGGTTGCCGTCGACACGCCGGGGCCGGTCCCCGGGGGCCTCGCCGTCGACCCGGCGAGTGCCGCGTACGTTTCACGTGAAACTCCGACGCGCGAAGAGGATGACCCACCGTTGGCTATGGAGGCGATGCGCGCCGTGCAGATCCTTAATCCGAGTGGCGAGGTGACCATGCCCCGCCCGACACGGACCCGGGTGATGTGCGTCGCCAACCAGAAGGGCGGCGTGGGCAAGACCACGACCACGGTGAACCTGGCGGTGGCTCTGGCCCTGCACGGTAACCGGGTGCTCGTGGTCGACCTCGACCCGCAAGGCAACGCTTCCACCGGGCTGAACGTCCCGCACCACACCGGGGTGCCGGACGTCTACGACTGCCTGATCAACAGCGTCCCGCTGGAGGAGGTGGCGCAGGAGGTCGAGGGCATTCCCAACCTCTGGTGCGTGCCGGCCACCATCGACCTTGCCGGCGCCGAGATCGAACTGGTCTCCGTGGTCGCCCGGGAGTCCCGGCTCTCCCGCGCCATCGACGCGTACCCGGGCCACTTCGACTACGTGTTCATCGACTGTCCGCCCTCGCTCGGCCTGTTGACGGTCAACGCCCTGGTGGCCGCGCAGGAGGTGCTGATCCCTATCCAGTGCGAGTACTACGCCCTGGAGGGACTGAACCAACTGATCAACAACATCAACCTCGTCCGCAAGCACCTGAACCCGAAGCTTGAGGTCTCCACGATCCTGCTCACCATGTACGACCGCCGTACCCGGCTGGCCGACGCGGTGGAGCAGGACGTCCGGAACCACTTCGGCGACAAGGTGCTCCAGGCGGTCATCCCGCGGAACGTCCGGGTGTCGGAGGCGCCGAGCTACGGGCAGTCCGTGATGACCTACGATCCCGGTTCGCGGGGGGCCACGAGCTACTTCGAGGCCGCCCAGGAGATCGCCGAGCGTGGCGTCAAGGAGCCGGTGAGCCGGAATGCGTAGTGCGGATGAGTCGCTGGGAGGCGTCGCATGAAGAACCGTCCCCGTGGCGGTCTGGGTAGGGGGCTCGGGGCGCTGATCCCCACCGGGCCGGCGGAGGAGGCAGTGGGCACCGTCGCCGTGCCCGTGGAGGCCGACGACGCCGTACACCCCGCCGACGTGGCGGCCCCCGACGTGGCGGTGCCCGCACCGGTGGCCGTCGCGCCGGCGCAGCCCGCCGAGCCTCAGCTCAGCCCGGTGCCCGGCGCGCGCTTCGCCGAGATTCCGGTCGACGCGATCGTGCCGAACCCGAAGCAACCCCGGCACGTCTTCGACGACGAGGCGTTGGAGGAGCTGAAGACGTCGATCCAGGAGGTCGGCTTCCTCCAGCCGATCGTCGTCCGGCAGCTCGACAGCGAGAAGTACGAACTCGTCATGGGTGAGCGGCGCTGGCGGGCCGCCCAGGCGGTCGGGCGGGAGAACATCCCGGCGATCGTCCGGGACACCAGGGACGACGCGATGCTCCGGGACGCCCTCCTGGAGAACATCCACCGGGCCAACCTGAACCCGCTCGAAGAGGCAGCCGCCTACCAGCAGTTGCTGGAGGAGTTCGGGGCAACCCACGAGGAGCTGGCCCGGCGGATCGGCCGGAGCCGGCCGCAGATCTCGAACACCATCCGGCTGCTGAATCTGCCCGCGCAGGTGCAGCGCCGGGTGGCGGCGGGAGTGCTTTCGGCGGGCCACGCCCGCGCGTTGCTCAGCCTCGACGAGCCGGAGGCGCAGGAGCAGTTGGCGCTCCGCATCGTCGCCGAGGGCCTCTCGGTCCGGGCGACCGAGGAGATCGTCGCGCTGGCCCTCAACGACGGGTCGACGAAGACCGCAGCGGCCAAGCGCCGTTCGAAGCCGCACGCTCCGGCACTGACCGATCTGGCCGACCGGCTGTCGGATCGCTTCGACACCCGGGTAAAGGTGGACATCGGTCGGAGCAAGGGGAAGATCACGATCGAGTTCGCCACGGTGGACGACCTGGAGCGGATCGTCGGCCTCATCGGCGTCGGCCAGGACGAGCCCGACTCCGAGGCCGACTCAGCGGACTGACCGACCCGCCTGCCCGGCATTACCGGCCGCGTACCCACCACGGGTACGCGGCCGGTTCGCGGTGTGGGCTTCGCTGCGGTTGCCGCGCAGTCGGGAGCGGCGCCCCGAGCACGAGCCGGCACAACCTGTGCGGGCACGATCGGTTCCGGCACGTCTTCGCGGTGGCGCCCGGTGCCACACCGCCGACGCCCGACGCATCCTCCGGTTTCACGTGAAACCCGGATGCCGTGCAACCGGATGGCCTCCCGAGACGGTGCTCGAAAGCGGCGGACCCTCTCGTCGGCTGTCTGCGCCAGGCGGCTCCGGGGTCTTCAGATCGCTCGTGGGTAGTTCGAGCCGCCGCCGGGACCCGCTCGCTGCTGACCGTCGAGCGGTCGCCCGAAACGCGGCCCGATGGAGATGTCACTCTCGGCGGCTCATCGGCGGACGGCCTGCTGCGGTGGGCGAGGCGGCTCGCGTCGGCGGCCCGATCCCCGATCGGCAGCGTCACCACCCGGGGTCTCCGCGCCCGGGTCCCGCTGATCCGTCGTCTCGGCGGTCGACAGCACCTACTGACTCGGCAGCCCGGCCGGAACCGTTCCTCGCCAGGCGGGAGCCGATGGAGGACGTCGGCGGCGGACGCCCTGGGGCCCGAACTAGCCCAGGGCGTCACGGCGAGCACGCCAGAACGGTGCTGGATGGGTGTTGAGCCGCCTGACGGCGCGCTGGGCCGCCTGGTTGCCCGCTTCCCTGACTCGGGGTAGTCCTGAGCCCCCTGTGGCCCCTGAGTTGATCTGAGGCTCTTCCTGGCCGCGCCGTGGGACTGGACCGTCGTTCCGAATCACGGCAGTCCTGGAACGAGCCCGCGCTCTCGGGTCTCCGGCGTCGACGGTTGCCGTCGTGGGTGCCGCCCCCGCTCCCGGATCAAGACCGCTGTCGGCCGCCCAAGGTGCGGCTGCTCCGACGCCTGGTCTTCTCCCGCACCCGGACCTGTTGATCCGATCCCACTCGGCTTCGTGATCACCTCGCTCCAGCCCTCCTGGTTCGAGGTCGGCCGCTCGCCGGGTGGATGCTTCAGGATCGGTGGCCCGCCGGGTCCGGTTTCACGTGGAACAGGCGCGCGTCCGGCCACCGGTCCGTCAGCCGCATCGCCGGGCGGCCGGACGAGGTTGAGGCCCACCCGGGAGGCTCAGCGGCGAAGCCCGTCTTGTCCAGCGAGACGAGGCACCGACAATCTCGGCGCCCCGCGCCCCGCGCCCCGCGCCCCGCGCCCCGCGCCCCGCGCCCCGCGCCCCGCGCCCCGCGCCCCGCGCCCCGCGCCCCGCGCCCCGCGC
>NZ_JBIVRQ010000005.1:0-398148 GCF_044755745.1 Micromonospora sp. NPDC092111
ACAGGACACCGACACCAACGACCTACCAGCGCTCAGCGCCTAACAACAACGAGGAATCACGCTCAACCGCAAACACCACGTCCAAGGACTTGACCTTGAACGGGGGCCAACGTCCCACTGTCCGACCAGGGGATGGCGGCCGGCGGAAGCCGGGATCCCGCCGCTGACCTGCGTACGCTCGACGCGGCAGCCAGCCTGGGCGGATCTCGGATGTTAACGGGATGTGACCCCGCGATCACGACCCGCAGAAGGGCGCCCGCGCCGCGGTGGCCCGGCTAGCTGTGTCGGCCGGGGCCTTTGCCGGCCGGCCGCCCTGCCCCGCTCGGCCAACGCCTGCGGTCGGCTGTGTCACCGGCCGCAGCCGGCGCGGCCGGCACCGCCCGGGCGACGGGTCGCCCCCGCGCAACCCGAAGGCGAACCCTCGAACCTTCGACAGGGGTGGTCACGGCGCAGGAGTCAGGAGAACCACTCGACCGTCGACGTTGAGGATGTGACCGTCGCCGAGGCGGGCAAGGGGCTCATCCCAGTGGACATGGCCGCACACCGTCAGAGCTGGCGCGTGGGCGCGGAGGCGCGCGCCGACAGCGCGGTTGCCGGCCTGGCCGATCCCGTCGCCTGCGGGTCCTTCGTGCAGGACCAGTACGTCGGGTCTGTCGGCGAGCACGGCGTCGATCGAAGCGAGCTGCCGGCCCTCGCTGCGGCGTCCCGGCCGGTGCGGGTCGCCGACGATGCCGCTCACGCCGGCGAAGCGGACACCTCCGTGGTCGACCCAGGTGCCGTCCAGCAGGGTTGCGGCCGGGCCGAGGTCACGGAGATCGTCGGCGGACACGACATCGTGGTTGCCGGCCACGCCTAGCACCGACGGGCACCCGGCCGCCGCGAACGCCAGCCACACGTCGTCGACCTCACCGGAGGCGCCCCGACGATCCGCCCGGGGCGACGAGTACAGATCACCGGCGAGGACCACCACGACGCGCTGCGGCGGCGGCAGGAGTCCCTGGTCGGCCCACACGTGCAGATAGTCGGCCAGCGCCACACCCAGCAGTACCGGCGCGCCGCCCCACGGCGAGGGGGCCACGCCCTGCAGGTCGCCGGTCACCACCACCGCGTCGCAGCCGTCCGGCACGGCGGCGACCCCGAGGCGGCCCACCGGCAGCCGCACCGTTTCGGTCCCGCCTCCGGAACGCGCCTGCTGGTATGCGACTTCGGTGACGGCCTTGACGTCCGGGCCGGTGATGCGCACGTCGACACCGTAGCCGCGCCATGCTGATCCGTCGCGCCCTATCCCCCAGCGCCCGGTCACGTACCGTACGCAACCCCGGACCGGCCCGGCGGTAGGCGGAATCCGGCGAGCATAGAGATCGACACGATGTCGAGAACTGGTGATCGGCTCCGTCACCGCGGTGAACGTGACCATGATGGGTCGCACCAGCACTGAGGAGAACCAAGATGGCCAAGTACCTGCTGCTCAAGCACTACCGCGGCGCTCCGGCTCCGGTCAACGACGTGCCGATGGACCGGTGGACGCCGGAAGAGATCTCGGCGCACGTGCAGTACATGAACGACTTCGCCGCCCGGCTCGAAGGGACCGGCGAGTTCGTCGACGGTCAGGCGCTCGCCCCCGAGGGGACGTTCGTCCGGTACGACGGCGAGGGGCGCCCGCCGGTCACCGACGGCCCGTTCGCCGAGACCAAGGACCTCATCGCCGGCTGGATGGTGATCGACGTCGACAGCTACGAGCGCGCCGTCGAGCTGGCCGGGGACCTGTCGGCCGCCCCCGGGGCGGGCGGGAAGCCGATCCACGAGTGGCTTGAGGTGCGCCCGTTCCTGGCCGCGCCGCCCACCATCACGGAGTGACCTCTCGGATGAACGAGGCCCTGCTCCGGAGCCTCACGCCGAGCGTGCTCGGGATCCTCGTCCGCCGTGGAGTCGACTTCGCGGCGGCCGAGGACGCCGTGCAGGACGCGCTGGTCGAGGCGGTCCGCGTCTGGCCGGCCGACCCGCCGCGCGACCCGAAGGGCTGGCTGGTCACCGTGGCCTGGCGCCGGTTCCTCGACACGACCCGGTCGGACGCCGCCCGCCGCCGGCGTGAGGACCTCGTCGACGAGGAGCCGGCACCCGGGCCCGCCCCCGGGGTGGACGACACGCTCCAGCTCTACTTCCTGTGCGCCCACCCGTCGCTGACGCCGTCGTCCGCGATCGCGCTCACCCTGCGCGCCGTCGGCGGGCTGACCACCCGCCAGATCGCCCACGCCTACCTGGTGCCCGAGGCGACCATGGCGCAGCGCATCAGCCGGGCCAAGCGCACCGTCTCCGGAGTACGGTTCGACCAGCCCGGCGACGTCGCCACCGTGCTGCGCGTCCTCTACCTGGTCTTCAACGAGGGCTACTCCGGCGACGTCGACCTCGCCGCCGAGGCCATCCGGCTCACCCGGCAGCTCGCGGCGGCGATCGACCATCCCGAGGTGGCGGGGCTGCTCGCCCTCATGCTGCTCCACCACGCCCGGCGCGCCACCCGCACCACGCCCGACGGCAGCCTGGTGCCGCTCGCCGAGCAGGATCGCCGCCGATGGGACACCAGGGCGATCGCCGAGGGCGTCCAGATCCTCCAGGCGGCCCTCGCCCGGGACCGGCTGGGCGAGTTCCAGGCCCAGGCCGCCATCGCGGCACTGCACGCCGACGCGCCCACCGCCGGGGAGACCGACTGGGTGCAGATCGTCGAGTGGTACGACGAACTCGCGCGCCTCACCGGCAGCCCGGTCGTCCGGCTCAACCGCGCGGTGGCGGTCGGCGAGGCCGACGGACCGCGCGCCGGGCTGGCGGCGCTCGCGGCGCTGGACGACTCACTGCCCCGCCACGCGGCGGTGGCGGCGTACCTCCACGAGCGCGACGGCGACCTGGCGACGGCGGCACGGCTGTACGCCGAGGCGGCCCACCGGGCCCCCAACCTCGCCGAGCGCGACCACCTGACCCGCCAGGCCGCCCGGCTCAACGCCCGCCGGCGGCGCTGACGGGTCACGCCACGTGGAACCCGCCCGGCCAGGTGTCGGGCGATCGTGCTGCGAGGGCCGCCCGGGTGCGGTCCGGGTCAGGCGGCGTCTTCCCGCCGGTCGAGGGTCAGCGCGGCGGCACGGTGGGCCCGCTGCCGATGTCGAGGTAGTCGGCGAGCCGGGCGGCGCCGGTGAGCATCGCCCTGCCGCGCTCGGTGAGCCGTTCCCGCCACTGGCGCAGGGACGCGGCGAGTGGTTCCGTGCCGCCGGCGTCGCGCACCCGACGCAGTACGCCGGCGATGTGGTCGAGCCGGTACCCGCCACGGCGCAGCAGGTGTGCGAGTTCGGCGTCGCGGACGTCGTCCGGCGAGTAGGCGCGGTAGCGGGTCGCCGGATCGCGTGCCGGCTGGAGGATCCCGGCCCGCTCCCATTTGCGCAGGGTCGCCGGTCGGACGCCGAGCCGGTGCGCCAGGGCACTGATCGGCACGGCCTTCCGGGTCTGCGGTCTGCGCTCCGTGCCGATGAGTACCGCGACGGCCACCTCGACCGCGTCCAGGGTCTCTCGGTCGCGTTGCAGCAGGGCATGGCTGCGGTCGATCGCGCACAACGCGGTGTCGATCTCGCCCCGGTTGACGGCGCGCATGATCTCGCCGCTGGCCGCGTGGCCGTGGCCCGGGATCAGCGCGAGGTAGGCGCTCAGCGCCTTCGCGTGCACCTCGGTGAACCGTCGGTAGCCGCTTGAGCTGCGCTCGGCCGACGGTAGGACGCCGTCCCGCTCGTAGTTGCGCACGGTCTGTGTGGACAGGCCGTGCGCCCGCGCGAGGTCGGCCGGCCGGCGTACCCCGGTGTTTGAGGTTTTCATGGCTGTCATCGCGCTCGATCGGTCGAAAGTCTCAACGGGTGATGCAACGATACGGTCAATGGGGTGACGTTCTTCCTCGACCTGCTTGCCGTACCGCCGACCCTGCTCGCGCTCGGCGAGCCGACCCATGGCGAGTCCGCCTTCCTCCAGCTCCGCAACGGGGCCTTCGCGTCGCTGTGCGAGCGTGGCTACCGGTCGATCGCGCTGGAGATCGACCGGGCCGCCGCGCTGGTCGCCGACGAGTTCGTCCGAGGCTCCGCCACCGTGACGCTCGACCGCGCGCTCGCCGAGGGGTTCAGCCACGAGTGGGGTGTCGCCCCGGCCAACCGCGACCTGCTGCTGTGGATGCGCGAGTGGAACGCCGGGCGGCCGGCTTCCGAGCACCTGACGTTCCACGGCTTCGACGCCCCGCTGGAGATCGCCGGCGCCCCGAGTCCGCGGCGCTATCTGGTCCAGGTTTGTGACTTCCTCGGCTCCCACCGATCGGCGGAGATCGGCGAACTGGTCGGTGCCGAGGAGCGGTGGAGCGATCCGGCCGCGATCTGGGAGCCGGGCAGGTCGATCGGGCGCTCGGCCGACGCCCAGCGCCTGCGGGTGATCGCCGACGACCTGCTGACCGAACTGTTCATGCAGGCGCCCCGGCGGCCCGATGGCTGGCGGGCGGCGCTCGTGCAGGCGACCTCCGCGGTCGCGGTGCTGCGCTACCACGCGGCAGCCGCCGCACCGCTGCCGCAGCCCGAGCGTGTCGCCCGCCTGGTCGGGGTCCGGGACGCGTTGATGGCCGAGAACCTGCTCGCGATCCGCTCGGCCGAGGCGCACCGTGGTCCGACGCTGGTCTTCGCGCACAACCGGCATCTCCAGCGCCAGCCGAGCACGATGACGATGGCCGGGATGGAGCTGTCGTGGTCCAGCGCGGGCGCGATCGTCGGATCACTGCTCGGCGACCGGTACGCGGTGATCGCCGGCAGCCTCGGTGCCAGTCCCGCGCTCGGCATCGGGGCACCGGACCCGTCGACGTACGAGGGGAAGCTCCAGCAGACGACCCGCCTCCCCCGATACGTCCGGGCCACGGAGGTGGAGCGAGGCGAGCAGCGGACCCACGACTACCGCTACTTCCCGCTGGACCAGGCCACCGTCGAGCACGCCGACGCGCTGTTGCACGTCCCGACCGGCACCGGCCCGGCCATGCTCGCCGATCGGATCCGCACGCTGCCCGGCGTCGAGCAGCTCGTGGCGAGCGAGGAGAACGGATCACCGGAAGGCACCTGGGGCGACCGGTTCCTCTACGTCGGTCCGGACCGTCGACAGCCGTTCGCCACCATCGTCGAACACGACGTGCCCGGCTTCGACGAGGCATCCCAACTCGACCGCCCCGGCGTCTTCCGCCTCAACCTGGACCTGGGCCGGGCCGAGTTCGAGAGACTGTTCGGCTTCCCACCCAGGGACTTCGACGAGCACCGGCACGAATTCGACTTCGCCCGGCTGGACACTCTCGTGCCGCATCCGGGCTACGCGCTCCACGGCTTCGGCAGCATCGTCATGCCCGGCCCACAGATGCTGCCCGAGATCGACCGGCTGGTCGCGATCGCCCACGCCCGAGCAGTCGCCCGCCACGACCGCGCCACCCGCCGGGCCACCGACCAGCAGGGCTGAGGGCCTTTGACCACCCGCCGCGCGGACGGGGTTCCCCTCTCCGCGCGGCGGGGTCGGGTCATTCGCGTCCGGTGATCTCGACGGTGGTGCGGGCGAGCGTCCTGCCCGTTGCGTCCAGAGAAGTCAGCAGGACGGTGTCGTCGACGGCGTCGACGGCGGTGGCGGGCACCAGGAACATCTGGGCGTGGACGTCCGCCCGGACGCCGGCGGGTGCGCCGACCACGACGGTCCGCGCGTCCCGGGTGGGCAGGTAGCCGACGAGACCACCGAGGGTCTCGCTGACCGTGTGCTCGGCACCGCCGCTGGTCGCGCCGACGGCCGCCTCGTGACGGCCGGAGGCGAGGCTCTCGACGTACCAGCCCGACGATCCCGTCCAGAGCCGGAGCGTACGACCGTCGTCCAGCGCGACCGTCGAGACCACGGCGTAACTGGCGGGCGGCTGCCACGCCTGCTGCGGCGCCGCCGGATGCGGAGCGAGCATGATGATCGCCGCGATCACCAGGGACGCCACCGCGAGCCCCACGAGGCTGCGGAGGGGGGCGTGGAACCGAGCGCTGTTCATGCCACGATTCTCACCGCTTTGGACGGTCACCGGAGTCAGCCGGATCGCCGGATCTCCGGCTCCGCACTCCTCCCCTGCGTTCACCTATGGTGGACCGCATCCGATCAGACTCCCGCCGTCGTCGCACCGCACCTGGCCGGGGCGGTCACTTGAAGATCGCCAGCGGATCGATGACGATCTCGCCGGCCCGGTCGTCCCAGTTCTCGACCCGCCCCAGGCAGCGGGCTCGGAAGGGCCCGTTCGGCACCCGGAAGCGCAGGTCGGCGTCGTCGCAGTCGACCCGTACGCGGGGCGCGGCGGACGGGTCGTCGGGTTCCCCGTACGGCGCCTGGAAGGTGAGCGTCCTCGGGTCGTCGCCACCTTTGCGGTACACGCCCCTGATCAGCACGAACTGATCCAGGTCGCGTAGTCGGACCGCGCCGCGCGCCCCCGCCGAATGGTCGCGGGACAGGTCCCGGGCCAGCATCGGGGGCAGGGTGACGGTCTGCCGCTCCAGATCGACGTACGCGACATCGCCGGCCTTCTCCAGCACGTCCATGATGATGCCGACGACCGTTATCGGCTCGTCCTTCTCGATGTACTCGTGGAACACGTTGCGGTCGACCTGTCGGGTCAGCGCGGCGTCGGTGAGCCCCGCGAACGCCGCCCGGACCTCGGCGTTCGTGCTGCGGGTGATCTCCTCCCGGACGGCCCGCTCCAGCGCCGGCTTGTATCGCAACTGCTGATACATGCCCATGATGGCCTTGGTGTTCAGGTAGAAGGCCACGTCCAGGCTGCGGGGCCGGCGCCGGTGCGTGCGCCAGCGCCCCACCAGCAGCAGCGCGACGCCGACCCAACAGAGCGCCGTCGCGGACCACAGCAGGCTCCAGGAGCCCCAGACCTGCCACCAGAGAGCATCAGTAGCAGCCACGGATGTCCCCGAACGCGTCGAGCAGGGACGAGCGGGTGGCGTCGACCATCCGACCGCCGGTCGCGCGGGCGACCCGGGCCAGTTCCACCGGATCGGCCTCGCCGTAGCGGATAGCGAAGACGGGCACTGATCGGCCTCCTCGGCGTACGGTACGCAGAAATTCCTCCGGACCGATGCCCGCGTTGTTCTCACCGTCGGTCATCAGCACCACAGCCACGGACCGGTCGCCGTCGCTCTCGATGGCCTCGCGGTACGCGTGCGACAGCGCCGACCAGACGGCCGTGTCGGCGTCGAACTGGCCGGAGCCCACGAAGTCGCGCAGCGCATCGAGGTCGCGCTGGCTTTCGACGGTGAAGTTGCGTTCCCGCAGTACCCGCCCGCCGAACTGGACGACCGTGAAGCGCTCACCCCGGTAGAACCGGAAGAATTTGCCCCGGTGGGTCCGGTCGGCCCCGCTCAGCCCGGCGAAGGCGTCCCGCAGTGCCGAGATCCGCGCCCCCCTCATGGAGCCGGAGTAGTCGAGCACGAAGATGACCCGCCCCGGGCGGCGCAGCTTCGGGTCGGCGTACTTCTCCAACAGCGTGTCGACGACCGCCCGCTGGTCCGGGAAGTACAGCGCGGTGCCGATCGATCCGGTCAGCCGCGGATCGCGTCGGCTGGCGGGGTTCACCGGTCGGCGCAGCGTGCGCTGGCTGATCCGTTCCTGCACCTGGTTGCTACGCAGCCAGGAGACCACCGTGTCGTAGCGGGCCCGCTCCGCCTGGTCGAGGAGTACGAGCGGATGGTCGGACTGCACGATCCCGTCCGCCGGATAGACGATCTCCAAGGGGCGCCGCAGCTTCCCGCTGGCGTTGAGCGACAGCAGCGTCGCCTCGTGCCCGATCAGCGCCTCGACGTCGTCCTGGCGGGCCACGAACGAGTCGACCAGCGCGGCGGAGGACGGGGCGGACAGCGTCTGGCCGCTGAGGAATCCGCGCAGTCGGTCGCACGTGACGTCCTCGGGTCGCAGCGCGGCGCCGGTGCCCGCAGCGGCGGTCGCCACGCCCACCAGCGCCGGCAGGGCGGCGCCGCTGCCCCGGGGGTCGGCCATCGCCAGCCGTAGCGTGCCGGCGGCGGCGCCGTCAGCGACGTCCGCCCAGGTCAGGGGCGCACCGGCGGCCTGCCGGCGGAGCTTCGCCCCGGCCTCGGGCGTTACTCCGACAACCACCGGGGAGAGCATGATCGGTGTGCTGATCGGGGCGGGTGCGGGGTGGTCCGGGTCGTTCAGGACGAGTTGGAGGTATCCGCCCGAGGAGAGCCAGGCCAGGTCGTACGGCTGGTCGGCGGTGGGCAGTGGCGACGTGTCGACGCCGGGACGGTAGTCGACCCGCACCGCCACGCCGGTCTCGCGGCGCAGGTCGTCGAGAATCGGCTGCATGTCGGCGAGGTCGGTGCTGGCCAGGATCCGCAACGGCGGCCTGGCCGGGACATCGGGCGTGCAGGCGGTGGCCAGCGCCAGCGCGCAGAGCGCGGAGGCGCATCGTCGGAGCCGGTGCCGGCTCATCGCGAAGGACAGTTACCGGTCATGGTGATCATCCGCTCCAACGTGTCGAACGGCGGCCAGTGTGCGGTGGTGCCGGTGTGCACGGCCTCCGGCGGCCGGGGGAGGCCCTGGGCGTCGAGGTGGTGCTGGAGCGGGCCGCCGTCGGCGGCGAAGCTCTCGCCGACAGGTCGGAACCCGAGTTCGATGGCCCGCCGTCGCAGGTCGGGGTCCTTGGTGAGCAACTGCCCGACCCGCTCCCCGGCGGGCGTGAGCGGGATGAACTGAGGTTCGGTGAGGAAGTTGACCGACGGATACAGCAGTATCCGGTCCGCGTCCACGCTTCCGGTGTGGGTCTTGAACCGCAACTGGTACGACAGGTACTGGTGCTCGTAGATCACCACGATCGGCCGGCTCCGGCCCTCCGGCGACGTGTAGGGCTCGATCAGGTCGGCCGGCGGTAGACCGATCACCCCGAGCAGCGGCTCGATCGCAGCGGCCAGTTTCTCGGCTGCGCGCTGGTCCTTCGGAATCTCCTCACCGTTGCGCACGAACGCGACCAGCGCCATGTAGGTGGCGGCCGAGTTCGCACGGCAGATGTCCGGGGTCCAGGCGGTGACCCGGTTCGCGCTGGCCAGCCGGCCGAAGGAGTTCCAGCGCCGGCCGTCCTGGACGAGCTGGAGAAATCGCTTCAGGTCGAGGCGGTAGTACAGCTCCGGCCCGGCGTCGCCCGTCACCGGGACGGCGATGCCGGCCGCCTGCAGGCTCTCCGCGTACTCGCGGTAGCTGGCCAGGACGATCGGACTGGTGAACGGCTTGTAGGTGGTCGTGCTGCGGCCCTGATCCTTGAGCCTCGCCAGGATCAGGTCCGCAGCGGGCTGCCCGGAGGGAAACACGAAATCGTACGGGTCGAGGCTGTTGGTGGCGATGTCCCGCGAACCGCCACGGCTGATGTGGACCCGGACGTGGTGTTTCAGCAGCAGCCGCTCGACCTCGGCGTCGAGGAAGTACTCCGATTTGGAGGCCAGTCTGCCCTCGACCACGGCGATCGGCCTGAGCGGTGCCCAGGCGTTGCCGGACAGGAGCAGGATCAGCGATCCGATCGCGGCGACCACCGACACCGGCACGATCGACCACAGGAAGCGCCCGCCGAGAAATGCCCGGCTGGGCTGCCACTGGATGGCGAGACGGGGTTCCTCGACAGCCGACCTACCGAGAGCCACGGCATCCCCCAGGTCCGCTCCCGATCCACCTGCGCACAGGGTAACAACCACGGCAAGAGCGCGACGCGCGCCGATTCAGGCGCGCTCCCGGTGGACGCTCCGGGCCGCCGGCCCGGGGTGGCGACCGGCTCCGTCGACTCACGGGCGACCTGTCCCCGTCGACTCACGGGGTGCCGCGTCCGCCGCCACTCAGTCGAGACAGAACTCGTTGCCCTCGACGTCCTGCATCACGAGGCACGACTCGTTGTAGCCGTCGGCAAGCAGCAGTCGCACGCGTACCGCGCCGAGCGCGATCAGTCGTGCGCATTCGGCCTCAAGGGCGGCCAGCCGCTCGTCACCCACGAGCCCGGTGCCGACCCGTACGTCAAGATGCAGCCGATTCTTGACGACCTTGCCTTCGGGAACGCGCTGGAAGAACAGTCGCGGGCCCACCCCGGAGGGATCACCGCAGGCGAACGCCGCACCCTGACGCTCAGGCGGCAGCTCACGATCGAAATCGTCCCAGGTGGCAAACCCCTCCGGTGGCGGCGGTACGACGTACCCCAGCACCTCGCACCAGAACCGAGCGACGCGCTCGGGTTCCGCGCAGTCGAAGGTGATCTGGACCTGCCTGACCGACGCCATCGGTCCACCATAGAGGTGGAGTCTTTCCGTCGTCACCACGGGGAACCGGCCCGGTCGGGCGCGGCCCGGGGTGCTGGGACACTATCGTTCTGGCGTGCACATCCGTTTCGACGTCCCCGCCGATCCCGCCTATCCCGGCCGCGTGGCCGCTGCGCTCAGCAGCGTCCGGCTGCGCAGGTACGGCTACGTCGGCGCGGTGCTGGCGGCGGTCGGAGCGATCGGTCTCGCGGTCTCGTGGGGGTTCGCGTGGGGCGAGCAGGTCTCGCCGCTGTGGTTGTCGATGGCCGTGGCTGGTGTGCTGTCGATGCTGTACTCGCCGTGGGTGCGGTGGCGCGCCCGACGCCGCTCCGGTCGCTACGCCGTCGAGGGCGGCTACGACATCACCGACGACAACATCATGATGCGCAGCGGCTCGGAGTCCGGCGGCATCGCCTGGGACGGGGTCGCCCAGGTGAGGGACACCCCGGAGTTCTGGATCGTGTACGTGGGCCGGATGCCGGCGACCGTGATCCCCCGCCGCTTGATGTCCGCCGAGGACGCCGAGACGCTGCGAGCCTTCATGACCGGACGTGGGCTGCTCCAGCCCCGTTGATCTCGTCTCCCACCGACCGCGCCGGCCGGACCCCCGAGTTCGTCGGGCCGGTCGTCGACTGACCGGACGGTGTACGCGCTGCCGCATCGACCCGCGCCGCCCACCCTGCCCGCCCCGCGTTCACCACGGATGATCCCCGACACGAACTACGATCTTGGCGCGGGCGTGTTCCACCTCAAGGCGGCGGATCGCCGCGGCCGTTTCCGCCAGCGGATACGTCCGCTCCACGATGGGTGTCAGCTTTCCGGACTCCAGGAGCTCGGTGAGGACGGCGAGGTTCGCGGCGCTGGGGACGGCACTGAGCTGGAGCACCCGGTGACGGACGAACCGGGCCACCAGCGTGCCCCGCACCATCAGGCCCATCGGGCCGACGAGGCTGCCGCCACCCGACACCCCGCCGCCGGAGAGCACCACCGTTCCCCGTGGGGTCAGGGCCCGCCGCAGGTCGGCCAGTGACCGGTTGCCGACCAGGTCGAGCACCACGTCGTAGCGTCCACGGTCGCGGGCGAAGTCGTCGCGGGTGTAGTCGACGGTGTGGTCGGCCCCCAGCGACTCGACGAGTTCGGCGTTCATCGCACTGCACACCGCGGTCACCTCGGCGCCGTACGCCTTCGCGAGCTGCACGGCGAACGTGCCCACGCCGCCCGAGGCTCCGTTGATCAGAACGCGGTGCCCGGCACCGACGCGGGCCCGGTCGCGCAGCCCGATCAGCGCCGTGTTCGCCGCGAGGGGAACCGCCGCCGCCTGCCCGTAGGTGAGGTTTCTCGGCATGGTGGACACCGCCCGCGCCGGGGCGCAGACGTACTCCGCGAATGCGCCGTGGGCCTCGCCGTACACGTCATCTCCCGGGTGGAGGTGTGTGACGTCGGCGCCGACCGCCTCGACGACGCCGGCGAAGTCGGTGCCCCGTACGGTCACTTTCGGGCCGCGCAGGCCGAGCTCCGGGGCGCCCAGGCGGGCCACATAGGGGTCGCCCCGCAGGAAGTGCCAGTCGCGGGCGTTGACCGAGGCGGCCCGCACCCGGACCAGCACCTGGGAACGGGTCGGGGTGGGCGTCTCGACGTCGGCCAGCCGGAGCACGTCCGGGTCGCCGTAACGGTGGTGGACGATGGCTTTCATCTACGCCTCCACAAGCTTCGTCGCGCGGGTCGGAACGGCCGGGACGGGGTGTCGCCGGCGGATCAGCCATTCGGCGATGGCCAGATTGAGCGTCCAGGCGGCACCCATGAGCGCCGCTCGGGACAACTCGGTGGTCGGACCCACCGCCAGCATCCAGGTCGACAGCAGTACGGCCTGCGTCCCCGCGCCCTGCCCGATCGCGTAGCCCCGCATCATCCAGGCCCGATGTTGGCGGATACGGCGCTGCCGGATGGTCAGGAAACCCGCGGCGATGGACCCGAACATGGCCGCCGCGAACAGGTACCGCAACGCCATGAGCAGTGGACCGTCACCTGGCGGCAGCGGGTAGGAGGCGTTCATCCACCAGCCGGTCGCGGCCACCGTGAGCCCGCACAGGACGAGAACCCGCCCCGTCCGGCGGTGCCAGGTCCGGTGCCGGGCGCGGAACCCCGGCGCGAACTGGAGCGCCCCCAACACGCTGAACGCGACGGCGGCGACGATGTGCAGCAGCACCGGGACCGGCGCGGCGAAGAAGCGTTCGTTCGCGGGCGTCACCTCCCCGCCGGAGAGGGCGGCCACCCGCAGCGCGCCGCCGAACGTGGGGACCGCACTGAGCAGGAGAAGCCCGGTGATGAGGGGCCAGTCCCGGCGTCTTGTCGTCATGGCCTGAGCATGGCGATCGGAGGTCTGCGGGTTCATCGGTCCACGGGCCGCAGGCGAACCGGCCGATGGTCGGGGACGTGGACCGTACTTTCGGCGGCCGTCCTGGGCGGGGGGTCGCCTCAGCCGCCGCGCACCCGATCGGTCTCGTACGCCCACATCGCGACCTCGACCCGGTTACGCGCCCCCAGCTTCGCCATCAGGCTGGCGATGTGGGTCTTGACCGTGCTCAGCGTGATGTGCAGCTCGGCCGAGATCTCCGTGTTGGTGCGTCCCCGGGCCACCGCGGACAGCACCTGCTCCTCCCGGTCGGTGAGCCGGTCGATCGGCTGCCGGGGCGGGGCGGCCGGCCCGGCGTCGGCGAACGCCTTGAGCAGCCGGGTGGTGATGCTCGGCGCGATCAGGGCATCCCCCCGGGCCGCCGCGTGGATGGCCTGGGTGAGCAGGGCCGGGCCGCAGTCCTTGAGTACGAAGCCCTTGGCGCCGGCCCGCAGGGCGGCGTAGACGTACTCGTCCAGGTCGAAGGTCGTGATGACCACCACCGCCAACGGGTCCACGACTCCCGGCCCGGCCAGCAGCCGGGTCGCCTCGATCCCGTCCAGACCGGGCATCCGAATGTCGAACAGGCACACGTCGGGGCGTAGCCGCCGAGCCAACTCGACCGCCCGCTGCCCGGTGGCCGCCTCCCCGATCACCTCGACGTCGGGCTGAGCGTTGAGGATCATCGCCAGCCCGGTGCGCACGATCTCCTGGTCGTCCGCCACGATCACCCGCACGCTCCCGGGTCGGCTCATGCCGCAGCCCGGGGCAGCGCGGCGGTGACCGTCCAGCCGTGGTCGCGGTCGGGCCCGGCGTCGACCGAGCCGCCGAGCAGGTGGGCCCGCTCCCTCATGCCGATCAGTCCGAAGCCGCCGCGCCCGGACACCCGCGCGGTCGGGCCGCCCCCGTCGTCGCTCACCCGCAGGTGCACCATGTTCTCATCCGCCACGACCCGCACCGTGATCCGTGTCGCGTCCTGGGCGTGCCGGCGGGCATTGGTGACCGACTCCTGGGCCAGCCGGTAGATCGTGGCCGCCACCGACGCCGGTAGTCCATCCAGATCGCCGACCAGCTCCACCTCCACGGCCGGACCGTGATCGGCATGGCCGGCCAGCCGCTGGAGGTCGGCGATGCGCGGAGTCGGCAGACGCTCGGCCGGTTCGTCGTGGCGCAGGGCCCGCACCATCGTGCGCATCTCGGCCAGGGCCCGGCTCGCCTCGGCCTCGATGATCCGCAGCGCGTCGGCAGCGGCCGAGGGTTGCGTCTCCATCATGGCCAACCCGGCCTGGGCCCGGACCGCCATCGCGGACACGTGGTGGGCGACCGTGTCGTGCAGGTCGCGGGCCAGCCGCTCCCGTTCGAGCAACTTCACCTGCTCGAACTCGCGTTGGCGAGCCCGGGCCCGCCACCGTAGCGCGGCCCCGACCGCGAGCGCGGCCGAGATCACCCCGGCTCCGGCCAGGGCGTCCCCGGGGCCGACGTAGCCGACCGCCGCCGACCAGGTGATCTTCGCGGCGACGATGGCCGCGCCGAACGCGGCCTCCCGCCCCGAGCCCCACCGCGACAGCGAGAACACCAGGAACAGCAGGAAGGCCAGCGTGTTCATCCGGAGATCGCCGTGTACGAGGACCTCGCCCAGGGCGCAGGCCGGGAAGGCGACCACCGTCATCAGCAGCGGCCTGGTCCGCCGCCACAGCAGCACCGGGGTGAGGCCGACTCCGATCAGAACCGGCACGACGGTCGGCGATGGCAGGTCCGACCGGACGAGCCCTTCCAGCGACCCCGCCGCCGCGAGCAGGGCCACCAACGCCCAGTCGCGCCACCCGCGCCGTGGCGGGTTCGCCGGGCGAGGCTCACGCCACCAGGACCGCAGCAGCTCGCGCACCACCTGATCGTACGGGCGGGCACCGCACCCGTTCCATACCCTCCTGGTGCGCCTCGGGACTGCCGCATGATCGCGGCTTCGGGCGCCGGCCAGTTTGGAAGTGCCTACCGGCGGCTGTCTCGGTCTGGTTCGGCGGGCACGGTTGCGGTACTTGGCCGCTGTGGTGCTGTCGTTTGTCTGGTCCAGCCGATGAAGCGGTGGTGTAGTGCGCCGGCCGGTGCCCAGGGCATGTCCTCGGCGGCTTGGACGAGGTAGGAGCCGAGGTAGAGGGCCAGCGACACCGGGGCGTCGGCGTACTCCGCCCGCAGCTCCCGTTTACGGGTGAGGCAGGGCCAGGGCAGGTCGCAGCCGCCACAGCTCCAGATCGGCAGGACCGGGCCGTGGGTGCTCACCGCGCACCACCCAGGAACTGGACGGTGATCGTGCGGGCCTGACGGCTGGTCGCCCAGTTCACCTGCCAGCACGGATACGGGACCAACCGTGACCACCAGCGGTGGCAGCCGACACACATCCCGTCGAGCCCTCGGACATGCACCGCGAGGATCGCCTGTTCCTGGCTACCGCTCACTACTCACCTTCCTGCGGCCAATGGCCACGATTGATCGGGACCAAGTGCCGGGCACGACAGGGCAAGTCGGCTCCACAGCGACAGATGCGCGCCGCTGCTGTGCCACGGCCTGCTCGGCGGCCTGGCGGCGCTGGCCGGTGCCGGGTGGTGGTGGTGAGTCCGCCCGCCGCAGCAGCCAGCGCAGGATGTCGCACAGCTCGGACCAGACCGCCACAGATTCCGAGGGTCTGCCACCAGCGCTGCCAGGTCGACCCGGCAACAGTGCTCATCGGCTCGCGGCGTCGAGCAGGAGGGCGGCATCGACCAGCAACTCCTGACACCACGGCCCGGTGCAGTCGGACGACGGCCAGCCGCACTCGACAAGGTGCGCGTACACCCACACCATCCCCAACTCCCAGGACTCGTGGACGCGGACCAGGTCGATGGTCAGGGGGTGCTGGCCGAGGATGCCGGGGCTGGACTGCCACTGATGCCCAGCCAGCCGAACCCGGTGCCCCTCAGCATCGGCGAGGGTACTCACCGGATCGGCCGGGAGTAGCGATACTCGGCGGTGTTCCGCCGATGAGCCTGGGCGATCAGCCGGTCGCGGGCAGCGGCCTGCTCCCGGGCCTGAATGCGCCGGCCGGTGCCAGGGGGTGGGCTGAGCTGGCGGCCGGTGAGCCAGCGGTACAGCCGGCGGATGAGGTGCATGGTGATGTCGCCTCCCTCGCTCCGAGGACGGCGATGTTTGCTCACATCACGTTCGGGATGTGCACCCCCGCCGCTTCAAGCCTCTCGGTGTGGTCCCCCGAGGTACAGGCGACCCGTGTCCGCCGAGCGTCCGCCGCTGTCCGCGGACAGCGGCGGCTAGGGTGTGCCCGTGAGCGACTACGTGCAGGTTTGGACGGCTGTTCACTCCCGCGACGCCGCCGTGAAGCTGGCGCAAGACGGTGTGGCGGCCAGGCTCGCCGCGTCCGCCCAGGTGGTCGGGCCAGTCGCCACCGTGTTCTGGCACCACGGCGAGCTGGGCACCGGCGAAGAGTGGCAGGTCATCCTGTACACGACCATCGAACTGTACGGCGCGATCGAGTCGTGGCTTGGCGAAGATCACCCGTGGGACAACCCGCAGATCATGGCCACCCCGATCGTGTACGGCTCGCCGGAGTACCTGGCGTGGATCAGTCGGGCAACTGCGGACGGCCAGCAGCTCCCGTGAGCAGTGCCCGCAGCTCGACCACGCCCGGCAGGGTGGAGTACGGCTCCAGGCGGTTGAGGAGCGCGGCGAGCCGCTGCCCCGGGCGGATCGACCCGACACCCCCGGACAGCCGCACCGCCGTCGTAGCGGTGGCGCACGCCTGCTCCACCTCGTTGGCGTCGAGGTAGGCGTCGGCCAGCCACGACAGGTACAGGGCCTTGTCGCGGGCGTGTGTGTCATCGAACCGGGCCATTGCCCGCTCCAGCATCGGGATGGCGCGGACCGGCCGGCGCAACACCGTCCAGCAACGGCCGGCCATGATCTCACCTTCGGCGTGGTCGACCCAGTACACCCAGTCGGGTTCGGGCCGGTCGTCGTGCTCGGTAAGACAGGTGGTGCCGTGCGCGAGGTGCCGGTCGGCTGCGGTGGCATCACCGGCGACGGCGTACGCCCATGCCGTCCGTAGGTGCAGCAGCGCACGTACCCCCGGTGTCGCGTTGTCGGCGGCGGCGCAGGCGGCTGTCGCGGTGTCGACCGCCCGCCCACCGACGGTCTGCTGGTAGGCAAGGAACGCGAACGCGTTGCCGGTGAGCGCCTGGTCGCCCGCGTCGCGGGCAGCGGCGAGGCTGGTCCGGTACATGTGGTCGGCGCGGACGTGTTGACCGGCGTCGAATGCGGCCCATCCTGCGAGCTGCGTCTGCTCGGCGAGAATAGCCAGTAGCTGACGGCCGGTGGCTTCGCTGTAGGAACCTTCTTGCAGGAGCCGGCTGGTGGAGTCGACTTCCGCCGCGTACAGGTGGTGGGTATCGGCGCCGCCGAGGTAGTTGTCCAGGCGGCGAAGTCGGGCGGTGCGTTCGGCGAGGCGTCCCGGGGCGGACGCGCCGACTTGCCGGCCGTGGCTGAGCAGGGTATGCGGCAGCGCGGCGGCGACTCCGGCGGCAGCGACGAATTCGCGCCGGCCGATGGTAGCTCGGATGCTGCCGAGGGCCACGAGTTCACCTCCGGCGTTGAGTGCGTCGTCCACGCGTTGGGCGACCGCCGTGGTGGGTGCCTTGGCTCCGGTTTCCAGCTCGTGCAGGTACGTCTTGCCATAGAAGGTGAGCTTGGCCAGCTCGCGTAGGGAGAGGCCCCGGGTGTCACGAAGCTGTCGCATCCGTTCGGGGAAAGACGGTTCGGTCACGGCTTGGCCTGCTCTCGGGGTAGAGGACCCGATCGGCGGCACCGCCAGCCTCTACCCCGACGGGCCGCCCGTCTCGCACGGTACGCCCTGCGTGCCCTCAGAGCAGCACACCCGACTACTCAACAGGTCCACCGTGTTGCCGAGGTGCTGACCTGGCCTGCGGCGGTGATCTACCCCGGGCAGGAGCCGGTCGGCTACTGTATGTGGAGCTGGCGGAGATCCTGCGCGCCCGGATCACGTCCGGGGTCGCCATCAGTTGTCACCCAGCCCAGGTTTCAGACGTTGAAGCGGAAGCAAGCCGGCGTTCCGATAAACGACGTTGCCAGGGTGATGGGTGAGCAGACATCCACCGCCCTGAACCGGTACACGCACTCGACGAGTGAACGTGACTGCCGGGTGCTGGCGTCGTTCGCCGCCCCGCCTCCCGCAGGTGTGGCCGGCGGCTGGAGAGTGGCCGCGCCGACCGGTTGGGCAGGTCGACCGGGCGGGAGCGATCCTCATCGCAGGTGCATGACCGTGACCGCCCCCACGAGCAGGAACATCGGCGACGCAGCGGCGGTTCCGAGCACCACGGCCGAGCTGATCCGGCTCGCCAGAAGGCTCCGGACCAGGAGCAGCCCGACCAGCAGGGTACCGAGGAGCGCTGGCGCGGTGTTGACGCCGAGGATCAGCATGTCTTCAAACGGCGAGTTGTCGTACCACACCCTGACTGTCGATTGCAGGTCAAGGATGACGATGTAAGCGATGAAAACCAGGAAGTGCCAGCCGAGCATGACCGTGTACGCCGCACCGGCGTCCAGCCCGTAGTCGTCGCCATGCTCTGCTCGTCGCACCCGATCGCGCTCCCGTTCCGCCGGTGACGTCGTCGTCGCACACGGTATCCACGCGTAGGTGAGGATTCAAGACGCGGCCATGCCCCGCCTGTGGTACGCGGAATCCGAGGCGAGCCGATCGGCAGAGCCAGCGCGATGCTCACTACTCGGCGGTGTTCCGCCGGTGGGCTTGGGCGATCAGTCGGTCGCGCGCGGCGGCCTGCTCGCCCGCCTGGATGCGGTGGCCCGTGCCGGGCGGCGGGGTGGGCTGGCGGCCGGTGAGCCAGCGGTACAGCCGGGGGATGAGGTGCATGGTGTCGCCTCCCTCGCTTCGAGGGGCGGCGATGTTCGCTCACATCGCGTCAGCCTGGATACGCACCGCCGCCACTGAGAATCATCTTGTGACGACGGAGCGCATCCGATTAGAGGTGACGCGTCCGGCACCTGTCCGTAACCGGGGTCCCGGACAGGTCAGCAGGTGGCGAGCGCCGCAGCCGACCGGTACTCCACCGTCCACTCAGCGTCCCGCTGGTCGGCCGGTAGACCGTTCAGCCCCGCTAGGAGGTGGTCCCGGGCTGCGGCCCGGTCACCAAGTGCCAGGTATGCCAGTCCGAGGCCCATCTGGCAGAACGTCGGGGACAACCAGTACGCGATGGCCGGCGCCGCCTCCGACTCGGCGGCGGTGGTCAGGTCGCTCGCTTCGCCGAGCAGCCGGGTCGCGGTGGCCCGGTCGCCGAGCAGCGCGTACCCGTGCGCGGCCTGCACCGCGTCTCCGACTCGTTGCAGCGCCGACGCGCCGGGAGTGTGATAGGCGGCGACGAAGTGCCTCACGATGCCGCGCGGGTTGCCGCGCTGGCGCTCCAGGTAGCCGCGGAAGTTCTCCACCTGCGCGGCCATCGGGCCGCTGTCGACCGCGTCGGCCTGGTCGGCGGCCTCGGTCAACACCCTGATCGCCTGGACGTCGTTACGGGCCTCGGCGTGCAGCCAGCCGACGAACTGTGTCCACTCCGCCACCACGGCGTGCAGCCCGGTCGCGTGCGGTCCTCGGGCTGCCCGGGCGAGGTGCTGGACTATGTGCCACTGCGGTTCTGCCCAGGACAACATCATTGGCGCGGCGATGGCGTCGTCGAGGCGTCGCTGCGCGGCCAGCGCGTCGGCCAGCAGACGCACGGTGGTGGCGTCGAGGTGTGTGGGATGGGCGACGACGTGGGCGATCCGCTGATCGTCGTCGGGTGTGGTCACCGGCGGCGCGTCGACGACCATCTCGGCGAGCGCTCCAGCGGCCCCCAGGATGACGTCCAAGCGTGCGGCGAAGTCACGCGTGGGCCGGGCTCGCCCGGTTTCCAGGTCGTGCAGGTACGTCTTGCTGTAATGGGCGCGTCGGGCCAGGTCTCGCAGCGACATGCCGTGGGCCTCGCGCAGCCGGGACAACTCGCCGGGGAATCGTGGGTCGACGACAGTGCGTATGCGTGCGGGCATCGGGTGCTCCCAGGTAGAGGACTGGGCGGCGCCCGCCGGCCTCTACCCCGGCGGGCCGCCATCCCGCACGGTACGCCGTGCAGGCACACAGGCGCCCGATTGGACTACTGGACTAGTCCACCGTGTCGCCCGAGAGGCTGACCTAACCTGCGGCGGTGATCTACCCCGGGCAGGAGCCGGTCGGCTATGCGGAACTGGCGGCCATCCTGCGCGCCCGGATTACGTCTGGCCTGCTCAAGCCTGGTGACCGGCTGCCGTCCGAGCGGGCCTTGAGCCAGACATTCGACGTGGCGCTGATGACCGCCAGGGCGGCCGTGAAGCTGCTGCGGGACGAGGGCCTGGTGGAAGTGGCACGGGGCCGGGGTGTCCTGGTGCGGATGCCGGTGGAGCCGGAGCTGGTGGTCGTGGATCTGGACGACTGGGTGTCAGCCCGTATGCCGTCCCCCGAGGAACGAGCGACGTACCGGGTGCCGGAGGGTGTGCCGCTGGTGGTGGTGACTCACCCGGACGGCTTGCAGGACTTGTTCCCGGCGGACCGGTACCGGGTGGTCTACCGGCGGCCGTGACAGATGAGGATGGATCCCAGGATTTTGTATCCTGCGCATTGATATCGGGCGGTATTCAGTCAGATTTGTGACTGATCAGGCCACCGTTGTTCATCAAATGGAAGTCGCCACTGGCCGATGATCTCGGACCGTGCATCATCTGCACAATCGGCAGCAATAGCGTTGCGTGGCACACCGTGGGATCCGTGAAACTTCCACGACGACAACTCCGTGGGGGACCAGCCCGAAGGAGCCTGGCCCCGCAGTGGGCGATCCCGTTACCGAGCTGGTGATGGCCATCGTCGGAGCTGTCTTCCTGGCCTGCTTCGGCGTGACCACAGCCTTTGACCATGCAACTTAGGTGGCGGTGGGCGTATACGCGGCCCTCGCCGCCGGGGCTGTGCTCGGCGTCCAGGGATGGCTGATCGCATGGCTGGCTGGCTGGCTGGATCGTCCACAGTCCCGGCAGGAATTAACCTCTATCGTCTACAGCCTGCGAGCAGACGGAGTCACCGGCACAGGGACGGGCAGATGAACGACGACCACGACGCCGCCGCAGCCATGAGCTTCATCTTCGAGGCCGGCGTACTCAAACGCGCCGCCCGCACCGGCTGGTGGTTCGCCGGCATCAAGCACCCCGAATCCATCGCCGAACACTCGTTCCGGACCACGCTCATCGGAATGATGCTCGCCGCCATGGAAGGTGCCGACCCAGCCCGGGTGTCGATGCTGTGCGTTCTGCACGACACCCAGGAAACCCGGATCACCGACATCCCACACATCGCCAAGCGCTACCTCACCGCCGCACCCAACACCACCATCACCGCCGACCAGGTCGCCGCATGCCCACCGGCCGTCGCCGACCTCATCAACGCCGCCGTCGCAGAATACGAAGCGGGCGAGACACCAGAGGCCATCGTCGCCCACGACGCTGACAAGCTGGAATGCCTCGTCCAAGCAGTCGAGTACCGCCACCAGGGCATCGACAACGTCCAACGCTGGATCGACAGCTCACGCGCGGCACTCAAGACCACCAGCGCCCACCGCCTCGCCGACGCCGCCCTCACCGGACAACCCCTCGCCTGGCTCACCCCTCCCCCACCACCGGCATAACCACCAGACACCAGGTGCTTCCATCTCTACGGCGTGGTGAGTCGGGGTCACCCGGTCAACCTAGGGCCTTCACACACTCCGGCCAACAGTCAGCCTGAGCCTCCCGGCGCCTCTTGGCGGCACCGATCGAGGCTGGTTCATCTAGAGTCGGCCCCGTGGAATTCGGGACCTTCGCCGGCTTCGGCCTGGTGCTCTGTGCGGGATTTGCCTGCCTCTTCCTCATCGCCGTCGTCGGGCTGCTCGCGGCCTGGTGGAAGCCAAAGGGCTGACGGAGCCACCTCAGCTTGGGAAGGTGCATTGATCGCCAGACAGATCATCGTAAACCTGCTGGTGATAAGGCTCGTCATCCCGAGAGCGGGTGAGAGTCCGGGCAGGGAGATCCCCGTTGCTGACCCCTGTTGACCCGGCTGTCGGGCACGCAGCGGGCACGCCCCAGCTCTGGGAGACTGTGCACGTCCCCTCCCAGGGAAGGAGCCGTGAATGGGCCGCATGGCCGATGGAACCCCGATCCCCGTGCAGTGCGAGGGGACCGTGCTGTTCCATGAGGACGATACGGGCACGTGCGAGGAGCTGGATTGTCCCGGGATCGGGCTGCGCCACCGTGGCCTAATCGACGTATGCCGCCTCGATAACTGCATCCATTGCACTTCGGGGCCGACTTGGAGTGACCACCTCTGATACTCGCCATCACTCCGGGGCAAGCCAGTCGACGAGCCCTCGGTCTGACCTGGGCGGACCTCGACCTCGACGTGGGTGAGCTGACCATCGGTCGGCAACTGCAACGCGTACGCGGGCAGCTCCTGCACCGCGACACCAAGACCCCGGCGTCCGACGCGACCCTGCCCCTGCCCGACATCTGCGTGGCCGCACTCAGGCTGCGGAGGAACCAACGCGACGAGTCCCGAGCAGCCGCCGGAAAGGCGTGGCACGAGAGCGACCTCATGTTCACCACCCGTTACGGCACCCCCGTCGAGCCGCGTAACTTCCAGCGTTCCTGGCAGACCCGGTACGACCGGACGGGAGTCCGGCCGATCACCATCCACGATGCCCGGCGGACCTGCGCCACCCTCCTGGCCGACCTTGACATGCACCCACGGGTCGCCATGCAGATCCTCCGGCACGCCCGGTTCTCGGTTGCGGTACTTCGCTGTCGTACGACAGCAGAAAGGCCACCTCCCGAAGCCGGGAAGTGGCCTTTGACCTGCGTGGGCGATACTGGGATCGAACCAGTGACCTCTTCGGTGTGAACGAAGCGCTCTCCCGCTGAGCTAATCGCCCTCAGCGCCGTTGACTCTACCTGATCGTGCGACGGACCCAAAAACCCGGGGGCGGTCAGTGCGTCGCCAGGTAGTGCAGCAGCCGGGCCACCAGGTCGATCCCGAGGCTGTACTTGAGTGAGAGCCAGAGCACCACGGCGACGAAGACCAGGCCGACGGAGCCGAGCAGGAACCGCACCGCCAGCGAGCGGGTGGCCGCCCAGCGGGTCCAGGTCTGCACGTGATGGCGGGTGAAGCCGAGCAGTCGGCGGGCCCAGTGGAACTCGACGGCCCAGATGGCGAGGCCGCCGATGACGATCAGCCAGCCGGGGCCGGGCAGTGGGATGAGCGCCACGCCGAGGGTCACCACCAGCGCCCCGGCGATGGCGACGAAGATCTTGAGGGTGACCCGGCCGGTGGGGTTGGCCCGGATCAGGTCGAGGGTGGTGCGTATCCGCCACCGCCAGCCGGTGGGGCGGTCGGCGAGGGCGGTGCCGCCGGATCGGGCGGCGGCGGGCCGGGACCGGTCGCGGGCACCCCGGGACGACGCCCCGGCACGGCCGGCGCGAGCCGGGTCGGACGTCGTCCGTCCGTCCCGGTCGTGTGGTTCCATCGACACCCCGTCACCCCGCCTTTTGGCTGCTCGGGCCCCTACTTTCGGCGAGTTGGCCGTGCCCGCCGCATCCATTGAGGAACGGTTCGTGACCATTTCACCCCTCAGTGTCGCCCCGGCCCGTCACTTGCGCAGACCACTGGACGTTACCGGAGTAAGTCGACGACTGAACCACCCGACTTCGGGCGGACTCCCGCACTGGGCGGAACGGGCAATCCTACAAGAATTCTCACATTCTCGCGGCGATTCCCACCCCCTTCCCACCACTGGGTGAAGTCAGCGTATGGCGGAGCGTAGCCAGCAGTAGCACCTGAGTATGGGAAAAGCGGGACACGCGCGTTCCGCAGCGGTGCCGGGGGGAGAACGTCCATGAGTGTCATCCGACCGACGACCGTAGAGGTCGAGACGTCGCTAAGGCTCGTCGCGCCTGACGCCACCGCCTTGCCGGTGCGTGCCAGCCTGCGTTACGACCCTGCTGACCCGTACGCGGTCCATGTCCTGTTCCATGCCGAGTCGGCCGGTGGCGAGGCGGTGAGTTGGTCCTTCGCCCGTGAACTACTGGTCACCGGGCTGGACGAGCCGGCCGGCATCGGGGACGTCCGGGTCTGGCCGTGGGCCACCCCGCGCGGCGACTTCGTCGCGCTGGCGCTGTCGTCGCCCGACGGCAACGCCCTGTTCGAGGTCCCGCGCAGCGTGCTGGTGCGGTTCCTGCGCCGAACCTACGTCGTCGTCCCGCGCGGCCGGGAGGCCGAGCACCTGGACGTCGACACGGCGGTGAACCGGCTGCTCGCCGGACGCTGACCAGCTTCACCGGAGCCGCGCGGAGCTGCCGAGTCCGCGCGGCTCCCGCCTATCCGGACCACGCGGAGCTGCCGACTCCGCGCGGCGCCGGCCAGCGGCGACCGGGTACGGCGGTCAGCCGTGCGTCGTGATGCCGCCGTCCACCGGGATCACCGCGCCGGTCAGGTACGCCCCGGCCCGCGATGCCAGGTAGATCGCGGTGCCGGCCATGTCCTCGGGCCGGCCGATCCGGCCGAGCGGCACCTGCTGCTCGATCGCCGAACGGGACGCCGGATCCTCCAGGGCGAAGGCCATCATCTTGCTCTCGAACGGTCCCGGGGCGATCGCGTTGACCGTGATCCGCTCGCCGGCCAACTGGTGGGCGAGGGTGCGGGTCAGCATGTGCACGGCCGCCTTGGTGGCGGAGTAGGCGTACACCTCCATGGCGGGCACCCGGAGCCCGTCGATCGAGCCGATATTGATCACGCGGGCCGGGTCGTCGTCGCTGGCCGCCGTGCGCAGCGCCGGCAGCAGCGCGGTGGTGAGCCGGAAGACCGCCTTCACGTTGACCGCCCAGAGCTTGTCGAACGCGCTCTGCGGGTACGCCTCCAGCGGCGCGCCCCAGGTCGCGCCCGCGTTGTTGACCAGCACGTCGAGCCGGTCGTACCGCTCTCGGACGGCGGCGGCGAGCGTCTCGGCGCCGGCGTCGTCGCCGAGGTCGGCCGGGATCGCCACACAGCGCCCCTCGGCGGACAGCTCCTCGGCCACCGCCGCGCAGACGTCCGCCTTGCGGGACGAGATGACCACGGTGGCGCCGGCCCGGACGAAGCCGCGGGCGATCATCAGCCCGATCCCCCGCGAGCCACCGGTGACCAGCACCGTCTTGCCGTCGACCGAGAACAGATCCGTCATGAGCATCCCATCACGCGTCGCAGTCCTTACCGATCGGTAACGTAGTCCGGCCTCGGCGGGCGGACAACCCCGTCCACGGACGCCGGGGCCACGGGCGCGACAGGGTCCCGTCGCCGGGATGCGACGGCTGGCGTCGCCGGTTACGGTCGACCACGATGGTCCCTTCCGGTCAGCTCTCCCCGGCAACCCGTCCCGACCTGTCCACCACCGATATCGACGTCCTGGAGTTGGCCGACCTCGCCGCCGAGGTCGGCCGGCACCGGCCGGTCCTGCTCGACGCCGATCTGCTCGTCCTGGTCACCGGCGGCCACGGCACCGCCGAGCTGGACTTCCGCGCGCTGTCCTGCCGGCCCGGCACGCTGCTGCGGGCCACCCCGGGCCAGGTGTTGCGCTGCCCCGCGCGGCTCGACGCGACCGTCATCCGCTGGACCGCCGAGGCGCTGCACGGCCTGGACGTCGACCCGGACGCCGTGCCCACCCACCACCAGTTGGCCGGCGAGGACGAGGACGCCGTCATCAACGAGGTCTCCCAACTGGTGGTGGACCACCGTCGGCACCGGCACGACCCGGCCGCGCGGCCCCTGCTCCGGCACCAGCTCGCGGTGCTGCTCATCCGGCTGGCCCTGCTGCCCGGCGGGTCGGACCCGAGCCGGTCGCCGGCCGGCACCGGCCCGCACCGCGCCGAGCTGGTCACCTTCCACCGGTTCTGTCGGGAGGTGGAGCGGGCCTACCAGCACACCCGCCGGGTCGAGGACTACGCGGCCCGGCTGGGCTGCTCGGTGCGTACCCTCACCCGGGCCTGCCTGGCGGTGACCCGGCGCAGCGCCAAGCAGGTGCTGGACGAGCGGGTCGCGCTCCAGGCCCGCCGGCTGCTCGCCGCCACCGACGAGCCGGTGGCCCGGATCGGTCGCCGGCTCGGCTTCCCCGAGCCGACCAACTTCGGCCGGTTCTTCACCCGGGAGGTCGGGGTCAGCCCCGGCGCGTTCCGGGCGGGCCGGGACCGGCCGGCGCAACGGATCGTGCGGCCGCGCCGGCCCGCCGATCCCCCGGTCGACAACGGGCAGGCATGATGACAGGGTGCAGATCTCCGCGCGCGGTGACTACGCGGTCCGGGCGGCCCTGAGCCTGGCCACCGCCTACCCCTCGCTGCTCTCCACCCAGGCGATCGCCACCGAGCAGGACATGCCGCGCAAGTTCCTGGAGGCCGTCCTGGCCGACCTGCGGCGGGCCGGCGTCGTCCGGGCGCAGCGCGGCGCCGAGGGCGGCTACACCCTGGCCCGGCCGCCGCGTGAGGTCACCGTCGGGGCCATCCTGCGCGCCGTCGAGGGTCCGCTGGCCGGGATACGCGGGCTGCGCCCCGAGGAGACCCGGTACGAGGGTTCGGCGGAGAACCTGCCCCGGCTCTGGGTGGCCGTCCGGGCCGCCGTCCGGCAGGTGCTCGACGAGGTGAGCCTCGCCGAGGTGGTCAGCGGGCGGCTCCCGTCGCACGTGCGGAAGCTGACCGCGCTGCCGGACGCCTGGGAGCCACGCTGAGTCACCCCCGTCCGCACCCCGACGCCGTGGTCCATCTCGGACCGGAGCAGGTTTCGGAATTCGGGGAACCGGGCATGTTCCGGGCCGAGACAGCAAGGCAGGACAGGGAACGCGAAGGGAGCGCCACGATGGGTCTGATGTTCCGCAAGCGCAAGAAGTACGGGCCGATCATCCTGAACTTCACCGAGAACGGGTTCTCCTCGTGGAGCATCAAGATCGGCCGCTGGTCCTGGAACTCCAAGGCCAAGGCGCACCGCGTCGACCTGCCGGGGCCGCTCTCCTGGAAGCAGGACAAGTCCCGGGCGTGATCGTCCCGACGTCGAGCGGGGTGCCGGTGGACCACCGGCACCCCGCTCGACGTGTTCAGTCCGCCGACCGGCCGGCCGGGGCGGCGCTGATCAGCACGTCCCCGCCGAGCCGCCCGTGCTCCGGGTCCCGGGCGACCGTGCCGCTGTCCAGCAGGGCGGCCAGCGCGTCGGTGGCGTCGGCGGCCCGGTAGGCGGTCGCGGTCAGCGCGTGCCGGCGCAGCTCGGTCACCGTCCGGGGGCCGGAGCGGGCCAGCTCGGCCAGCAGTTCGCGGCGCAGCGGTCCGGGCTCGGGATGCGGGGCGACGTCGAGCAGCGTCCCGGCCGGGTCGCGGTAGCGCACCCCGGTGGACCCGTCGGCCGCCCAGAGCGCCTCCTTGAACGCCTCCAGACTCTTGTCGAGCCCGGTGCCGAAGGCGACCAGCCGGGCCGGTGACCCGTCGGCGGGGACCAGCTCGACCTCGGTGACCAGCGGGAAGCCGGCGGCGGTCAGGGCCGGGCGCAGGGTGCCGGACGAGGTGGCGGTGAGCAGCACCTCGGCCGGCCGGCCGCCGGCCGTGGCGGTCAGCAGCGCCGGGTCCGGGGCGGCCCCGTCGACCACGGTGAGCAGCGGGGCGCCGGCCGCGCCGGCCGCCTTGAGCACCACCGGCAGCCGGGCCGGGTCGCCCGGCACCACGTGCACGGCCACGTCGGTGGGGAGGGTGGCCTCGACCGCGCCGAGCCGGGCCGGCAGCTCGGGACCACCGCCGGCCAGCACCAGGACGGTCAGCCGGCGGCCCCGGAGCCGATCGGCGAACCCGGCCACCACCCGCAGGGCCGCTTCGGCGGTGCCGGGCTCCCCGGCGTACGACAGCGCGAGGGTGGCCCGTCGGGAGCGGTGCAACGCCCCCGGCAGCCAGTGGTCGAGCTGGCGGACGAGCAGTTCACGCAGGACGGCGTCGGTCGACATCCTGTCGTTGTACCGTACGGCCGGCTTAGGCCGGCACGGAGATCCCGACTCCGCCCCGGGTCTGGCCGCCGTAGCGGGCCCGCTCGCGGTCCAGGTCGAGCCGGCCGATCCGCTTGCGGGCGGCCAGCGCGGCGTCGTCGAGCAGGTCGGCCGGGACGATCCAGACGATCTCGAACTCCAACCCGTCCGGGTCCTGCCCGTAGAGGCTCTTGGTGGTGCCGTGGTCGGAGGCGCCGACCAGGGCGCCGGCGGCGGCCAGCCGCTCGGCGGTGGCGCCCAACTCGTCCAGGGTGTCCAGCTCCCAGGCCAGGTGGTAGAGGCCGACGGTGGCCCGGCCGGCCTGCGAGCGGCCGGCGGTCGCGCCCACCTCGAACAGGCCGAGGTCGTGGTCGTTGGTCGAGTCGGGGGCCTGGAGGAAGGTGGCGCCCCGGAACCCGTCCGGGGTCATCGACACCGGGCGGAAGCCCAGCACGTCGCGGTAGAAGGCGACGCTGCGCTGGAGGTCGGAGACGTAGAGGACGGCGTGGTTGAGGCGGTGGATTCCCATGCCGGCCACGCTAGCGCGGTTTGATTGAGCGTTCAACTACTGTGACTATGATGGCTGCCATGACCCGCTGGCTGGACCCGGACGAGCAGCAGACCTGGCGGGCCTTCCTGGCCGCCTCCCGGGCGCTGATGGAGACCCTCGACCGCGAGCTGCAACGCGACGCCGGGATGCCGCACGCCTACTACGAGATCCTGGTCCGGCTCTCCGAGGCGCCCGACCGGCGGCTGCGGATGAGCGAACTCGCCGACACCACCGGCTCGTCGCGCAGCCGGCTCTCGCACGCCGCCGCCCGACTGGAGGCGTCCGGCTGGATCCGCCGCGAGGAGTGCCCCACCGACCGGCGCGGTCAGGTCGCCTTCCTCACCGACACCGGCTTCGCGGCGCTCGCCGCCGCCGCGCCCGGCCACGTCGAGGGGGTACGCCGGCACCTGTTCGACGCGCTCAGCCCGGCCCAGGTCGACCAGCTACGCCGGGTCAGCGAGACCCTGGTCGCCCACCTGACCGGTTCTTGACCAAGTTGTCGACCGGCAAGGGTTGTACTAATCGTCGCCGGACGAGCACGATGGGGCGTGTCCTCCGGCTTCGGTGAACTGACCCTCCAGGCGCAGCACCTGGTGTCCGCCGGCGACCTGGCCGGTGCCCAGCGACTGCTCGCCGACGCGCTGACCGACGCGGATCCGCGCCCCGACCACGCCTCCCCCGAGCTGGCCGACGCCGCCGGGCTCCAGGCGCGGCTGCTGGTCGCACTCGGCGAACCACACTCGGCGCGCGGCTGGGCGGCCTTCGCGTACGCGGCGTCGAGCCGGCTGCACGGCATCTCCGACCAGCGGACCATCTCGGCGGCGGCCACCCTGGCGGCGGTCCTGCACCGGGTCGGCAGCGACGCCCGCGCCGCCCGGCTCTACTCCGAGGTGATCCTGGAGCTGACCGCCCGGGACGGCCCCGAGTCGCTGCGGGTGCTCGCCGCGCACGCCGACCTGGCCACCGTCGAGTACGCGCGCGGCCAGTGCGCCCAGGCCCGCGAACGCCTCCAGGACGCCTGGGAGCTGCACCGCGAGGTGTACGGCGACGGGCAGCCCAGCGGGATCAAGATGGTCGCCCGGCTCGGCGCGATGCAACGCGACTGCGGCCGGTTCGACGAGGCGCACGACAACCTCGCCCTGGCCCGCGAGCTGGCCCGCCAGCACCTGGCCGCCGACGACCCGCTGGCCCGGCAGGTGGCCGCGCTGGCCCGGGCCGCCGCCGACCCGGACCACGTCTGCGACGACGAGCCGGCCCCGGAGCCCCACGCAGCGGTGGTGCCGGCCGCCCGCATCCCACCGCCGGCCGAGGGGCCACCCGACCCGAGCGCCTGGTCGACCGGGCCGGAGCCGCCGACCGGGGCGCCACCGGACCCGCCGCTCTGGTCGACCGGCTCGGTGCCGCCCGACGAGACGTACCCGCCGACGGTGCCCGGGCCGAGGCTCCCCGCCGAGGACGCCGGCTATCCCGGGGGCACCGGCCCCGCCTGGTCGACCGGCTACCCGGCCGACCCCGGGCCCACCGGGCACCCGCAGCCCACCGGGCATCCGCAGCCCACCGGGCACGCAGGGGCCGCCGGGTACCCGGAGGACGACGACCGGTGGCCGCCCGGGCCGGCGACCACGCCGGAGTACCCGCACGACCCGGTCCCACCGCCGGTGGCCGGGCTGACCGGCGGTCACCCCGACGCGGCGGCCGACGGGGTCCGCCGGGTCACTCCCCCCGCCCCGCCGGTGGACCCGTCCCGGCTGCTACCGGTGCTGGTGCCGCGCCGCCACGCGCCGCCACCCCGCCGCCCGGGAGCCGCGCCGCTGGTGGCCGCCGGGGTCGTCGTGGTGCTGCTCGGCGCCATCGCCGTGATCGCCGGGGTGTCCCGGGTCGGCGGCACCGGCGACGACCCGCCGGCACCCGCGCCGAGCAGCACCGGCGGCACCCCGGTCGGCACGCCGAACGCCGCGCCGCCCGCCTCGCCCGGGACCCCGCCGGGCCGGGTGACGCTGCGCGACCGGCCGGACGGCATCGCCCTGGGCTGGACGTACCCGGCCGGTGGGGAGGGGCCGGTGGTCATCTCCGGCGGCCGGTCCGGGCAGGACCCGCACCCGTTCGAGACCCTGCCGCCCGGCACGGACAGCTTCGTCGTCCACGGCCTGGACCGCACCACCGACTACTGCTTCACCGTCGCCGTGGTCTGGTCCACCGACGTGGTCGCCCGCGCGAAACGGGTCTGCACCGCCCGCCGGTGACCCACGCCGGGCGGGTCAGTCCGGGTCGGGCAGGACCGGCAGGCACAGCCGGACCAGCAGGCCGGGCCCGGCGTCGGCGAGTTCGACCGTACCGCCGGCCCGGCGCACCAGTTCCCGGACGATGGCCAGGCCGAGCCCGGCCCCGCCCGCGTCGCGGGCCCGGCCCTCGTCCAGCCGGGCGAACCGGCGGAACACCCGCTCCCGGTCCGCGGCCGGCACGCCCGGCCCGTCGTCGGCCACCGTCACCAGGTGGTACGCGGGATCCGCCGCCGGCCCGACCGCCAGGACCACCCGGGTACGGGCGTGCCGGACCGCGTTGTCGACCAGGTTCGCCAGCACCCGGCGCAGCTCGTCGGGAACACCGACCGTCCAGGCCGGCACCGCCGGCGGGGTGAACCCGACCGGCGGGGACGGCCAGCGGCCGGCCACCTCGGCCAGCAGCCCGCCCAGCTCCACCGGCCCGGTGTCACGCGGGCACGCCGCCGGCTGGGCGGGCTGCTCGTCCAGCCGGGCCAACAGCAGCAGGTCGTCGACCAGCCGGCCCAGCCGCTCGGTGTCGGCCAGCAGGTCGGCGGCGACCGCCGGCCAGTCGGTCCGGTCGCCGAGGTGCTGGGCCACCTCCAGCTCGGTACGCATGTTGGTCAGCGGGCTGCGCAGCTCGTGCGCCGCGTCGGCGAGGAACGCCCGCTGCCGCGCCCGGGCCGACTCCAACCGGTCCAGCATGTCGTTGAGGGTCACCGCCAGCCGGTGGATCTCGTCCTGGGACGCCGGCACCGGCAGCCGGCCGGCCGCGTCCCGGCCGGTGATCTCGGCGGCGCCGCTGCGCAGCGCCTCGACCGGGCGCAGGGTCGCCCCGACCACCCGCCAGGCGACCACCGCGAGCAGGCCCACCAGCAGCGGGAAGGCGAGCAGCAGCACCGTCCGGGCGGCCTGGGTGGCGTGCCGGACGTCCGCGGTGGAGCGGCCCACCAGGACGGTCAGCGGCTCCCCCGCCGCCCGCGCCGGCACCGCCACCACCCGGACCGGCCCCTCCCAGCCGAGCCGCTGCCCGGACACCATGGTCCGCTGCCGACCGTCCCCGACGAGCTGGTCGGGGCGGACCATCGGCACCAGCCGGTCGGCGTCGATGGAAGCCGCCCGGATCCGCCCGGCCGAGTCGACCACCTGCACCCGTAGCTGCCCACCGGCCACCGGCAGCGGATCGGGCAGGACATCCTCACCGGCCAGCCGGGCGACCGCGTCGGCGGTGCGGAACGCCTCCTCGTCGACGGTGCGCTGCAACGTCCAACCCAGCGCCACGAGCAGCACCACCCCGCCGAGCGCCAGCCCCACCGAGAGCCCGGCCACCCCGAGCACCATCAGCCGGACGCGCAGGCCGAGCGACGGCCAGCGGGGCCGGTTCACGTGGCCAGCCGGTAGCCGGCGCCCCGGACGGTCTCCAACCGGTCCCGGCCGATCTTGCGGCGCAGGTAGCCGACGTACACCTCGACCGCGTTCGGGGCGGTCCGCAGGCTGGCGTCCCAGACGTGGTCCAGCAGCTCGGTCTTGGAGATCACCTCACCGGGGCGGCGGATCAGGTAGTCCAGCAGCGCGTACTCGCGGGCGGTGAGCACCACCTCGACGTCGGCCCGGGTGACCCGCCGTCGGGCCGGATCCAGCCGCAGGTCCCCGGCGGTGAGCACGGTGGGACGCTCCGGGGCGCCCCGGCGCAGCAGCGCCCGCAGCCGGGCCAGCAGCACCACGTACGAGAAGGGCTTGGTCAGGTAGTCGTCCGCCCCGCAGTCCAAGCCGTCGGCCTGGTCGTACTCGCCGTCCTTGGCGGAGAGCATCAGCACCGGCAGCCAGTGCTCCTCGGCGCGCAACCGGCGCACCACCTCGTACCCGGACAGACCGGGGAGCATCACGTCGAGGACCATCGCGTCGTAGTCGCCGTGCCGGGCGGCGTCCAGCCCACCGGGGCCGGTGGCCGCCGTGTCCACCACGAACCCCTCGGCCGTCAGCCCCCGCTGCAACGCCGCCGCCAACCTGGCCTCGTCCTCCACCACCAGCACCCGCACCGCCCCAGCGTGCCACCCGGACACGACCGGCCGGAACGCCCTCCTCAGCCGCCTCACAGCACCGACCGGGCAGGATGTGCCCAGGAGGTGCCGTCATGTCCGTACTGAAGAGCCGCCCCGTCCTGCGGTGGCTGGTGCCGCTGGCCGCCGCGGTCACCGTCGTCGGCGGGGGTGCCGCGATCGGCACGTTCGCCGCGAACGCCGAACCGGCGCTGCCCCCGCGCAGCGCCGCCCAACTCCTCGTCGACCTACAGACCGCCCGGCTCGACGGGCTCTCCGGCACGGTGGTGCAGCGCGCCGACCTCGGCCTGCCGCCACTGGCCGGCCTGGTCGGCGGCGACCTGACCGGGCTGCTCACCGGCACGCACACCCTGCGGGTCTGGTACTCCGGCCCAGACCGGCACCGGATCGCGCTGCTCGACACCCTCGGCGAGCGGGACCTCATCCGCTCCGGCCGGGACGTCTGGAGCTGGGACAGCAAGGCCAACACGGCGACCCACCGCACCCTGCCCGAATCGGTGGGGAAGGCCACGGAATGCGCGGTGCCCGGAACCTGCGCCGGGGCGGGTGGCACCTCGGCGCTGCCGGCCACCCCGAAGGAGGCCGCCGACCGGGCGCTGGCCGCCATCGACCCCAGCACCCTGGTCACCACCGGCCGGTCGGCCACCGTCGCCGGCCGGGACGCGTACGAGTTGGTGCTCACCCCGCGCGACGAGGCGTCCCTGGTGCACCAGGTGCGGATCGCGATCGACGCGACCGAGCACGTGCCGCTGCGCTTCGAGGTGCTCGCGAACGGTGCCGACCAGCCCGCCTTCGAGGTGGCCTTCACCCAGGTCGACTACCGCCGGCCGGACGCCGACCAGTTCACCTTCAACCCGCCGCCCGGGGTGAAGGTGACCGAGGCGGACACCGACGCCCCCGGCCCGAAGGCGGGCCCCGGGGCGAAGGCGGGTCCGGACACGAAGGCGGGAGCCGCGCGGCGACCCGGCCCGGGTGACGCCTCGGGCCTGCGTACCGTCGGCACCGGTTGGACCACCGTGCTGGTGGCGGATACGGACGCCGCGGGCACCGGACGCGCGCCGGCCGGCGGCACGGCCGCACCGGGACAGCGGGCCGGCACCCCCGACGTGGGCCAGGCGATGGACCTGCTGAACGGGTTGCCGAAGGTCAGCGGGGACTGGGGCAGCGGCCGGCTGCTCACCGGAAAGCTGTTCAGCGTGCTGCTCACCGACGACGGGCGGGTGCTGGCCGGAGCGGTCACGCCGGAGCGGCTCTACCAGGCCGCCCGAGGCTGACGGCGCAGGCGGTCCACCGGGGCATCGGCAGGTCGGTGAACGCGGGCTGAGCCCGCAAAATGAGGTCCGGGGGTCCGGGTCGGCGCAAGCCGGCCCGGACCCCCGTTCTCGTGTCCGCATACTTCTCCCGATTTCACCCGCAGGGCCCGGGCCGGGCGGCCCTGAGTCGGCCGGCCGGCCGGCTGGCCGGAACTGCCGGTGGCCGAGGGCGCGCTGGCAGGCGGCAGGCGGGGAAGGTGTGCCGAGGGACGCAGCGTCCGAAGGGAGGGTGCCCGAGGGGAGGGTGGCAGGGCGGTGGTGTGACGTGGTCGGGGAATGGCGGGCACGCTTGGTGTGGAACCACGAAGGCGGTATCTTGAACAGTTCCCAGACACAAAAAGGAATGGCTCAACAGCCATTCCTGGCGCTATTCTAACCAACGAGGAGACGGCTTGTCAACGCACCCGGGCGAGCTGCGGCAGCAGGACGACGAGATCGGCCGCGAGCAGGAGTACGTCTCGATGCTCTACGGTCGGCTGGACGGCATGCGTGAGCAGGCCGCCCGACGGCTCACCGACGAGCTGCGCCACGGCGGCGGCACGTTGCAGGACCGCTCCCAACGGGACAGCGCCGTCCGGATGTACGCCGACCAGGTGGAGCAGTTCTCCGCGGTGGAGAACGGCCTCTGCTTCGGCCGGCTCGACGGTGCCGACGGCGCCCGGCACTACGTCGGTCGGATCGGCATCTTCGACACCAGCGGCGACTACGACCCGCTGCTGATGGACTGGCGCGCCCCGGCCGCCCGGCCGTTCTACCTCGCCACCGCCGCCAACCCGCAGGGCGTCCGCCGGCGGCGGCACCTGCGTACCCGGGAACGCAAGGTCACCGGAATCAACGACGAGACGCTGGACATCGAGGCGGCCTCCCCCACCGCCCACGAGGAGCTGACCGGCGAGGCGTCGCTGCTCGCCGCGCTGACCGCCGGCCGGACCGGCCGGATGCGGGACATCGTCGAGACCATCCAGGCCGAGCAGGACCGGATCATCCGGGCCGACCTGCCGGGCGTACTGGTGGTGCAGGGCGGGCCGGGGACCGGCAAGACGGCGGTGGCCCTGCACCGCGCCGCGTACCTGCTCTACACCCACCGCCGGCAGCTCTCCACCCGGGGTGTGCTGCTGGTCGGGCCGAACGCCACCTTCCTGCGGTACATCTCGCAGGTGCTGCCGACGCTGGCCGAGACCGGCGTGCTGCTGAGCACCCCCGGTGACCTCTTCCCCGGGGTCAGCGCGCGCCGCGCCGAGCCGGCGGAGACCGCCGCGCTCAAGGGCCGGGCGGTGCTGGCCGAGGTGCTCGCCGCCGCCGTCCGCGACCGGCAGTGGGTGCCCGACGCGCCGGTGGAGATCGAGCTGCCCCAGCGGGAGGTGCTGCGGCTGGACCCGGCGACCGTCCGGGAGGCCCGGGACCGGGTCCGCCGCACCGACCGCCCGCACAACCTGGCCCGGGCGCTGTTCGACATCGAGATCGTGCACGCCCTCGCCGACCAGGTCGCCGAGCGGATCGGCGCCGACCCGCTGGGCGGGGAGAACCTGCTGGAGGAGGCCGACCGCGCCGAGATCCGCCGGGAGCTGCGCGACGAACCCGAGATCCGGGCCACGCTCGACCGGCTCTGGCCGGTGCTCACCCCGCAGCGGCTGCTCGCCGACCTGTACGCCGCGCCGGAGCGGATCGCCACCGCCGCGCCGATGCTCACCGACGCCGAGCGGGCGCTGCTGCACCGCGCGCCGGGCGAGGGCTGGACGCCCGCCGACGTGCCGCTGCTGGACGAGGCCGCCGAACTGCTCGGCGAGGACGAGCGGGCCGCCGCCGCCCGCCGGGAGCGGATCCGCTCGTTCCAGCGCGAGTACGCCGAAGGCGTGCTGGAGATCGCCCGGGGCTCCCGGTCCATCGACGTGGAGGACGAGGCCGACGGGGGTGAGATCCTCGGCGTCACCGACCTGATCGACGCCGACCGGCTGCTGGAACGGCAGGAGGAGGCCGACCATCTGACCACCGCCCAGCGGGCCGCCGCCGACCGGAGCTGGGCGTTCGGCCACGTCATCGTCGACGAGGCGCAGGAGTTGACCCCGATGGCCTGGCGGCTGCTGATGCGCCGCTGCCCCAGCCGCTCGATGACCATCGTCGGGGACGTGGCGCAGACCGGCGCGCTGGCCGGCACCCCGTCCTGGGCCGAGGCGCTGGAACCGTACGTGGCGCAGCGCTGGCGGTTGGAGGAGCTGACCGTGAGCTACCGTACGCCGGCCGAGATCATGGCGGTCGCCGCCGAGGTGCTCGCCGGGATCGATCCGGCGCTGCGTCCACCCCGCTCGGTACGCAGCAGCGGCGTGCCGCCCTGGGACCGCGCGGTCGCCCGGGACCGGCTCGCCGCCGAGCTGGTCGAGGCGACCAACCAGGAGGCGTCCGGACTGGGCGACGGACGGCTCGGGGTGATCGTCCCGGCGGGCCGGGCCGACGAGCTGATCGCCGTCGTCCTCGCCGCGCTGCCCGAGGTGGCGGTCGGCGAGCAGCCCGAACTGGAGAGCCGGGTGGTGGTGCTCACCGTCGGTCAGGCCAAGGGCCTGGAGTTCGACTCGGTGCTGGTGGTCGACCCGGACCGGATCGTCGCCGAGTCGCCGCGCGGTCGCAGCGACCTCTACGTGGCCCTCACCCGCGCCACCCAACGCCTCGGCGTCCTCCGCCCCGCCCCCTGACCACCGCTCACCCCGGGCGCCCCGACCCGGCGGGGCAACCCGACCCGCAGGGTGACCGGCCGGGCATGGTGACCCGCAAGATCGTGCTGTAACCAGGATGTAGTGGTCTCCCCAGACAGGGAGGCCACTACATCCATGTTCGAGCGTGATCATGAAACGCTGGGCCCGGAGCGGCCAGCCCCTTGTGGAGGCACGGTGCCCCGCAGGGCCGCCGGGACCGGACGGGCCCGGCTCTCGCACAAGAGCACGGTGCCCCGCAGGGCCGCCGGGCCGGACGGCACCGGCCTTGTGTGGAGAGCCAGTGCTCGCGGGGGTGCGCCACGCCCGGACCAGGCTCTTGTGGAGAGCACAGTGTCCACGGGACCGGCCGCGATCGGCCAGCGCAGCGCCGGGTCAGGTCGGGCCGGCGCTGCCACCGGGACGGAATCAGTCGTCGGTGAAGTCGCCGACCTGGCTGGCGCTGGCGGACTGGTCGCTGGTGGCGCCGCCCGCCGGGGTGCTCAGGCCACCGGTGGTGGCGTCGCCGGTGGTGGTCGGGGCGACCTTGCCCGGGTGCCGTTCGGGCTGACGGGCCACCCGGCGCACGCTGGCCGGGCCGGCCGTGCCGCCGGTGGTGGTCAGCGCGCCCTGTCCCCGGGTCGGGCCACCGTCACGCAGCACCTCCGGGTCGATCGGCACGTCGGCCGGGTCACCCGGGTCGTCCTCCTGGATCGCCCGGGTCACGTCCGTACGGGGCACGGTGACCTCGTCGAGCGCCCCGGGGCCGTACACCCCGGCGGTGAGCCGTTCCTCGGCCTGCCGGGCGGACTGTCGCATCGTGTCGTCCTCACGCACGTCCATCACCTCACAGAAGTGGCGGTAACCCGGTGGCTGCCCGCTGAAGTCGCCGCCAAACCGGTCGCCGCCAAACCGGTCGCCGTCAAGCCCCGTCACGCCACACCCCTCGCCGCCAAACCGGTCCCCGCCGGTTCATCGGCCGGCCGCCCGCCGCTCGCCTGGACGCCGTTCCGGCTGACCATGCTGACCGGCGGGTTGGCGGGAACCGCCCGCCCCCGAACGGGAGACAGCGTGCGCAGAACACCCCGTACCGCCCTCGTCGCCCTGGTGGCGGCGACCGTGCTGACGGGTCTCGTCGTACCGGCGCAGGCCGGGCCGCGTCCGGACCGGACGTTCGACCTCCAGGCCCACCGGGGCGGCCTGGGGCTTCGGGTGGAGAACACCCTTGCCTCGTTCGGCAACGCCCTCCAGCTCGGGGTGAGCACCCTCGAACTGGACGTGCAGATCACCGCCGACGGGCAGGCCGTGGTCACCCACGACCGAAAGGTCTCGGCCGCGAAGTGCGTCGACACCGCCCCGGTACGCCCCGGCGACCCGCAGTACCCGTATGTCGGCAGGTACGTGAACACGCTCACCCTGGCCCAGGTGCGCACCCTGGACTGCGGCGCCCGGACGCTGCCCGACAAGCCCGGTCAGCTCGCCGTGCCGGGTGCCCGGATGCCGCTGCTGCGCGAGGTCTTCGACCTGGTGAAGCGCTACCGGGCCGACGACGTCATGCTCAACGTGGAGACCAAGGTGGAGGCCGGCGCGCCGTCCGAGACCGCGCCCCGCGAGCAGTTCGTCCAGGTGACCGCGCGTGAGGTGCGCGCCGCCGGGCTGCTGCGGCAGGTCACCATCCAGAGCTTCGACTGGGGCGCGCTGATCCGGATGCGTCAGGTCGAGCGCCGGCTGCCGCTGGTGGCCCTGACCAACTACGACTTCCTCCAGGTCGGCCAGCCCGGCGCGTCCCCGTGGCTGGGCGGCCTGGACATCGACGACTTCGGCGGCGACCCGATCCGGGCGGTCCGCAGCTTCGGCGCGGCGGCGTTCTCGCCGGTCCACGGGTTCCCGCAGAACGGCACCGTCAGCGACCCGGGCTACCGCCCGTACGTCACCCGGGACCTGGTGGCGCACGCGCACCGCAACGGGCTCAAGGTGATCCCGTGGACGGTCGACGACCTGCCGACCATGGCCAAGCTGATCGACGACGGGGTGGACGGTCTGATCACCGACTACCCGGACCGGCTGCGCGGCCTGCTCGCCGCCCGGGGCTTCCGGCTGCCCCGGGCGTACGCCTCCCCGTTCGACGTCCAGGCGCACCGGGGCGGCCGGGCCACCCGGCCGGAGAACACGCTGCCCGCGTTCGCGCACGCGCTGGAGAATCCGGCGATCTCCACTCTGGAGCTGGACACCGGGGTCACCGCCGACGGGCAACTGGTGGTGCTGCACGACCGGACGGTCAACGGTTCGCACTGCGTCGACACCGCCCCCGCGCGCCCCGGCGACCCCCGGTACCCGTACGTGGGGAAGCTGGTGCACGAGCTGACCCTGGCGCAGTTGCGCACCATCGACTGCGGGTCGAAGACGCTGCCGGAGTTCCCGGAGCAGGTGGCCGTCCCCGGTGCCCGGATCCCCACCCTGGACGAGGTGTTCGCCCTGGTGCGGGCCAGCGGCCGGGGCGACGTCCGGCTGAACATCGAGACGAAGATCAGCCCGCTGGTCGCCGACACCGAGCCGTACCCGAGCTTCACCCGCAAGCTGGTCGAGGCGATCGGGCGGGCCGGCTTCGCCCGCCGGGCCACCATCCAGTCGTTCGACTGGCGCACCATCCGGTACGCCCACCGCCTCGACCCGCGGATCGCCACCGTCGCCCTGGTCTGGCAGTACGGCCCGGCCGAGTGCGCCACGCTCGCCGACGAGTGCTCGCTGCGCGCCGCCTACACCGACCCGACGGTGCAGAGCCCCTGGACCGGTGGCCTGGACTGGTGGCGTTACCAGGACCTGGGCCGGCTGGTCCGCGCCTCCGGCGCCACCACGGTCTCGGCGAACTGGCAGGTGCACGACCCGGCCCAGGGCACGGTGGCCTCGGCGGACTGGTACCTGCGGGAGAGCCCGACCTACTTCCACGGTCCGACGGTGCCCACCCTCCAGCGCCGGGACGGGCTGACGGTGGTGCCGTACACGGTCAACGACGCCGCCGTGTTGCAGCGGGTGATCGACCTCGGGGTGGACGGCGTGATCAGCGACGACCCGGAGTTGCTGGTCCGGGTGGCCGTGCGCAACGGCCTGCGCTGACGTACCACGTCGGTGGCGCTCCCGCCCGGGGGCGCCACCGACCGCCGGAATCCGGTGGCCGGCCGGTGTTACCTGCTCCGGGGGCCCGGGTAGACCCAGGGTGCCCCCGCCACAGCAGGCGAACCGTGCCGTGGCCGACCCGCGGTAGCGGGGCGAGGGAGTGCAGGTACTCATCACATCCGAGGAGGACAGATGAGCACGCAGGCTGCATCCACCAGGCCCATGAACCGGCCTACCCAGGACGTCCAGAACCGGGCGTCGATGCAGGAAACCGCCCAGCGCAACAACATGATGAACGAGCAGACCCGGCAGATGCCGGCGATGCACGACGGGCATCGGGAGCAGATGCCGTCCCCGGGTACGGAGACGAAGCAGTCGTTCCTGACGACCGAGTTCTGGATCTACGCCGCCGCGGTCGCGGTGGTCGTGATCGCCGCGTTCTGGCGCGGCACCACCGGTAACGGCCTGAACATCAACAACCCGAATCAGGCGTGGTGGTACCTGACCGCCCTGACCGGCGCCTACCTGCTGAGCCGGGGTCTGGCGAAGGCGGGCACGGCACGGCGTTCCGGCGCGGAGCGCATGCGGCGGCGCTGACCGACGAGATCAGCTCCTGAGAACGGTGGCCCCCGGGATTCCTCCCGGGGGCCACCGCTGGTCTCAGCGGGTCACTCGAAGTCGCCGCCGAAGTCGCCGCCGTCGCCGCCGTCGTCGTCGCCGAAGGCGTCCTCGATCAGCTCACCGGCGACCAGGCCACCGACGACGCCGAGCGCCGCGCCGGCCACCACGCCGCCCACACCCGGCCCCCGACCCCGGTGGCCGTGGCCGTGCGTCGGGTAGCCGTGGCCGGGGTAGCCCTGCGGCGCGCCGAACCCGGAGGCGCGCAGGTTGCCGTAGTGCGAGGTGGTGTCCCGCAGCCAACCGTCGACGACCTGCGTCCAGTCGACCCGGTCGACGTCGGCGTGCGAGACGGTGTAGCGGCCGAACGCGTCGTGCCCGGAGCTGAGGAAGCCGCCGCGCTTGTCGCACTCCAGGATCACCTCGACGCCGTGCGGGCCGGTGACGAAGGTCAGCTCGACCTCGGCGATCGTCTGGGCGTACTGCGGTGCGGCGAAGAACTCGATCTCCTGGTAGAACGGCAGCGTCTGCTGGGTGCCTCGGATGTGGCCGCGCTCCAGGTCGGCGTGCTTGAACTGGAAACCGAGCCGCTGGAACGCCTCCAGGATGCGCTCGTGCACCGGCAGCGGGTGCACGTTGACCTGGTCGAGGTCGCTCTTATCGACCGCGCGGGCGATCGCCAACTCGGTACGTAGACCCATCGTCATGCCGCGCAGCCGCTGGCCGTAGACGTCGGTGATCGGGGTCTCCCACGGCACCGAAAGCTGGAACGGGATGGCGAGCTGCTGCTTCGGGGCGAGCTGGAGCGGGCCGCTGACCACCATCCGGTGGAACTCCATCACCCCGGCGTACTCGGTGTCGCCGCCCTCGATCTCGACCCGGGTGACCAGGCCGAGGGTGACCTGCTCGATGTTGGCCGGGGCGTCCCCGCCGAGCAGGTTCACCTGGCCGTCCAGGGCGAGGCCGGGTCGGGTGTTCGGGTTGGCCAGGACGGTGTCGACGCTGGGCCCTCCCACGCCGAACGCGCTCAGCATCTTCTTGAAGACCATCGGAACTCCCGCTTCACGGTCGCGTACTCCACCGTGGAGCACGCACGGTTACTCTGCGCACTCTAAGGGGAGCGACTGAGAAGTACCTGGGAGGCGCTCAGCGTGGCGTGGCGGCGTCCGGGGCGGGCGGGCGGCACCAGCGTCGGGGCCACGGATCGGCCCGGCTGCGGGCCAGCGGTTCAGTCGACCTCGACGACGACCAGCTCACCGACCTGGTCGCCGATCTGGCGGCAGCCGTCCGGGGGCAGCCCGGCGTCGGTGATCAGCAGGTCGGCCTCCTCCAGCGGGGCGATGGTGGCGATGCCGGTCGTCTCCCACTTGGTGTGGTCGGCCAGCACCACCAGCCGGCGGGCGGCGCTGATCAGCCGCCGGTTGACCGCCGCCTCCAACAGGTTGGGAGTGGTGAACCCGGTACGCGGGCTCATCCCGTGCACACCGAGGAAGAGCACGTCGACGTTGAGCGTCCGGATGGCCGCCTCGGCGACCGGCCCGGTCAGCGCGTCCGACGGGGTGCGGATGCCCCCGGTCAGCACGACGGTCTGGTCGGCGCGCGGGTTCTGGTAGAGGGCGTCGGCGACCGGGATCGAGTTGGTCACCACGGTCAGCCCACGGACGTCGGCGAGCAGGGTGGCGAGCGCGGCGGTGGTGGTGCCGGCGGAGAGCGCGACGGCCATCCCCGGCTCCACCAGCCGTGCCGCCCGCTCGGCGATGGCCCGCTTCTCGTCCTGCTGCCGCACCGACTTGGCGGCGAAGCCGGGCTCCTCGGCGGAGCCGGGACCGGCCAGGGTCGCCCCGCCGTGCACCTTGTCGACCAGCCCGCGTTCGGCGAGCACCTCAAGGTCACGCCGGATCGTCATGTCCGAGACACCGAACCGGCTGACCAGGTGGCTGACCCGTACGCCGCCGCGCTGCCGGATCAGCTCCAGGATGGCGCTCTGCCGTTGCGGGGCGAGCATCGGACCTCCTAACCGGGCGGACGGGGAAAAGGTACCGGTCAGGCCGCGGCGGATACCGGCGGCGGGGTCGACGGGTCCGCGTGCTCGGCCGCCGGTTCCTCCCGGACCACCGCCACCTCACCGGCGGGCACCCGGAGCCCTCCGGCGGCGGACGCGCCGGTGAGCAGGTCGGTGCCGGCGACGTCGAGCCGTACCTCGGCGTCGGAGTGGTTGACCACGAAGAGCCAGGACCGGTCGCCGGCCCGGCGTCGCACCACCTCGACGCCGGGCGGGGCGGCCACCGGCGGCCGGGCGCCGGACTCGGCGAGCAGCCGCGCCACCAGGCCGTCGGTGGCCGTCTCGTCGAGCCGGGTGGCCAGGTACCAGGCGGTGCCGTCGCCGACCCGGTGCCGGGTCAGGGCGGGAACCCCGGGCAGCGGCCCGTCGGCGTACGAGGCCACCACCTGCGCGCCCTCCGGGTGCAGCCACTCGGTCCACACGTCGGCGGTGGACCCGTCGTCGAGGGTGACCCGCTCCCCCGCCCGCAGCGGGAAGAACTCCTCGGTACGGATGCCGAGCAGTTCCCGGAACGCGCCCGGGTAGCCGCCGAGCCGGATGTGGTCGTGCTCGTCGACGACGCCGCTGAAGTACGTCACCAGCGCGGTCCCGCCGGCTTCCACGTACCGGCGCAGCGCCTCGGCGTCGGCGTCGCGGACCAGGTACAGGGTGGGCACGAGGACCAGCCGGTAGCCGGACAGGTCGGCCGACGGGTGCACCACGTCGGTGGTGACGCCGGCCCGCCAGAGGGCGTCGTAGAGGGCCCTCATCCGGTCGGCGTAGGTGACGTCGACGCTGGGGCGGGAGTCCAGCTCCGCGCCCCACCACGCCTCCCAGTCGAAGAGGATCGCCACCTCGGCCTCGACCCGGCTGCCGCGTACCTCGGCCAGTGCCTTCAGGTCGGCGCCGAGCCGGCACACCTCGCGGAAGACCTTGGTGTCCGGGCCGGCGTGCGGCACCAGCGCGGAGTGGAACTTCTCCGCGCCGGCCCGGGAGGCCCGCCACTGGAAGAAGAGCACCCCGTCGGCGCCCCGCGCCACGTGGGCGAGGCTGTTGCGGCGGAGCTGGCCGGGGGTCTTGGCGACGTTGCGCGGCTGCCAGTTGACCGCGCTGGTGGAGTGCTCCATGAGCAGCCACGGCTCTCCCCCGGCGACGCCGCGGGTGTGGTCGGCGGCGAACGCCAGGCCGAGGTGGGCGTGCGGGTCGGCGGCGGTCAGGTAGTGGTCGTTGGCGACCAGGTCCACGTCGGAGGCCCAGGAGTGGTAGTCCAGGTACTTGCTGCCGGTGCCGATCATGAAGTTGGTGGTGACCGGCTGGTGGACCCGCCGCTTCAGCACCTCCCGCTCGGCGCGGAGCTGGGCGCGCTGCTCGTCGGAGGAGAACCGCAGGAAGTCCAACTGCTGGGTGGGGTTGGCGAAGGTGGGCGCGGCGCGGGGAGGGTTGATCTCGGCCCAGTCGTGGTAGCGCTGACTCCAGAAGGTGGTGCCCCAGGCCGCGTTGAGCCGGTCCAGGTCGCCGTAGCGAGCCCGCAGCCAGGCCCGGAACGCCTCGGCGCTGACGTCGCAGTAGCAGTGCACGGTGTGGCAGCCCAGCTCGTTGGAGACGTGCCACATGACCACGGCCGGGTGGTCGGCGTACCGGTCGGCGACCGTCTCGACCAGGGCGAGTGAGCGCCGGCGGAAGACCGGCGAGCTGGGGCAGTACGCCTGCCGCCCGCCGGGCCACCACACCGTGCCGTCGGCGGTGCGGGGCAGCGTCTCGGGGTGCCGGTGGGCCAGCCAGGGGGGTGGGCTGGCGGTGGCGGTGGCCAGGTCGACGTGGATCCCGCCGTCGTGCAGAAGGTCGAGGGCCCGGTCGAGCCAGCCGAACTCGTAGCTGCCGGGGGCCGGTTCGAGCAGCGCCCAGGAGAAGATCCCGACGGAGACCAGGTCGACGCCGGCCTGTCGCATGAGCGCCACGTCGTCGGCCCAGATCTCCTCGGGCCACTGCTCGGGGTTGTAGTCGGCGCCGTAGAAGATCCCGTCGCCCTGCCAGGTGCCGTGCTGCCGCATGAGAGCAGAGCGTGCCCCTACCGGCCGACCAAGTCAACACTTTCCAACATCGACCAAGTTTCCAACGTTCACCGGCGAGAACCCCTGCCAACGCTGGGATATCGATCCGGAGCTGCCCTCTTGACAGGACCGTACGGAGGGGTAGCTTCAACCGCCACCGGAAGTTCATGTTTGCCAATGTTGATTCTCGGTGGATCTATGTTGGCATTCGCGGACGGCCCACCACCACCTCGACCCCGGCGCGGAGTACGCCAGCCCGCTGCTCCACGCCGCGCACCTAACGGCCGGGCTGGACGGGCTCAGCGACGTGCTCCACACCCACCTGCGGGCCCGACCGGGACATCCCCGTTCCCCCCGGCCGGTGACCCTCAATGTGTGGGAGGCGGTCTACTTCGACCACGACCTGGACCGGCTGCGGGCACTCGCCGACCGGGCCGCCGAGGTCGGCGTGGAGCGGTTCGTCCTCGACGACGGCTGGTTCACCGGCCGCCGGCACGACCGGGCCGGCCTGGGCGACTGGCACGTCGACGCCGACGTCTGGCCGGCCGGCCTGCGACACTCCGTATCGGCGATCTGGCGGTATCCCGCGCCGGGAACACCGCCAGATCGCCGATACGGAGTGGATCAGCCATCCCGGGGCGCGGTGGTCGTACCGGACGCGGGGGTGGCCGGGTCCCTGCGGACCCGGCCACCGGTGTGACGACTTACCTCAGCTCGCGGTGCAGGTCACCGCGGGTACCGAGTTGGTGCCGTTCGAACTGCCGAGGAAGCCGAAGCTGGTGCTGGCCCCGGCGCCGAGCCGGCCGTTGTAGTCGACGTTGCGGGCGGTCACCGTCGACCCGCTGCTGGTCACCGTGGCGCTCCAGAACTGGCTGACGGTCTGGCCGTTGGCGAAGGTCCACTTCGTCGTCCAGCCGGTGATGGCCGCGTTGCCGGCGGTCACCTTGACCTCACCCTGGAAGCCGCCCTGCCACGAACCGACGATCGTGTAGGTCGCCGTGCAGCCACCGGTCGCCGGCGGGGTGGTGGTCGGCGGCGTGGTGGGCGGGGTCGTCGGCGGGGTGGTCGGCGGCGTGGTGGGCGGGGTGGTGGGCGGCGTGGTCGGGGTGGTGCCGGAGTAGACCGACGCCTCCTTCGCGGTCGCCTTGATGCCGTTGGCGCCGTTGAAGATCCGCTGGCCCCAGGTGGTCAGCGCGGCCGGGTTGAAGTTGGTGGCCATGTCCAGGTACTCCACGCCACCGCCGTTGCCGCTCCACGACCAGCCCAGGTAACCGATCCCGTTGGCCTGGCTGTACGACAGGATGGTGTCCTCGTCGGGGTTGCCGTCGGAGTGGTCGAAGCCGAACTCGCCGACCACGATGGGCAGCTTGGCGGTACGGAACCGGCCCAGGTAGTCGGTGATCTCGGCGGCGGTGTCGAAGACGCCGTACATGTGGATGGAGAAGACGGTGTTCTTCGCCGGGTCGGCGGCGAAGACCGTGGCGGCGTTGTCCCGCATGGTGAAGGACCAGTCCTGGCCCCAGTTCGGGGCGTCCACCATGATCGTGTGGGTGAGGCCGCCCGCGCGGAGCCGCTTGACCGCGTTGGCGGTGTCGGTCGCCCAGGTGCCGTAGCCCTGGTTGCCGTACGGCTCGTTGCCGATGTTGACGATGACGTACCGCTCCTGGCCCTGTAGGGCGCTGGCGATGCTCAGCCAGTAGTCGACCGCGCGGTCCAGGGTGATCGCGCCGGACTGCTCGCCGTAGCCGGTGGTGTCGTGCACCTCCAGCACGCAGATCAACTTGTTGGTCTTGCAGAGCGAGATGACGTTGCTGACGTCGGCGGCGCTGTTCTTGGTCCAGCGGTCGCCGCTGGCCAGCACCACCCGTACGGTGTTCGCGCCCAGCGCCTTGACGTTGGCGAAGGAGCTGGTCTGCTGCGGGTACCAGGTGTGGGCGTGGTTGACGCCACGCATGATGAACTCGTTGCCGTTGGCGTCGTAGAGCTTGCCGCCGGAGACCGAGAAGCCGGCCGCGGCCTGGGCCGGCTGCCCGAAGGCGAACACGGCGGCGAGGATGGTGAGCAGGGCGACGCCCGCGACGGAAAGTCGCTTCTTCATGGCTTTCCTCAGGAAGGGTCGACCCCGTTGCCCTGGCGGGGTTGCGGTGGTGGTGATCTGCTGGCGCACGACTGCAGCCCACAGCCGCCGCCTGACTCCCTGGCCGCGCACGGATCAGCCTAGGCCGATGGAACCCGGAAAGCAACCGGTTAAGTTCGCCGCCTGTTCACCGGGCCGAGCCGTGGCGGCCCACGCCGACCGTGGGCCGCCACAGAGGCGGTCATCCCCACCACAGGATGTGACGCCACCGGCCTGAACCGGTTAAGCCCGGACCATAGACTCAGCGCCGACCACCGTCAAGAGCCCGGCCGGCCGCCGGCGTCGCCGCCCACCACACCGGCGACGGCGGCGGCCGGTACTGGTGCATGTCCGCCCGGTCGGCAGGCTCACGCCGGCGACGCCCACGGTGCCCCGGGACACGAGCCGGGCACCCCGGTCGCCCGTTCCGAAGCGGACGCCGAGGTTGACCGCGACCGGTCACGGGTATCCGGGGACGGTCGGCAGCCGGAAGGAGAAACCAGGATGGTCAGCGTCGGCTACACCCTGATGAGCGAACAGGCCGGCCCCAAACAGCTCGTCGACCACGCGGTACGGGCGGAGGCGGCCGGCTTCGACCAGCTCGTCATCTCCGACCACTACTACCCGTGGCTCGACTCGCAGGGCCACTCCCCGTACGCCTGGTCGGTGCTGGGCGCGGTCGCCCACGCCACCAGCCGGGCCGCGCTGATGTCCTTCGTGACCTGCCCGATCCGCCGCTACCACCCGGCCGTGGTGGCGCAGAAGGCCAGCACCGTCGGGGCGCTCTCGGACGGCCGGTTCACCCTCGGCCTCGGCGCCGGGGAGAACCTCAACGAACACGTGGTCGGCGGTTGGCCGCACGTGCAGCAACGACACGAGATGTTCGAGGAGGCCCTCCAGATCATCCGTCCGCTGCTGGGCGGTGAGACGCTGACCTTCTCCGGCAACCACTTCGACGTCCCCGACGCGTACGTCTGGGACCGGCCGGAGCGGCCCGTCCCGATGGCCGTCGCCGCCTCCGGGCCGTCGTCGGCCACCCTCGCCGCCGAGTACGCCGACGGCATCGTCGCCACCGAACCCGACCCCCGGATCATCCAGCTCTACGACGACGCGGGCGGCGTCGGCCAGCCCCGCTACGGCCAGGTGGCCATCTGCTACGGCCCCGACGAGGCCGAGTGCCGCAAGATCGTGCACGACCAGTTCCGCTGGTTCGGCAGCGGCTGGAAGGTCAACGCCGACCTGCCCGACCCGGACGCCTTCGCCGCCGCCACCCGGTACGTCCGCGAGGACGACGTCGCCGAGGGCATCTCCTGCGGCCCGGACGTCGACCGGCACGTCGAGGCGTTCCGCAGGTTCGTCGACGCCGGCTTCACCCACGTGGCGATCGTGCAGGTCGGCGGGGACACCCAACCGATGTTCCTGGACTGGGCACAGGAGCAACTCCTGCCCCGGCTCCGCCGGCTCTGACCCACCCGAGACGATCCGGGCCCGCCGGTCATGAGGTTGGCGACGCTGCCGATCTTCCTGACCGCCACCAACGTCATGACCGCGTGCCCCGAGCATTCGCGGGCCGAACGACAGGATTGGACTAGAGGGGCCGCCAGGCGGCTTCGTCGTCGGGGTCGGCGACGGCGCGGACCCGGGCGGCCAGGCCGAGGGCGGCGTCCGGTCCACCGAGGAAGGTGCGGCCGGGGATGTTCTGCGTCGAGACATCGGCCCGGCAGCCGGGGCAGCCCGGCAACTCGCCCACCGACCATTGGCCGTATCCACGGTAGCCGTCGTACGTCGCGGCGGGCCGTCCGGCGACGGTGCCGTTCGTGCCGTTCGTGTCGTTCGACTCATCGAAGCGCTCCAGGCCGAGCTGGAAGTCCGGGTCGACGCCGGACGAGCCGGGTGCCTGGAAGCCGAGCCTCACCCACTGCCACCGGTTGTCCCGCCACGACACCTGCGCCTGGCTGAGCCGGGCACCCGCCGGCAGCGCGACCGGTTCGACCGGCACCCGCAACGGTTGCCGGTCCCACACCAACCCGTCGGCCACCCGCCGCAGCACCTCTGCCGCACGGTCGACGTTCACGCCGGTGACGGTGACCCAGGCATCCGGGGCGTACTGCCAGGACAGCACGATCTCCCTCCCATTCGGGCTGGTGTGCAGGAAGGCCGGGTGACCCTGCACCGGGGCGACCGATGACCCCGGCGGGGTGGCCCAGGGCGTCGGCCCGGTACGCAGCTTCCCTGACATCTGGTTGTCCCGCGTCAGCTGCTGGGCGAAGAAGTTCACCCCTCGGGCAGTCACGGCCACAGTGACGCTGCGCACCAGCGTCCGCCCCTTGGTGTTCCCGATCGGCCTGAACAGGGCTGCCCCGATCGTCTGGTGGTCGCTGCGGGCGTTGAGGCTTCGCTCGGGCAACCCGTCCGGCAGCCAGGTCAGCCGGAAGAGCTGCTGGGCCGGGTCGAACTCGGTCGGGGCCACCGTCGGCGGCCCCTCCCGGTCGGCCGGGGTGGGTGCCGGTCGTACCCCGAGCAGGGCGGTGACGCCGAGCAGCGCCACGGCGGTGACCGCCGCCGCGGCGGCGACCGCCACCCGGCGGCGATGCCGTACCGCCCGATCCCCCGCCACCAGCAGGGCCTGCGCCCTCGGCCCACCGGCCGGCAGGTCGTCGGCGGCCCGGGTCAGCAGGTCCCGGACCAGGGTCTCATCGTCGTGGCTCATCGGTTCACCTCCGTCGGATCCAGCAGCGGCAGTTGTCGGCGCAGTGCGGCCAGCCCGCGCGCGGTCTGGCTCTTGACGTTGCCGGTCGAGCAGCCCAGCACCCCGGCCGTCTGCTCCACGGTCAGGTCGGCGTAGAAGCGCAGCACCAGCACCACCCGCTGACCGGGTGGCACCGCCGCCAGCGCGGCGCGCACCGCCACGGTGTCCACCACGGCCTCCGTCGGCGGGTCGCCCATCGGTTCCGGCTCGGGTGGCCGGTCGAAGAGCTGCACCCCGAACCAGCGGGAGCGGCGCTCCTGCCGGAACGCGTTGACCAGCATCCGATGCACGTACGCCCCGACGTCGTCGGCGGCCCGCGCCCGGCCCCACTTGACGTACAACCTGGTCAGCGTCTGCTGCACGACGTCATCCGCCCGGTGGGCGTCACCCCCGGTCAGCAGGTACGCCGTCCGTCGCAGCTTGGGCGTCACCGCCGTCACGAACTCGACGTACTCCTGCCGTTGCGTCGCCTGCATCGACCACTCCCCGTCCCGGACGCTGGCACTGTCACCGTACGGATGGCCTCCGGGCCGGGAACGGTTGCACGTGCACGGTCAGCGGCGTAGCCCCAGCGCCGCCAGCACCTCGCGGGTCGCCGCCCGGACCGGGTCGACGACGGCCCGGCGTACCCAGCGGGCGGTCGGGGTGCCGGTGACCCGCCAGGCGGCGGCGAGCACCCGCAGCACCGGCCGTACGCCGTGCCGCCAGCTCCAGCCGACCGCCCGCGCCAGCGGTCGCAGGGTGCGCACCCCGCACCAGCGCAGCAGCCGGCCGGCGGCCCGCCAGGCGTAGCCGAGGGCGTCGCCGACGACCCGGGCCACCGCCACCGTCACCCGCCACAGCACCCGGCCCACCGCGACCAGCCCGGCGCGCAGGGCCCGGCCGAGCGGGGCGAGCAGCCGGACCAGCCAGCGCACCGGCCGGCGCAGGTGGTACACCAGCCAGGCCAGCGGGCGCAGCACCAGCGTGTTGATCGACCAGACCAGCGCCCGCAGCAGCCAGCCCAGCGGAATCCAGACCAGCCGACGCAGCAGCCAGCCCAGCGGGCGCAGCACCCAGCGGGTCAGGAACCCGGCCAGCGGGGCGAGCACATGGCGGTGCAGCAGCCGGGCGGCGACGACCGTCACCTCCCAGAGCAGCCGCAGCGGCACCACCACGACCACCGCGACCACCCTGGCCAGGGCGGTGACCAGGGGCGGCGCGGGCGGGCGGGGCACCGGGGAGTCGGACACGCCGACCACGGTAGGAACCGGCGGCAAGCCGGTCAGGCCGGGTCGAGGTCCAGCTCGGCGACGACCGGATAGTGGTCCGAGGCGTACTCGGTGTCGCCGTCGCGGACCACCCGGCAGCCTCGCAGCCGGGCGGCGAGCGCCGGGGTGCCGAGCAGGTAGTCCAGCCGCATTCCGGAGAACTCGACGCCGCCGCCGTGCCGGGTGGGCGCGGTCAGACCGGTCTCGGGCGGACCGCCGGCGCGGGTCCAGAGGTCGACCAGGCCGGCGGCCAGCAGCCGGGCCACCGCCCGGGTCTCCACGGTCCGCCCGTCGCGGCGCAGGTGCCGCCGTCGGTACGCCACCGGCAGCCGGGCCACCCGGTCGGCGTGCTCAGTGCCGGGGTCCAGGGTGTTCAGGTCACCGGCGAGCAGGGCCAGCTCCCCCGGTGCCCGGCGCAGCGCCCCGGCGAGCCAGCCGGCCTCGACCCGCCGCCGCAGCCCGGCGTACGGGTCGAGATGGGCGCTGAGCACGGTGAGCGGGCCTGCGGTGGTGGCCAGCTCCACCCGCTGCGCCGCATGGTGGAACGGCCGACGGACCGGCCCGGCGGAGCGGACCGGCCAGCTCGGGCGGACCAGCACGGCCACCGGCTGACCGAAGCAGGTGCGGGCCAGGTACGGCCGCATCCCCACCCGGTCGGCGAACCCGGCCAGCACGCCCGGCCGGTCGAAGCCGCGCAGTTCCTGCACGGCCAGCACGTCGGGGGCCTGCGCGGCGACGACCCGGGTCACCAGGTCCCGCCGGCCGGGTCCGGTGCGGTCCCGGCCGCCGGTCCTGATGTTCCAGGTCATCATCCGCAGCACGGTCGGTGGCTCACTCCGGGCGGCCGGCCTTGGCCAGTTCGTCGTCCAACTCGTCGACCTGCTCCGACTCGATCTCGGGGCGGTTGCCGGCGTGGACGTCGGCGTTGGGGCGGACCACCCAGTAGAGCAGCCCGATCCAGAGCACGCTGAGCAGGATCGCGCCCATGAAATCGGTAGGGTGGTGCATGCCCCGGTACATCCGGGAGGTGGCCACGCCGACCGGCATGATCACGGCCAGCGCGACGAAGAGCCAGCGCCACCAGCGGTCGGTGCGGGCGAACACGATGATCGCGATGGCCGACCAGAGACAGATGGTCGCCGCGATGTGCCCGGACGGGAAGGACGAGGTGGGCATCTGCCCGTCCAGGTTCTCCACCGCCGGGCGGGGCCGGTCGACGACCCGGGCGGCGGCGAGGAAGAGGCTCAGCTCGCCGAACAGGGCCAGCACCACGAAGAGCACCGGCCGCCAGCGCTTCCAGACGGCCAGCACCAGCGGGCAGAACACCAGCGAGACCAGCAGGATCGCGTGGGTGTCGCCGAACTTGCTCCACCACCAGCTCAGCTCGGTGAGCAGGTCGGTGTGCCGGGCGGCGAACCAGCGCGGCACGTCGGTGTCCAGGGTCGCGAAGACGGTGCCCTCGGCGTGGTAGCTGACGTACCGGCCGAAGCCGTACAGGGCGCCGAAGACGATCACCCAGCCGACCAGCAGCTCGGCGACCGCAGAACGGGGGTGCTCCAACACGTGCTCCTCGGCCGGCGCGGGAGTGATCTTGTCGCCGGCCTCCGGCTCCAGGCCCTCGGACAGCGGCGGCACCGGACGGCCGCGCTCGCGCCGCCACAGCCGGAAGGCGTACGCGGTGACGCCGAGCCAGGCCGCGCCGAGCAGCCAGCCGGCGAGCACGTCGGAGACGAAGTGCACGCCGAGCGCGATCCGGGTCAACCCGATCAGCGCCACCAGCACGGCCACGCCCGCGATCACCGGCCGACGCCAGCGGGGCGACATGGCCGGCAGGAAGACCAGCAGCAGCGCCCCGTACGCGACGAACGAGCCGAGCGCGTGCCCGCTGGGGAAGCTGTTGCCGGGGGCGCTGGCGACCGGCACGTCGACCACCGGGCGGAGCCGGCCGACCAGGGTCTTCAGCGACGGGTCGAGGATCAGTCCGCCCACCCCGGTGATGATCAGGTAGACCGCCAGCCGGGACTGGCGGCGGATCAGCAGGCCGACCACGGCGATGGTGACCAGCCAGATCAGCACCGGCCGGCCGCCCAGGTCGGTGACCGCCTGGAGCACGGTGACCAGCGCGTGGTGCGGCGCGACGAGCCCGTTGAACCACTCGGCCGCCTCGTGGTCGGCGTGGTACAGCGGGCTCCACCTGAAGCGGACCAGCATCAGCAGCAACCCGAAGCCGACGCCCGCGCCGGCCACGGCCAGCAGGCCGGCGACACTGCGTTCGGCGAAGTGGCCGAGCGGCCGTCCGGCCGTCGTCTCCCTGACCGCGGTCAACCCGCACCTCCCTGCGTCGACGTGGCGAGGCGCGCAGTACCCGCTTCCGCCTCCCCGTACACGCCGGGCCGGTGGGAGCGGTCAGAGTGCGGTCATCTCGCCGGTGTCGAGCAGCTCCACCCGTTCGGCCTCGGGCTCCCACAGGTCCGGCTGGGCCGGCTCCTGCACGCCGATCCGCATCGCCTCCAACTGGGCGGCGAAGGCCAGCCCGCCGAAGAGCGCCACGCCGGTGAGGTTGGCCCACAGCAACAGGGCCATCATCCCGGTCAACGCCCCGTACGTCTGGCCGAACCCGCCGCCGAAGGTGACGTACCCGGCGAGCAGCAGGCTGGCCAGCCACCACAGGACGGTGGCGATGCCGGCCCCGAAGAGCAGCCAGGACAGGCCGGGCTGCCTGCGCCGGGGCGCGTGCCGGAAGATCACCGCCACGGCCACCACGGTCAGCCCGAGGCTCAACGGCCAGCGCACCACGTCCCAGGCACCGGCGGCCAGGTCACCCCACTCGTAGTGCCGCTGCACCGAGTCGCCCATCGCCCCGCCGCCGACCAGGATCAGGAACCCGGCCAGCGCCGGCAGGCCGGCGACCACGGCCAGCACCGCCGCCCGGAGGTACTTCCACCGCGCCGGGCGGTCCCGCTCCACCCCGTAGATCCGGTTCGCGCCGCGCTCGATCTGGGCCATCGTGGTGGTCAGCGCGACCAGGCCGGTCAGCAGGCCGAGGGTCAGCGCCAGCTCACCGGCCCGTTCGGTGCGCTCGCCGTCGCCGAGCAGTTCCTGCACCATCTGCTCGCTCTGGCCGGGGGTGAGGGCCAGCACGGTGTCGGCGACCACCCGGCCGCCCTCCTCGACGCCCAGGTCGCTGATCAGACCGGTCAACGCGATCATGAACGGGACCACGGCGAGACAGAGCTGGAGGGCGAAGGCCCGGGAGTGGCTGAACCCGTCGCCGTAGCGGAACCGGATGAACGCGTCCCGCAGCAGACACCAGCCCCCCTGCCGGCGCAGCGTGCGCCAGGCGTCGTCGGCGGAGAGCTCGTCCGACGACATCAACCGCGTCTCGGGGACGAGCTTGGTACTACTCACGGCGGGCCTCCTCGACCAGCTTCTCCCCGCGCTCGGCCGCCGCGTCGGCGTCGTACGCCAGGTCCGGGTCGCGTGCCGGGCGCGGTACGCAGAGCCAGAGCGACGCGGGCCTGATCCGGGCGTGCAGGACCCGGCCCGGCTCGATCAGGTCGCCGTCGAGCTGCCGGGGCTGCGCCCGGTTGCTGGTGATCTCGACGGTGCGGGCCCGGTGCACCTCCATCCGGGGCACGCTGCCGCGCCGGCGGACCAGCGCCCAGCCCATCGCCAGCCAGTGCCGCAGCGTACGCGGGGTGAGCACGGCCACGTCGAGCCAGCCGTCGTCCGGCTCGGCGTCGGTGAGCAGGCGTACCCCGCCCTGGAGCCGGCCCACGTTGGCGACCAGCACGGAGCGGGCGCGGCGGCGCATCGGCGGCCGGTCGTCGATCCGGATGGTGAGCCGCATCGGCCGGTCCCGCAGGTGCTTGGCGGCCCCCAGCACGTAGGCCGGCCAGCCGATCCGGGCCTTGGTGGTCTCGGAGGTGTCCGCCAGCATCTGGGCGTCGAAGCCCATCCCGGCCATCACCGCGAAGCACTGGTCGTCGACGACCCCGACGTCCAGCCGGCGCCGGCCGCGCTCGACGGCCACCTCCAGGCCGGCGGCCAGTTCGGTGGAGAGCCCGAGGTTGGCGGCGAGCAGGTTTCCGGTGCCCTGCGGCAGCACGGCGAGTGCGACGTCGGTGCCGGCCAGCGCGGTGACGCAGGCCATCACCGTGCCGTCCCCGCCGCAGGCGAAGACCAGCTCGGCGCCGGCCTCGACGGCCCGCTCGGTCTGCCCCCGGCCGGGGTCCTCGACGGTGGTCTCGTACCAGGCGGGGGCGGGCCAGCCGGCGGCGGCGAGGGCGCCGTCCACCGTCTCGCGGAACTCGTCGAGATCGGTCACCTTCACCGGGTTGACCACCACCGCCGAGCGCGGGGCGTGGTCGTCGGCGGTCACCGGGGGTTGCTGTTCTCCACCATCCACGGCGCAAGTGTGCAGCAACTCGGTGCGGTCAGCGAGCCGGCGGAGACCGACGTCGCAGCTACCGCAAACAGGTTTCAGACGGGCCGACACCGGTGATGGTCCGGTCTCGGCCGGTGGCGGCCCGGCGGGTGGCTCGCCCGGCCGGCGTGGCGGCCCGCCCCGACCCGGGGCCGACGACCCGGACCGGCCGGGGCGGCGGTCACCGGTCGACGGGTCAGGCCGCCGTCCGCAGCGCGGTCTCCACCCGGCGGCGCAGGTCGGCCAGGTCCACGCCCGCCTCGGTGAGCACCAGGGCGCCGAGGCCGCCGCCCTCGCGGAGCAGGCCGAGCAGGATGTGCTCGGTGCCGATGTGGTGGTGGCGCAGCCGCAGCGCCTCGCGCAGCGCCAACTCCAGCACCTTGCGGGAGCGGGGGGAGAACGGGCCGCCGACGGTCCGGCGCAGGCCCCACCGGCGGCGGGGGGCCGGGGCCGCCTCGCGGAACGCGTCCGGCCCGAAGGAGTCCTCGATCCGGGCGACGATCGCCGCCAGGTCGATGCCGATCTCGCGGAGCGCGGCGGCGTCCGCCTCGCCGAGCCCGACGCCGCCGGCGTGCCGCCGGACCCGGGCGCGCAGGTCGTCCGCGCTGACCCCCGCCTCGACCAGCACCCGGGTGGCGAGCGCGTCGCCGTCGGCCAGGACGGCGAGCAGCAGGTGCTCGGTGCCGACGGGGCGCTGCCCCTCGCTCCGGGCCTCCTCGACCGCCCGCCGGACGACCGTACGGGCCCGGTCGGTGAACCGTTCGAACATCACGCCTCCCAGCTTCCTCGGACCGCCGGTCGCCCGGCGTGCTTCTTGTGGACCGCCTGTCGGCTGACCTCGAGCGCGTCGGCGATCTCCTGCCAGGACCAGCCCTGCCGTCGGGCGTTGTCCACCTGGACCACCTCCAGCCGTTCGAGGAGCCGGCGCAGGGCGAGCACCGCCCGCAGGCCGACCCTCGGGTCCGTGCTGCCGGCGGCTGCCGCGAGTTCCGTCGCCTGACTCATGTCGTCAACTTACGTTGACAACGCGGCGTTTGTCAACCCTGGTTGACGGCCTGGCCCCGTCCGCCGATCCCCCCAACACGGCACGACCCGCACGACCGGATGACCTTGTCCCGGGGCGTCCACCGACACGACGGCGGACGCCCCGGTCCGGGTCCCGGCGGTGCTACCGTCCGCTGGTGTTCCGTCGCCGCACCGCCGACCAGCCCGTCGAGGCGGCCTGTCGGCTGCCCGTCGGTCGGGTCGGGTGGGAGGTCGCCGGCGGCAGCGTGGTCGGTCACCACTACCCGGCCAACTTCGACGTCCTGCACGTCGACGCGGAGCTGCCGTTCGTGGCGGTCGCCGACGGGATGGGTGACGGCGAGGGCAGCCGGGTCGCCGGCCGCACCACGCTGGACACCCTGCGCGAACTGGTCCACGCCGGCTGGCCCGCCGTCGGCCCCCGCGAGCTACGCGCCGCGGTCACCGAGGCCCAGATCCGGGTACGGCGGGCCGGCGCGGCCCTGGACGAGCTGACCGGCTGCACGCTGACCGCGCTGCTCGCCGAGCCCGACGGCGAGCTGGCCTGGATCGTCCAGCTCGGCGACTCCCGGGCGTACCGGCTGCGCGACGGCGTACTGGAACTGGTCACCGTCGACCACACGATGGCCTGGCTGGGGGTGTTGCACGGCTGGTGGCCGGCGGCCTCGCCGGAGGCGACCCGGGCCCGCTACCAGCTCCTGCGCTACGTCGGCCACCCCGACCGACCGGACCCGGACCTGCTGGCCGTCCCGCTGCGCGCGGGTGACACCTGGCTGCTCTGCACCGACGGGGTGACCGACCAGGTCGACTACCACCGGCTCCGCGACCTGCTGGCCGAGCCGGATCCGACCCGGGCGGTCCGCGCCCTGCTCGCCGCCACCCTGGCCGAGGGCGGTGGCGACAACGCCACCGCCGTCGTGCTCCGGGTACGCCCGACCCCCTGACCTCGCCGCCGGCCCGGCCCGCCGCCCGGGTGGCGTACACCCGGGCGGGGCCGGCGACCAGGTACGCCACCCGGGCGGCGGGTCGGTGATCCGGCCCCACCACCCGGCCGGCACGACTACCGTCGGTGGGGACGGCGTGGCCGTACGGTGCGGGACGCCCGGGAGGTGAGCCGGATGACCGGATCGGCCGGCACGCCGGTGGTGGCCGGCGTCGGCCCGTCGCCGGAGGACCTGGTGGTGGTCCGGCTGGCCGCCCGGGAGGCCGCCGCGCACGGCCGGGACCTGGCCCTGCTGCACGCCTTCAACTGGCAGGCCGCGTCGGCGGAGCCCACGACGGTCGGCACCCGGGCCGCCGCCGAGGACCTGATCGCCCGGGCCGCCGAGGTCGTCGCCGAGGTCGAGCCGGAGGTGACGGTCAGCGGTGAGATCGTCGAGGGGGCGCCGCTCGCGGCCCTGGTCCGCCGGTCCGAGACGGCGTTCCTGGTGGCGATCGGGGACGGCGGGATGGCCGACTGCCGGGACTGCGTGTCGGCCGACGCGCCCGCCGTCCAGCTCGCCGCCCGCGCCGGCTGCCCGGTGCTGGTGGTCCGCCCCGAACTGCCGTCCGCCGGGCCGGTCCTGGTCGGGGTGGACGGCTCGGCGAGTACCCGGACCACGCTCGACTTCGCCTTCGACTGCGCCGCCCGCCGCCAGGCCCGGATCATCGCGGTGCGGGTGATCGAGCCGGGCCGCCCCGACGACGGCGACGACCTGCTCGCCGAGGCGGTCGCCGAGGCGGCCCGACACCACCCACAGGTCGCGGCGGAGTGCCACACCGTACGCGGCGACCCCGGCGCCGTCCTGGTGGAGCAGTCCCGTTCCGCGCAGGTCGCGCTGGTCGGCGCCCGGGGCGACGAGCCGTGGCGCGGCATGTTGGGCGAGGTCAGCCAGACCCTGCTCTACCACTCACCCACGCCGGTCATCGTCGTCCGTGGATTGGTTTCGGTCGCCCCGAGCGGGCATGACGTCCCCACCGGCCGGGACCAACGGCCCTGACCGGCGGCCACCGCAGGCGCGAAGACTGGACCTGCCCGGGACGAAAACCCGCTTCCGGGTGCAGAACTCCCCGACCCGCGAGAGGCTTTGCCAGCATGGACACCGCTCTCGACCCGCACAGCCCCCTGACCGAAGACGAGCTGCGCCGGCTGGACGCCTACTGGCGGGCGGCGAACTACCTCACCGTCGGGCAGATCTACCTGCTCGACAACCCGCTGCTACGCGAACCGCTGACCCCGGAGCACGTGAAGCCCCGGCTGCTCGGCCACTGGGGCACCAGCCCCGGCCTGAACCTGCTCTACGCGCACCTCAACCGGGTCATCGTCGACCGTGACCTGTCGGCCGTCTTCGTCACCGGCCCCGGTCACGGCGGCCCCGCCCTGGTGGCGAACACCTGGCTGGAGGGCACCTACAGCGAGCTGTACCACGCGGTCGGCCGCGACGAGACCGGCATGCAGCGGTTGTTCCGCCAGTTCTCGTTCCCCGGCGGCATCCCGAGCCACGTCGCCCCCGAGGTGCCGGGTTCGATCCACGAGGGCGGCGAGCTGGGGTACGCCCTCAGCCACGCCTACGGCGCCGCGTTCGACAACCCGGACCTGCTGGTCGCCTGCGTGATCGGGGACGGCGAGGCGGAGACCGGACCGCTGGCCGGTAGCTGGTTGTCCAACGTGTTCCTCAACCCGGCCCGCGACGGCGCGGTGCTGCCCATCCTGCACCTCAACGGCTACAAGATCGCCAACCCGACGGTGCTGGACCGGATCCCCACCGACGACCTGCTGGCCCTGATGGGCGGCTACGGCTACCAGCCGTACGTGGTGGCCGGCGACGACCCGACCCAGGTGCACCAGCTCCTCGCGGCCACCCTGGACCGGGCGTGCGACCAGATCGCCGAGATCCAGCGGGTGGCGCGGTCCGGGGGACCCGTCGCGCGGCCCCGCTGGCCGATGATCATCCTCCGTACGCCGAAGGGCTGGACCGGCCCGGCCCGGGTCGACGGCCGGCAGGTCGAGGGGACCTTCCGCGCCCACCAGGTGCCCATCGACGAGGTGCGGGACAACCCGGAGCACCTGGCCGAGCTGGAGCGCTGGCTGCGCAGCTACCGGCCGGAGGAACTCTTCGACGCCACCGGCGCCCCGGTCGCCGAACTGGCCGCGCTGCCCCCGAAGGGCGACCACCGGATGAGCGCCAACCCGGTCACCAACGGCGGGAAGATGCTGCGCGACCTGCGACTGCCGGACTTCCGCGACTACGCGGTCGACGTCGCGCGGCCGGGCGAGCCGGCGGCCAGCGCGACCGGCGTGCTCGGCCAGTGGGTCCGGGACGTGATCAGCGCCAACCCGCAGACCTTCCGGCTCTTCGGGCCCGACGAGGTCGCCTCGAACCGGCTCGGCGCCGCCTTCGAGGTCACCGACCGGGCCTTCGACGCCCGGATCGAGCCCACCGACGACCACCTCTCCCCCGACGGCCGGGTGATGGAGGTGCTCTCCGAGCACCTGTGCCAGGGCTGGCTGGAGGGCTACCTGCTGACCGGCCGGCACGGCATCTTCACCAGCTACGAGGCGTTCATCCACATCGTCGACTCGATGGTCAACCAGCACGCCAAGTGGCTGAAGGTGACCCGGGGCATCCCGTGGCGGGAGCCACTGGCCTCGCTGAACTACCTGCTCTCCAGCCACGTGTGGCGGCAGGACCACAACGGGTTCTCGCACCAGGATCCCGGCTTCATCGACCACGTGGTCAACAAGAAGGCCGAGGTGGTCCGGATCTACCTGCCACCGGACGGCAACACGCTGCTCTCCACGATGGACCACTGCCTGCGCAGCCGGCACTACATCAACGTGGTGGTGGCCGGCAAGCAGCCCGCACCGAACTGGCTGACCATGGACGAGGCGGTCCAGCACTGCCGGCGTGGCCTGGGCATCTGGGACTGGGCCAGCTCCGACGACAACCAGGAGCCGGACGTGGTGCTCGGCTGCGCCGGCGACGTGCCGACGCTGGAGACGCTGGCCGCCGCCGACCTGCTCCGCCGGCACCTGCCCGAACTGAAGGTACGGGTGGTCAACGTGGTCGACCTGATGCGGCTCCAGCCGCCCTCGGAACACCCGCACGGCCTGCCCGACAACGAGTTCGACACCATCTTCACCCGGGACCGGCCGATCATCTTCGCCTACCACGGCTACCCGTGGCTGATCCACCGGCTCACCTACCGCCGGGCCAACCACGGCAACCTGCACGTGCGCGGCTACAAGGAGGAGGGCACCACCACCACGCCGTTCGACATGGTGATGCTCAACGACCTGGACCGGTTCCACCTGGTCATCGACGTGATCGACCGGGTGCCGGGGCTGGCCGCCCGGGCCGCCCACCTGCGCCAGGACATGGTCGACGTCCGCCAGTCCTGCCGCGACTACACCCGCCGTTACGGCGAGGACGACCCCCGGGTCGCCGAGTGGCGGTGGATCCGGGAGACCGACCCGGCGCTGCGCAGCGGCCAGTGACCCCGATCGACCCCAGCACGGAACGGAGGTTCGCCGCGATGAACAACGACGAGATCCTGGTCGGCTACGACGGCTCCGCCGACGCCACCGTCGCCCTCGACTGGGCGCTGGCCGAGGCCGGGCGCAGCGGCCGTCCGGTCCGCCTGGCGTACGTCTTCGAGTGGCTGACCGTGGCCGGCTGGGTCGGCCCCGGGGTGGCCCCCGGCATCTGGCCGGACGAGAACGCCCGCCGGCAGGTCGAGGAGCTGGTCCACAAGGCCGCGTCGGACGCCGCCGCCGCGCACCCCGGTGCCACCGTGCACGGCGAGGTCTTCGACGGCCCGCCCGCGCTGGTGCTGGAGGAGCGCTCCGTCGAGGCGGGGCTGCTGGTGCTCGGCAGCCGGGGGCACGGCGGGTTCGCCGGCCTGCTCGCCGGCTCCACGGCGGTGTCGGTGAGCGCGCACGCGCACTGCCCGGTGGTGGTGGTCCGCCAGGAGCAGGCGGGGGCCGCCGGCCCGGTCGTGGTCGGCTTCGACGGCTCCGACCCGGCCGTGGCGGCGCTCGGCTTCGCGGTCGAACGGGCCGCCCAGCGGGAAGCGCCGCTGCGGGTGGTCCGGGCCGTCGAACCCGCCGACCAGCGCCGCCCCGCCGAACGCGACACCGACGCCGCCGAACGGGCCGAGGTGGACGGGGCCCTCGCCCGGTGGCGGGAGACCTTCCCCGACGTGCCGGTCACCGTGGACGTCAGCCCGGGTCGCCCGGCGGCCACCCTGGTCGAGGCGAGCCGGGACGCCCAGCTCGTGGTGGTGGGCAGCCGGGGCCGGGGCGGGCTGCGCGGCATGCACCTCGGCTCGGTCGGCCAGCAGCTCATCCAACACGCGCACTGCCCCGTCGCGGTCGTCCGGGAACGCTGAACCCGCCGACTCCGGGTCGTCGACGTGCCGGGACTGCCGGGACCTGCGGGTCGTCGCAGCGACCGGGTCGACGTACCACAGATCCGGCGGAACCGGATAGGCCGAAGTACCCGCCCGGTAGGGCCCGCGTACCGTGCCCCGGTCGGGGCGGAGCGGAGAGGATGGGAGCCGCATCCCCGCCCCCGGAAGCGTCCGGATGGGGCACGATGGGAGAAACGGAAAGGTCGTGACGATGAGCCACGAGACGCCGGCAACGGACCGCCCGCTGACCACCGCGCTCGCGGAGGCCGCCGCGACGGCCGGCTACGCCCCCTCGGTGCACAACACGCAGCCGTGGCGCTGGCGGGTCCTGCCGGACGCCCTGGAACTGCGGGTGGTCCGGGACCGCCAGCTCACCGCCGCCGACCCGGAGGGCCGGCTGCTGGCGCTGAGCTGCGGCGCGGCGCTGCACCACGCCCGGGTCGCGCTGGCCGCCGAGGGCTGGACGGCCGTGGTCGAGCGGCTGCCCGACCCGGCGCACCCGGAGCTGCTGGCCCGGCTGACCGGCCTGACGCGCGCCGGGGCCGCCCCGGACGCCATGCGGCTGGTGCAGTGCATGCAGGTGCGGCACACCGACCGCCGTCCGGTCAGCGACGAGCAGGTGCCCGCCGACGCGATCGGCGAGATCACCCGCGCGGCGAGTGCCGAGGGCGCCCAGTTGCAGATCCTCGACTCCGACCAGGTGATGGAGCTGGCCGCCGCGGCCTCCCACGCCGGCGTCGTCGAGGCGGAGGACCCGCAGACCCGCGACGAGTTGCAGTACTGGACCAACCGGGCCGGCAGCGGCACCGGCCTGCCGCCGGAGGTGCTGCCGCAGGACCAGCCGCAGACCACCGTGCCCGGCCGCGACTTCGGCCGCACCGGCAGCCTGCCGGTCGGTCCCGGCCACGACAAGGCCGCCGGGTACGCGCTGCTCTTCGGCGACGAGGACGAGCCGCAGAGCTGGCTGCGGGCCGGTGAGGCGCTCTCCGCGCTCTGGCTCACCGCCACCCGGCGCGGGGTGTCCGTGGTGCCGCTCTCCGGCGTGGTCGAGGTGCCCGGCACCCGGCAGACGCTGCGTCAGCTACTCAGCGGGCTCGGCTTCCCGTACCTGGTGCTGCGCCTCGGGATCGCGGACCCGGCGCAGGCCGGTCCGCCGCGCACCCCCCGGCTGCCCACCGAGCAGGTGGTGGACACCTCGGCGGTACGCGACCAGCCCGCCTGACGAGCAGGTGCCGGACGATCGGCGGGCGGTAGCATCGCCCGGGTGGCCACCAGCGCACCGCCTCCCCGCAGCGAACACCCGACCCCGTCGCTGGGGCTGAGCCCGCTGTCCCGGGTCCGGCTCGACGAGCTGCTCCAGGAGATGCTGGATCGGGTCGGCGACGTGATGACCAGCCGGGAACGGCTGCGGGCGCTGCTCGACGCGGTGGTCGGCATCGGCTCCGACCTCGACCTGCGCAGCACCCTGCAACGGATCGTGCGGTCGGCCTGCGAGTTGGTCGGGGCCCGTTACGGCGCGCTCGGCGTGATCGGGCCGGACCGGCTGCTGCACGACTTCATCGTGCACGGGATCAGCCCCGAGCTGCACGCGGAGATCGGCGACCTGCCGCACGGGCGGGGCGTGCTCGGCCTGCTGATCGACGAGCCCCGCCCGGTCCGCATGCCGGACATCACCCAGCACCCCCAGTCGTACGGCTTCCCCCCGCACCACCCGCCGATGCACAGCTTCCTCGGGGTGCCGGTACGCATCCGCGACCAGGTCTTCGGCAACCTCTACCTGGCCGAGAAGCAGGGTGCCCCGGAGTTCAGCGAGGACGACGAGGAGATCGTGGTGGCGCTGGCCGCCGCAGCCGGCGTGGCCATCGAGAACGCCCGCCTCTACGCGCTGGCCCACCGGCGGGAACGTTGGCTGGCCGCGACCGCCGAGATCACCTCGGTGCTGCTCGGCGAGGTGCGCCGCACCGACGCGCTGACCCTGGTGGCCCGGCGGGCCCGGGAGGTCTCCGAGGCGGAACTGGCCCTGGTGCTGCTCTACGACGAGGACGCCGGCCAGTTCACCGTCGAGGTGGTCGACTCCGCCGACGGGGCCGCCCGGGAGTTGGTCGGCGCGCTGCTGCCGGCCGCCGAGACCAGCTTCGCCGGCTCGGTGACCGAGCACCGCCACGAGCTGCTGGACGACCTGGCCGAGGCCGCGCCCTGGCCGGTACCGGTGGTGGCCGGCCCGGCGGTGGTCTCCCCGCTCGCCGCCGCCGACACCCTGCACGGCGTGCTGGTGGTCGCCCACCGGCCCGACGCCGGCCGGACCGCCGACGAGGACGTCCGGCTGCTCGCCAGCTTCGCCGGGCAGGCGGCGCTGGCCATGGAGCGCGCCCGGGGCCAGGAGGAGCGCGAGCTGCTGGTGGTCCTGGAGGACCGCGAACGGATCGCCCGGGACCTGCACGACGTGGTGATCCAGCGACTCTTCGCCACCGGGCTGCAACTCCAGAGCGGTGCGATGAACGCCCGCCCCGAGGTCGCCAAGCGGATCAACGCGGCCGTCGACGACCTCGACGCCACCATCCGCGACATCCGCCGTACCATCTTCGAGCTGCGCACCCCGATGAGCGCGGCGCTGCGCACCGAGATCCGGGAGGCGGTCGACGTGGCCGCCGGGTCGCTCGGCTTCCGCCCCGCCGTCGAGCTGGACGGCCCGATCGACAGCGCGGTGCCGGAGGCGGTCCGCCCCGACCTCACCGCCGTGCTGCGCGAGGCGCTGTCCAACGCGGTACGCCACGCCGGGGCCGGCCGGGTCACCGTCGCCGTCCGGGTGGACGCCGGTCGGGTCACCGTGACGGTCACCGACGACGGGGTGGGCTGTGACCCGGCCGCCGCCCGGGGCGGCCTGGTCAACCTCCGTGAACGCGCCGAACGCCACGGCGGCGAATTCGAGGTACGCCGGGTCGAGCCGCACGGCACCCGGCTCCACTGGTCGGTCCCGCTGCGCGACTGATCCGGGGGCGCCCGGTCGCGGCCGTCCGGGGTCAGGTGTCGTCGCTCGTCGGCGCCGTTGCCGGCGGGCGGCGGGGCGTTGGCGCCGGGCGGGACCGGCGGGTCAGTGGCGCTGGCCGAGGAGACGGGTGGCGAGGACGGCGGCCTGGGTACGACGCTCCAGGCCCAGCTTGGCCAGGACGCTGGAGACGTAGTTCTTCACCGTCTTCTCGGCCAGGAACATCTTGCCGGCGATCTCCCGGTTGGTCAGCCCCTCGGCCACGTACTCCAGGATGCGGCGCTCCTGCTCGGTGAGGGTCTTCAGCTCGCGGGGCTGCTCGACGCCGCTGCGGATGCGCTCCAGCACCCGGGTGGTGATCGCCGGGTCGAGCAGCGACTGACCGGCCGCCACCCGGCGCACCGCGTCGACCAGGTCGGTGCCCCGGATCTGCTTCAGCACGTAGCCGGCGGCACCGGCCATGATCGCGGCGAAGAGCGCCTCGTCGTCCTCGTACGAGGTGAGGATCAGGCCCTTGATCGAGGAGTCCACGGCCCGGATGTCCCGACACACGTCGATGCCGTTGCCGTCGGGCAGCCGGGCGTCGAGGATCGCCACGTCCGGCCGGAGCGGGGGGATCCGCCGGGATGCCTCCTGCGCGGAGCCGGACTCGCCGACCACTTCGATGTCACCGCTGCTCTGCAACAGGTCGGCAAGGCCACGACGGACGACCTCGTGGTCGTCGAGGAGGAACACCCGGATCATCCCTCGTTTCTACCCGTCCCGCCCGGCGGGCGCACGGGCCGAAGGTCCCTAACCCGGCGCGTCACCCCGCCGGGGCCGACCGCGCCCGTGGCCGGCCGGCACAGCACCGACGGCGGGTCACCGCACCCGGTCCGGGCGGGGCGGACGGCCGGTGGTCGCCCCGGGCAGGGATGCCCGGCCGGTCGGGACGTCCGGCCCTGCCCGGACCGCCCCCGGGTGACGGACCGTGGAGAGGAACCACCACCGCCACGACGGGTGTCGCCGGGCAGGGGCATCCGCACCCGGACCGTCGGGACCGCCCGCCGGGCGGCGGCACCACGGGTCGTCCGGCCCGGGCGGGCCGACGCCGATCCACGGAAGGAGCATGACCATGGGCACCGGCTTCACCGTCGCGCAGCTACGGGCCGCCGCCACGGACGCCGTCCGCGCGCCTTCGCTGCACAACACCCAGCCGTGGCGGTTCCGGCTCCACGACGGCGGGATCGAACTGTCCGTCGACCCGGCCCGCCGGCTGCCGGCCACCGACCCGAGCGGCTGGGCGGCGCGGGTCGCCTGCGGGGCGGCCCTGTTCAACCTGCGCCTCTCGCTCGCCGTGGCGGGCACCCCGGCGACCGTACGGCTGCGTCCGTACCCGACCGAACCGGACGTGCTGGCCCGGCTGGTCCCGGACCTGCCGCGCCGGCCCTCCCCCGCCGAGCGGAGCCGGTACGCGGCGATCCCGCGCCGGTTCAGCAACCGGGCGCCGTTCTGGCCCGACCCGGTGCCCGCCGACGCCCGCTGGCGGCTCGGCGAGGCGGCCCGCGCCGAGCAGTGCTGGCTGGAACTGGTCATCGGGGTGAGCGCCGTGAACGCCTTCGCCGAGATCGCCCGCAGCGCCCACCGGGTGCTCGAACGCGACCCCGCCTACCGGGCCGAACGCGCCGCCTGGGTCCGCGCCGAGCCCTCCCCCGACGGGGTCCCGACCCGGGCCGGCGGACCGCAGGCCGAACCGCAGGACCTGCTGCCGGCGCGGGGCTTCGGCGGCCTGGACCGGGCACCCGGCCGGGACTTCGAGCCGGAGCCGCTGGTGGCGGTGGTCGGTTCGGCCGGCAACACCGTCGTGGACCAGGTGCTCGCCGGGCAGGCGTTGCAGCGGGTGCTGCTCGCCGCGACCGACTCGGGGCTGGCGGTGTCGCTGCTCTCCCAGCCGATCGAGGTGCCGGGGGCGCGGGAGGCGCTGCGGCTGTCGCTCGGGCGGTACGGCACGCCGCAGATGGTGATGCGGATCGGGTACGGCCAGCCGGGGGTGCCCACCCCGAGGCGGAGCGTGGACGAGGTGCTGGACCTGGCGGCGACCCGAACGTGATGACCTGGCGCGTCGACGGATCGGCCGGCTGCCCGGCCGCCGCACGCCCGTCACCGCACCGTCGTGAGCAGGGCGGCCTCCCGTTCGGGGTCCAGGCCCACCGCCGCCCGCACCGGCCGGCCCGCCCGGGGCGGCACCGCACCCACCCGCCGTAGCCAGCGCCAGGTGTCGCCGATCGTCTCGGCCACCGGGCGGCAGGTCAGCCCCGCCGCGTACGCCTTCTCGACGCCGCGCTCCTGCAACCACCGGTACTCGTGGCCCGGCGGGATCCAGATCGGCAGGTCGTTCCACGGCACCACCCCGGCGGCCAGGATCGGCTCCGGGTCGGTCCACCGCAGCCGGGCGTCGGACCCGGTCGCCGCCACCGCCCCGGTCAGCAGCTCGCCCATCGTGGTGTGCCCGGACCGGCTGATCACGTTGAACGCCCCGCCGACGCCTTCGGCGGCCCGGTCCAACGTCCAGGCGGCCAGGTCCCGCACGTCGACGTACTGCACGGGCAGGTCCGCCGGGCCGGGGGCGAGGACGTCGCCGCCCCGGGCCACCCGGTGCAGCCACCAGGGCAGCCGGCCGATGTCCTCACCCGGGCCGAGGATCAGCCCCGCCCGTACCAGCAGGGCCCGGTCGCCGAACACCTCGGTGGCGGCGAGTTCGCCACCGGCTTTGCAGCGCGGGTAGTCGTCGTCCGAGGTGTCACCCGCCTCAGCCATCACGACGGGCGCCTGCTCGCCGACGCCGGACGGCACCGGTGGGGCGTACACGGATCCGCTGGAGATGTAGGCGTAGTGGCGGGCGGCGCGCAGCAGCGTGGCGGCGTCGAGTACCGCGCGGGGCCGGCCGTCCCAGGTGTCGACCACCAGGTCCCACTCGCCGCCGGCCAGTTCGGCCAGCCCGTCCGGCGCGGACCGGTCGCCCCGCAACCGGCGTACGCCCGGTGGGGTGTCGCCGTGCAGCCCCCGGTTGAGCATGGTCACCGCCCAGCCCCGACGTACCCCCTCGGCCACGAGGGCGGAGCCGACGAACCCGGTGCCGCCCAGCATCAGCAGTCTCATGCGTCCCACCCTGCCGGCCGCGCCGGCCGATCGGCTCACCTGTTCACCGGTAGCGGATCTGCCCTCGGCAGAACCCGCGTGACGCGGCCGGTCCGTGCCGGGACGTCCGGTTCCGGCCCCGACCACCGGCGGATTCCGGCGCGCGTCCGGTTCCATGCCGCCGGTGCCGAAGTGAGCCGTAAATCCGGTTCCACGCCCGGGGCGGGCGGGGTTTCGGACCGGACGTCCCGCCTCGCGGCGGCGCGGGGTACCCGGCCCGGACGGATCGGGCACCCTGGGGCCGGTGTCCCGTGACCGGTGGCACCCCCACGGCGGAATCCCGGCCGGCCCGCAGTCGTTACACCCTCCGTACGACCGCAGCAGCGCCCCCGCCCGGCCAGCCCGGGAGGCGGGCAGCGCCCCGGAATGACCTGGGGCCGCCGGTCGTTACACCTGGTCCGGGCGCGAGTCGCAAGGCCGCCCGGGACTCCTCGAACTTCCCCCGCATGAGCGCCCCGTCGTGGTGCTTGCCCAGTCGTGCCCCCCGGCACGCTCCGGGCCGACCCCCCGAAGGAGCATCCCCATGAACACCACCATCCTGCGCAAGAGCGTTCTCGGTATCGCCGGTCTGGCCTTCGCCGGTGGCGTCTTCGCCGGCCCGGCCACCCACGCCCACGCCGCCCCGGCGATGGACGCCAAGCCCGTCGCAGTCGTGCAGGTCGACAAGCCGGCCGTGGACAAGGGCAAGCTGATCCCGCACGGCGTGCAGGGCGCGCAGTCCCGCATCGACCTGGGTGACGAGCAGACCGCCAACGTCAAGGCGATCATCGACGCCACCAAGAAGTCCGGCATGGACGAGCGGGCCGCCGTGGTCGCCATCGCGACCAGCCTCCAGGAGTCCAAGCTGGAGAACCTGGGCCACCTGGGCGACCGCAACGACCACGACTCCCAGGGCCTGTTCCAGCAGCGGCCGTCCTCGGGCTGGGGCACGGTGGAGCAGATCACCGACCCCGGGTACGCCACGACGGCCTTCCTCAAGGGCCTCAAGCAGGTCGACGGTTGGCAGGACATGCCGCTGACCAAGGCCGCCCAGACCGTGCAGGTCTCGGCGTACCCCGACCACTACGCCCAGTGGGAGCAGCAGGCCGCCGACCTGGTCGCCCAGCACTGGAACGGCTGACCCGCACCCGCAAGCGACCGGTGACACGACGAAGGCCCCGGCTCGATGAGCCGGGGCCTTCGTGACGCTCTGGTGGAACTCATGGAGGCCCTTGTACACCCCTGTTGGGAGGCCAGACGTCTGCTTGCGATGGCCAGACGATGGGCATGACGACGCAGAGTCTCTTGACCGTTCCGGGACCCTGACCCGTCTCACATGGCAGGGACGAGCTGCTCCAGGTTCCGCCAGTCCTTGGCTGCCCAGTCCATCAACTGACGGACGCGCTCCTTACCCTCGTTGATCACGACGTCAACGAAGCACTCACACCTCGCCAGATCCCGACCGTTGAGCATGCACACCGCGATGCCCGCGATCTGCATACCTCTCGACACGGCCACGAGCTGCTGGTCCCAGGGCAGCGGGATGCGCTTGGCGATCTCCCTGCCGAAGACTCTGACCACACGCGGCGTACTGAGCACCTCCAACAGGTAGCTCACCAGGTCGCCGACCCGGTCATGGAGCCAGTCCTTGCCGTCCAGCGCGGCACGGGCAAGGCGAGCGAGTCCCTTGCAGTTCCGCCCCGACCAGTCGCGCGTCAGCCGATCCCACACCCTGTCCCCTGCGTAGCTGGCCGCTTGGGCCACGGCTGCGTCGACCGCTCCGCCAGTGACCGTCGCCTCGATGTACTGGATGGCCTCGGCAACCAGGGCGTCCCGTACTGCGGGTGAGAGCCTCGGGCGTGATCGTGTCGATGCTCGGGATGGACGGGGCGAGCTTGCTGTCCGTTGAGTCTGCGGCGGTGGCTTCGACTTGGCCTTCTTGGGAGTGTGCTTGGCGTACTCGGATAAGCGACCACGAAGGGGGACCTCCGGCCGACCGCGATGCTGCGGACATCTCTGACCTACGTGGCTGACCGGGCGCTGACAGGCGCGCCCGTCCTCGTCACGCGGTCCCCTGCACTTGACCTTCTGCTTACGCGGCCTCTGAGCCATGGCCGTACGTAATCAGACCGGCACTCGACGCGGCAGCCTCCGATCTTGTCGGATCTTGGACAGGTGACAGCCATCAGCCCAGAAGGCCGGGTTTGCACACAGTCGACGAGGTGCACCTGATCCAGGGTCTTATGAACCCGGACTGGGAGGCGCGAGGCTGCTCAGGACCGCTACTCGCCAAAGGAAGACAGTAACAAAGCACACCTAACGTTCTGCGGCATCAAACAACTCGACCATTCCATAGGCGTTGAGGGCTAGCAACTGATCGATCAGGTCGAGGGCTTCGCGTCGCTGACCATGTGAAGTTGCCTGTGCGTATGCTCTGAATACAAGCTGCCCCACCTCCCTCGCGTCTCCAGCCGCACCCGTCGAAATGTCGCCAATATCCGCACCATGGACTTCGGTGAACCGACGAGCACACAAAATTACAAGGGCATCAACGCGATCGGGCGCACGTTCGAGCGTTATTAACAGTTGCGGCACGGCCTCGGAGTATGCCTCTGAGGAGATCAAGGCGGTCAGGACGCGAGAGAATCGACGCAGCCGTTCATTGCGAAGAACGCCAGCAACCTCCGCTGCCACCTCACGAACACCCTTGTCACTATCGTTCATCAGGTGGATGAGGGTGTCCTCTGCCACGGCCGAATTCGTAGCGGCGGGAAGCAAATGAGCGCATGCCATGGCCGCGCCTGTCCGAGCTGCGGCATCTTGGCCCGCAACAACAGCCTGAAGAAGACCTTCCTGCCCCCACTGCACAGCAGCGATAGCCGCCAGGGCGCCGCCGCCTTGCCGTACTTCCGCAGCCTCTGCAGCTAGCATGCGCGGCACAAGTGGCATTACGATCGCAGGGTCGGCGTTGCCGATGTACCTAATAAGTCGAGTTACCGTCTCAACAACAAGCAACCTATCGTCGCCCTGCACTAACAGCTTGAATGCATCGACTGCCTGAGGTCGCGCATGCATCAAGCAACCCGCAACAATCTGGGCAACGCATGCTCGAACTGCTACAGATGGATCCTGCGCCAACCGGTCTAAGACTGGCACTACCAGCGCCGTGCGACGCCCGTCTGAATCGTAAACAAGAAGATACCCCAACGTGAGGGCGAGGCTACCTCTCGCCGTGTTCATACCCTCCGACATGATTACACCGTCGAGCGATTCCCGTTCACCCAACTCATGGTTTGGCCATCTGTCTGCGACAGGGTCCTCTGAGCTCATGATCCGTTCGATGAGCATTGTAATGATGTCAGCGGGAACATCGCTCTTAAGGTAGTTCTTTCGAAGCGGCCAGCCGAGCCATCGGTCGTTCTGCCCAAGGTGAAGCGAAGCAATGTGACGTATAGCTACGAAAACCGGATTGGGATCTGGGAGTGGGTCACCTTCACCCAGGCCCATCAGGATCGCCTCGGTATAGTCGGGATTAATCGAGTCATCGAGCCGCAAGGCAAGTCTTGCGAATCGCACAGGATCCTTCGCCACCTCGCCCTGCAGAACATGCGATAGTTCGCGGGAACCGCCTCGAAAGGTCGTAAAGCTCTCCCGATTCGAGTTGTGTCTCGCCATGGCGCGGAACCAGTCTTCGTCAGACATGTACTGGGCCGCATCCGGTGCAATAGGCGACTCGACCTGACGAACGACGATTGGCTCGGGCTCCTCTGGAGAATCCATTCCCGTGAGACGCCTGAGTTCGCCTAGCCGTCTCCGACCCAGAAGGGACAGCCTGGACTCACCCATGGCAGACAGGAGACAAAAGACGTACCAACCGGGGTTCCTCCTCTCCCACGAGAACCGGAGAGCGACCACCTCGCTCTCCAAACGGCTAAACAGTTCGGGGGACAAGTGAGGAGTAATAGCCTCTATGAGTTGACGGGTTGTCCAGACACCATTGGACATGTAACCGCTTAGGAAACGGGTAGAGCCCTCCAGAAGAAGACTACCCGCCCAATCCGCATAGTGTGAAGCCGCCGCACCTCTCAGACCTTCATACAATAGCCATTGCGCCGCCTCATGCTGGTCTGCTGCCAACTTCTCCAGCAAGGGCCGGGCAGCCGCTGGGTCATTCCCGGCGAAGCTTCGAAGAGCGCTGGCCGCACCAAAAAGCACCGCGTCCTCAAGCTCATGGAAGCTGTCGTCAGGAACTCGATAGCCGAAGTGTGCATCTGCAAGGAGATGCTCCGCCCACGGTCGTTCCGTCAGGCGCATTACGGACAATAAGTAGGGTGTGATTAACTCACAGAAGACCCGCGGAGCACCCTTTGCAGCCCCTGTCGTTAGTCTGATCAGCGCGTCGTCGCCGTCAAGGAGAAGCGCTACCCTTCCGGACTCATCTACAGCCAAAGCATTCGGCCGCAAAGCTAGGTGCGCGACAAGCAGTTCCGCCGCCCATGCAGGCTGATGCTCCGCCAGGTCGTAGGTAAACATCCACAGGTCGTGGCCATAATCTTGTAGCTTGCCAGTACGGATGGCATCGAGGAGGATATCGAAGAGTGGGCGGCTTTCGTGAACGTTTGCAAAACGTACAGTCCAGAGCAGCCAGTTGGCGTACCTTTCACGTCCCGCGTGTGGCGCGAGAAGTTCCGCCATTCGCTCTGGCCTTTCCTTCATCCCACCGAGCGCCATATGCAGCGCGTTGTCCTGGACTCGCTCATCGCCACTAGCGAGCCATTCCTCGAACATCCCCTCGGCGTCAAGGCGATCGAACCAAGGCAAGGTGCGCAGGGACAACCACACTCGACTTTCGAATGGCGGGTTGGCGTCAAGGACTCGGTTCATCATGTCCCAGTCAGCACTCGACGGTTCCGAAAGCGAGCGAACGATGCCGAGCACCACTTCTTTGATGTGGAATCTAACCTGCTCATGCATGAGCAGGCCCTCAACCTCTTCTACGAATCTCCCCGGATCTGATGCCCTGAGATGACTAAGAATCTGACGAACTTGAGATCGCCGGAATAGCTCCTGTTCCCCAGCGAGGAGGAACTCGACGATGCTTTGCCGTTGACTAATCCACGCCCGAGTAAAGACATACCCGAAAAACGCCTCATGGAAGAAGGCGATCCGCTGGCCGTCCCTAACCAAAACATGTTCCGACACCAGCACACCGGCATCGACAGTCAGATCGTCATGGTCAAGGGTCGAGACATCTATCCAAAGCCGCTGCCGCGAACTCATCGCGCTCGCAACGGTTCTAGCGACCTGCGCGAAGCGCGTGCCTTCACGACGATGCAAACAGGCAATCACTTTGCGATCCCAGAAAGCATCAAAAAGACCGTTCGGAGTCTGAAAGGACAGGGCTCCGGCTTGGTCGGCAATGCTCTGCAATAGCACGAGGTGCAGCGGCGATCGGAGTAAATCTACTTGTCGTTGGTCGAGAGAATCTGGATCAAGCCCCATCTTGTCGACCGCGTCTGCCACCTGCGACTCAGATAGCTTCCCTAGCTCTACTCTTGCAGAGCGTTCACCAGTAACCAGTTCCCGAATACGGTGGTCATTCTCAACGTCAAACTTTCGACAAGCGAGCACGATCCGCATCGTCGGGAAAGCGGCAGCCTCTCTAATCGTGTTTGCAATAGCGTCAAAGCTGCGCGGCATCCGCCCCGAGGCGAGACTGACGGCGTCAAGCTGATCTATTACGAGTACAGACGGGCGTTGGCCCGCTACCACCGAGAGCGCGGACACCGGCGAGACTGTCAGCCCAAGCTTTTCACCGAGTTCGGCCGTTGACGCGAAAGCCTCAAGACGATCGAGGCGGAAGCCAAGAACTGCTACATCCTTGGTGGTCAATTCACCGGCCAACTCGTGAAGGACGGCGCTCTTGCCATAACCTGCGTCACCCGTAAGGAGTAGTAGCTGGTCCTCGCCCTCCAATAATTCAACGAGCCTAGCCGTCTCACTCCTGGGAATGGCCGGCTTTATGAGTTCGCGTTCAATCCCGGCGATCCAACCCGCCGTGATGGCAGCGGCATGTTCGGCGATCGTCGCCGTTCGCACTTGTTGGGCGCGCCGTAGTCCGTACTCAGACAAGCCTGCCTCAATAGCCGCAGCATCTAGTCGGACTCCTAGATTCTGCTGAACAAAGTCCCCTAAACCAACTGCAGCCAATCGGCCTGCCGCACCCTCCAGAAGCATGTCAGCAATTACAGCGTTTATGTCATTGAGGCTTCGCTCGTCATGCCACTCGATCCAAAAGCCCCGAAGAATAGTCCATGCTGCCTCAGGCGATCCGAAGATATCAGTAGAGGCAAGCTGATCGAAAGATTCTTTCAGCTCGTCACTTAGAAAATTCTTGGTAAACGAATCTAGGTCGGACGAGCGCCGAGCCCTATCAGCCAACTCTTGAATTGGGCGGGCAGGAATTATGGAGACGAAGTGGAACCTGCGACCAGCGCTGACATGTTTGCGAGCGTTTTCCCAAATACCCTTTTCCTGCAATGACTTGGGAGTCCAGCTGTTCGCGTTACGGTTCTGACGCTTCACCTGGTGGACTTGTATCGACATGCCATCACTAAAAGTAAACTCCGCGCCTTCCGCGAACTCGTCGATATCTTCGACTGTAATAGACATTCCAGCCCCCGATAGAACCCGCAGGACATGCCGTACCGTCCAAGCGCCTTCGTATCGGTTGCCGAACTTGTCAGTCTCGCCGCCAGGTCGCGGACTCATGCTCCGGTCTCCGATTCAATCCAAGCAGAGTACAAGCGTCGTGCAGATGGCCTCGGGCAAGTGGAACTCATAGCATCTATATTGTGGGAACACAGCAATATTTGTCAAACATCTCTGGGAAGTGAATGAGCTGGCCTCATCACAAGGATGCCTCGCCCCTTCCTGTTGCCGAATCAATACAGGTTGCCCAGAGTTACATCACCGTGACCGTTCAGTACTCTGATTCGTATGACAGCGCAACGCATCACCATGCAGTATTGCACCTTCTCAAGGAAGCGCTGGTACTCGTCTTCTGGTACAAGAAGGAATTGCGCAGCTTCCTGACTTCGGTCTTGCAAACCCGGGCCGAGAGGCGTGAAGACCGCTGGATGGAGTTCATCAACTAGATCCAGTAGCTTTCTTCCATGAGGGGGTGCGGCGCGAGCAGCCCTGCTCCAATGCTCATACCGTGGGTCTTCATCCTCCACTCTTCGAACTCCTTTCGAGCGCCATTCAGTGCATCACACTGCTCCTGGGAAAGATAGAACTGGTATGCCTTCACCTTGTCCCAGGCGCCGTACACCTCCTTAAAGATCGGATGCCTTACGACGGCGAGTGTAAGGTAGCGCTCAACGGCAGCAGCGACAGCTTCCTTGGCAACCCGAGGCTCTAGCTTTGGCAAGACATCTACGCCCCCGTCAGTGCTGTAAACAACCACTACTGCCGGAGGAGGACTTGAGTCCAGATAGCGCAACGCATTGTTAAATCGACTACCCCGTGCGGGGTCACCCCGCCCTGCAGCGCGCCCATCGAGAATAACGCCAATCGCGTGGCAATTGCCTTCGGGGTCAACTAAGATAGCGCCGTCCATCGCCGTTAGCTGGCTGAGCATATCTTCCGACAGAGCAAACGGTTCCACGGACCATGCTTGCGGCTCAAGGCGCGCAGCCTCAGTTGCCGCGTCGTCTGAAATCACAAGCATCGCACCATGATCGTTCCGGCTGGCTGCCCTTGCCAAGGCTGCCAGCTTGGAAACATCAGGTCGAGTGAGCTTGCGAGTTACACTATCCGCCAGGATCTCGAAGTCGAGGATATTTGCAGGAAGATGTGCAATTCCATCTCGGACACTGAGTAGTGCAACTGCTCCATGACGGACATCCCAGGAACCGCGTCCAAGGAGCGCAACTTCAAACAGCGCCTCATCTGTCTCATCATAGCCTTTCGAAACGCTTCCCAAACCGTAGATGTCACCATCGTGCATCAAAATCCCAGTTGTTTCCGTGCTTGCTTCAACCAGCTTTCGTACGGCGCGTGTGTCCTGAACCGGCACCGGATTTCGGAGCTTAAGTGCCACCTTAATGGCGTTATTTGCCGGATCGCCGATAATCAGGCGACCAACTCCAGACCGACCCTCGTAGGGCAACGCCGATATGGCACTGAAAAGCAGGTCATGATCTTCGGCGAAGATAGAGCCAGCACGATAAAGGATACCGCGAACGAACTTCGAGGTAGCACTTCTCACAAGTTCCGGGCTTCCGGCACCCAGAACTTCAAGGTCTGCGCCAGCGTCCGGCACAAACAAATTCATGCTCGCACGGTACAGAATCTCCTCTACAAGGGCATGTACCAATGAGGGTGCTAGGCTGAATCGATCGCGCCGAGTTGACTGCAGTCGCGGAACCTTGGCGAGCTCTTCTTTCGCCACATGAATAACTGCGTATACACGGTAATCGCCTACCACAGTCGGACCACCGAAGAAGAACTCTCGGCCGTGGCTTGCATGGTGTTGTTGCAGAGTCTCCACGATTGCCTCGCCCAGCAGCCGACGCTTCAGTCGCCGATGGAACGTCTCATGCATGCCGGGGTGGCTGTGTATCATGTTTCGTTCCTCATGATTATCGTACAGCTCTACTGCTCGCCTTCTCGCTCCAGCGAAATCGCTGGGCTTGTACGGGCCATCCTCGGGCTCGATGCATACGTCATATGCATGCTGTCCTGATATTTGAAAGCCTACAAGCATCGCCTTAGGTTCACCAGCGAACCCGATTGCCTTCAGCGCGCTATCGGAACTATGTTCCAGCGAGGAACGGAACAGGTACTGGTAGCCCCACATGAACTGGTCGATGACCTTCCGCCTAGACATATTTCAACTCTTTTGCAGCTTGAAAGCTCCCAGCCAACTTCTTTGAGCGGCCAGAGGTTTCTATCCGACCCTTTGTCTTGCGTTCCGTCCAGTAGTCACCAGCCAATCCCGGCCGCCCTTGCAGAGATATATATAGCATCATTGCTCCACGATGCGGAGGGTTACCCTCCTGCTCAAGTGCATGACCCTCGCTCCGGTATGTAAACCACAGCGTTGATCGACCCTCCCCCTGTAGGATATTCGCACTCGTAGAAACAGAGTCTGAGATGGCGAAGTAGACCTCGATGCAGAGTTTCGAATAGGACTGGTGAACGACGATGTAGCAGTCCCCCTCGACTGGCTTGCCATCGGCGTCGGTCCAGCTCGATCGAAAAGTAGCCTTCCACGTTCCGCGAATATTCGGGCGCTTAACCAGCCATGCCGGAAACCAGCGCCAAGCAAAAAGGTCAAATGCTAGAAGCAAAAGAACGACGATCGAAGCTACGCCACCGACGAGCCTCAGCCATGTCTCGTTAAGAGGCATGCCCAGGATGAAAGCCAGGCCAAACCAAATGCCTGCTGCAAGAAAGATTAAGCCACGCGTCCAGGCACTGTTTGGCATGGTCAGTCTAGCTCCAGGTATGCAAGGGCAGTGCGAGCGAAGAAGTCCGCCTGCGTTTCAGTCCATGGTTGGGAGTCATGGAACAGGTACTTGATGTTGTTGGCCTCAACCCACCCATCCCGTTCCTTGTACGTCCGAGCGATAGCGTTCAACGTGCCACGCACTCGCTCTGTCCAAGTCGCATGGTTATTGAAAACGCCGTTTGACACGTTGAACACAAGAGACTCGATCAGAAACGAGGGCACGGCATCGATTGCGCCAACATCCACCATTTCATTTTCGAGTCGCTTCAAAATACGCACCGTTCGTTTGTATCGTCGATATGTTCTCTCGTTCTTCGCAACCCCCTCGGACAGATGCTGCTTAGGAAAGTTATGAATCTCGCCCCCGTTATCGGGTCGGATCAGAATGCCCTGACGCTCAGAATGTCGGCTACTGTGTGAGATGAGGGTCTGACAGACAACCACATCCGCCTTAAGGCTTCGTGCAGATTCCCGGACATGTATGGCCTTGTTGCCGCGCTCGACTGCGGCCCGCCCAAACCGGTCTACCAGCGCCGCCTCAACCTCGTTCTTAAACCGCAGTACGTTGTATGACCCGGTGTAGACAGGGATCCCGAAATCTCTCAGCGAGAGCCCCGAAGCGCCATGAATGAACTCGTGTCGAGTCAACCCGGTCAACTCGACAGCAATGTCCACATCACTGTCCCGCACGACGTTTGTGTGATTTGGATATGACCCTTTCGGGTACACATCGTAGGAATTTCCATCGAAAGAGCAGGCCTTGATCGCCTCGGAGATCTGTTCCTTGGTCCACTGGTATCGCACATCTTCACTGTCGCTCGCTTTTCCGGTCCAACCGGCGAGAGTCGCTTCGTTCTTTCTTGGCATTGATTTGCCCCCAACTAATATGAAGTTATATTCTTCTGTCCGCAACATTACGTCAATAGCCATCATGACAGGCAGTGCGCTTCAGATGGTTGCAGGGACAGTAACGCACGGGTCCGACAGCTTAGCGCTTGTCAGGTGCTCAGAGGGACGCGAGGGAAAGCGATCATCCATTGCTCCCCGTGCGGATGTCGTAGAACTTCGTCACCATCTGCAATCCTTCGCCTACTCCTTGACGTCTCTCCTCCCCGCCCGCAGGATGGCCCCGTCGCAACATCCCGCAACCAGCAGGACAGGGAGTGGAACATGCGCCTAACGTTGATCGGCATGGATCCGGAGTCGAACCCGACCGGCTCGCCCACGGTGTACCGCACCGACCGGGACAGCTGGGTGGTGCAGGGTTGGGTGGTGTCGGACCCGGCCGTGTTGGCACAGATGAGCATCCCGGAGGGTGAGTCCTGCGTGGAGATCCCTGACCGGATGCTCCAGTTCTTCAGGCAGGAGGACCGTGGCCTCGATCAGTGAGGGCGAGTTCGATCGGCTGCTCGTGACCTTCGAGCGCGACGCCGTCCACCTGGAGACGCGCGACGCCTACGGCACCGCGGTCGAGCTGCCCTACATGGCGAAGTGGGCCGCCGGCGAGCCGGATGACCTGGCGTGGCTGGAGGACTGGTGCGAAAGCCTGCGCGAGCACGTCAAGGCAGGCCGGTCGGTACGCCGCGCCCGCATCGTGTCTGAACCACTCAGCGACTATCAGCGCTGGTCGCACAGCATCGCCGAGCCCATGGTGGACGCTGGCGAGGACATCCGCTGGGTGCCGCGTCGGTTGGTGTCGTCGCTTGCACTGCCGGGGAACGACTACTACCTGTTCGACGACCGCGTGGCGGTCTTCCTCATCTACGCGGGCAACGGCCTGGCGGTAGACCGGGTGGCGTCCGACGATCCCCACGACCTGCGGCTGTGCCGGTCGGCGTTCGAGGACGTGTGGAAGTTGGCCATCCCGCACCGTGACTACCAACCCGTCTAGCGCTGCCCGCCAGGGCCAGGAGGCTCTCGGCGTCCGCCTCCGTGAGCTACGCAAGGAAGCAGGGCTCACGGGGCGGGCGCTGGCGGCCTTGACCGGCCAGCACTTTACGCGGGTCAGCAAGATCGAGCATGGCGTCCAGCCGCCGACCGACAACGACATCCGCGCCTGGTGCCGAGCCTGCAACGCAGAAGACCAGATCCCGGACCTGACCGCCACGCTGCGGGCGGTGGAGTCGGCGTACCTGGAGTTCCGGCGCCAAAGCCGCACGGGCATGAAGCGAGTACTCGGCGCGCATACCCTCGCCCTGTACGAGCAGACGTCGGTGTTCCGGATCTACGAACACAACGCCATCCCTGGGCTCTTCCAGACCGCCGACTACACAGCGGCGATGCTGTCGTTCTGGATCGACTTCCTGGAGACACCCAACGACCTGGACGAGGCCGTGGCGGTGCGGATGGAACGTCAGCGGGTGCTCTACCAGCGGGGCAAGCGGTTCGTAGTGGTGCTGGAGGAGCAAGCCCTGCGTACCTGGTTCGGGGACGCCACTACCCAGGCCGGGCAGCTGGACCGCCTGCTCGCGGTGATGTCCCTCCCGAACGTCTCGGTGGGCATCGTCCCTCTAATGACCGAACGCCCGGCGGTCGCCTCCACCGGCTTCTGGATCTTCGACAATCTGCTCGTCGCCCTGGAGACGCCCACAGCGAGCATTGAGGTGACCCGACTCCAGGAGATCGAGTTGTACGCCCGGATGTTCGACCGCCTCCAGGTGTCGGCTGTGTACGGCCCCGAGGCACGGGCGATCATCGGCCGCACGATCGATCAACTTAGCCAGTAGCGTCGCAACACTTCGCAACATCGTGGACGACGTCGGCGGCCTGCTCATACCGTCATTGCGGAACTTCGGTAAGACGGACGCCAGGTGCGAAAGGCGGTCGTTGCAGTGGACTCCGGGGACGGCACCCAAGCCGGATGTCCACTGACGACGGGACGAACGGCCGGCCATTCGCCTGGCCATGACGTCTCGACGTCTGTCCGTTCGGTGACGAGGTTCCCTTGGGCTGCCGGACGGCCCGCGGCAACGGTGTCCGTCCGGCAGCCACCCTCAAACAGGCGAAGGGTGAACCGCAATGACGCTTGGTGCGCTGGTTAGCGCCATCTTGTTGGGATTCTTGGCTGGGCTTTTCAGCTTCAAGGTCAAGGAGCGGTGGTGCCCGGAGTGCGGCGCGTCGACCCTGCGGAAGGCCCCGGCCGACGTCCTCAGGAAGCGGGACACAGTCAGCAGCAGGACAGGCACGGCAACCCGTCAGCACGATGAACGCGAACGGTAAGCCCGGCAGGAGCGACGGGCACCCGCCTTCCCCACCTGAACTGCCGATGCCCAAGCCGGGTGACGTGCTGGAGATCGACAAGGCCGCCAGCATCCAGTTCGCGGGCGACCGAGGGTTCCGGTTCCGAGTCATCAAAGTCTGCCCGAAGCCGACGTACTGGGGGTGGGTGTGGCTGACGGGGTACGTGCTCGACAGCAAGGGACAGGCCAAGGATCGGCGGGAGATTTTCGTGCAGCGGGAGGGGCTAAAGTGGGTAAACCACGAGGAGTCTCAACATCGGCGGAACCATCCGAGCCATAAGCAAGCGAGCCGCGATCGAAGCTAAAGCTGTCCCATTCCAGTCCATGAGGCCAAGTGTCACCTCGGTACCATGACCTTGAGGTAGTCAAACTCGCAGACAGGAATATCTCCGCGACTCCCTCAGCAAGGATCGATGCCATAGGTCGCATCGCTTCGTCGCTCACCCTAAGCCGCATAGCGCGATACCCGTTAACGAGGAAAGCAATCTCGTCACCGCCTCTAAAAACCGCCACTGTCGTCCAATCCCTGCGGTCCGGCAAAAAATAGACAGAACGACGTACGAATGGCAACTCAGTGAGCTGACTCAAGGGTTTCACCGCCTCGGTTTGCACGGTTCGATCGAGCGGATCGCCCAGCCGGAGGCTAACTACTTCGGGCCGGTATCGTTTACCTACCTCGTCATATTCCTCTGAGTTGACGCGAAAGAAAAGATCATGGTCTCCGGTCTTCAACCTTATCCCACATGAGGTGATCGAACCCTCTGCGCGAAGTCGGGTTTCCACGTAGTAGTCTTCCAGAAGCGTTGCGTCTCCACCGTAGCTCTGTATGGCGATAGTAGGCGAGTCGCCCAGGTCGAGGCGCAGGGCGTCGCCACCGACGCTGCATGCGTTTGGCAGATTTTCTTCAATCGTGCGACAAGCCCCGGAGCGCTCAAATCTGTTCTCGTAGAGCGTATGCCACGAAGAGATTTCTTTTCGAATGTATCCGGACTTATTTACAAGCACCGTATCATTCCACAAGATACCCATATGTAGGGGGAAAAACAGAATCGGCAAAACCCCCGCCACGCCGAGATTGAAACGAAAACGTTCACGCACCGCGAGAGTCACTGTACCAGCAAGTAGCGAAAAGACTGCAGCAAAGGTGTAGCCTATCGGATGGCTCGCAGTCCTCTGCACTTCCCAAAGCACTCCAATCGTACTTGCCGGCGAGAAGTCGAACGCGAGAATAACGAAGAGTGAACTCATGAATGGCACTAGCGCGAAGGTTGCAGTCGCACGAATCCGCCACCAATGCGGCCTCACAAAAGCTTTCAGGGAGACCCAGAATCTCACCGAAGAGTAGACCTCATCTTGGCGCAAAACTTTTTCAAAATCGTTAGGCGTGTAGTTCCGCAAAACCGAAGACGGCACACGGAAAGCGGCGGCCAAGTTTTTGACCTCCTTCTCATCCGCAGCCAGCGAGTGAAGTAATTCCGACGCGGAAACGACACCTTCGGTTCTTGAGTGGCCCTTCCCTGGGACTCCAGCGTCATTATTCGGGATTCCCCCATCGACACTAGCGCCCATGGCTAGGGTGGGGATTTCCAGCGTCGAGTTGATCCGGCTCACTTTCGGGGAATGAAAGCGTTCTCGCAGGGAGGACTTATTATCATCGGAGTCGAGGTATGCATGGATTGCGTCGAGCATCGCTGCGGTCAGGATTGGCTCCGCCTTGCCATCCTTCCAATTTTCTGAATGCCGGATGATCGACTTCGCACTTGGTGTCTTATTGAGCCACAGCGCAGCTTGAAGTCGCCGCGGCATTAGCGGACCAGTCGCCGCCAAGCATTCCGAGGTCAAACGCTTGAGGGCTCGAATTTCTCCAAGCGTATTAATAGCTTCCCTGCCACTCGGATAGACGAGTTCGCTAAAAGCGGCAACTCGCGACACGTCTTGCCGGGGCACCCCATTCTTCCTATATGCATCAAAAGCTTCACCCCTGGCAGACCTAATCACCTGCAATAGTACATAGTGCATGGCCTCAGGGAGAACATCATCGAACGCGGCATCGGCACCGTAAATATTTCGACGCAGGACGTCGATGAGCGGTGCGCATCGCTGCTCAAGCAATACGGGAGAAACTGTCTTGCCAACCAGGTCAATCAAGCCCTGGATCTGCTCTCGGCGAGTTTCCTCAAGAGTCACTTCAGCTGACCTCCCACCCAATCCAACGAGAGATTACCTGGCCACTGACAGTGACCTCTAGGCGGGGCACTTAAGCGATGGCTGCGCAGTAGTCAGCCCTGCAGATTTAACCAAATTTGCACGATATTGACTTTTTGCATATTATGTTCATAATAATCCCCTGCAAGGTTAGCCTTCTGAAAGGACTTGCGGTGGAGCATCTGATTTCACTCGAAGACGAGTTCATCGCGTTCGTGGAAAATAGATACGCGGAAAATTCATTCTGCGACATGCTCGATTACTGGGCAGAGTTCGGCAATGCAGTCGAGTACACCGCTGGCGACTTTACTCTGTGGGTACAGACAATTTTTTACCTGCGAGAAAGCCCCAGGACTGCCGTAGCCCTAGATCGAAACGACCTGAGCCTTTCCTTCGCGAAAGGCGTACCTGACTGTCTCAATCCACTCATCTGGAACTACTACGTCTCAAGGTATTCGTCGGCTCGGGCGTCAACCACCCAGCAAGCCAAATCTTGACACCCGCCCACCCCAACCCGGGGTGGGCTCGTCATTTTGCGGCTTGTCCTGGCGCTGTCCAAAGCTTGTCCAAGTCCTGCATACGGCCGTCTGGCCTGGTCAGAATGTGGCCAGAACCGCGCTAGCTCTTGGCGGGTGTTGGTCCGGGTCCTAGCTTCGTTGGCGATCCCATTTGAATCGCAGGCGAAAGGAGTCACATGTCCAACACCATCCGCCGAGACGTGTCCTCGGCTGTTGCCAGGCGACGTACGTCGTCGGCTACGACACGGGCAGTCGGTAGGGCTGTCGAGCAGGTTGCGGGTAGCGCAGTGATACACGCGGCCGAGGTTGAGGCCGGGGCCTACGTGGCCCACGTCGGTATGCGGTACACCGAGTCCTTGACACAGCAGGAGCTGCAGGCGGCCGAGATGTACCCTGAGCGCGCGTATCGCTTCAAGGCCATCGCGGACAGCTTCACGGCGCTGGTCGTCAACGAGCTGCAGGAGATGGGGTACGAGTGAAGGCCTTGGTGGTGTTCGTCGTCGCCATCGTGGTCATGGCGAGCCTCATGGGATTCGGTGCGCTGCTGTTCTACTGGCTCATGGACGAGCCGACCGAGCGGGAGCAAGCACTTGAGCGCCAGATCCAGGCCCTGAAGCGTGCCAACCGAATGGGTGTGGCCTACTTCAACGCCCAGGCGCGGATGCACGACGAGATGACCCGAGCCTCCAACGCGCGGAGAGGGCCTACCGGTCGCGCCACTGTCGGCCGGACCGGTGTCCCGCGCCGAGGCGTCATCGACGGCGACTGGCGGTGAGCCGGGAGCCGGTGTCCACCTGGCGGTCGAGGCTGCTGGGGGCGGTACTCCTTCTGGTAGGTACGGCCCTGGCGGCGCGGGTGGTCTGGGAACTGCTTCGCCCGCTGATCTCGTTCCTGACGGTCATTCTCGTTCTGTCGCTCATCTACTGGCTGGTGTTTTCGCGGCGACGGTAGGCGGCAGACAAAGCAAGCCGCATTAGCGGTCTTGCGTAAGTTATCTCACTCAAGGAAGGGAGACACAGTGCCTCTATGCCTAGAAAAGGCCGGAAAGAAATCATCGGCAAGCGCGAGGACCTTGCACGACGGCTGCAGGAGGAAGAGCTTCGCGAGTTGATACACGAGCTGCGGCAAGGGTGGCGCAAGAAGCGCCGCAAGCCACAGCCGGATAAGTAGGTAGATCACGGCCGCATCCACGCCACCAAGCCCGCAGGGCTCCCGGCTTGGATGCGGCCGTCATCCCGCTACAAATACCGACACTCGCCTCGTGGTAGAAGGCTGCCGATCGGTGATGCGGAAATTACTTAACTATCTTGACCAAATTCAAAGATTCCCGCATAAGTGAAGGCGGGCGGGACTGGGCTGCCGGGCAGTATCGGGTCGGTTTGTAGGACGTGATGACTGCCCCGCAGCAAGTGAGCCGGAGTAACCGGTCATTGGATATTTAAGCAAAATTCGACCGCGCAAATCAATGCGCAGGTCTTGTTCAAGATACCCAAACGGCCGCCGCTACTCCGGTCCGCCTCCTAATCGGAAGGAGGACAAGACGTGAGTCAGATCAACAACAAGCCGGTCGCAGTGACCGGCTACAAGGAGAGGAGCCACCCAGAAATCAGGAAGCTGGCGAGAGCCTGCATCGAGCTCGCACAGCTGCGCCAGGGCAAGCAGTCGCCGGGCGAGAAGCCCAGCAAGCCGGAGTCCGTTGCGGAGGATGCGGCATGAGTCGCCTGAGCTGGTACTCACTGAGCTTGCCGCGCGACATGGAGCTGGCCGACGTGACAGCAGTGCTGCGCCCGCTGGCCGCCCGGCCACGCTTCGGCGTGGCTGGCGCGGTGCCCTTGGTGGTGCTTGAGGTCTGGAGCATTGGCGGGCGGGTGTCGTGGCGCCTGGGGCTGGACTACCGGATAGCGCGGAGCTTGTCGCAGCAGATGGCTGCGCACCTGCCCCGGCTGGGTGTTCGGGAGGAACAGGAGATAGAGCGCCCGGTGCTATCCACGGCGGCCGAGATGCGGATGCACGGCTTTGCAATGCCGCTGCGGCTGGAAACCGCCGGAGCGGTGGCCTCGGGACTGCTCGCCGTTCTCGGTGGGCTCGCCGGTTCGGAGACCGGAGTCGTGCAGTGGACGGTCGGGCCCGGTCGTACTCAGCCGCACCCGCCTACCCGACTGGACGTCGGGGAGATCCTCGGGCTGCGTGCGCGCCACGCACCAGATGCCACCGCCCTCAGGTTGTGGCGAGAGAAGGTCACGGAAGCACTGTTTGCGTGCCGGGGCAGAGTCGCGGCAGATGGTCCGACACCGGCCCGAGCGGCGGCGATCGTGCGGAGCCTGGGCGATGCCCTCGCCCTTGCCGACACCGCCCACGCCGGACTACGCAGAAGCCGGGCCAGTGCCCGGTATGCCCGCCGAGTCATCACCGCTGGACGTGCCCCGCTGACATGGAGCTGCCTGCTCTCGGCAGCCGAGCTGGCGGCCGTGATCGGCTGGCCGCTCAAGGAGACGCCGAGCGAACACCTGCCCCTCACCGGCGGCCACATCAACGAGGCCCCGCAGCAACTTCTCGTCGACGAGGACGAGGAAGCAGGCGACGACGGCCGGGTGCTCGGCGAGAGCATGCACGCCGCCCAGCGCGGCCAGCTGGTGGCCATGCCGGTTGAGACTGCCCTGCACCACGTCCAGATCGTGGGCCCGACCGGATCTGGCAAGTCGACACTGCTGGCCTCGATGATCCTGGCTGACATCGCGGCGGGCCGTTCGGTGCTGGCGGTTGAGCCACGCGGGGACTTGATCAATGATGTGCTTGCCCGGATTCCACAAGGCCGGCGCGACCGGGTAGTGGTCATCGACCCAGCGAGCGGCGACCATGGCCGGGCCATCGGCGTCAACGTCCTGGCGTGCCCGCGAGAAGACGCCGAGCGCCACGCCGACGAGGTGGTGCACCTGCTGACCGAGCTGCACGGCGGCAACCTTGGCCCTCGCAGTACCGATGTCCTCCTACACGGGCTCATCACGGCTGCCCGTCTGCCGGACGGCACCTTGTGCGACGTACCCGCCTTGCTTACCAATCCGGCGTTCCGCCGCCAGGCCCTCGCCCAGGTCGGTGATCCGCTGGTGCTATCGCCCTGGTGGGCAGGCTTCGACACCTTGTCCGAGCCGGAACGCGGCCGGTACGTCGCCCCGCTCATGAACAAGCTCCGCCCGATCCTCAGCCGGTCGCACCTGCGCCGGATGCTTGGCCAGTCCGCGCCGAGGTTCGGCCTCGACGGGCTGTTCAACACGCCCGGCACGGTCGTCCTGGTGAACCTCAACCGCGGGCTGCTCGGCACACCAGCCGCGAACATGCTCGGGGCGCTGGTGCTCAGCCAGGCATGGTCCGCCATCCAGCGACGGGCCGCACTGTCACCAGAGAAGCGGGAAGCCGTGTCGATCGTCGTCGACGAGTTTCAAGACTTCCTGCGCCTTCCGGGCGGAGTGGACTTCGGGGACGCTCTCGCTCAGTCCCGCGGCCTCGGGGTGGCCTGGACACTTGCCCACCAACACCTCGACCAACTCAGTTCCGCCCAACAGGCGGGAGTACTGGCCAATGCCCGGTCCCGGATCGTCTTTCGCCCCTCGCCCGGTGACGCCAAGCCACTCGCTGCGGCCCTCGGCGGCGGCGTAACCGCCGACGATCTGCTCAGCCTGCGGGCCTACCAGGCGTGCGTACAGCTCCACCTCGACGGACAGCCGACGCGACCCTTCTCGATCCGCACCCGGTCGCTGCCGCCCTGGACCAGCGACCCAGCCAAGCTCCGCCAGGCCAGCGCCGAGCGCTACGGCATGGACGGCGAAGAACTCGATCAGGCCCTCACCCAGCGGTGGCAAAGCAACCACACCGCCACCAACGCCCCGGTCGGCTTCAAGCGGAGGGAGACCACATGAGCCCGCATCCCGATTCCTCTACCCCTACCGGTCGCCCTGCCTGCCGCGTCGAGCCAATCACGCCGCCGACCTGCGAACGTGTCGTCGTCGCGCCAACGACTGTCGAGCCGTTACCGGCTCGACCCCGGAGCCCACGGGCACAGCTCCTGTGGAAGCGGCTCAGCGACCGCGACATGGCCGTGCTGCACTCCCTGGCCATGCTGCGCCTCCTGACTGGCGATCAGGTGCAGCGGTTGCACGTCGCGGACGGATCGGCTGGAACAAGGGCTCGTCGGGCACGGGCCTTGCTGCAGCGCCTGGCCGAACTCAACCTGGTCGTCCGGCTCGACCGCCGCATCGGCGGCGTGCGCGCGGGCAGCGCCGGATACGTCTACGGACTGAGCGGCCACGGCCAAGCGGTGCTGGCCGTCGACGGGCCCATGGGCGGACGGCGCCGGCGGGCATGGGAGACCAGCCCCAGCTTCATGGGGCACGTCCTCGACGGCAGCGAGGTGTATGTCCAACTGGTCGAAGCGGAACGGGCAGGTGTACTGGAGATCCTGGATTTCCAAGCCGAACCCGCAGCCTGGCGATCGTTCCCCGGTCCCAGCGGACAGGCAGCCATCCTGAAGCCCGACGCCTTTGTCCGTCTCGGTGTCGGTGAGATCGAGTCCAGCGCCTTCCTGGAAGTCGACCGCGGCACCGAAAGCGTGCCGACCCTCGTACGTAGGTGCCGCATCTACGCCGCCTACTGGCACAGCGGCATCGAGCAAGCCGCGCACGCGGTATTCCCCCGCGTGCTGTGGCTGGCCAGCGGCGCACGCAGCGTCGAACGCGTCTCCAGGGCGCTCACCCAACTCCCCGCTGACATCCAACACCTGTTCCACGCATCGTTCCTGGAAGACATGGTCACGGTGCTCACCGCTACGGCCCGGGGAGGCCGCAGTGCATGAGCGGGGCAGAACGGACCCGGCTTCCGCTCGGGCAGATCGTCGTTGGAGACGCACGCCAGCGGTTGGCCGAGCTACCGGATGCGAGCGTCGACACCTGCATCACCAGCCCGCCCTACTGGAACCTCCGCGACTACGGCCACCACGGGCAACTCGGTCTTGAGGCCGACATCAACGGCTGGGTGCGCAACCTGGTCAGCGTCTGCCGCCTGGTCGCCCGGGTACTCAAGCCCGGCGGCTCACTCTGGCTGAACGTCGCGGACTCGTACTCGATCCACCAGCGCCAGGGCGCACCGAAGAAGAGCCTGCTGCTTGGCCCGCAGCGGCTCGCCCTGGCCCTGCTCGACGACGGCTGGCTCATCCGCAACCAAGTCGTCTGGGCCAAGACCAACCCGATGCCGTCCAGCGTGGGCGACCGGCTGAGCTGCACCTACGAGGCGATGTTCCTGCTGGTGCGCTCACCGCGCTACTACTTCGACCTTGACGCGATCCGCCTGCCGCTCATCACCAAGGCGAAGAAGCGCCCCAACGCCTCCGGCTACCGCTACCTCCCGGAGGACGCGCTGCCGCCGGACATCGGGTTCGACGACGACCAAGGTCTCAACCAGCTCAAGGCCGAAGGCCGCGCCGGACACCCGCTCGGTAAGAACCCCGGGGATACCTGGTCCTTACCGACCGCTGGCTACCGGGGTGCCCACTTCGCCACCTTCCCGCTAGTGCTCGCCGAACGTCCGCTGCTGGCCACCTGCCCGGAAAGAACCTGCGCGTCATGCGGCACCCCGTGGAGGCGGGAGGCCGTCGACCGCCAGCAACCGATCCCGACGCTCGGCACGCTGCGACCTGGCTGCCGGTGCAACGCCACCACGCAGCCGGGTGTTGCGCTCGACCCATTCATGGGATCCGGCACTGTCGCCGTGGCGGCCGAGAAGCACGGCCGCCACTGGATCGGCATCGAGCTGAACCCGGCGTACGCAGCCCTTACACAGGAACGGCTCGGCGCATGGCGAAAGCGGCAAGGCCGATGAACCCGCGTCCCGGTACTCCCCGGTGCCGTGCGGCTGTTGTCGCCACCTGCATCAAGAGCGGGTGGCCAGCCGCACCAACACCGAGGAGGGAGTTCCAGAAGATGGAACCCGGAAACGGCAAGACCGGCGTCAAGACACTCGGCCTGAAGCTGCCGGACGAGCTGCACGCCCAGTTCGCCCTGGTGGCGCAGCTCGACGGACTGAGCTTGACCGACGCCATGCGGCGGGCGGTGGAGCTGTACGTCGAACACAAGCAGGCACAGCCGGACTTCGCTGCGCGAGCCGCTGCCGTGCTTGAGGAGATCGAGCGGGAGGCCGCCGCCCGGCGCGGCGCGATCCAGGCGCTGTTCGGGGACACCGGCACGCTGCCCGTCGAGGCAAAGGCTGCGGGCAAGCGGCGGGGCAACGAGGCCCCCGCGCAGGCGTAAGGCATTGCCGCGAAAGGGGGTGGAGGGTTCGCGCGACACGCCGGCCTTCCACCCCCACTTATCCACAGCAAAGCTGCAAAAACCACAGCTTCCAATTAGATTTCGGCCTGACAAAATAGAAGGGAATATGAATGAAGAATCAAGATCAAGAAGATTTGCGCCGGGATCGGCGAGAACATATCCTGCCTGGCCCCAGGACGCGCGGAGGCGCGATGAAATGAAGGAATGGGAGGAAGAAGTGCCTGCTGACCTGCCGGTTTGCACGGACCAAGATCAGGGAACGGATCAAGATCGGGAAACCCGAGACGATGTCACTTTGCGCAGCATGGCATACCAACGGCTGCAAAAGACAACCCGCAAGGACATCATCGAGGGTCTCCGTAACCAGACATCAGACCAGCCACGAACAAGCAGTGCCATCGCTACCGCAAGCCAGGCACCACCGCGCAGCAGCCGCAGCAAGGCTCCAGCAGTTAACGACACGAGCGAGGCGTTCCTCTATGCTCGTGTCAGCACCCGCGACCAAGCCCGTACAGGTGGTGGCGAAGAGGGGTACTCGATCCCCTACCAACGAGAAGCCTGTGAGGCGAAAGCGCAAGCGCTCGGTGCCGTGATCGTCGGGGCCTACATCGATGCCGGAGAAAGCGCCAAGTCGACCCAGCGGCCGCAGCTTCAGGCGATGCTCAAGGATCTCAAGAAACGTCCTATCCGCTACCTTATCGTCCACAAGATCGACCGGCTGGCCAGGAACCGCGAAGACGACATGGCGATTCGGCTGATGCTCGCCCGCGCTGGCGTGGAGCTGGTCTCCTGTACTGAGAACATCACCAACAGCGCCCACGGCCGGTTTCTACACAACATCATGGCCGACACGGCGGAGTTCTACCGTGAGAATCTGGCCGAAGAGGTCATGAAGGGCCTTGTGCGCAAGGCCCAGGAAGGCGGAACACCATTCCGCGCTCCCCTGGGCTACTTGAACGTACGCGAGTTCGTCGAAGGCATAGGTGTCTCCCGGGTCATCCTCGATCCCGAGCGGGCACCCATCGTGCGCTGGTGCCTGGAGCAATACGCCACCGGTGAGTGGACCGTAAACGAACTTGTCATTGCGGCTCGCAGCCGAGGCCTGACCGCCCGTCCCACACGGACCAAGCCCTCCGAACCCATCAACCCAACGAGTATGCACAACCTGCTGCGCAACCCGTACTACATGGGCGTGGTTGCCTACAACGGCTTCCACTACGAAGGACGGCACGAAGCTCTCGTGACTCCCGAGACGTGGTTGCGCATCCAGGATGTACTGGCGGCACACCGGCATGCTGGCGAGAAGGACCGTAAGTGGCCCCACTACCTGCGTGGCTCGATCTTCTGCGGTTCCTGCGGCGGTCGCCTTGTCTTCAGTCGCCATCGAGGCAACGGCGGGATCTACGAGTACTACCACTGCGTCAAGAAGAAGCTGAAGGCCAACAACTGCCGCCGAGGTGGGATTCGGCTGCACGCTGTCGAGGATGGGATCGCCCGGTTCTATCGGACGTTCGAGCCCAGGCCGGAGAGGGTCGCAGAGGTGCGCGACGCCGTCCTGACAGAGTTCGAGGCCCAGCGCGTCGACGCCGAGGTGAACGCCGAGCGCGCCAAGAAGCGCCTGGCTCGGCTCAAGGATGAGCGAGCGAAGCTCATGCAAGCCCACTACGCGGGTGCTGTGCCAGTCGATCTTCTCAAGACCGAGATGGACCGACTCACCCACGCCCTGGCCGAAGCAGAGACGCAGATCACCACGGCGGCATCGAGCCTGGATGAAGTGACCCAGACGCTGGAGGACGCCCTGTTGGTCGCTGGCCACTGTCAGCGGCACTACGCCGCCGCTCCCCCGCCAATCCGGCGTCAGATCAACCAGGGGTTCTTCAAGAAGCTCTACCTGGGCCAGGACGGGACCGTCGAGCGATACGAGCTGACAGAGCCGTTCCGGCAGCTTCTCGGCCCCATGCCGCCGTGCATGCCCTCAGCGACGGGGCCAGTCGGAGACGAGGCCGCCTCAACGGCTGCATCGCCGACCAGCAAGTTTGATCTACAAAAAGAACACACCAGACCGGACTTTGATCTTGTCCGATCTGGTGTGCATCAGCAATACGTGGTGGGCGATACTGGGTTTGAACCAGTGACCTCTTCCGTGTCAAGGAAGCGCGCTCCCACTGCGCCAATCGCCCGTGATCGCGAGCGGACGACGGGATTCGAACCCGCGACCCTCACCTTGGCAAGGTGATGCGCTACCAGCTGCGCTACGTCCGCGTGTCACCGGTTTCCCCGGCGACGGGTTGAACTCTACCCGATGGCAAGATCGCCGCCCGCCCGGCCCCACCCCGTCGACGGTGGCGCTGCTCACCGCCGGGAGACCGACTCACCTCGACAGCGCACCGCATCCCGCCGAGAAGTCTGTCGGGGGTACCGGACCGAGCAGCTTCCCGCTCGCGGTCGGCGCGACCGAGCCGGTGGAGTACCGGCGGGTCGAGGAGCATCGGGCCGTCGCCCGCCCCGGTGGGCCGGCCGCCGGAGCCGACCGGTCGGCCGGGATGCGGGTACGACGGAAAAGGCTCGTCACCTGATCAGGTGACGAGCCTTTTCACTGGTGGGCGATACTGGGTTTGAACCAGTGACCTCTTCCGTGTCAAGGAAGCGCGCTCCCACTGCGCCAATCGCCCGCGCTCTGTACTGCCGAGGTGGGGACGGGATTTGAACCCGCGTACACGGCTTTGCAGGCCGTTGCCTCGCCTCTCGGCCACCCCACCGAGGTTGCCCCCGTCGTGCGTGGCGGCAGCTCCGAGCGGACGACGGGATTCGAACCCGCGACCCTCACCTTGGCAAGGTGATGCGCTACCAGCTGCGCTACGTCCGCGTGTCGCCGGGTGAACCCGGTGACGGATGGAAACTTTAGCCGAGCCGTCGGACCGATGCCAAATCGGGGGTTGCCCCGGCGCGTCCGGGGGTGGACGGGTGTCCACCCCCACCTCCCCTAGAGCATCCTAGGAGACTTGGTGGGCCAGGCCGGAGCGATGCGACCCCACACCCGCCCTGAGCAGGACGGGAAGGCGTCCGGCGTGCCAGGAAGTCGTTGTCCGGCTTCCGACTGCCGCCCGTCCGGCCGGGCGAGTCGGTAACTCCCTGTGCTCGCGTCGATAGGTTACCGTAGCGGCGTGACGAGACGTGCCGCCGCCGATGTCCGCCTGGATTCCCTGCTGCGAACGGCCTGCGACGTGATCGTCGAACGTGGACTGGCCAACACCCGCACCGCCGACGTGGCCGCCGCCGCCGGGGTCAGTCAGGCGCTGGTCTTCTACCACTTCGCCACCAAGGAACGGCTGCTCGCCCAGGCCTTCGCGTACGCCGTCGAGCAGGACCTGGCCCGGCTGGACACGGTGCTCCGGTCCACCGCCCCGCCGCTGGCCAAGCTGCGCCGCATTCTGCGCCTCTACACCCCCACCGGCCGCCCCTGGTCGATGTGGATCGACGGGTGGGCGGAGTCGCTGCGTACCCCGGAGTTGGAGAAGGTCTGCCGCCGGCTCGACCTGCGCTGGCGGCAGGACCTGGCGGCGGTGATCTCCGCCGGGGTCGCCGACGGGACCTTCGACTGCGCCGACCCGGCCGGCGCCGCCTGGCGGATCAACGCGGTGATGGACGGGCTCGCCGTCCAGCTCGCGGTACACGAGCGGGTGATCTCCCGGCGGCAGTTCGGCGAGTGGATCCGGCTGGTCGCGGCGCGCGAGCTGGGCCTCGAAACCGTCCAGCTCGCCTGACCGCGCCGGACCGACCGGCGGGCGGGCCGCCGCAGGACCCCGGCCACCGCCGCAGGACCCCGGCCACCGCCGCAGGAACCCCAGCCACCGCGCCGGACCGGCCGGCGGCGGGGCGGCGGAAACCGCTCGCACCGGCAGGTCGGGCGGGACAATCGAGGGCATGGACCTGCTGGACACCTACCGCCGCAGCCTGGCCGAGTTCACCGACCGGGTGGACCAGGTCGCGCCCGGGCAGTGGGGGGAACCGACCCCCTGCCCGGACTGGGACGTGCGCACCCTGGTCGACCACGTGGTGAGCGAGGACCGCTGGACGGTGCCGCTGCTCGCCGGGCGCACCGTCGGCGAGGTGGGCGACCGGTTCGGCGGGGACCAGCTCGGCGACGATCCGGTCGCCGCCGCCCGGGAGGCGGCGGCCCAGGCCGAGATCGCCGCCAGCCACCCCGGCGCGCTGGACCGCACGGTCGCGTTGGCCGCCGGGCCGACCGCGGCCGGCGAGTACCTGCACCAGCTCGTCGCCGAGCACCTCGTACACGGCTGGGATCTGGCGGTGGCGGTCGGCGCGGACCCCCGGCTGGACCCGGCGGCGGTCGACGCGTGCCTGCGGTGGTTCGCCGGGCGGGCCGCCGGGTACCGGCGGGTGGAGCTGGTCCGGCCGGACGTGGCGGTGCCCGCCGACGCGGACCGCCAGGACCGGTTGATCGCCGCCTTCGGCCGCGACCCGGACTGGACCCCACCGGCCTGACCGGGGCACGGCCGGCGGCCGGCCACCGGACCGGACCCCGGCGGGGCGCTGCGCGGCGGCGAGCGGGAGTCGGGGGCAGGCACCCGCACGTCGGCGCGGTGGCCGGTCAGCCCTCGACCGGGGCGCGGCCGTGGCGGCGGCGCAGCCGACGCCGGGCCGGCGGGTGCACGTTGGCCAGGTCGAGGTCACCGCCGTAGTGGGCGAGCACCCGGGGGTCCATCACCCGCCGCCACACCGGCGGGAGCAGCGCCGCGACCACCATGGTGGCGTAGCCGGCCGGTAGCTGTGGTGAGGCGTCGAAGCTGCGCAGGGTCTGGTAGCGGGATGTCGTTGCGGTACGTCCACGGGCTGCGGCCACGCCGCCGGAACCGGCCGGCCTCCAGCACCGGTGCCCCACCAGGCCAGGAAGCCCTCGAAGGGCAGGGTCGGGACGAGCAGGGCCAGCGGCCAGAGCGGCTTGCCAGTGTCGCGCCAGGCGGTCGGGGCGGCGCTGGTGTCCATCGTCGACCTCCGATCTCGCGGGGTTGTCCCGACCGTGGCAGCCGGTGCGCCGTTTTACAAGAGGCGGCTTCTTGTAAAGAGATCGGGGGTGACCTCGGCGGGGTCGGCCGCCACTGATGACCTTGCCCCGGTCCGGCTCGCCTGGTATCCACTTATGCGCATGCGTAGGAACGCCTGCCCCGGGCCGGCCCACCCGCCGGCCACCGCTCCCACAAGGAGGTTCCGTGCCCAGACCGGAGTGGACACCCCGAACGAGCCGGCGCCGACGCCGGCTCGTTCCCGTACTGGCGACCGCCGCCGTGGTCGCCGCCCTGCTGCCCGGCGGGGCCACCGCCACGGCCGCACCGGGCGACGCCCCGACCCCGAGCCGCTCCGGCGCGTTCACCGACGACACCCACCAGTCCGCCGACGTCGACAACCGCGCCGGTACGGCGGCCCCCGACGCCCGCCAGCGCGGCCTCGCCCGGGCCACCGGCGCCGACGTCCGGTGGAACCGGCTGGGCACCCCGCACGCCCTCGGCCCGGCCCGGGAACCGCTCGCCACCGGCCTGCCCGCCGACCCCGAGGCCGCCGCCCGGCGCTACCTCACCGACAACCGGGACCTGTTCGGGCTGGACGCCGGGGCGGTCGCCGCGCTGGACCGGCTGCTGGTCCGGCCGGTCGGCGACGGGGCGGTGGTGACCCTGCGGCAGCGCTTCGGCGACCTGCCCGCCGGCCACGACGGCCTGGTCACCGTGGCGGTCACCCGGGGCACGGTGCTCGCGGTCAGCTCCTCGCTGGCCCGGGACTCCGCGGCCCCCGCCCCGGCCACCCGCACCGCCGAGCAGGCGTACGCCGCCGCGCTCGCCGACGCCGGCCTGGACGCCGCCGGGGTGGCCAGCCACAGCGTCCGCCAGGTCGCCGTGCCCACCCCGGTCGACGGCAACCGGGCCGCGTACGAGGTGACCCTGATCGGGAAGGCCACCGACCACCCGACCGCCGTCACCAGCTACGTCGACGGGATCACCGGGGCCGTGCTGGTCCGCGAGGACCTGGTCGACTTCGACTCCGACAACCCGAGCTGGGCGGTCTACCCGGCCACCCCGCCGCAGGACCTCGCCCCCGGCCTGGACCCCCGGGTCCGCTGGTGCGCCACGACCGCGCCGAACTGCGCCGCCGCCTTCCGCGACCCGGTCGGCGGGCAGCCCTGGGACCTCGACCTGGCGACCGGCGCACCCACCGGCACCTCCCGGGGCAACTCCGCCAACACGGTGGTCTCCTGGGGCGCCGGCAGCCCGATGGTGAACGCCCCGGACAGCCCGCAGCGCCGCTACGAGTACCCGTTCACCGACCAGTGGCACCAGGCCCGCTGCAACCCGGCGGTGTTCACCTCCGCGCAGCGCAACGACGCCGACGCGGCGACCGCCAACCTCTTCGCCATGCACAACCGGATGCACGACTGGGCCTGGCACCTCGGCTTCACCGAGGCCACCTGGAACCTCCAGGCGGTCAACGTCAGCGGCGCCGGCCTCGGTGGCGACGCCGAGCAGGGGCGGGCCCAGCAGGGCGCGCTGAGCGGCAACCGGAACAACGCCAACCAGGGCACCCCGCGTGACGGGCTGCCCCCGACCACGAACATGTACCTGTGGCAGCCGCAGGCCGGCGGGCCGTACCCGCCGTGCGTGGACGGCGACTACGACATGACGGTGATCGGCCACGAGTACACCCACGCCATCACCAACCGGATGATCGCCGGCCCGGACACCGGGATCAGCGGCCACCAGGGCGGGTCGATGGGCGAGTCGTGGAGCGACCTGCTCGCCGCCGAGTACCTCTACGAGCACGGGATCCGCCCGCCGGGCGAGACGCCGTTCGTCACCGGCGGCTACGTCACCGGCAACCTGGTCAGCGGCATCCGCAACCACGACTTCAGCCGCAGCCCGCTCAACTACTCCGACGTCGGCTACAACACCGGCGGCCCGGCGGTGCACGCCGACGGGGAGATCTGGAGCGCGACCAACTACCGGATCCGCGCCGCCCTGGTCAAGAAGTACGGCCAGGGCACCCCGCAGCGGCAGCTCGACTGCGCCCAGGGCAGGGTCGCCGCCGACACCTGCCCGGGCAACCGGCGCTGGGTGCAGCTCGTCTTCGACTCGTTCCTGCTCCAGGCGGCCAGCCAGGTCAGCATGCTCGACATGCGGAACAACCTGCTCACCGCCGACCTGCTCCGCTTCGGCGGGGCCAACCAGGAGCTGATCTGGGCCGAGTTCGCCCGCTCCGGGATGGGCCGGGACGCCGCCACCAACGGCGCCGCCGACACCGACCCGACGCCGAGCTTCGCCAGCCCGGCCGGCGGCAACGCCACGCTGACCCTGCGCCCGAAGGGCGACAGCGCGGACGCCCCGATCCGGCTCTACGTCGGCGACTACGAGGCCCGGGCCACCCCGGTCGCCGACACCGACCCGGCCACGCCGCTGCCGGACACCTTCGAGGCGGTCGCCGGGACGTACCAACTGCTGGCGGTCGCGCCCGGCTTCGGCCACCAGCGGCTCGACGTGGTCGCCAAGGCCGGCAAGCAGACGTACGTCGACCTGCGGCTGAGCCGCAACCTGGCGTCCACCGCCGCCGGGGCGACCATCACCGGTGACGGGGTGAACCTGGACCGGATCGGCGACGACACCGAGGCCACCAACTGGGCCTCGTTGACCGGGGTGGCCGGCACGGGCGTCACCGTGGCGCTGCCCGGCGACGCGCCGCAGGTGGTGAAGCGGATCAACGTCAGCGGGATGCTCCGCCCGGCGATCACCGGCGACGCCGACGCCGGTTCGCAGAACGCACTGAGCGCGCTGCGCGCGTTCGCGGTGTCGGCCTGCAACGCGAAGACCACCGACTGCGCCGACCCGGCCCGCTGGGAGCGGATCTACACCAGTGCCGACGACGCGTTCCCGGGTGGGAAGTACCGGGCCTACACCCGGGACATCAACCTGCGGTCGTTCCGGGTGCCGACCACCCTCGCCACCCACGTCCGGCTGGAGGTGCTGACCAGCCAGTGCACCGGCGGGCCGGCGTACGCCGGTGAGCAGGACGACGACCCGGCGACCAGCACCGACTGCGCGACCGCCAGCCCGGCGCGCGACCAGGTACGGATCGCCGAGTTCCAGGTGTTCGACAAGTGACACCCGCCGGGGCCGGGTGGTAACGCCACCCGGTCCCGGCGGCCCCGATCAGCGCCGGCCCCGATCAGCGGCGGCCCCCCGATCAGTGGCGGCCCGATCAGCGCCGGCCCCCGATCAGCGCCGGGCCGCAGTCCAGCGCACCGGCCGGCGGGTGGGACCGATGTCGTCCCCGCCGCCGGCGGACCCGGCCCGGGTGAGCTGACGCAGTCGCAGCAGCAGTCCGACGCCGAGGAAGAGCAGCAGGCCGCCGAGGAGGAAGGCCGCCTGCACCACCCCGAAGCCGCCGGGCTGGTTCGCCGAACGGTTCGCCGCAGCCGGCGGCGGCACCTCGGCGACCGCCTCGTCGGTCGGGTCGGCCGCCTCGGTCGGCTCCACCGCCGCCCCGATCGACTCCGGCGACCCGGTCGGCGTCGGGGCGGCTGCCCGCGTGGTGGGGACAGCCGTACCGACGACCTGTCGGGTCGCGCTCTGCCGGGCCAGCAGGCGCAGGTCCGCGTCGTACGCCTCGGCGGCCATGGTGATCCGGCCCCGAGTGACGTCCTCGGCGAAGGCCACCCGGTAGGTGGCGGTGACCGTCCGGTCCGGGCAGAGCGTGCCCGGATCGAGCTGCCGGTCGGTCAGCCGGGCCACGTCCCCCTCGGTCCGGATCTCCAGCGGGAACGAGCCGGACTCCTCGACCCGGTCCATCTTCACCTGGTCCAGCCGCAGCCCCTGCACCGTGAGCACCATCGACCAGCGCACCTTCACGCACCCGCCACCGCCGTTGCGGGACACCACCGCCGAGACCGTCCGCACCTGGTCACCGGCGGTGAACTCGTCCGGCAGGCCACTCAGCTCGGTGGCGAAGCGGTCCGCCGCCGACGCCGGCGCCGGCCCGGCGAGCCCTGTCCCCGACAGGCAGGCCAGCACCACCCCGACCCGCAGCGCGTTCCGCCACACCATCACCACCGCCTCGTCCGCCCCGTCGGTCTGGTCCACCCGCCACGCTATGAGCGGCCCGGGGGAAGCCGGTAGACGGGCGTGTTGGCACAGACCGTGAAGTACGGGACGGATTATCACCGACAGTGGTGAACCGGTCACGACCGACCCGCGACACGCCGGGATTCGTCGCCGGGGCACACTCTCCGGGTGTCCGAACTCTCCGCGGCCTTCGTCCGGCTGCACGCCCGGCTCACCCCGGTCGCCTTCGTCCCCGAGGTGCGGCTGCACCAGGCCGACGAGCCGATCGGGCTCTGGGAGCTGACCGAGGGCGAGTTCCGCAGCGCCCAGCCGCCGCCCTTCTGGGCCTTCGCCTGGGCCGGCGGGCAGGGCCTGGCCCGGTATGTCACCGACCATCCGGACCTGGTCGCCGGCCGCCGGGTGCTCGACCTCGCCGCCGGCTCCGGCCTGGTCGCCATCGCCGCCGCCAGGGTCGGCGCGGCGTCCGTCCGGGCGGTGGAGATCGACGAGCGGGCGGTGGCCGCCGTCGCGCTCAACGCCGAGGCCAACGGGGTACGCGTCGACGCCGAGCTGGGTGACGTCCTCGACGGCGACGCCGGGGACGCCGAGGTGGTGCTCGCCGGGGACGTCTTCTACAGCGAGGCGATGGCCCGGCGGATGCTGCGCTTCCTGCTGCGGGCCGCCCGCTCCGGGGCCCGGGTGCTGGTCGGCGACCCGGGCCGGGCGTTCCTGCCCCGGGAACGCTTCCGCGAGCTGGCCGCGTACGACGTGCCGGTGCCGGAGGCGCTGGAGAGCGTACGGGTGAAGCGCACCACCGTCTGGGAGCTGGACCCGACCCCGCCCGGAGCCGCCCGCTAGCGTGACCGGGTGCTGTTCCGGGGCTGGGGGGCGTCCCTCGACGGACCGTGGCCGGACGTGGCCACGGTCACCGACCACGTCGGCGTCGACCACCTGGTGGTGACCCGGCACGCGCTGGTCCGCCAGGTGCTCGCCGACCCGGTGACCTGGCGGCCCGACAACGCCCTGGACGCGGTGACCCCGATCCCGGTCGCCGCGCTGCGGGTGCTGGCCGGGCACCGGTTCCGGCTGCCGCCGACCCTGGCGAACAACGGCGGCCCCGACCACCCGGCGATCCGGGCGATCGTCGCCGAGGCGCTGCATCCGACCCGGGTGGCCGCCCAACGGCCGTGGCTGACCGCGCTGGTCCGCGAGCGGGTGGCCGGGATCGCCGCCGACCTGGCCGCCGGGAAAGAGGTCGACCTGTACGCCCGGCTCGCCGCCGACCTGCCGCTGCTGGCGCTGGCCCGCCTCGTCGAGCTGCCGGACGCCCCGGTCGGCGCGGTGAAGAACTTCGCCCGGGCGGCGCTGGAGCTGTTCTGGGCACCACTGGACGCCGACCGGCAGCGGACCCTCGCCGCCGAGGTGGGCCGGTTCCACACCGTGCTGCGCGAGTTCGCCGGCACTGGAGGCGGCCTGGCCGGCCGGCTGCGCGCCGCCGGGCACTCCCCCGACGTCCTGGTCGGCGCGCTGTTCTTCCTGCTGGTCGCCGGCCAGGAGACCACCGCCCAGTTCCTCACCCTGCTGCTGCACCGGCTCACCGGCGAGCCCGAGGTACGCGCCGGACTGCGCGCCGGCACCCTCGCCGTCGCCGACGTGGTCGAGGAGGGGCTACGGCTGGAACCGCCGATCGTGACCTGGCGGCGGGTGGCCGCCACGGACGCCACCCTGGGCGGTACGGCGGTACGGGCAGGCACCTCCGTGCTGCTCTGGCTGGCCCGCGCCGGCCGCGACCCGGAGGTGGTGGCCGACCCGGCCGGATTCCACCCCGGGCAGCGCGGGTCGCGCCGGCACCTGGCCTTCGGGGCGGGGGCGCACCGCTGCGTCGGCGCGCAGCTCGCCCGGATGGAGGCGGCGGTGGTGGTGGCCGAGGCCACGCCGCTACTGGACTCGGTGACGGTGCTCCGGCCGCCGTGGTGCCCGGACAATCTCACCTTCCGGATGCCGGACTCGTTCGTGGTCCGGCGCAGACTGCCCACTGGTTGATTGTTCGCATTCCCGGCACCCACGGCCTTCACCGGACCGCATCGGCCGACAGCTCGCCCGTCACCACCGAATCGGCACCGGGCCCGCCACAACATCCAGGATGTAGTCCCCTCCCGCTGCCACGGAGGGGACTACATCCTGGATCGAGCACGATCTTGGGCCGGTGCCCACGGCGGACCATGCGGCCGGCGGGTGAGACGGCGCGCAACACCCGGTGCCCACCACCCGGCACCCAGCCACCCGGCACCCCGCCATCCGGCACCCCGCCACCCGACGCCCACCACCCGCTGCCCGCTGCCCGCTCCCCGCTGCCCGCTGCCCGCTGCCCGCTGCCCGGCGAACGACGAACAACGAACAACGGCCGCCATCCGGCGCCCAGTGACCGGCGACCGGCGACCGGCGACCGGCGACCGGCGACCGGTAGACGCTTGCACGTTTCCCGATCAGCGCTCCGCAGCTCGCCGACCCTGCCGTCGTCACAGGCAGATCCCGTTTCACCTGCTGAAACGGGCGTAACCGACGCCTACGGCGGCGGGTTGGTCCCGATGTGGACGCGCGGTCGCGCGCACGCGTACCGGCCTGGGGGGTGAGGGTGCAGCGCAGGCTCGTCGCCCTGGTCCCACTGCTCGTCTTCGTTGTCCTCCTGCACGTCGCGGTCGCCTGCCGCCCCGTACCGGGGCCTGCCGACCACACCGCCGTCGTGCCCGCAACCCCCGCCGCCGGTCCCGCAACCCCCGCCGCCGGTCCCGCAACAGTGGCCGTCGCACTCGCAACACCTGCCGCCGATCCCCCAGCACCCGCCGTCGCGCCCACACCGCCGGCAGGAGCCACCACAGCGCCGGCAGGAGCCACCGCGAGGGCGGCAGGAGCCACCGCGACGCCGACCAGCCTGGCCCGCCCGCAGCCCCGGATCCTGCCCGGTTCCGCTGCGGCGCTCGGTGCGGCGGTGGACCATCGGCCACGCCTCGTCCTGACGGGCGCGCGGGACGCCCGGGTGACGGCCATGCCCCATGCGGTGAACGCACGCGCCGGCTGGTCGCCCGACTATGCCAGGGTGGCCGCCGTCGGCGGGAAGACCTGCGCGTCGGTCACCCGCACCGGACGTCACCAGCAGTCGACCGACCGCCGTGACCCGGTGGCCCAGGAGGCCCGGTGCGTCCCCGGCGTACTCACCCGGCGGCAGCACACCGGCGACGGGCGTCCGCTCACCGCCGACGCCGTGCCCGACCCGGTCCGGCGGAGCGTCCTGCGCTGCTAGACGGCGCACGCCACATCCACCACCGCCGCCTGTCCGCCGTCCCACGACGTACGGCCGACCCGTTGACCGCCGCGCAGCCTCCCGGATGTGAACCATGCCGTCTTTCCTGCCCTGGCGCGCCCTCCGCGCCGACCTGCCCGCCTCCCTCGTCGTCTTCCTCGTCGCGTTGCCGCTCTGCGTCGGCATCGCCGTCGCCTCCGGCGTACCGGCCGAACTCGGCCTGGTCACCGGCGTTGTCGGCGGCCTGGTGGTGGGCCTCATGCCCGGCAGCAGCCTCCAGGTCAGCGGGCCGGCGGCCGGCCTGACCGTGCTGGTCGCCGAGGCCGTCGACCGCTACGGGCTGACCGGCCTCGGCACCATCGTGGTGGTCGCCGGCCTGCTCCAGGTCGGCCTGGGGCTGCTCCGCCTCGGCCGCTGGTTCCGGGCCATCTCGGTGGCCGTGGTGCACGGCATGCTGGCCGGCATCGGCCTGCTGCTGATCGCCGGCCAGCTCCACGTGCTGGCCGGGGCCGCCACGCCGACACCGGGGCTCGGCGCGTTCGCCGGGCTGCCGGCACTGGTCGCAGACGTCACCGACTCCGGTACGGCACAGGTGTCGCTCGCCGTGGGCGCAGCCACGATCGTGGTCATGGTGCTCTGGGACGCCCTGCCCGGCCGGCTGGGCACCGTCCCGGGCGCGCTGGTCGCCGTCGTGGCGGCGGCCGGGGCGAGCGCGGCGCTGGGGCTGCCGGTGGACACCATCCGGGTGGAGGGGCTGCTGGCGGCGGTCCAGCCGTCGCTCGGGCACTGGGGCACCCTGGCCGACCTCGGGGTACTCGCCACCGTCGTCACGTTCGCCCTAGTCGCCTCGGCGGAGAGCCTGTTCAGCGCGGCAGCGGTCGACCGGCTGCACCAGGGCCCCCGGACGGACTTCGACAAGGAACTCGTCGCGCAGGGCACCGGCAACACGGTCTGCGGCCTGCTCGGCGCGCTGCCGATGACCGCCGTCATCGTCCGCAGCGCCGCCAACGTGCAGGCCGGCGCGCGGACGAAGGCGTCCCGGGTGCTGCACGGGGCGTGGCTGCTGCTGTTCGCCGCCGCCGTGCCCGGCCTGATCGGGCTGATCCCGATGCCCGCGCTCGCCGCCGTGCTGGTACACGCCGGAAGCAAGCTGCTGCCGCTGCGGGCCCTGCCCGCACTGTGGCGGGAGCACCGGGGCGAGGCGGTGGTGCTGGTGGTGACCGCCGCCGCGATCCTCACCACGGACATGTTCACCGGTGTGCTGGTCGGCCTCGGCCTGGCCGTGGTGAAGGCCGCGTGGGAGACGTCCCACGTACGGGTCACCGTCGGAGCCGGCGACGCCGGGCCGATCGACGTCACCATCGCCGGCAACGCCACCTTCCTCCGGCTGCCCACCATCCTCACCACATTGAACGCGCTGCCGCCCGACCGGACCGTCCGGCTGGACCTGCGCGACCTGCGCCATGTCGACCACGCCTGCCGGACGGCGCTGGACGCCTGGATCGAGACGCACAACCGCAACACGGGGGTCAGCGTGCAGGTCGTCGCACCGCGTCCGGCGGAGGACGACCGCACGCGCCCGGTCCGCGCCACCGAGTGAGCGCAGGTCGGGTGCTCAGCCGGCGTCCTCGGCCCAGGTACGCCAGTCGTCGAGCACCCCGTACAGGTCGGGGGTGAGCCAGCCCGGGGCGGAGCGGCGGAACACCCCCGGGTCCATCGCCCCGGCGCCGGTGGGCAGCGCGCCGCGTAGGTGCGGCACCAGCTCGGTCAGGTTGGCCCAGTGCACCAGCTCCGGCTCGGCCGGCCAGGCGCCGATCACCACGCCGGCGGGGATGGCCCGCCGCTCCAGCGCCTCCAGGGTGAGCGCGGTGTGGTTGAGGGTGCCCAGCCCGGCGCGGGCCACCACCACCGCCGGAGCGCCGAGCGAGACGGCCAGGTCCGCGACGGTCCACGGCTCGCCGGACGGACGCAGCCCCATCGGTACCAGCAGCCCGCCGGCCCCCTCGACGAGCACCAGGTCGTGCTTGTCGACCTCGTCGCGGATGGCGTCGACGGCGGTGTACAGCTCCAACGGCTCCAACTCGGCGACCCGGGCGGCGGCCAGCGGGGCGAGCGGATCGGGGTAGCTGGCCAGGGTGCGGCCGGTCAGCGGGGCGGCCAGCCGGGTCACCGAGTCGACGTCGCCGGGCTCGCCGGTGGCCGTACCCGTCTGGCCCGGTTTGACCACCGCGACCCGCAGGCCGGCGGCCTGCGCGGCGGCGGTGATCGCCGCCGTCACCACCGTCTTGCCCACCTCGGTGTCGGTGCCGGTCACCAGCACCGCCCCGGTCCACCCACTCATCAGGACACCCCGGTTCGCGACTGCGGGGCTCGCAGGAACGGCTCACTCCTCGCGCTCACGGCGCACACTCCACGATGACCTCCAGGGCCCGCTCGAAGTCCGCCCGGGTCACCCCGGCCGAGAGAGTCAGTCGCAGCCGGGAGCGGCTGTCCGGGGTGGACGGCGGCCGGAAGCAGCCGACCGCGACCCCCCGGTCGCGGCAGTCGGCCGCCCAGGCGGTGGCGGCCTCCGGGCCGGGGGCGGTCACCGACACCACCGCGCCGTCGGGGGTGGAGACGGTCAACCCGGCCGCGCCGAGGCGGCGCACCGCGTACCCGGCCCGGTCGGCCAGCTCGGCGCGCAGGTCGTCGGCGGACCGGGCCAGCGCCACGGCGGCCCGCACCCCGGCGGCGACGGCCGGCGGCGGCGCGGTGTCGAAGATGAACGTGCGGCCGGTCTCCACCAGGTGCCGGACGAACTCGGCCGGGCCGGCGACCACCCCGCCGGCCCCGCCGAGCGCCTTGGAGAGGGTCGCGGTGACCACCACGTCCGGCTCGCCGGCCAGCCCGGCGGCGGCGACCCCGCCGGACCCGGCCGGGCCGGTGACGCCGAGCGCGTGCGCGTCGTCGACCAGCAGCAGCGCGCCGTGCCGGCGGGCGACGGCGTGCAGCCGGGCCAGCGGGGCGAGGTCGCCGTCGACGGAGAAGACCGACTCGGTGACCACCACGGCCGGGCGGCCGGGCGCGGCGGCGAGCGCGGCGGCCACCGCGTCGACGTCGGCGTGCGCGGTGACCACGGTCTCGGCGCCGGAGATCCGGCAGCCGTCGATCAGCGAGGCGTGGTTGTGGGCGTCGGAGACGAGCAGCGTACGCGGCTGGACGAGGCCCCGGACGGCGGCGAGGTTGGCCAAATAGCCGGAGGAGAACACCAGCGCCCGCTCGACGCCGAGCCACCCGGCGAGGTCGTCCTCCAGGGCGTGGTGGGCGTCGGTGGAACCACGGACCAGCCGGGAGCCGGTGGCGCCCAGGCCGTACCCGGCGAGGGCCCGCCCGGCGGCGGCGGTGACCTCGGGGTGGGTGGCCAGCCCGAGGTAGTCGTTGCCGGCCAGGTCGACCATCGGGTCAGCGGCGGCGCGCGGGCGCAGGGTACGGGTGAGCCCGGCCTTGGCCCGCAGCTCGGCGCGGCGGTCCAGGGCCGCCAGCCAGTCCGCCACCGGTCTACCTCCCTGCCGTCGACCCCGTCTTCCGCGGGCGAAGTTACCACCCGCCGGTCGGTGCCCGGCGGATCCACTCGGTTCACCTTGACCTCAACCCCGCGTCAACTCGCAGGATCGAGTGATGCCAATCCGATCACGCCGGGTCACCAACCTGTCACGCCGCTGTCTCGACGTCGCCCTGCTGGCCGCCGCCGCCGACCCGGGTCGGCCCGCGCCGGTACGGCTGCTGCTGGCCGACCATGTGGCCCCGACCGACCCGGCGGGCGGCGCCGCAGCGGCCGTGTCCCGGCGGAATACGGCCTTGTAGGGTACGAGCCATGCCAGAGATCCTCGACCAGGCCCGGACCCAGGTGCTGGAGAACGGCGTCGGCCTCGACGAGGCCGGCGTCCTCGCCGTGCTGCACCTGCCCGACGAGCACCTTCCCGCCGCCCTCCAGCTCGCCCACGAGGTACGGATGCGCTGGTGCGGCCCGGAGGTGGAGGTCGAGGGCATCGTCTCGCTGAAGACCGGCGGCTGCCCCGAGGACTGCCACTTCTGCTCGCAGTCCGGCCTGTTCACCTCGCCGGTCCGGTCGGTCTGGCTGGACATCCCGTCGCTGGTCGAGGCGGCCAAGCAGACGGCGGCCACCGGGGCGACCGAGTTCTGCATCGTGGCCGCCGTACGCGGCCCGGACGCCCGGCTGATGACGCAGATGCGCGAGGGGGTCGCCGCCATCAAGGCGGAGGTCGACATCCAGGTCGCCGCGTCGCTGGGCATGCTCAGCCAGGAGCAGGTCGACGACCTGGTCGAGATGGGCGTGCACCGCTACAACCACAACCTGGAGACCTGCCGCTCCTACTTCCCGAACGTGGTCACCACGCACTCCTGGGAGGAGCGCTGGGAGACGTTGCGGATGGTCCGCGAATCGGGCATGGAGGTCTGCTGCGGCGGCATCCTCGGCCTCGGCGAGACGGTCGAGCAGCGGGCCGAGTTCGCCGCGCAGCTCGCCCAACTCGACCCGCACGAGGTCCCGCTGAACTTCCTCAACCCGCGTCCGGGCACCCCGCTCGGTGACCGTCCGGTGGTCGAGGGCAAGGACGCGCTGCGGGCCATCGCCGCGTTCCGGCTGGCCATGCCGCGCACCATCCTGCGGTACGCGGGCGGCCGGGAGATCACCCTCGGTGACCTGGGTACCCGGGACGGTCTGCTCGGCGGCATCAACGCGGTCATCGTCGGCAACTACCTGACCACGCTGGGTCGGCCGGCGACCGACGACCTGAAGCTGCTCGACGACCTGAAGATGCCGGTCAAGGCGCTCTCCGCCACCCTGTGACCGCCAGAGCCACCCGGTGACCACGGAAGCCACCCGGTGACCGCCAGAGCCACCGGTGACCACGGAAGCCATCCGGTGACCACGAGAACCATCCTGTGACGACGGGAGCGATCCGGTGACGACACCCGACCCGGGGGCGGCGGGCCGCACCGCGACGGCCGGTCCCCGCCCGGCGGCGACCGGCCCGGCCTGGTGCGACCGCTGCGGCGAGCCGGCCGACCCGGGTGACCACCCGGCCTGCCGGGCGGCCCGCGAGTGGGAACCGCCCCGGTTCTGCGGCCACTGCCGGCGGCGGATGAAGGTGCAGGTCGTACCCGCCGGCTGGGTGGCGCGCTGCGTGGAGCACGGCGAACTGCGGGGCTGACCGGGTTGCCGCAGGGGCGCTGCGGCCGGTGACGGAGTCGGACCTGCCCGCCCGCACGGCGATCCCGGCCGGTGGGCAGTGGGCCCGGTAGGCCCGGTGGACGACCGTGGCCGGTCGCCGTCCGGACGGGACGGCGACCGGCCACGGCACCGGTCACGGGTCAGGCGATGGCGCAGGTGACCCCGTTGAGGGTGAACGCGGTCGGCTTCGGGTTGCTCCCGGTGTGGGTGCCGTTGAAGCCGATGCCGGTGGACGCGCCGGGGGCGAGCGTCCCGTTGTAGGAGAGGTTCGTCGCGGTCACCGCCGCGCCGGTCTGGCTGTACGTCGCCGACCAGCCCTGGGCGACCTTCTGCCCGGCGTTCGGGAAGGTGAAGGCCAGGGTCCAGTTGTTGAGCGTCGTCGTACCGGTGTTGGTGACGGTGATGTTCGCGGTGAAGCCGGTGCCCCAGTCGTTGGCGGCGTACCCGATCTTGCAGGCGCCGGCCGGCGGCGGGGTGGTCGGGGGCGGGCTGGTCGGGGGCGTACCGGTGGTGGTCACCGTCACGGTGGGCGACGGGGTCGAGAGGTTGCCGGCGGCGTCCAGCGCGACCACGTAGAAGGTGTACGAGGTGGCCGGGGTCAGCCCGGTGACCTGGTGGCTGGTGCCGGCGACGGTGGCGACGACGGTGTCCACCGGCCAGGTCTGCCGGTAGACGCGGTAGCCGGTGACCCCGACGTTGTCGGTGGACGCGCCCCAGCCGAGGGTGAGCCCGTTCGTGCCGACCGCCGAGGCGGTCGGGGTGCCGGGCACGGTCGGCGGGCTGGTGTCCGGGCCGTTCCCGGCCGGCGTGCTCACCGCGACCGTCGGCGAGGCGGTGGAGAGGTTGCCGGCGCCGTCGCGGGCGAACACCCAGAACCGGTAGTTGCGGGCCGGCGAGAGCGAGGTCAGGGTCAGGCTGTTGGTGGTGGTGCGGTGCGTCACCAGCGCGTCGCTGCCGACCGTCTCCTGGGTGACGTCGTAGCCGGCCAGGCCGCTGCCGCCGGTGTCGGTGGCGGCCGGCCAGGTCAGCGTCACGCCGGAGGCGGTGAGCCCGGACGCGACCGGGGTGCCCGGCACGCTGGGCGGGGTGGTGTCGGCGGGCGGCGTACCCGGCTCGTCACCCCAGACCCGGGTGGTCCCGGCGTACAGCGGCACCTTGCGGTTCGGCCCGGCGGTGCTCTGGTACGACGGGTCGTTGGTCGGGTCCCAGGTGCCGCCCTCCGGCACCCCGACCTTGAACTGGACCTCCATCCGGTGCTGCGACTGCCCGGCCGGGGCGATGGTGTAGCCGGTGCAGTCCACCTCGACGTACCAGATGTCGGCGGAGAACTGCTTGGCGGTGGCCGGCGACGGGCAGCCCTGGGTGTAGCCGGGGGTGACCTGCACCGGGCCGGTGCCGTCGGGGCGGAAGTAGTAGCGGAACTTCCCGTTGGTCAGCGCGCGGGCCGGGAACGCCGACTTGTTGTAGATGATCGCCTTGAGCCCGGTGGCCCGGGGCTCGGCCTGCATCACGGTGGTCTCGACGGTCAGCTCGTCGAGGTCCGGCCGCTCGGCGGTGGGGAAGCCGGCCAGCGGGGTGCCACCGTACTCGGCGGAGAGCCGGGCCAGGGCCGAGGTGAAGCCGGCGTTGTAGTCGGTGGCGACCTCGTTCATCACGTAGTCGGACCGGCTGTCGGTGTACGCGTCGTTGGCCGAGGACGGGCCGCCGACCAGCGCGCCGTAGAGCACGTGCCGGGTCTCCACGGGGACGGTCTGGCTGTCCCACCAGGAGCCGTGCGCGGTGCGGTGGTGCGGGTTCTTCGGCGCGTTGGCCCCGAACCCGATCACGTAGCTGGAGCTGCGCGGGTTGTCGCCGAGCGCGTAGTTGATCTGCCGGACGGCGAAGTCGTGGTAGCGGGTCCGGCGGGTGGCGTCGGCGGTCCGGTCGCTGTAGACCAGCGCGGCGAACGCGGTGTTCGCGGCGTAGCGCAGCGCACCCCAGGAGTCGAGCACGGCCATCCCGCCGGGCGAGTAGTTGACCTTCGCGCCGTTGACCCCGACGGTCCACCAGTCGAGCCAGCGGTTGGCGTCGTCGACGTACTTCTGCTTGCCGGTCAGGTTGGCCAGCAGCACGTACGCCCCGAACTGCTTGTTGTCCCAGGCGATGGTCCACTTGTAGGACCGGGTGGTCGACTGCGGCTCGGTGCCGAGCTTGTCGTACTCGCTCTCCGCCTTGGCCAGGTAGCCGGCGTCGCCGGTGGCCCGGTGCAGCCAGATCGCGGCCCAGACCAGTTCGTCCTGGTAGCCGCTCCACGACCGGTAGAAGCTGGTCGCGTCGGTGATGCACTCGTGGTAGCTCTTGCGTACCGTGTCGGCGAACGTGTAGAGCTGCTTCGCGTGCCCGAGGAGCTTGTCGGCGTAGGCGGCGTCGGTGGGCCGGAAGACCATCGACGACGCGGCCATCGCCGCCGCCGTCTCCCCCGCCAGGTCCGCGCCGCCGCAGCTCGCGTCGATCTTGTACGCGGGCCGCGCCATCGGCATCACCTCGGCCGGACCCCACCACTTGTGGTCGTCGTCGCCCTTGCCGACCTGCCCGTAGAGGACGTTCGGCGCGGGGTGCGCCTTGACGAAGTAGTCGTTGACGAAGCGCAGGTTGTTGAGCAGCGGGGTGAGCTGCCCGGAGGCGGCGTAGCCGTCGCGGTACTCGACCGCGCCCCAGGCCAGCATGGTGGCGCTGAACGCCATCGGGAAGCCGAACTTGACGTGGTCGCCGGCGTCGTACCAGCCGCCGGTGAGGTCGACGCCGACGTCCGTGCCGTCGGTGAGCGCCGAGTCGCCGCGCCAGGAGACCCGGTTCCAGGACGGCTTTTTGCCGGACTGCTGCGCCTCGTAGAAGAAGAGTGACTTCTGGAGTGCCTCGGCGTAGTTGAAGGTGGGCGCGGCGGCCACCGTGGTGGCGCGGTCCGGGCCGAGCGGCACGGCTCCGGCGGCGGGTGGGAGCGCGCTGACGGCGAGGGCCAGGCCGGTGGTCAACGCGGCGCCGGCGGCGAGCAGGCGGCGGAGCCGGGGTCGGCCGCCGCCCGACCGGCCGGGCCGGTTCGGGTGCTGCATGGCGGAACTCCTGTCGGTGGGTGCCGCCGGCGGCACCCACCGGACGCGGGACGGACGTCACGGGTGGTGGGGCCGCCGGCGGCGGATGGTGGTGGTGCCGCAGGAGTCGCGGGAGCGCTCCCATGGATGAGCGACAATGTAATCGCCGTGTCACCGGTTTGTGAAGAGCGGCCGGCGTGACGACACCGGCCGGACATCGGCGCGTCCGCCTCGGACATTCCTCACACCATCGATGCGTGTCGATGGAAGCCAGGAGTTGTCCCAGGTCAGCTCCGTGCAGCACTCACACCGCCACCCGCCATGGCGGCCCTCGACGCAGCTTCACGTCCTGGAATACGAACGTACTGTTGCCCCCGCCTTCGACGGCGCGGGACAGTACGGCACACCAGTGGTGCCATCGACGCCGCCGCTCCCCCGCTCGACGCTGAGGAGACCCCGATGGCGCTACGACTCGCCGACGGCACCGCCTGGTCCGACACCCTCGCCCGCGCGGTCGCCGCCGTACCCGAGGCGTTCGGTCCCGAGGTGGACGGCGTGACCACCCTGCACAACCTGGTCTCCGGCCGGTGGCAGGCGGTCGGCGCACCCAGCCCGGTACGCACCCCGGTCGACAACACCGTCCTGGTCAACCTGGCCCGGCTGGACGCCGAGACCGCCCGCGCCGCCGTCGCCCACTCCGCCGCCGCGCACCGCGACTGGGCGGCCACCGGCCTCGCCGACCGCAAGGCCCGGGTCACCGACGCCCTGGCCGCCCTCACCGCCCACCGCGACCTGCTCGCCCTGCTGCTGGTCTGGGAGATCGGCAAGCCGTGGCGGCTCGCCTGCGCCGACGTGGACCGCGCCCTCGACGGCGTCCGCTGGTACGTCGAGCAGATCGACCGGATGCTCGCCGACGGCCGGGAACCGCTGTCCGGCCCGGTCAGCAACATCGCCTCGTGGAACTACCCGATGAGCGTGCTGGTGCACGCCGAACTCGTCCAGCTCCTCGCCGGCAACGCGGTCATCGCCAAGACCCCGTCGCAGGGCGGCGCGGTCTGCCTCACCGTGGCGCACGCGCTGATGCGCCGCGCCGGGCTCCCCGCCACGCTGGTCAGCGGCGGCGGCGAGGAACTGTCCGAGGTGCTCGTCCGGGCCCCGGAGATCGGCGCGGTGGCCTTCGTCGGTGGTCGCTCCAACGGCGGGAAGGTGGCCGCCGCGCTGCTCGACACCGACAAGCGGCACTTCATCGAGCAGGAGGGCCTGAACGCCTGGGGCGTCTGGAACTTCTCCCAGTGGGACCTGCTCGCCGGCCACCTGAGAAAGGGCTTCGAGTACGGCAAGCAGCGCTGCACCGCGTACCCCCGGTTCGTGGTGCAGCGCGACCTGGTCGACGAGTTCCTCGACGTGTACCTGCCGGTGGTGCGCTCGATCCGGTTCGGTCACCCGCTCGCCGTCGACGAGACCTGGCGGGCCGGCGACCCGCTGCCCGAGCTGGACTTCGGCCCGCTGATCAGCGCCGCCAAGGCCGACGAGCTGCGCCGCAAGGTCGACGAGGCGGTACGCGGCGGCGCGGTGCCGCTGCACCGGGGCAAGCTGACCGGCGCTCCCTTCCTCGACGGCCAGGACACCTCGGCGTACGTCGCCCCGTCGGTGCTGCTCGCCCCGCCCGGCCGGTCCCGGTTGATGCACGCCGAGCCGTTCGGTCCGGTCGACACGATCGTGGTGGTGGACACCACCGACGAGCTGCTGGCCGCGATGAACGCCTCCAACGGCGCGCTGGTCGCCTCGCTGGCCTGCGACGACGAGGAACTGGCCGGCAAGCTCGCGGTCGACCTCCAGGCGTTCAAGGTGGGCATCAACAAGCCGCGGTCCCGGGGCGACCGGGACGAGCCGTTCGGCGGCCGGGGCGCGTCCTGGAAGGGCGCGTTCGTCGGCGGCGACCTGCTGGTGCAGGCGGTCACCCAGGGCGGCGACGGCCGGCTCTACGGCAACTTCCCCGACTACAGCAGCTACCCGGCCACCTGACCCCGGAAATGGGCAGGGCCCCCGCACCGGGGGCCCTGCCTTTGCACCGTCCTCCGCATCGGAGGTCGGCCCTCGCACCGGGTGGCGTCTCGCCCCCCACCCGGCGCTGTCCGGGTCGTCTGGGTGTGGTGTCGGCCGGTCAGCGGCCCCCACCGGCGGGGCGCGCCCGCTCCGGTCCACCGGCGACCGCGCCGGTGCGGCCGGTGTCGTGGGTGACCGGGCCACCGGCCGGCCGGGCGGCCAGTGGGACGGTCACGGTCAGCAGCGAGCCGTCGCGCTCGACCGGCACCGGCCGGCCCAGCCGGGCCACCGTGCGCATCATCGGCGCGTTCTCCGCCTGGGTGTGCAGCACCAGCGCCGCGTACCCGGACCGCTCGGCGTGGCCGACCAGCCGGCGCAGCAGCGCGGTACCCACCCCCCGGCGCTGCCAGTCGTCCCGGACCAGCAGCGCCAGCTCCGCCTCGTCCCCCTCGGCCAGCAGGTTGGCCATCGCCACGACCGACTCCGCCGCCCCGTCGGAGCCGGTCGTGGTCGCCACCAGGGTCACCCCCCGGGCCGGTGCCAGCAGCCGGCGCAGCCGGGACGGCGAGGGCAGCGCGGCCCCGCTCAGGTAGCGCCGGTGCCGGCTCCGCGCCGAGCAGCCCTCGTGCAGCGCCACCACGCCCGCCAGGTCGTCGGCGGTCGCCGGCCGGACGGTCAGCTCCGCCCCGTCGGGCAGCGCCAGGGTCACCCGGTCCGCCTCCCGGCGGGCCACCGCCGAGGCCAGCTCGACCAGCGCCTGCGCCCGGGCGTACTCCGCCGGGGTGAAGCTGGGCGCCCGCCGGGCCAGCTCGTACGAGCCGCCGGCCGGGTCGTTCAGCAGCATGGTCGTCGCGCCCACCGCGTCGTGCGGGACGGCGGGCGTGGGCCGCCAGACCACCTCGTCCGCACCGAGCATGGTACGGAGCACCTCGCCGGCCCCCTCCGGGTCGCGCACCAGCCGGGTGGCCAGCCCGAGCACCCGGGTCGGCTGGTCGACCAGGCCGCGCGCCTCGCTGCGCGCCACCCAGCAGTCCCGCCCCCGCCCCCGTTCGACGGCCGCGACCAGGTCCGCCTCGTCGATCGTGTCCGGCGCGTCGACGAGGAAGTCGTCGACCGCGCCGGCCTCGGTGGTGTGCACCTGCACGGTGAGGATGTTGACCCCCCGCAACGCGAGACTCGCCGTGAGGACCGACAGATAACCCGGCCGGTCGTCCACGGTCGCTCGGATCCGCCACAGCGCCATGTCCGCTCCCTTCCCCACCCCGAACCCTGCCCGGCGCCTGTTGCCGTGGCGTTGCCCGGCGGTGTCGCACCGGGAACCGTTCACCCAGCTCAGGTGACGGTGGTCACCGGCGGCGGGCCGACCAGGTCGAGCCGGTCACCGAGGATCACCGCGCTGGCCCGGACGAGCTGGGCGAGCCGGTCCACCTCGGTGGCGTGGAACCCGGCGGCGGTCAGCGGCTCGGTGTAATCCCGGGCGACCACCAGCACCAGCCCGGCCCGGCCGAACGGCGCGATCGCGTAGTGCGTGCCGTCGGCGACGGTCAGCGTGCGGGCCCGCAGCGGGGTCACCTCGGGCAGCCGGGGCGGCTCGGGGGCCCGCCAGCTCGCCCGGCCCACGGTCGCCGTCCCGCCACCGGCCCGCGACGCCCAGTCCACCGGGACGACGGCGGCCACCGCCCAGTCCGCGGCGAGCAGGCCGGGCACCGCGTCGACCAGGGTGGCCACCCCGTCGGCGGGGTTCGCCGCGACCTGGGCGAGCAGTTCGGCGTCCTGACCGGTGGTGGTCGGCGCGCCGATCGCCCGCCACACCCCGTCGACGCGTACCCCGGGGATGGCGGCGAGACCGGCCAGCAGCCCCTCGACCCGGGTGGCCCCCGGCCAGACCACGGTGAAGTCGTCCACCGCCCGGCCGCCGAGCCGTTCCAGCACCACCACCTGGACGATGTCCGCACCGGAGACGCCGAGTGTGCGGGCCACCTGGCCGAGCGTGCCGGGGCGGTCCGGCAGGGTCACCCGAACTCTCAGCAACATGTCTGTCCCTCCGCTCGGCGGGCCGGCCGTCACGGCCGACAGGCTGGTCCCAGCCTGCCGGCTGACCATTTCGCCCCTGTTGCAGCGGCATGTCCCGGGCGGAAAATCCCCGACCTTGACAACAAGGCTGAGCTGCCATCAACTATTCGGATGACCGAACCGGCCGTCGACGCGCACCCGGGCGGCGACGGCCCGACCGGCGCGGCGGAGCGGTCCCCGGCGGGGCTGGATCTCGACCGGCTCGGCGGCTGGCTGGCCGGGCACCGGCCGGAGCTGGCCGACGGCCCGCTGCGGGCCACCCTGATCGCCGGCGGCAAGTCCAACCTGACCTACCTGCTGCGCTGCGGCGAGCGGGAGCTGGTGCTGCGCCGCCCGCCGCTGGGGCACGTGCTGGCCACCGCGCACGACATGGCCCGCGAACACCGGGTGATCTCCGCGCTCGCCCCGACCGCCGTGCCGGTCCCCCACGTGGTGCTGCTCTGCGCCGACCCGGCGGTGATCGGCGCGCCGTTCTACCTGATGGAACGGGTGCCCGGCGAGGTGTTCCGCCGCCGCCAGCAGACCGACCCGCTCACCGCCGGGCAGCGCCGCGACCTGGCCTGGGCGATGATGGACACCCTCGCCGCGCTGCACGCCGTCGATCCGGCGCAGGTCGGGCTGGCCGACTTCGGCCGCCCCGGGGGCTACCTCGGCCGGCAGGTGCGCCGCTGGGCCGGCCAGCTCGACCGGTCCCGCAGCCGGGAGCTGCCCGGGATGGACGAGCTGCGGGACGCGCTGGCCGCCTCGGTGCCCGAGGGGGCGAACGCCGGGCGGATCGTGCACGGCGACTACCGGCTGGACAACCTCCTCGCCACCGTCGACCCGGTCTCGGTGCGGGCGGTGCTCGACTGGGAGATGGCCACCCTGGGCGACCCGCTGGCCGATCTGGGGCTGCTGCTGACGTACTGGGACGTGCTCGGTGACAGCGAGCTGGCCGAGGGCAACCCGGTGGCCGACGGGGTCGGCCCGCGCGCCGGCTTCCCCACCGGCGCCGAGCTGATCGACCGGTACGCCGGGCGCAGCGACGTCGACGTCGGGCCCCTGCACTGGCACCTGGCGCTGGGCTGCTTCAAGCTCGCGGTGATCTGCGAGGGGATCCACTACCGGCACACCCTCGGGCAGACGCTCGGTGGGGGCTTCGACCGGATCGGCGAGATGGTGACGCCGCTGGTCGAGCACGGTCTGCACGCGGTCGGGGAGACGTGATGGACTTCGCGTACGACGCCCGTACGGTCGAGCTGCGCGAGCGGCTGGGCGCGTTCCTGGACGAGTGCGTCCTGCCGACCGAGCCGGTGCACGCCGAGCAGGTCGCCGCGGCGGGCGACCCGTGGTCCCGTTCCCCGGTGCTGGCCGACCTGAAGGCCGAGGCGCGCCGGCGCGACCTGTGGAACCTCTTCCTGCCCGATCCGCGCTACGGCGCCGGGCTGACCAACCTCCAGTACGCGCCGCTCGCCGAGCTGACCGGGCGCAGCCCGCACCTGGCCCCCGAGGCGGTCAACTGCGCCGCCCCGGACACCGGCAACATGGAGCTGCTGGCCGAGTTCGGCTCCGAGGCCCAGCGGCAGCGGTGGCTCACCCCGCTGCTGGCCGGCGAGATCCGCTCGGCGTTCTGCATGACCGAGCCGGAGGTGGCCTCCTCCGACGCCACCAACATCGCCACCCGGATCGTCCGGGACGGCGACGAGTACGTGATCAACGGGCGCAAGTGGTGGTCGTCCGGGGCGATGGACCCGCGCTGCGAGATCCTCGTCGTGATGGGCAAGACCGACCCGGACGCCGACCGGCACCGCCAGCAGAGCATGGTGCTGGTCCCCCGGGACACCCCCGGGGTCACCGTCGGTCGGGGCATGACCGTCTTCGGCTACCGCGACGCACCGCACGGCGGGCACGCCGAGATCGACTTCACCGACGTCCGGGTGCCGGCCGAGAACCTGATCGGCGCGCCGGGCGCCGGCTTCGGCATCGCCCAGGCCCGGCTCGGCCCGGGGCGGATCCACCACTGCATGCGGCTGGTCGGGATGGCCGAACGCGCCCTGGAGCTGCTCTGCCGGCGGGCCAACCAGCGGATCGCGTTCGGCCGGCCGCTGGCCGAGCAGGGCGTGGTGCGGGAGTGGATCGCCGAGTCCCGGGTCCGGATCGAGCAGGCCCGGTTGCTGGTGCTCAAGACCGCCTGGCTGATGGACACCGTCGGCAACAGGGGCGCGCACACCGAGATCCAGGCCATCAAGATCGCCACTCCGGCGATGGCCGAGTGGGTGATCGACAAGGCGATCCAGGGGTACGGCGGCGCGGGCGTCAGCCAGGACACCCCGCTCGCCGCCCTCTGGGCCCAGGCCCGCACCCTGCGGCTGGCCGACGGCCCGGACGAGGTCCACCGCTCGTCGCTGGCCAAGCGCGAACTCCGCCGCTGGTCCTGACCGGCAGGCCCGCCGCTGTCGAAGCGCTTCAGGCGGAGGCACGCTCGATGAGTTCGGTCTCCAGCAGGATGTGCGGGGTGGGGATCTCGTCGCCACGGATCCGGGCCACCAGCAGCCGGGCCATCTGCCGGCCCATCTCCTCCACCGGCTGGAAGATCGTGGTCAGCGGCGGGTCGGCCTGCTGGGCGATCGGGGCGTCGTCGAAACCGATCATCGCGACGTCCTCGGGCACCCGGCGGCCCGCCTCGCGCAGCGTCCGCAGCGCGCCGAAGGCCATCAGGTCGGAGGCGACGAAGACGGCGTCCAGGTCGGGGCACGCCTCCAGCAGCCGCCTCATGCCGGCCGCGCCGCTGCCCTCGCTGAAGTCCCCGTACGCGATCATGCGGGGGTCGAGCCCGCCGACGGTGGCCTCGACGGCCTCCCGGTAGCCGACCAGGCGGGCCAGACCGGCGCCCATGTCCTGCGGGCCGGCGATGGTGGCGATCCGCCGCCGGCCGCGTCGGGCCAGGTGCTGCACCGCCTTGCGGGCGCCGCCCACGTTGTCGACGTCGACGAACCAGGACGGCCGGGCCCCGGGCCGCAGCATCCGGGCCGGCCGGCCGCCGAGCACGGTCGGCAGGTCGCGCTCCTCCAGCAGGGTGGGCAGCGGGTCGGAGTCGTGCAGCGACAGCAGCAGCACCCCGTCGACGTGCTGGTTGGTGAGGTGGTGCTCGACCCGTTCCCGTTCGATCGGGGACTGCACCATGGCCAGCCAGAGTTGCAGCGGCGTCTCCAGCAGCCCGGAGCTGACCCCCCGGACGATGCCGGCGAAGAACGGCTCGGTGAAGACCCGCTCCCCCGACTCGGAGACCACCAGCGCCACCGAGTCGGTCCGCTGGGTGACCAGTGCCCGGGCCGCCCGGTTCGGGACGTACCCCAGCTCGGCGATGGCCTGCTGGACGGCGGCCCGCGCCTCCGGACTGACCTGGGGCGAACCGTTGACCACCCGGGAGACCGTGCCCCGCCCGACACCCGCGCGGGCGGCGACCGCGTCGAGGGTCGGGCGCCCGAGTGACCGGGTGCGTTGCGTTGTCATCGTCTGCTCCTCCGACGTCGGACGGTCCCCGCCGCCCGCCCCCGGGGGCGGGCGCGGCGGCGGGGCCGTCCGGAGAACTGGCTGGCCTTCGCCTATTGTGCGGCCAGACCGTTGCGTCGGATCACCTCGGCGTACCACCTGGCGCTGGACTTGGGGATACGGGCCTGGGTGTCGTAGTCGACCCAGACCATCCCGAAGCGCTTGGTGTAACCCCAGGCCCACTCGAAATTATCCATCAGCGACCAGGCGAAGTAGCCCCGCAGGGGCACTCCGGCGCTGATCGCCTCGTGCGAGGCCCGCAGGTGGGCGTCGAAGTACGCCAGCCGGTCGACGTCGTCGACCTGCCCGTCCCGCACGGTGTCGACGAAGGCCGAGCCGTTCTCGGTGACGTACAGCGGCAGGTCGGTGTACTCCTCGTGGACCCGGCGCAGCGTCTCCACCAGACCCGGGGCGTCGATCTCCCAGTCCATGTCGGTGACCGGGACGCCCCGGGTGACGAACCGCACGTCCTCGCTGCCCGGCCAGCAGGACGGCGCCCGCCAGTACTTCTCCGGCTCCGCGCCGGGCACCGGCGCGGCCACCACGTGCCGGCTGTAGTAGTTGACCCCGACCAGGTCCAGCGGGGTGGAGATGATCTCCAGGTCACCGTCGCGGACGTGCCCGAAGTCGGTCACCTCGCCCAGGTCGGCGACGAGGTCGGCCGGGTAGGACCCGCGCAGCAGCGGGTCGAGGAAGAACCGGTTGGCCAGTCCGTCGATCCGGCGGGCGGCGTCGACGTCGGCGGGCGCGTCGGTGGCCGGGGTGACCGGGTAGAGGTTGACCGTGACCCCGAGCTGGGCCTGCGGCAGCGACGCCCGCAGCGCCTGCACGGCGAGCCCGTGGCCGAGCATGAGGTGGTGTCCGGCGCGGACCGCGTCGGCCCCGTCGGAGCGGCCGGGGGCGTGCGCCCCGGAGCCGTAGCCGAGGAACGCCGAGCACCACGGCTCGTTGAGGGTGGTCCAGTACTTCACCCGGTCGCCGACGGCGTCCGCCACCAGGGACGCGTAGTCGGCGAACCGACCGGCGGTGTCCCGGACCGGCCAGCCGCCGGCGTCCTCCAGCGGTTGGGGCAGGTCCCAGTGGTAGAGGGTGAGCCACGGCTCGATGCCGTTGGCCAGCAGTTCGTCGACCAGCCGCCGGTAGAAGTCCAGGCCCTGCTGGTTGGCCGCGCCGGAGCCGCCGGGCTGCACCCGGGGCCAGGAGACCGAGAAGCGGTACGACTTCAGGCCCAGCTCGGCCATCAGCCGTACGTCGTCGGGCATCCGGTGGTAGTGGTCGCAGGCGACGTCCCCGGTGTGCCCGGCGACCACCCGCCCCTCGGTGTGGCTGAACGTGTCCCAGATCGACGGGGTCCGGCCGCCCTCGGTGGCCGCCCCCTCGATCTGGTAGGCGGCGGTCGCCGCGCCCCACAGGAAACCGGGCGGGAAGGTCAGTTCCGGCCCCTGGTCGAGTACGCCGACTGCGGGCGGGTGGGTCGGGTTGCTCACGACTTGACGGCACCTTCCATGATCCCGCCGATGATCTGGCGGCCGAACAGGATGAACACGATCACCAGCGGCACGGTACCGATGGCGGTCGCGGCGAACACCTGCGAGTAGTCGGTGTAGTAGGCGTACGACAGGAACGCCAGCGACACCTGCAGCGTCGGGTTTTCGGGGGTGAGCACGGCGTACGGCCACAGGTAGGAGTTCCAGGTCTCCATGAAGGTGAGCAGGCCGAGCACGGCGGCGGCGGGGCGCAGCGCGGGCAGCACGATGTTCCAGAAGATCCGGAAGGTGCTGGCGCCGTCGACCCGGCCGGCCTCGATCAGCTCGTCGGAGATGGCCTGGATGGCGTACTGCCGCATCATGAACACCCCGAAGGCGCTGACCAGGAAGGGCACGGTCACCGCGTAGAGGGTGTCGTACCAGCCGAAGTCCTGGATCATGCCCCAGAGCGGGATCAGGCCGAGCTGGGTCGGGATCATCATGGTCACGATGATCGTCAGCAGCAGCGCGTTGCGGCCCCGGAACCGCAGCTTGGCGAAGGCGAACCCGGCCAGCGATCCGGTGATCACCACCGAGACGGTGACCACGCTGGAGACGATCACCGAGTTGAGCAGGCCGGTGAGGAAGTTCGCCGCGTCGTTGTCGAGCACCCGGCCGAAGTTCGCGCCGAACTCCCCGGCCGGGGTGAACGGCGGCGGCACGTCGTTGATCTGGTCGAGGCTGCGGGTGGCGATGACCACCATGTAGTAGAAGGGGTAGATCGAGAAGAGCACCGCGAGGACGAGCGCGCAGTACATCAGCGGGCTGGTGCGCCAGAGGCGCTGGGATGCCTGGTTCACGGTACGTCCCTCACTTCACCGAACGGCGGACGAGCAGGAAGTTCACCAGCGAGACCAGGGCGATCATCACGAACATCGCCCAGGCCACCGCGGCGCCGTAGCCGGCGGTGTTGAGGTTCTCGATGCCGAGTTCGTACATGTACATCGCCAGGGTCTGGAACTCACGCTGGTCGCCACCGATGATGTTGCCGTTGCCGAAGACCAGCGGCTCGGTGAAGAGCTGGAGTCCGCCGATGGTGGAGAGGGTGACCACGAAGACGAAGGTCGGGGTCAGCATCGGCAGGGTGATCCGCCAGAACTGCTTCCACTGGTTCGCGCCGTCGATGGCGGCGGCCTCGTAGAGGTCCTTCGGGATGGCCTGCATGCCGGCCAGCAGGATCAGCGTGTTGTAGCCGGTCCACCGCCAGTTGACCATGGAGGCGATGGCGGTCCAGGAACTCCACTTCTGGGCGTCCCAGTCGACCGCGTCGACGCCGACCAGGCTGAGCAGCCAGTTGATCAGGCCGAAGTCGCGCTGGAAGAGCATCCCGAAGACGATCGCGACGGCGGCCACCGAGACCACGTTGGGCATGAAGATGGCCATCCGGAACAGCGTCCGGGCCCGCAGCATGGTGCGGTTGAGCAGGGTGGCCAGGAAGAGCGCCAGGAGTAGCTGCGGGACGGTCGACAGCAGGAAGATGCCGAACGTGTTGACCGTGGCGTTCCAGAAGTACTCGTCGGTGAAGAGCCGGGTGTAGTTGTCGAACCCGATGAAGCTGTGGTCACCGATGAGGTTCCAGTCGTGCAGTGACATCCAGGCGGTGCGGAGCATCGGGTAGAACCCGAAGATGCCGAAGACCACGAAGAACGGGGCGATGTAGAGGTACGGCGAGACCTTGAGGTCGAGGCGGTTCAGCGTGATGGCCCGGCTGCGGTGCCGGGTGGGCGCGGGGGGTGGTGCGCTGGGCGACGGCGGGGCCGTCGTGGCCGACAGGCTCATGCGGGATCCTTTCCCGGCTCCGGCGGGGCCGGTGAGGCGGGCAGTACGCGGAACTGGACGCCATTGGTGGCGTCCGGGAGACTCCCGGACGCCACCGCCGGTGGTGGTGCAGTGATCAGAAGGCGCCCTGCGTGGCGGCATCCTTGACGAACTGCTCCCAGGCCTTGTCCTTGGGCGACTGCCCGTTCTCGTACGACCGCAGCGCCGGCTCGAACGCGTTCTCCTTGACCGCCTGGTGCTTCGGGCCGAGGTGCAGCGGCTGGATCTTCTCGACGCTTCCGCCGAAGATCTTGCCGGTCGGCGCACCGCTGAAGTACTCGTTGGTGTAGCTGGTGAACTCGGGGTTCTTCAGCGCCTCCAGGTTGGTCGGCAGCGGGCCCTTGAGCTTGAAGGCCTCGACCTGGCTCTTCGCGCTGGTCAGGTACTCGGCGAGCTTCGCCGCCTCCTTGGGGAACTTGCTCTGGGTCGGCACGGCGAGCCAGGAGCCGCCCCAGTTGCCCGCGCCACCGGGGACCGGCGCGACGTCCCACTTGCCCTTGTTCTCCGGGCCGGAGTTGTCGGAGACGATGCCGAGCATCCAGGACGGGCAGAAGGTGGCCGCGAAGGTGCCCTGCTTGAAGCCGGCCGACCACTCGGGTGACCAGGTGGCGCTCTGCGAGGAGATCTTCGCGTCGGACATCGCGACCGCGGTGTCCCACGCGGTCTTCACCGCGGCGCTCTTGTCGGCGACGACGTTGTCCTCCTTGTCGTAGAACAGGTCACCGCCCTGCTGGAACATGACCGCGCTGGCCGCCGTGGTGACCGAGTCGATCAGGCCCTTGCCGGTCGCGGCACGGTACTTCTTGCCGGTCTCGATGAAGGCGTTCCAGTCCGGCCAGAGCGCCGCCACCTGGTCCCGCTCGGTCGGCAGCTTGGCCGCCTGGAACAGGTCCTTGCGGTAGCAGACGGCGAGGCTGCCGACGTCGGTGGGCAGGCCGATCAGCCGGCCGTCCGGCGCCTTGCCCAGCTCCCACTTCCAGGGCAGGTACTCCTTGCTGTGGTCGGCCACCAGCGGCGCCAGGTCGGCCCAGTTCGCCGGGTTCGTCTTGAACTCGTTGAGGATGCCCTCTTCCAGGCCGATCACGTCGGCCGCGCCCTTGCCGGTGGCCAGCGCCCGGACGATCTTCGGCCGGTACTCGTTGAGCTGCGCGGTCTTGCGCAGTTCGACCTTGATGCCGGTGTCCTTCTCGTACTGCTTGATGATCTCGTCGTAGCCGAACTCGCCGAAGGTGTCGACGACCAGCTTGCTGGGCTTGCCGCCGGACTCCGTCGCTTCGTCGTCCTTGCCGCAGGCCGCGAGACCGCCGATGGCGGTGACCGCGGCCAGGGCGGCGGCGGCGAGGCGGGTACGCCGCGTGGTGACGCTCATCCTGACCCCTCTTTCGATGGTGAGGCTGGGTGGGTGTGGTGGGGGAGGTGCCGTGCGCGTCCCGGGCCGTCCGGCGTCGGCCGCCGGCTCGGGTCGAGGTGGTCGCGGGTGATCCACGCCACCCCTTGGGAACGCTCCCATGAGATTGCCGGGAGGTGTCAGGGGTGTCAATAGACCGTTGGGAGCGTTCCCAGATCGTTACCGGCGACCGGCCCAGGACCGCCGGAAGATCGACGACGGGCGCTGGCGGATCAGCAGAAGCGGCGCAGCAGGGTGGTCGCCCGGCCCGGGTCGAAGGCCGTCGGGTCGTACCCCGGCCCGGCCCAGTCCCGCATCGTGGCGTGCTCGGGATGGCCCGGGTCGGCCAGCGCGGCCAGCAGGAGCGACTGCCCGGTGGGGCCGCCGACACCCTCCGGCGGGCAGGCCCGCGCCCCGTCCGGACAGCACGGGTAGCGCTCGTCCGGATCGGCGGCGAGGACGTCCTCCACCATCAGGTCGTGCTCCCACCAGTCGCCGAAGTCGTAGAGGTAGCCGAACCGGTCGCCCTTGCCGGCCACCGCGTCCAGCCGGGTGTCCAACTCGTCGCGCAGCGACAGCTCCCCGCCCGGGTCCGGCTCGCCGTACTGCACCCCGTCGATCTCGAACGAGTGCAGGTGGCAGTCCCGCCAGCCCATCGCGTGCTGCACCACCCGGTGCAGCCGGTCGAGGGTGAAGCCACCGGGGACCAGCACCCGCCGCCAGACCGACGGGCGGACCCCGGTCAGGGACACCTTCAGCTCGAAGATCTGGCGTGGCATGCTGCCCCCTCCTCCCGCCGCATAGGCTGCCGGCATGATCTGCCGAGCGTGCCGACAGCGGCGGCACGACGACTGCCCCGGCCGGAAGTGGTGCGACTGCCAGCACCGTACCCCCGCACCCACCCCGCCGGGCACGGGTCCGGCCGGCGAATGAGCGTTCGAATGCCGATTTTCCGGATCTGGCCGGCACCGGCCACCGGCGCGCTGGACGACGCGGAGCTGACCGCGCTCTACGGCCGGGCGGACGAACCCCGGCTCCGGGTCAACTTCGTGGCCAGCGTCGACGGCGCGGTCACCGTGGACGGCTACTCCGCCGGGCTCTCCGGCGAGCCGGACAAGCGGGTCTTCGGCCTGCTCCGGATGCTCTGCGACGGGCTGCTGGTGGCCGCCGGCACGTTCCGGCACGAGGGCTACCGGGCGGTACGGCTCAGCGCACCGCGCCGGGCCTGGCGACGCGAGCGGGGCCTGGCCGAGTACCCGACCCTAGTGGTCGTCTCCCGGTCGCTGGACCTCGACCCGGAACAGCCGGCCTTCGCCGACGCCCCGGTGCGGCCGGTGGTACTGACCACCGGGGCGGCCACCGCACCGGCGGGCCTCGCCGACCGGGTCGACCTGGTCCGCGTCGGCCGGGACACCGTCGACCTCGCCGCCGGCCTGGCCGAACTGCGCCGGCGCGGGCTCGGCCAGGTGCTCTGCGAGGGCGGTCCGCACCTGTTCGGCGCGCTCACCGCGGCCGACCTGGTCGACGAGCTCTGCCTGACCGTCGCCCCGCTGCTCGCCGGGGCCGGCCCCGGCCGGATCGCCGCCGGCGTGGCCGGCCCACCCCGGCGGCTACCGCTGCGGCACGCGCTGGCCGCCGCCGACGGCGTGCTGATGCTCCGTTACGCCCGCGACGACGCCGGGCCGCCGCCCGCCGGGGCAGCGCCCGGCGGCTGAGGCCCCGACGGGTCCGCGCCCGCCGGCTGGGGCCCGCCACGATCCGGGCGACCCGGGTACCCGGACCGCCGTCCCCGCCACGGCGACGGGCGCGGGCACGCCGGCCGGCCTGCCCGCGCCCGGGACGCGGTGGGTGGACCGGAGCCGGCGGAGGAATCGGTCCGCCGGCTCCGGTCCGGGGTCAGTTGACGCTCACGGCCGACCAGGCGGCGGCGACCGTCCGGTACTCGGTGCTGGTGCTGCCGTACAGGTCCGTGGCGGCCGACAGGGTCGCGGTGCGGGCCCCCTTGTAGTTGGTGGTCGAGGTCATGTAGCGGGTCAGCGCCCGGTACCAGATCGCCCCGGCCTTGGTGTTGCCGATCCCGGTGACGGTGCTGCCGTTGCAGGTCGGGCTGTTGCCGTACGACGAGGAGCCGCTGCCGACGGCGAGCAGGTAGAAGAAGTGGTTCGCCACGCCCGAGGAGTAGTGCACGTCCAGCCCACCGACGGAGCTGCTCCAGCAGTCCGCCGACTTGCCGTCCTTGGCCGGCTTGTCCATGTAGCGCAGCGGCACGCCGGTGGAGCGCAGCTTCTCCCCGATCAGGTAGTCGCCCGGGTCCTTGGCGTTGGCCGCGTAGAACTCGACCAGGGTGCCGAAGATGTCGCTGGTGGCCTCGTTGAGGCCGCCCGACTCGCCGCTGTAGCGCAGCCCGGCGGTGTTGCTGGTGACGCCGTGGGTCATCTCGTGCCCGGCGACGTCGAGCGAGGTCAGCGGGTACCAGCCGGAGCCGCCGTCGCCGTAGGTCATGCAGAAGCAGGAGTCCGACCAGAACGCGTTGGCGTAGTTGCTGCTGTAGTGCACCCGGCTGTACGCGCCGACGCCGTCGTTGCGGATCCCGCTGCGGCCGTGCGCGCTCTTGTAGTAGTCCCAGGTCTTCTGCGCGCCGTAGGCGGCGTCCGCGGCGGCGGTCTGCCGGTTGGCCAGGGTGCCGTTGCCGAAGACGTTGGTGGTGCTGGTGACCAGGGTGCCGGTGCCGCTGGTGCCGCCGTTGAGGTCGTAGGTGCGGTGGTTGCCCCGGGTGGGGTCGGCGAGCTGGTAGGTGCCGCCGGAGAGGTTGCTGCCGACGGAGACCGAGCCGGAGTGGTAGGTGTTGCCGGTGCCCTCGCGCTGCACCCCCTCCCAGGAGTCGCGGACCGCGCCGGTGCTGGCGTCCACCAGCACGTGCAGCTCGCTCGGGGTGCCGTCGGCGTAGGTGCCGCCCACCACCACCTCGTACGCGAGGGTGGTCGCGGTGGCGCCGGCGTCGAAGACCAGTTGCGCGCCGGCGACGGAGCGCCGGCCGGCGGTCGACGCGGCGAGCGCGAGCTTGCCGGCGGCGGCCTGGCTCAGCTTCGCCTTCGGGGCGCGCTGCGGGGCGGCGGCGAGGCCGTCGGTGGCGCCGCGCCAGCGGTTGCCCTCGCCGAGGTGGACGATGAGGTCGCCGCCGAGCACGGGCAGGCCGTCGGAGTAGCGGTTGAGCCGGACGTGCTCGGTGCCGTCGGCGTCGGTCACCACGTTGCGCGGGGTGAACGTCTGCCCGTCGGCGGCGAGGCCGGTGCCGGCGTGGGCCCTGAACTGGGCGACGGCGCGGGTGAACGCGTCGCCGGAGACGCCGGGCGCGGCGGAGGCCGCGGTCGGCACCGTGCCGACGCTGGCCAGGAGAGCGGCCGTGGCGAGGCCGCTCAGGAGGGTGGTTCGACGCATCGGGTTCTGCCTCCAACAGGGACAGCCGGGGGGGTACCGGCTGACGACGGCCCGGCGTGGGTGGACCGCGGGCCGGCCATGGAACCGCAGGTTACGACCATGGCGGCAGGCATCGAGAGACGCAAGATCCTCGATGTCGGCTGTGACTATTCTGAACCCGGACGACCCCCTCCTGTCACGACCTGGGCCGAGATTTCTTCGGGGATTTTCCGGCCGCCGCCGCCACCTGCCGCGACGGCGCCGCGCCGACCCCGATGATCGACCAGGAGTGACCGGACGACGCCGGACAGTCACCGGGTCGGCGTCGGTGGGTGGCGTCCGCCGCGTCGCGTGGCAACCTGTCGTACTCCTCGGGCAGGATGCACCACGTGTGCCCTGACCGAGACGACCAGCCGACCGGAGTCCGCCGATGACCGACGACCGGATCGACGCCCCCGGCGAGCCGGTCGGCCGGGTCCTCGGCACCGCCGACGCCACCCCGTTGCAGTTCTGGACGGCCGTCTCGCCGGACAGCTACCTCCAGCTCGACGACGTGGTGGTCACCCGTCGTGAGCTGCCCGACCGGGAACCGGTCACCATCGCCGGAGTGGTCACCCAGGTCCGGGCCCGGCACGAGGGCGCCCAGTTCGACTCGGACGTCTTCGCCATCGCCGACGGCACCCTTCCCGCCCAGGTGCAGGAGGCCGCCGAGATCACCACCACCCGGGTCGACCCGGAGTTCTACGTCCCGCCCCACCCGGGCGCGGCCGTCTACCGCGCCGAGGGGGACGCCCGGGCCCGGGCGCTGCACTTCGACCGGATGGAACGGCGGATCCCGATGGGGATGGGCCGCGACGGCGTGCCGGTCTACCTCAACGCCGACTTCCTCGACGGCAGCCGGGGCGCGCACGTCTCCATCTCCGGCATCTCCGGCGTGGCCACCAAGACCAGCTTCGCCACCTTCCTGCTCTACTCGGTCTTCCGCTCCGGCGTGCTCGGTGGCGACGCGGTCAACGCCAAGGCGCTGATCTTCAACGTCAAGGGCGAGGACCTGCTCTTCCTCGACCACCCCAACACCCGCCTGGACGACCCCACCCGGGCCGCGTACGCGAAGCTCGGGCTCGCCGCCGGCGCCTTCCCCGACGTCCGGGTCTACGCCCCGCCCAGGGTCGGCGACTCCTCCGGCACCCCCGACGTGAGCAGCCGGCTCACCGGGGTGGACGCCTTCTACTGGACGCTGAGCGAGTTCTGCGCCGACCGGCTGCTGCCCTACGTCTTCGCCGACGCCGACGACGAGCGCCAGCAGTACACGATGGTGGTCCACTCGGTCGCCGCCCACCTGGCCCGGTACGCCCAGCCGGCCGACGGCGGGGTCAGCGTCGACGGGGTCCGCCTCGGGTCGTACGCCGACCTGGTCGACCACGTCGTCGAACAGCTCAACGACGACGAGACCCGGGGCGACTGGGCGGGCAGCGCGGTCGGCCTGGGCACCGTCAACGCGTTCGCCCGCCGGCTGATCGGCAGCAAGAAGGACCTGGGCCGGCTGATCCGGGGCGACCTGGCCACCCGCCGCCCGCACTCGATCAACACCGCCGAGAGCGCCCAGGTCACCGTGGTCGACCTGCACAACCTCCCCGACCGGGCGCAGCGCTTCGTGGTCGGCGTGACGCTCAAGAGCGAGTTCGAGCGCAAGGAGAAGGCCGGCACGGCCAAACCGCTGCTCTTCGTCGTCCTCGACGAGCTGAACAAGTACGCGCCACGCGAGGGCTCCTCCCCGATCAAGGAGGTGCTGCTCGACATCGCCGAGCGGGGCCGCTCGCTCGGGGTGATCCTGGTCGGCGCGCAGCAGACGGCGAGCGAGGTGGAGCGGCGGATCGTCACCAACTCGGCGATCCGGGTGGTCGGCCGGCTCGACCCGGCCGAGGCGTCCCGCCCCGAGTACGGCTTCCTCCCGCCCGCCCAGCGGCAGCGCGCGCTGCTGGCCAAACCGGGCACCATGTTCGTCAACCAGCCGGACATCCCGGTCCCGCTCTGCCTGGAGTTCCCCTTCCCGGCCTGGGCCACCCGGGTCTCCGAGGCCGGCCGGGCCCCCTCGGAGACGCTGCGCTCGATCACCCAGTCGGCCGACCCGTTCGTCGTGGTCGGCTCGGCCGCCGACGACGACATCCCGTTCTAGGGGGCTGGCCGCCATGAAGATCCTGCACACCTCCGACTGGCACGTCGGCAAGGTGCTCAAGGGGCAGTCCCGGGCCGACGAGCACAAGCAGGTGTTGGCCGGGGTCATCGAGATCGCGCACGCCGAGCGTCCCGACCTGGTGATCGTCGCCGGTGACCTGTACGACACGGCCTCGCCCACCCCGGAGGCCACCCGGCTGGTCACCCGGGCGCTGACCGCGCTGCGGCGCACCGGCGCGGACGTGGTGGCGATCGGCGGCAACCACGACAACGGCCAGGCCCTCGACGCGCTGCGCCCCTGGGCCGAGGCGGCCGGCATCACCCTGCGCGGCGGGGTCCGGGAAAATCCGGCCGAGCACGTCATCGACGGCACCACCCGCGACGGCGAGCGCTGGCAGCTCGCCGCGCTGCCCTTCCTCTCCCAGCGGTACGCCGTCCGCGCGGTCGAGATGTACGAGCTGACCGCCGCCGAGGCCACCCAGACGTACGCCGACCACCTGGGCCGGGTACTGGCGAAACTGACCGAGGGCTTCACCGAGCCGGACCGGGTGCACCTGGTCACCGCCCACCTCACCGTGGTCGGGGCGGCCACCGGCGGCGGTGAGCGGGACGCCCACACCGTGCTGGGCTACGCGGTGCCGGCGACGGTCTTCCCGGGCACCGCGCACTACGTGGCCCTGGGCCACCTGCACCGCTCGCAGCGGGTGATCGGGCCCGGCCCGATCCGCTACAGCGGCAGCCCGCTGGCGGTCGACTTCGGCGAGCAGGAGAACGTCTGTTCGGTGACCCTGGTCGAGGTGACCGCCCGGACCGCCGCGCAGATCCGGGAGGTGCCGGTGCCGGCGGCGGTGCCGCTGCGCACGGTGCGCGGCACGCTGGCCCAGCTCGCCGAGCTGACCCCGCCGGAGGGCTGGCTACGGGTGTTCGTCCGCGAGCAGCCCCGGGCCGGCCTGCGCGAGGAGGTGCAGGAGCTGCTCCCCCACGCGCTGGAGATCCGGATCGACCCGGAGCTGGTCCCCGCGCCGGGCAGCGGCACCCGGGTCGCCCAGCGGGCCGGCCGGTCCCCCCGCGAGCTGTTCGGCGACTACCTGGACAGCCGGGGCCACGACGACGACGGGGTCCGCGACCTCTTCGACGAGCTGCTGGAGGAGGTGGAGCGCTGATGCGACCGATGCGGCTGGACATGGCGGGCTTCACGGTCTTCCGCGACGAGACCACCGTCGACTTCACCGACGCCGACTTCTTCGCCCTGGTCGGGCCGACCGGCTCGGGCAAGTCCACCGTGCTGGACGCGATCTGCTTCGCCCTCTACGGCACGGTGCCCCGCTGGGGCGGCACCCGGGGGCTGGCGAACGCACTGGCCCCGTCGGCCGTGGAGGCCCGGGTCCGGCTGGTCTTCGAGTCGGCCGGCGACCGGTACGTGGCCACCCGGGTGGTCCGCCGGGACGGCCGGGGCACCGTCAAGACCGCCAACGCCGGGCTGCAACTCATGCCGCCCGGCTTCGACATCACCAAGCTCGACACCGGGCTCAGCCCGGAGGACCTGGGCGAGGTGGTGGCCGGCACGCCGGCCGAGATGGAACGGGCCGTGCTGGAGGCGGTCGGGCTGCCGTACGAGCAGTTCACCTCGTGCGTGGTGCTGCCGCAGGGGCAGTTCGCCGACTTCCTGCACGCCAAGCCGGCCACCCGGCAGCAGATCCTGGTCAACCTGCTCGGCCTCGGCGTCTACGAGGGCGTGCAGAAGCGGGCCACCGAGCGGGCCGGGCAGGCCGAGGCGAAGCTGGAGGCGGTCGACCGGATGCTCGCCGGGCTGACCGGCACCGACGACGAGACGCTGGCCACGGCGACCGCCCAGGCCGAGCGGGTCGGCGCGCTGTCCGGGGCGGTCGCGGCGGCCCTGCCGGAGCGGGAGCAGGCCCGGGCGGCGGCACGCGCGGCGACGGCGGCGCTGGCCGCGCTCGACGCCGACCTGGCCGGGCTGTCCGGGGTCCGGGCGCCGGCCGGGGTGGCCGAGGTGGCCCGGGCGGTGACCACGGCCCGGGAGTCGGTCGACGAGGCGGCGCGCACCGTGGCGCTGGCCGAGGAGCGGGAGGAGAAGCTGCGCGGCGAGCTGGCCGGCGCGGGTGACGAGAGCGCGCTGCGGCTGCTGCTGCGGGCGTACGCCGACGTCGACCGGCTGACCGACGAGACGGCGACGGTCCGGGCGGCGCTGGACGCGGCGCAGGCCGAACACGACGCGGCGGTGGTGGCGCTCGGCACCGCCCGGGAGGCGGCGACGCGGGCCGACGCCGAGCTGGACGCGGCGTTCCGGGCGTACGACGAGGCGCAGGCCACCGAGCAGGCGATGGCGGTCCGGGCGCACCTCACCGACGGCGGGACCTGCCCGGTCTGCGAGCAGCGGGTGCCCCGGGTGCCGCGACTGCCGGCCGGTTCGGCGGTGGCGGAGGCCAAGGCGGCCGGCAAGTCGGCGCGGGCCACCAGCGACACGGCGAAGCGACTGCTCCAGGAGCGGGACGCCGCCGCCCGGGACCGGGAGCGGACCCTGGTCCACGCCCGCGCCCAGCACGACCAACTCACCGCCCGGCTCGCCGAGCTAACCGGCCAACTCGCCGGCGCGGCCACGCCGGAGGCGGTACGCACGGCCCTGGCCGAGCACGCCCGGCTGCGGCAGGCGTTGGACGACGCCGCCGGGACGGTCCGGGCCGGCCGGGACGCCGCCCGGCGGGCGCGCGGCACGTTGGACGCCGCCGAGGAGCGGCTGCGGGCGGCCTGGCGGGCCTTCGACACGGCCCGGGACGGGCTGGCCCGGTTCGGCCCGCCGGCCGCCGACCGGGACGACGTCGCCGCCGCCTGGACCACCCTGGTGGAGTGGGCCGGCGAGCAGGCCCGGCAGCGGCGGGCCGACCGGGCCGGGCTGGCCGGCTCGGTGACCGGGGCGATCACGGCCGCGGAGGCGGTCGAGGAACGGATCGGCGACCTGCTCGCCGCCGCCGGGTTGCCGCCCGCGGACGACCCGGCGCGGGCGGTCGCGGTGGCGCTGGAACGCGCCGAGGCCGAGCTGCGACGGGTCACCGAACGCCGCGCGCAGGCCGGCGAGCTGCGGGAGCAGCGCGCCGAGCACGAGCGCCAGGCGCGTACGGCCCGGGCGCTGGCCGGGCACCTGCGGGCCAACAACTTCGAACGCTGGCTGCTGGCCGAGGCGCTGGACCTGCTGGTCGACGGCGCGTCCCGGATCCTGCGGGAGCTGTCCCAGGGCCAGTACGACCTGGTCCACGACAAGGGTGAGTTCTTCGTGGTGGACCACCACGACGCGGGGCTGCGCCGGGGGGTGCGGACGCTGTCCGGCGGGGAGACGTTCCAGGCGTCGCTGGCCCTGGCGCTGGCCCTGTCGGAGCAGCTCGCCGGGATGTCCACCACCGCGGCGAGCCTGGAGTCGATCGTGCTGGACGAGGGGTTCGGCACCCTCGACGCGGCCACCCTGGACACCGTCGCCGCCACCCTGGAGGGCCTGGCCGCCCGGGGCGACCGGATGGTCGGCGTGGTCACCCACGTGCCGGCGCTGGCCGAGCGGATCCCGGTCCGCTACGAGGTCCGCAAGGACGCCCGCACGGCCCGGGTCGAACGGACCGGCCTGTGAGCGGGGCGGTGACGTGACCGGGCCGAAGCTCTACGTCGACGCCTGGGACCCGTCCTACGGCGCGTCGTTCGAGGCGACCCCGGGCGGGCCCGCCGCACCGAGCAGCGCCCAGGTCGACGCCGACGTCGAGCTGCCGGCGGTGGACTGGCGGGCGATCGGCCCCCGGCCCGGGGTGCCCGCCCCGGACGTGGTGCTGCTCGTCGACGGGGTGCGCCGGATCGACGCCAGCGTGTGGACGGCCGAGGACGACGGCGCCTCGTACCCGGGCATCGCCGCCTCGTACGCGGCCGGGGTGGTCCGCTGTGACCTGGAGCGCGGCGCGGCGGAGCTGGCCGGCGCGCGGGTCGGCCGGGGCCTGTTCACCGCCAGCCCGTCGGCCGAGGAGGTGGTCTGCGGCCGGGTCCGCTACCCGGTGCACCGGGTCGGTGGCTCGGGCGAGCTGAGCAAGCTGCCGGCGGCGGTGCAGGCGCCGCTGACCGCGTTGGAGGTGGCCGTCTCCGACGCCGCCCGTACCGACGGGGACCTGCTGGTGGTGGACGGCCCGCTGCGGGCCCGGCGGCAGCTCCCGCGCACCCTCGGCTACATCAAGACCCAGCACAGCCAGTACCTCGACGCCCGGCTCACCGCCGTGGTGACCGGGCTCGACTCCGGCGAGCGGTCGCCGGTGTTCCGGCTCGGCACCGCCTGGGGCGGCTGGTCGTGGTATCTGCGGCTGCCGGTGGCGACCGGCGCGCCGTGGGCCGGCATCGTCCGGTTGGAGTGCTCGGCCGACCTGCCGCCGGAGGAGGCGATCGCGTTGGCCGACCTGTCGCTGGTCACCCTGCCCCGGTTCGCCTCCTCGCCGTACAAGGACCCGCGTGCCCCGCAGAATCTGGTGCCGATCGCCGGGCTGGAGCGGCGGCTGCGCGGGTTGCTGGGCGACGCGCGGCTGCTGCACCGGGCGCTGGCGATGGCCACCCGGGGTCGCGGAGCGCGGCGCTGATGGGCCGCCGCCGTGGCGACGACCGGATCGTCGCGCCGGTCGACACCGGCCGGGCCGAGCTGGTGCCGGACCCGGACCGGTCCCGCTCCTGGACCCTGCTGCTGGACGACGCCCCGCAGTCCCACGTCGACCTGGCCGACCCGACACACCTGGAGTTCGAGTACGTGCGGCGGCTCGGGGCCGCGCTGGACCTGCTCGCCCCGGCCGGTGCGCCGCTGCGGGTGCTGCACCTGGGCGGGGGCGCGCTGACCCTCCCCCGGTACGTCCAGGCCACCCGGCCCGGGTCGACCCAGCGGGTGTCCGAGGTGGACGGCGCGCTGGTGGAGCTGGTCCGGCGGGAGCTGCCCTGGCCCGCCGACCCGAGGCTGAAGGTGCGGGTCGCCGACGCCCGGGTCACCCTGGAGTCCACCCGGGACGCCGGGTACGACGTGGTGGTCGCCGACGTGTTCGCCGGCGCGCGGACCCCGGCCCATCTGACCAGTGTGGAGTACGCCGCCCAGGTGGCCCGGGTGCTCGCGCCCGCCGGCTGGTACCTGGCCAACCTGGCGGACGGCCCGCCGCTGCGGCACGCCCGCGCCCAGGTGGCCACGGTGCGTTCGGTGCTGCCCCGGGCGGCCCTGGTCGGGGACGCGGCGGTGCTGCGCGGCCGGCGGCACGGCAACCTGGTGCTGGTGGCGGGGCGGGTCGAGCCGCCGGTGCCGGAGCTGACCCGGCGGGCCGCCGGGGACTGGTTTCCCGGTCGGGTGCTGGCCGGGCAGGAGCTGGATCGGTTCGCGGCCGGCGCTGCGGTGGTCACGGATGCGGACGCCACCGACTCCACCCCACCGCCGCCCGGAATTTTTTCGGTCCGCCGTTGATCCGTTGCGGGAAGCCGTCCGTATCACGGGGCGGCCCTTCCCGTGGGCCCGCTGATGTCGGTGGACAGCAGGAGGTCTGGATGAGTGCGGTCGCGGCCGGCTTGCACGGCGAGATGGCCAGGCCAGGGTGGATGTTCGCCCGGGCCCAGCCACAGTCCCGTGCGTCGAGGTCGAGCCGGGGGGTCGACGCCGGTCCCACCGATCGCCAGAATGGCCCGGTGACGCCGCGACCGACGCCCGGACGGCACCAGGCCACGTCGGCGGAGGCGAGCCACTCCGACCAGTTGGTCCGGCTGCTCTACGCCGAACACGCCGGTCCGCTGCTGATGTTCGTGATGCGGCTGACCGGCGGCGACCGGCAGCGCGCCGAGGACATCGTCCAGGAGACGCTGCTGCGGGCCTGGCGCAACGCGCACCGGTTGGGCGTCCAGGGGCAGGGCTCGCTGCGGCCCTGGCTGGTCACCGTGGCCCGCCGGATCGCCATCGACGAGCACCGCAGCGAGCAGGCCCGGCCGGCGGAGACGTACGACCGGGACCTGACGGCGTTCGCCGAGGCGGACAGCACCGACCGGGTGCTGCGCACCATGACCGTGGCGGACGCGCTACGTACGCTGAGTCAGTCGCACCGGGAGATCCTGGTGGCGACGTACTTCCGGGGCCGGACGGTGCCGGAGGCGGCCGAGGAGTTGGGGCTGCCGCTCGGCACCGCCAAGTCGCGGGTCTACTACGCGCTGCGCGCACTGCGCACGGCCCTGCAGGAGAGGGGGGTGACGGAATGAGCCGAGCGGACCACATGGACGTCGCCGCGTACGCGCTCGGCGTCCTGGACGAGCAGGACACCGAACGGTTCGAGGAACACCTCGCGGCCTGCTGGGCCTGCGCCGCCGAGTTGGAGACCATGGTCCCGGTGGTGGGGCTGCTCTCCGACATCGACGGCGAGACGATGATGGCGTTGGAGCAGACCGCGACGGATCCGGCCCTGTTGGACCGTACCCTGGTCGCGGTCCGGACCCATCGGCGCAAGGCGCGGTTCCGCCAGGTGCTCGCCATGGCCGCCGCGGTGGTGGCGGTCGGCGCGCTCAGCGGCGTCGGGGTGGCCACCTTCGGCGGCACCGGCGGCGGTGACGGTCCGGTGGTCGCCGGCCCGACGGCGACCGCGCCGGTCGACGGGCCGCCGAGTCCGCAGCCGACCCGTTCCGGGCCGGCCGTCGGCGGCAACGAGATCGAGGGTGACCAGTTCGACGCCACCGACGGCAGCACCGGGGTGAAGGCCACCATGTGGCTGGCCAGCAAGGAGTACGGCACCTGGATCGGGTTCAACCTGACCAGGCTGCCCGGCCCGCGCACCTGCCGGCTGGTGGTGGTGCGCAAGAACGACACCACCGAGGTGATCTCCACCTGGGGGGTGCCGGGCGGTGGCTACGGCACCAACACCAATCCGCAGGATCTCCAGTTGGAGGCGTCCACCTCGGCGCCGCGCAGCGAGATCGCGAAGTTGCAGGTGCAGTCGGTGGACGCCAACGGGGTGGCGAGCCCGCTGGTCACCGTCGTCCCCTGAACCAGCCGCCGAATCGGCGTCGGCCCGGACATCCGGGTCGGCGCCGATTCGACGTTTCCGGCCGACCGAGGTCCGGCAGCCGGGCATACGTACAGCCGGCCGGTTCGGTTCAACGCTTTCGTTGTGAAATTGTCCACGGTCAATCGTTCAACCTTGACAGTGGACCCTCCGTACTACTCGGTGAACTGCCAAGAATGAGGAGGGCACGTGGCACAGATCAAGCGGACGACCGTCATCGTCGCGAGCGCGATGGTCGCACTTACGGCCTGCGCTCCCGCGGGTTACGACGGGGCGAACTCCAGCGCCGCCGAACCGGTCGCCGTCGCCGCGGCCGAGCCCACCGCGTCGGTCGAACCGGAGGCGTCGGCCTCCCCCGGGGCGCCCGCCGCCGAGCAGGCACCGCCCCCCGCCAACGTCCAACTGACCGACCAACTCGTCGGCAAGAAGGTCGCCCGGATGGGCAACGTCGTGCTGGACCAGGACGGCTTCATCCTGTACCGCTTCGACAAGGACTCCGCCGATCCGCCGTCGTCCAACTGCGTGGACAAGTGCGCCCAGGTCTGGCCGCCCGCGCTGACCGACGGCAACCCGCAGTTGCAGGGCGTCTCCGACGACAAGGTCGGCACCGTCACCCGCCAGGACGGCACCCGGCAGATCACCATCGGCGGCTGGCCGGTCTACCGCTACATCGGCGACAAGAAGCCGGGCCAGTGGAAGGGCCAGGCCGTCGGTGGCACCTGGTTCGTGGTCGACCCGAACGGCAAGAAGAACCTGACCTGCCTGCCCACCGGCACCCCGAAGGCGGTCGCCCCGCCGGCGGCCGGCGGCGCGAACAGCGGCGGCTCGGACTACACCTACTGATCCACCGCCCGCCGGGCCTTCCCCACGAACCCCCGGAGCGGACGAGGGCGGTGGACGCGCCAAACGCCAGCGGGCGCGCCACCGAGGTCCCCCCAACCCCGCACCCACGGCCGCTCGGGCGGTCGGTCCGCCCCGGGATGGAGACACCGCCGACGCGCAGCGCGTCGGCGGTGTCGTCCGTTGCCGGCCGGGGTCGTGGCAGAGTGTCGGGGTGACCTGGGACGAGCCGGCCGTACGCCGGGTGCTGCGACCGCCGGCCGACTACCGGCTGGCGGCCTCCGTCCGGGCACTGACCTTCAGCCCGTACGACCCGTGTGCGCGGATCGCCGCCGGCACCTTCTGGTGGGCCACCCGCACCCCGACCGGCCCGGCCACCCTGACGCTGCACGCCAGCGGCGGGGAGCTGGTCGCCGAGGGGTACGGCCCCGGCGCGGACCAGGTGGTCGAGCGGGCCGACGCCGTCGCCGGGCTGCGTGACGACCTCGCCGGGTTCGCCGACCTGGCCGCCGGGCATCCGCTGGTGGCCGAGCTGGCCGCCCGGCACCGGGGGCTGCGGCTGCCGGCCACCGGGCAGCTCTTCCCCCGGGTGCTGCGGGCGGTCTTCGAGCAGAAGGTCACCGGCAAGGAGGCGTACCGGGCGTACGCGGCGACCGTGCGGCACTTCGGCGAGCCGGCACCCGGGCCGTTCCCGCTGCTGCTGCCGCCGGAGCCGGCCACGGTCGCGGCGACGCCGTACTGGGTGTTCCACCCGTTCGGGGTGGAGCAGCGCCGGGCCGACACGCTGCGTCGGGCCGCCGCCCTGGCGGACCGGCTGGAACGCTGCGCGGACAGCGCCGAGGCGACCCGTCGGCTCACCGCGATCCCCGGCGTCGGCCCGTGGACCGCCGCCGAGGTGGTCCGGATCGCGTACGGGGACCCGGACGCGGTCAGCGTCGGCGACTACCACCTGCCGAACACGGTCGCCTGGGCCCTCGCCGGCGAGGCGCGGGGCGACGACGCCCGGATGCTCGCCCTGCTGGACCCGTTCCGGGGCCACCGGGGGCGGGTCTGCCTGCTGCTGGCCGCCGCCGGCATCCAGGCGCCCCGGTTCGGCCCCCGGATGCCGATCCGCTCCTTCGCCCGGTTCTGAGCCGGGCCGTCAGCGCTGCCCGCCGAGCCGGCGCAGGGTACGGGCCAGCCAGTGCGCGTACCCGTGCTGGACGGCGCGCCCGGCGGGCCCGGCGGCGGCCATGAACCAGCGGTCCGGCCGGCTGAACGCGGTCACCTCGAACGTGACCTGCCCGTCGACGTCGCAACTGACCAGGAACGACTCCTCGCCGCGCTCCGGATGGCCGGGCAGGGTGCCGTACCCGAAGCCGGCCTCCCGCTCACCCTCGACCACCCAGACCACCTCGCACGGCCCCGACACCCGCAGCGGACCCACACCCAGCCCCGGGGTGACCCGCACCCCCGGCGCGGCCCGTGGGGCGTCGGTACGCATCCGTACCCCGGCCGCCCGGTGCAGCCGCCAGCTCAGCACGGCCTCGGCGGCCACCGGAAAGCTGCCGGGCGGCATCGGGTAGCGGTGGCGCAGGTGGTGGTAGCCCGCCGGCAGCGGCCCCCGTCGGGTGGCTCCCACCTCCGGGTACGTCAGCTCGGACACCGCCACCTCCCTGGGCTCCCGTCCAGCGTACGGAGGGTGACGGCGGGCGGGCCGGCGGGCGGACCCGGGGGGCCAGCGGGCGGGCGGGGATGGGCGTGGTCAGGCCCGCTCGCAACGACGCCTGAGCCCGTCGGCCTCCAGCCGCAGGTAGCGGCGCGTCGTCCGGCCGCCGAGCCGGCCGGTCAGCCCGGCGAGCGGGCCGGTGAGCACCACGGCCAGCTCCACCCGGACCCGATCGTCGGCCAGTGGCACGATCCGGTGCTCACCCCGGACGTGCACCCCGGGACTGTCGGACTCCCAGACGAACCAGCGGGGCGGGTCGATCTCGGTGACCCGCCACACGGCCGGCCGCAGTCGGGGCTGTTCCAGCCGGGCGGTCGCCCCCAGGGTGAACGGCCCCGGCTCCAGCCGCCGCGCCGCGCGGACGGAGGCGGTCCACTCCGGCCACCGGTCGACGTCGGTCTGCACCGCCCAGACCCGGTCGATGCCGGCCGCGATCTCCGTGGACGCCTCGAACCGCATGTCACCCTCCCCGTATCCGGCGACGCGGACCCGCGCCGCCCCCGCAACCCCTGACGAGGCTGCCGCCCGGAACGTGACCGTGCGCGCTGGCCACCGCACCGGCGTCTGCCGATTGTGCCCGGGTATCCGGCTATCCGGGTGCCCGTGCGGATGAGCGGATGAGCGGTGCGGCGGGTGCATGGTGGCACCGCCGCCCCCGGCAGTCCCCGGCAAGCCCTGACCCCCGGTGGGGCGGGCCTGGTGGGGGGCTGGTGCGGCGTCCAGAACCGCCTGCCAGGACTGATGTTCCTCGACCGTCGACACCATCTCCAGCGAGCGGTATGCCAGCCAGGCATAAATATGCCTGAGAGGCATATCCGCGTCGAGGAGTAGTCACCCCCGGACAGGGCCTGCCCCGGTGCAAGGATCCAGAACAGGGATCAAGCTGCGCCGGGGCCGGAGCTGAGCGGGCTGCCGGGGCGGGCAGAACAGAGTTACGCGGGCCGCCGGGGCAGGCAGGGCAGAGCTACCCGGGCCGCCGGGGCAGGCAGAAAGAGCTACCGGGCGGCCGGGGCGAGCAGAACGGAGCTACCCGGAACGGCCAGGACCTGGGTGCGGGGCTGCACGGAAACAGCCGGGCCGCAGGGAACTGCGGGGAACGGTTGGGCCGGGGGAACTGCACGGAAACAGCCGGGGCCGCGGGGAACTGCACAGAAACAGGAGGGCCGGGCGGAACTGCACGGGAACAGGTGGGGCCGGGCGGAACTGCACGGGAACAGGTGGGGCCGGGGGGAACTGCACGGGAACAGGTGGGGCCGGGAGGACGACGGGCACGGGTGGGCACCGTCCGGGATGGTCAGGCGGCCTGGTGCAGGTCGGCTAGGCCGAGCGGGGTGTGCCGGCGCAGCAGGTCCTCCAGTTCGGCGACGGTGCCCACCTCGCCGAGCACGTTCTTGCCGCCGCCGAAGCGGGTCGGGTAGCGGTGCACCAGCCGGTAGCGGTGCCGGCCGCGCACCAGCTCGACGGTGACCCGCCAGCGCCCGCAGCAGCCACACACCCACTCCATCCGGCGACGGTAGCTCTGAGCTGCGCAAACGCTATCCGTACGCGGGGGGACGAGGGGCTCGGACGGGGACACGCCGTACCCGGCCGGCGGTGATCTGCCTCACCAGTGTCGGTGGCGTCTGGTTGACTGGTCGCCGTGGACCTGCCGATCAACCCGCCAGTCGAGCCGATGCTGGCCAAGAGCGTGGCCCGCCTGCCCACCGATCCCGGCCTGACGTACGAGCCGAAGTGGGACGGCTTCCGCTGCATCGTGTTCCGGGACGGCGACGAGGTCGAGCTGGCCAGCCGGGGCGGCAAGTCGATGACCCGCTACTTCCCCGAGGTGGTCGAGCAGGTCCGGGCACAGCTTCCCGAGCGGTGCGCGGTCGACGGCGAGCTGATCGTGATCCGCCGGGACGGTCCGGGCGGCCAGCCCCGGCTCGACTTCGAGCTGCTCGCCCAGCGGATCCACCCGGCCGCCTCCCGGGTGAAGCTGCTCGCCGGGACGACGCCGGCCGACTTCGTCGCCTTCGACCTGCTCGCCGTCGGCGACGAGCTGCTGGTCGACCAGCCCTACCCGGTGCGCCGGGAGCGGCTGGAGCGGGCGCTGGCCACGGTCCGCCCGCCGGTGCACGTCACCCAGGTCACCACCGACCCGGAGACCGCCCGGCGCTGGTTCGAGGTGTTCGAGGGCGCCGGGCTGGACGGCCTGATCGTCAAGCCGGCCGACCTGCCGTACGAGCCGGGCAAGCGGCTGATGGCCAAGGTCAAGCATGCCCGTACCGCCGATGTGGTGGTGGCCGGGTTCCGCTGGCACAAGTCGGGGCCGGTGGTCGGCTCGCTGCTGCTCGGGCTCTACGACGACGCCGGGGTGCTGCACCACGTCGGGGTGAGCGCCTCGTTCACCATGGCCCGCCGTCAGGAGCTGCTGGACGAGCTGGCCCCCTACCGGGAGATCGCCGACGAGCACCCCTGGGTGCACGGCGACCACGAGCGTGGCCAGCGCATCCCGGGCGGGGTGAGCCGCTGGACGGGCACCAAGAACCTCGACTGGGAGCCGCTGCGGCCCGAGCTGGTGATGGAGGTCGCCTACGACGCGATGGAGGGCGACCGGTTCCGGCACACCGCCCGCTTCGTCCGCTGGCGGCCCGACCGGGATCCCCGCTCCTGCCGCTACGACCAGCTCGACCGCCCGGTCCGGTTCGACGTCGACCAGGTGCTCCGCGGTGATCCGGCGGCGACCGTCACGCCGGGCACCTCCGCCCCGGCGTAGCCTGGCGGTCCCACACGATCATGGAGGCTCGCTGGTGACCCGCACTGCGCACCGGATCCGCCGGGTCCGGCTCACCCTGGCCGGGCTGGTCGCGGGCGCGCTGCTCGCCGCCGGATGCACACTGCCGGCGTTCGCCCCGCGTACCGAGGACTCCGGGGCCGCGGCGCCCGGCGCCGCCCCCACCTGGCGGGCCTGCCCCGATGTCGCCGACGACCTGGTCGGCCGGGGCGCTCCGGGGATGCGGTACGAATGCGCCGAGGTCGCCGTGCCGCGCAACTGGGGCACCGGGACGGGGGCGACCGCCGGGCCGGGCAGCGGGCAGACCTTCGAGATCGCGCTGCTGCGGGTCCGGTCGACCAAGCAGCGGAACCGGATCGGCTCCCTGGTGATCAACCCGGGCGGGCCGGGCGGCTCCGGCGTGGACACCGCCGTCTACCTCTCGTTCGGGCCGTCGTTCGGTGGGCTGCCCGCCTCGATCACCGACCGGTTCGACATCGTCGGCTTCGACCCGCGCGGGGTGTCCCGGTCCAGCCCGGTGAAGTGCATCTCCGACCCCGACCTGGACGCCAGCTTCGGCTACGACCCGGATCCACGCAGCCAGCAGTCGTTCGACGGCTACCGGGCGCTCAACCAGCGGATCGGCCGGGGCTGCGGCGACAAGTACGGCGACCAGCTCCCGCTCTACGGCACCGAGCAGGCCGCCCGGGACATGGACGCGGTGCGGGCCGCCGTCGGCGACGACAAGCTCACCTACCTCGGCTACTCCTACGGCACCCTGCTCGGCGCGACCTACGCCCAGCTCTACCCGCAGCGGGTCCGGGCCCTGGTCCTCGACGGCGCGGTGGACCCGCAGCAGAAGCTGATCGCCGGGTCGGAGAGCCAGGCCCGGGGCTTCGAGCGGGCGTTCGACAACTTCGACCGCTGGTGCGCGGGCAACGCCGGCCGCTGCCCGATCGCCCCGGACGCCCGGGCCGCCGTGACGTCGGCGATCGACAAGGCGAAGGTCTCCCCGGTACGGGCACCCGACGGCCGGGAGGCCACCTCCGGCTGGGTCTTCTACGCGGTCATCTCCTCGCTCTACACCGAGTCGGGCTGGGAGGAGCTGGCGCGGGCGATCGACAAGCTCGGCGCGGGCGACCCGGCCGACGTGTTCAAGCTCGCCGACGCGTACGCCGGGCGCGACGAGGACGGGCGCTACTCCAATCTCTTCGACGCCAACCTGGCGGTCAACTGCGCGGACGAGACGGAGAAGCCCAGCCTCGACCAGATCCGCCAGTTGCAGACACAGTGGCGGCAGAAGTACCCGTTGTTCGGCCCGTCGCTGGCGGTGGGGATGCTGGGCTGCGTGGAGTGGCCGGGCGGGCGTGACCCGTACCCGACCGGCCGGGCGGACGGCGCGCCGCCGATCGTGGTGGTCGGCACCACCGGCGACCCGGCCACCCCCTACGAGCAGACCGCCCGGCTGGCGTCGATGCTGGGCGTCGGCCGGGTGCTCACCTGGGAGGGTGAGGGGCACACCGCCTACCCGCAGACCTCCTGCGTGACCGACGCCGTGGACGCGTACCTGATCTCGCTCACCGTCCCCCGGGAGGGGCTGCGCTGCCCCGCCCGGTGACGGTACGCGGGCCGGCCAGCGACAGCCGGTCGGACGCCCCCGCCGATCGGCCGGTGCCATGTGACAGGCTGCCGCGCATGACCGAGGTGCTCTTCCGGGAGGCGGTCCGGGCCGACCTGCCCGCCGTCCTCGCCCTGCTCGCCGACGACGTCCTCGGCACGGCGCGCGACCTCGCCGAGGTGGACGAGGCGTACGAGCGGGCGTTCGCCGACATCACCGCCGACCCGCGCAACCAGCAGGTCGTGGCCGAGCGCGACGGTGAGATCGTCGGCTGCTGCCAGCTCACCTACATTCCGGGGCTGGGCCGCCACGGCGTCGAGCGGGCCCTCGTCGAGGCCGTGCGGGTCCGCTCCGACCTGCGCGGTCAAGGGCTGGGCCGGGCCATGATGACCTGGGCGATCGACCAGGCCCGGGCGCGCGGCTGCGGCCTGGTGCAGCTCACCACCGACAAGTCCCGCGCCGACGCGCACCGCTTCTATCGCGGCCTCGGCTTCACCGCCAGCCACGAAGGCATGAAGCTGACCCTCTGATCCGGGGCTCAGCCGTCGACCAGTTGCCCGTCGCGCAGGGTCAGGGTCCGGTCGGCCACCTCGATCAGGCTCGGATCGTGGGTGGCGACCAGGGCGGTCATGCCCCGGGCGTGCACCACCGCGCGGAGCAGGTCCATGATCGCCCGTCCGGTCTCCGAGTCGAGCTGGCCGGTCGGCTCGTCGGCGATCAGCAGGTCCGGTTCGTTGGCCAACGCCCGGGCCACCGCGACCCGCTGCTGCTGCCCGCCGGAGAGCTCGTACGGGCGCTGCCGGGCGTGCTCGCCGAGGCCGACCAGCTCCAGCAGCACCGCCACCCGCTGCTCGCGCTCCGCCGCCGGCACCCGGGCCAGCCGCAGCGGCACCCCGACGTTCTCGGCGGCGGAGAGGATCGGCACCAGCCCGAAGGTCTGGAACACGAAGCCCACCGTGCCCCGGCGCAGCCGCAGCAACTCGTCCTCCCCGGCGCCGGTGACGTCGTGCCCGGCCACCCGCACCCGTCCCGCGTCCGGCTGGTCCAGGCCACCGACCAGGTTCAACAGGGTGGTCTTGCCGGCTCCCGAGCGGCCCCGCACCGCGACCAGCTCGCCCCGGCCGGCGGTGAAGGAGACCTCCCGGACGGCGTGCACCGCGTGCCGCCCCCGGCCGAAGGTCCGGCTCACCCCCTCGACCCGGACCACCTCGTCGGTGACCGGCTCGGCGGCCCGGACGGCGGAAACCTGCTCGCTCATGCGTCACTCCCGTTCGGCTTCGGCGTGGGATCGCCGGGGCGGACCTGCACGTGGTCCGGTTCGAGGTCGAGGCGGACCCGGTCGCGGAGCGCCAGCGCGTCCACGAAGGACGCCGGTAGCTGCATCCGGCCGGTCCGGTCCAGCACCGCGTACTCCTCGCTGACCAGCTCGGTGCTGCCGTCGGCGCCGATCCGCGCGGTGCGGCGTACCTCGGAGGCGGTCCGGCCGTCGCGGATGGCGACGGTCCGGCGGACCTGGGTGGCCACGGCCTGGTCGTGGGTGACCACCACCACGGTCACCCCCAGCTCGGCGTTGATGGTGCGCAGCGCGGTGAAGACCTCCGCGCCGGTCGCCTCGTCCAGCTCACCGGTCGGCTCGTCGGCGAAGAGCACCTCGGGGTCGTTGGCCACCGCCACCGCCACCGCGCAGCGCTGCTGTTCCCCGCCGCTGAGCTGACCGGGCCGCCGGTCCGCGCAGTGGCCCACCCCGATCAGCTCCAGCAGCTCGTCGGCGCGCCGCCGGCCGGCCCGGCGGCCACCGGCCCGGCCGGCCAGCCGCATCGGCAGCTCCACGTTCTCCCGGGCGGTCAGGTACGGCAGCAGGTTCCGGCCGGTCTGCTGCCAGATGAACCCGACGGTGTCCCGCCGGTAGCTCAACCGGCGGCGGGTGGAGAGGGCGAGCAGGTCGTAGTCGGCCACCCGGGCGATCCCCGCCGTCGGGGTGTCCAGCCCGGACAGGATGTTCAGCAGGGTCGACTTCCCCGAGCCGGACGCGCCGACGATCGCCACCAGCTCACCCCGGTCGATCACCAGGTCGAGCCCCTGGAGGGCGACCACCTCGACCCCCTCGGTCTTGAAGATCCGGACCAGGCCGTCGCAGACGATGTGCCCCCGCAGCCGGTCCTGCCCGCCGGCCCGCTCGGCAGCCCGCTGTGCCGCCCGCCGTTGCAGGTCCGCCAGATCGGGTACGACGGGATTCTCCGCAGTAGTGGTCATCTCAGCTCTCCTCTCCGAGCCGGAGCACCTCGCCGAGGCGCATCCGACGGTTGTTCAGGGCCTCCACGGCGACGGCGAAGGCCAGGGCGACCGCGCCGAGCAGCACCATCCCGGCGACCAGGCCGGGTGCGAACGTCACCCGGACGGGCGCGCCGCTGGTGAACGCCGACAGCCCGAGCAGCGGGGTGAGCAGCAGCGGCAGCAGCACCCCGACCAGCGCGCCGGTCAGCACCGACACCCCCACCAGTGGGGCCAGCTCCACCAGCAGCAGGCCCCGCCACTGCCCTCGGGACAGGCCGAGGGTGCGCAGCCGGGACAGCACCTGCCCCCGGGCGCGGGCCCCGGCCAGCACGGTGAAGGCGACCGCGAGCAGGGCCAGCAGGCTGCCCGCCGCCGAGCCGGCGGTGAAGCCGAAGGCCAGCAGCCCGTTCGCGCCGCCGCCGCCCAGCCGCAGCCGGGTCTGCGACCAGGTCACCACAGCCACCCCACGGGGAGGTTCACCGGCGGTCACCGTGCCGCCGGTCTGGAAGCGGCGCTGCCCCTCGTCGCCGGCCCGGCCCAGCGCCCCGGCGTCCACCCGGTCGCCCGCCACCAGGAAGCCGGTGGGCACCGTGACGGAGTCCCGGCGGGGCAGCGCCTGCCAGGGCAGCACCACGTACCGGGTGGTGTTCTCCCGAGCCAGCGGGAAGTCGGCGACGGTGTCGGCCACCGTGAACTCGTACCGCTGGCCCTGCACCGCGACGAAGGCGGACCGCAGGCCGGCGTCGGCCAGGTCGGCGGCGACCGCCGGGGAGACCACCGCCGGCAGCGGCCCGCCGCCCGGTGTCGCGTCGCGCAGCGCGCCGGGCACCGGGACGTCCCGACCGGCGGCCCGCGCCGTCCGGACCAGCCCCGGGCCGTCGACCAGCAGGACGGTGGTCTCGCGGAGCCGGGCGTCGGTGCCGTCGGCGTCGGTGGCCAGCCGCTGCCCCGACTCGTCGACCAGCCCGGTCGCCGCCCGCACCCCGGGCAACCGTTCCAGGGCCGCACCGGTGTCCGGGGCGATCCGGTAGCCCCGGATCAGCGCGTCCGCCGGTACGGCCCGGGTGGCGGCCCGGTCCCGGGTGCTCTCGATGCCGGCGGCGACCACCGCGCAGAACGCGGCGGTGGCGACCGCGAGCACCACCACGACCAGCGGGGTGGCCACCGCCGCCCGGCCGGCCCGGGCGGTGCCCAGGAAGGCCACGCTCCCCCGGGCCCGGGCGGCGAGCCGGCCGGCCAGCCGCAGCGGCCACGGGTACAGCCGCAGCGCCAGCACCGCCGCGGCCACCGCGACCAGCGCCGGCACCGAGACCAGCAGCGGGTCGACCTCGCCGAGGGTGAGGCCCCGGCGGCGCAGCAGCACCACCGCGAGCCCGGCCAGCAGGACCAGGCCGGCTTCGCCGGTGGCCCGGCGGGCGGAGGGCCGCAACCGGACCAGGTCCCGCCGTCCCACCACGCCGGACGGTACGGCCAGCGTGGCCACCGGCAGCGCCAGGGTGACCAGCAGGGCCGCGCCGACGGCGAGCGGCGCGGTGCCGCCGGGCGCGCCGGGCAGCAGGCCGCCGAGCAGCCAGCCGAGCCCGGCGGCGGGCGGGACGACCAGCAGCGACTCGGCCAGGCTGCGCCGGGCCCCGCTGGTGAGGCCGCCGCCGCGGGCCCGGATCAGGGTGAACTCGGCTCGGCGGCGGCGCGCGGTGAGCCCGGCGGCCAGCACGACCAGCCCGGCCAGCGTCGCCAGCACCCCGGCCACGATGACGGCGAGCACGGTACGCGCCGAGGTGACCGCGCGGCTGAATTTCCGCAGCGGAATGTCGACGCCCTGGGTCAGCTCCACGTCGGTGCCGGCGGTGGTCCGCTGCAACCGCTGGATGCCGTCGGTGAGCGGGTCGATCCGGCGTACGTCGATGCCGGCGGCGGCGATCCGGTACCGCCAGGTGAACGACACCGGCCAGCCGGCGGCGACCTGCCGGTCCAGCGCGGCGGCGGCGACCACCCCGACCAGGATGAACGGCTGGGCGTCGCCGGGCGGCTCGACGACCTCCAGCACCGAGGGGAGGGCGTTCCAGATGCCGTCGGCCCGGTCGGTGGGCCGGAACAGCCCCACCACGGTCAGTGGGCCGGCCGGGCCGGTGCCGCCCCTGCTGAGCTCCCGGAGGGTGAGCCGGCTGCCGGTGCGCAGGTTGAACCGGGCGGCGATGTCGGCGTCCAGCGCCACCTGCACCGGCCCGCTGCCGGGGTTCTCGTCCGGCCAGCGCCCGTCGACCAGGGTGGCCCGCTCCTGGATCCCCGGCAGGGCGCGCAGCCCCAGGTCCACCAGGTAGTTGTCCCGGGCCAGGTCCGGCCCGGTGGCCCGGCCGGGTTCGGCCTGCGCCGCGTACCAGCGCTCGGCCACCGCCGCCCGGACGTCGGCCGGCATCTGCTGCTGGAGCGCGTCCAGTTCGGCCGCCCGGCTGGTCACCGGCGGGCCGCCGACGGCCGGCCGGGTGGTGTACGTCAGGTCGCGCATGGCGGCCGGCTCGGCGGCCAGGTGCTCCCGCAGCCCCTGGTCGGCGAGCCGGTTGATCACCCTCGGCACCCCGCTGACGAGCAGGGTGATGACCAGCGTCAGCGCGGCCAGCAGCAGGAACTGCCCACCGTTGGCCCGTACCCGGCGGGCCGCGGCACCGATGCCCATCGCTCGTCCTCCCCGGCCTCGGCCGTCCGTCCGTCCGTTCACCGATCTCCCCCGATCCGCAGCCGGGCCACGGCGACCCGCTGCCGGATCCCGGTGGCCATCGCCGCGCTGCACGCCAGCGCGGCCAGCAGGAGCCCCGCCGCGGTCAGCCCGATCGGCGTCCAGGCCAGTTCGAACGCCGGCTCGGGCACCGGCCGGCCGGCGGCCGGGGTGAGCACGACCAGCGGGGCCATGGTGGCGCCGACGGCCGCGCCGAGCAGCAGGCCGACCCCGACGCCGATCCCGGCGAGGAAGGTCTGTTCGGCGAGCAGCGCCCGGGCCAGCAGCCGGGGCGACGCGCCGAGGGTGTGCAGCACCGCGAACTCACCGAGCCGGTGCCGGGCGGTGGCCCAGACGTCCACCACCAGGCCGACCAGGGCGAGCAGCACCGATCCGAGGGCGGCGGCCAGCAGCCCCGTCCGGGCCCCCTGCCAGTACGGGTCGTCGGCGGCCACCGCCGCCGCCTGCCGGCGGTCGAGCAGGGTGGCCCCGGTCAGCGCGGCGGCGGTCCAGGCCGCTCCGGCGTGCCCCCCGTCGTCGGTGCGCAGCCACCACTCCGGCACCGACCGGACGGTGCCGGAGTCCCGCACCAGCCAGTCCGTCGCGGCGGGCAGGTCCAGCAGCACCCCGTCCCCGGCGGTGGCAGGCAGCGCGGCCACCTCGCCGACCAGCCGGACCGGCAGGGAGACCCCGGACAGGGCCAGCACGACGGTCTCCCCGGGCCGGACGTTCAGCGCGGCCCGGACGGCCGGCGTCATCAGGGCCGGTACGGGTTGGTTCGCGCCGGCCGGGACCACCGCGAAGCGGGAGGCCACCTGGTAGGCGTACTTGCCTCCGGCGAGGTACTTGACCTTTCGGGTGGCGGTCAGCCCGTCGCCGGTGACTCCGACGTCGGCCCGCTGGTCGGGCTGGCCGGTGACCACCGCCCACGCCCCGGTGAGCGGGGTGGGCGTCGGGCGGCCGTCCGGGCCGACGGTGCGTAGTCCACGCACCTCCATCGTGTACCCGACGCCGGCCACGTCCCCGCCGTCGGCCTCGAACCCGGCCAGCCGCAGCCCGTCGACCGCCGGCAGGGCGACGGTGAACGGGGTGACCTGGCCGTCGCTGTCGGTGCTCGCCACGGGCAGCCGCCAGGCCAGCCCGTCGGCCCGGGTGAGCAGCACCGACACGGCGATCCGGTGCGGGACGTAGGCGTCCTCGACCGGGGTGCGGACGGTGCCGGTGAGGCTACGGGCGTCGGCCGGCAGCGGCACCCCGGCGGCCGGTCCCCGGGCGGCGGCGAGCCGCCGGAACAGCTCCGCCGTGGGCTGGTCGGCCAGCCGGTCGCTGAGCTGCACCAGCCCGGTGGCGTGCGCGGCGTCCAGGCCGAGCACGGTGGCCTGCCGGTCGTCCCGGCCGACCCGGATGTCGTCCCGCCAGACCGGCAGCGCCCGGTCCACCCCGGGCAGCGCGGCCAGCGCGGCGGCCCGGTCGGTCGGTGCGACGCCGCTGCGTTCGACCAGCCGCAGGTCGGCGCCGACGGCGTGGTCGGCCTGGTCCACCTGGGACCGTTCCCCGGTGGTGACCAGGGACCAGGCCAGAGTGCTGCCGCCCACCGCGAGGGCGAGCAGCAGCACCGGCCCGGCGTGCGGACGTCGGCCCGCCTGCCACATGCCGAAGATGGTCGCGGTCCACGGGCGGCGGTCGACGAAACGCTCGGCGAACCGGGTGGCCGGTGGGAGCAGCCGCAGCGCCACCACCGCGCCGGCCAGCACCCCGAGCGTCGGGGCGGCGACCAGCAGCGGGTCCAGGCCGAGCCGGTTGCCCGCGCCGGCCAGCGGGGAGGAGTAGCGGCGGAGCTGCACCCAGGCCAGCACGGCGAAGGCGACCAGGGCCAGGTCGAGTCCGGCCCGGCTGACCGCGCCGGCCCGGCTGGGCCGGGACCGGGCGGCCAGGTCGGCCACGTACGTCCCCCCGCCGCGCAGGGTGGGCGCGACCATGGCGACCAGGCAGCCGGCGGCGGTGGCCGCAGCCGCCGCCCAGACCAGGGTGCCGCCGCCGATGGCGCTGCCCAGGTCGACCGGGCCGTCGGCGGCGAGCCGGCGCAGCGCCCCGCCGGCGAGCAGCGGCCCGAGCAGGGCGGCCGGGACGACCACCAGCGTCGCCTCCCGTGCGGCCAGGCCGGCGAGTTGTCGCCGGGCCGCGCCCCGGGCCCGCAGCAGGGCGGTCTGGCCGCGCCGGTCCTCGTGCAGCAGCGCGGCGATCAGCACCAGGGCGTACCCGCCGAGCACCACGATCAACAGCAGCGGGGTGGCCAGCGCGGAGCGTCCGGCCAGGTCGGCGCGGCTGATCCGGTCGATCAGCCGGTCCATCGAGGTGACGGCCTGCGCGGAGGAGCCGAGTCCGGCCGACTCGGGGACCTTCGTCGCGGCGGTGCTGACCGCCCGGCGCAGCTCGGGCAGCCGGGCCGCCCCGACGGCGGCCAGGTCGGGGGCGACCACCCAGGCGGCGGAGACCGAGCCGGGGAAGGTGGCCGCGAAGTCGGTCGGGTCCAGCACGAACGGCCCGTACGAGGATCCGGGCTCGGTGTCGGCGCCGACGGTGAGGCCGGGGGCGAGCCGCCAGTACGTGTCGGCCGGGTCGCGGGGTCGCCAGGTGCCGGAGAGCACCACGTCGGTCCGCCGGTCGGCGCTGCGGTCGCGCATCGGCACCCGGTCGCCGGTGCGCAGGCCGAGCGCGCCGGCGACCTTCTCCGGCAGGGTGACCTGGAGCGGGGCGGCACCGGCCGCCGGCCAGGCGCCGTCGACGAGGTCGGCGTGCCGGGGCAGGTCGTCCAGGGTGGCCAGGGTGGCGAAGACCGGGTCGGTGCCGGACCGGGTCGCCCCGCCGAGGTCGCCGGTGAGTTCCCGCCCGGTGCCGTAGCGGGCGGCGGTGACGGTGACGGGGGTGCCCGCGAGGGCGGCGGTGAAGCCGTCCCGGACGGCCCGGTCCCGGGCGGTGAACTCGGCGGCGTCGCGCCCGCCGGAGCCGCTGACCAGCAGGCTGCGCTCCTCGACGGGCGCGGAGCCGAGCAACGCCCGTTGCCCGGCGTCGACCGCCCGCCGGTTGAAATCGGCGAGCCCGGTCACCAACGCGACCGCGACCAGCGCGGCGGCCACCGCCGCCAGCAGCAGTCCCTGCGCCTCGCGGGCCCGCCTCCACACCAGCTTCATCCGACGCCTCCCCCGGGCCCTGGGTTGGGCCGACGGAGAGGGAGAGCGGTGACGGCCCCGGAAAGGTTCGCGCCCGTTACTTGATCGTTATCCCGGTGCGGCCACCCGGCGGCTGGCGGCGGCCTGCTTGGATCGGCGGCATGGAGACCGCTCTCATCCTGCTGGCCGTGGCCCTCGTCCTGTCCCTGGTGCTCCGGCTGCCCCGCCGCGACCGTCAGGACCGCAGCACGCTCCGGCTGGTGGAGATCGAACGCCGGTTGCAGTTGATGATGGACCAGCTCGGCATTGTCGACCAGGGGCCGGCACTGCCCGGGGTACGGGAACACCTGGCCCGGGGCGACAAGATCAAGGCGATCAAGGCGTACCGGCAGGCGACCGGGGTGGACCTGCGCACCGCCAAGGAGGCGGTGGAGGCGATGGCCGCCGGCCGGTGACGCAGTGGCGGTTCCGGTTCGCCGGTGGCGCCTGGGTCTCGACGGTGCTCGGTCAGCTCGCCGACAGGTCCGGTCGGTGCTCGCTGATCCACGCCTCGACGTCGACCTTCCGCCAGACCTTGCCCATTGCCAGCACGGCCACGGGCTCGGGGAAGTTCCGCTGGTTGGCGATCACGGAGGCGCGTTGCCGGGAGATGTTCCCGAGCATCGCCCTGATCTCCGACACGCCCACGAGGTCCACGGGTTGACGATGACAGCAGGAACCCATCTCGACGCCGACAACTACGGAGGCCGTTGACACTGACAACGGGCAGGGACAACATAGGTGGATGCCCACGCCGAGAATCTCTGCCGCTGGTGACCGACAGCGCCGGGCCGTACGCCCGCACCTGCCGATGCGGCCCCGGTGGCTGTGCCGGGTGTGCGCCGCACCCTGGCCGTGCCCGCCCGCCCGCCCGCCTGCTGCTGACCCTGGAGTACCGACGGGACCGGGTGGCGCTCTCCGTCTACCTGGCCGGTCAGTTGTTCGACGCCACCGCGGACCTGATCGCGTTGAATCCGACCTCGGCCCCGTCCCCGGCGGAACTGTTCGACAGATTCCTGGCCTGGACGGCCCGGACCCCCATGTGATCGACGAATTGGCCGACGTGCCACCGTCGCGCGCTACTCGACGAGCAGCGCCAGCAATCCGGTAAGCGCGACCAGGACCGCCGCCACCCCGCCGAGCACGGCCGGCAGGCTCCTGAGGTATTCCAGGATCACGAAATTCCGGTCCGGTGCCTTACCGCCCCTCTGCCCGCTTCTCGCCACGGCCGCCATGGTGCTTCCCCTGTCCGAACCCGAGCATGTTGAGGTGAACTGGAGCCGCCGACCTCTCCCCACCCGATGCCGGGACATATGCCCTGGTCAGGTGGGCGCAGACGGCGTCCGGACATCCTCCCTTTCATATTCGACGGTAGGGTTGTCGGCTGCTCGACCGCAATAACCGTCACCGGAAAGGTGGTGGATGAATGCCATTTTCACGCGCGTGAGTGGCACTTCCGGGAGATGGTTTCCGAAACCGGAGAGGCCCGGGGTTTCCGCCTTTTCAGGCGGTGTTCTCGTCGGCGGGGCGCTTCGCCCGGCTGGGCTGCACCCGTTTCGGCTCACCCGGCATCTTCGGATGGTCCGGCGGGTACGGCAGGTCGCCCTGGCCGGCGGCGGCGTCCCGGTCCGCCCACTCCAGTAGCGGGGCGAGGTCGAAGGCGTCGGCGTCGATGCCGGCGTGCGGGTCACCGCGCTCGGCCAGCCGGGCCGGCACGGAGCGCAGGTCGAAGTCGTCCGGGTCGACGTCGGGCAACTCGTCCCAGGTGACCGGGGTGGAGACGGTGGCGCGGGCGTTGGCCCGCAGCGAGTACGCGCAGGCGATCGTCCGGTCCCGGGCCATCTGGTTGTAGTCGACGAAGACCCGCTGGCCGCGCTCCTCCTTCCACCAGGCGGTGGTGACCAGCTCGGGGCGACGCCGCTCCAGTTCCCGGGCCAGCGCGATGGTGGCCCGGCGTACCTCGGTGAACGTCCAGCGGGGGGCGATCCGCAGGTAGACGTGCACGCCCCGGCCGCCGGAGGTCTTCGGCCAGCCGGTCGCGCCCAGCTCGGCGAGGATCCCGCGCAGCTCGGCGGCGGCGGTGGCCGCGTGGGTGAAGTCGGTGCCGGGCTGCGGGTCGAGGTCCACCCGCAGCTCGTCGGGGTGGTCGACCTCGGCGGCGCGTACCGGCCAGGGATGGAACACCACCGTGCCCATCTGGGCGGCCCAGGCGACGTGGGCGAGGTCGACCGGGCAGAGTTCGTCGGCGCCGCGCCCGCTGGGGAAGGTGATGCCGGCGGTACGCACCCAGGGCGGCACACCCCGGGCGGGGATCCGCTTCTGGAAGAACATCTCCCCCTCGACCCCCTCGGGGAAGCGTTGCAGGGTGGTCGGCCGGTCCCGCAGGGCCCGCATGATGCCGTCGCCCACCGACAGGTAGTAGTGGAAGACGTCAGCCTTGGTGAAGCCACGCCCCGGGAAGATCACCCGATCCGGGCTGCTCAGCCGGACGGTGTGCCCGGCCACCTCGATCTCGGTCGCCGTCGCCTTCGTGCCACCAGCCATTCCGCGACCATATGCGATGCCCCCGACGTCCGACGTACCGTTGACGGGTGAGTCTTGACGAGAACGAACTGCCCCGTACCGAGGACGAGTGGCGGGTCCGGCTGACCCCGGCGGAGTTCCGGGTGCTGCGCGAGGCCGGCACCGAGCCTCCGTGGACCGGCGAGTACGTCGACACCAAGACCCCCGGGGTCTACCACTGCCGGGCCTGTGGGCTGGAGCTGTTCGCCAGCGACACGAAGTTCGACTCGCACTGCGGCTGGCCGAGCTTCGACGACGCCATCCCGGGCCGGGTCAAGGAGATCCAGGACCGCAGCCTCGGCATGGTCCGTACGGAGATCCGCTGCGCGCGCTGCGACAGCCACCTGGGGCACGTCTTCCACGGTGAGGGCTTCACCCCGAAGGACACCCGGCACTGCGTGAACTCGGTCTCCATCCGGCTGGAGCCGAAGCAGGGCTGACCCCGGCGGCCCCGGACGCAGCCTGAGCCGGACGCGGGCGGACGCAGCCTGAGCCGGACGCGGGCGGAGGCGGGCGGAGACGGAGCCGGCCGGAGACAAAGCCGGCCGGACACGGGCGGAGGCGGGCGGCGCTCAGAGCAGCAGGAGGCTGCCCTCGTCGTCCACCCGGTCGGCGGAGTCGTCGTCGAGCCAGACGCCCCCGGTGGCAAGGTAGCGGAAGCGGTGCTGACCGGGGCCGAGCCGCACGGTCACCGTACGGGTGCCGTCGCGGCGGGCGACCAGCTCGTGCCGGCCGGGTTCCCAGCCGTTGAAGCAGCCGACGACGCTGACCGCGCCGGGCGGGGTGTTCCGGGGCAGGCAGAAGGTGACCCGGGTCTGGTTGCCGAAGAGTTTGCTGCGCTTGATCACGTCATCCTCCGGGGTCGAGGCGTCTCACCAGGCCCAACGCGCGACACGCCGGAGACGAAACGCCGTCGAACCTGATCGGCTTACGGTATTTCGACCCTGTTGGACCCACCCTGGCGCACCCTGATGGCAGATGTTCTGATTCGGGGGGTGTGACAGGTGGCTACCTGCGAGGTCTGCGGCAACGACTACTGGATGACGTTCGAGGTGCGCACGGTCAGCGGTGACGTGCACACCTTCGACTGCTTCGAGTGCGCGGCGCACAAGCTCGCGCCGATCTGCGAACACTGCCAGGTGAAGATCATCGGGCACGGGGTGGAGGTCGGCGGCCGGTTCTTCTGCTGCGGGCACTGCGCCCGCGCGGTGGAGTCCCAGGGCACCGAGATCCGCGACGCGGTTGGCGCCCGCCCCGCCTGACCGCACCGCCCGACCGCGCCACCGCCGGCAGCCCGCTACCGCGCCCACCCTCGGACGACCCGCCGCACCGCGCACACCGTGGGACGACCCGCCGCACGCGCCCACCCCGGGACGGCCGCCCGCCGGGCACACCGAGCGCCCGGCCCGGCCGCGCCCACCCCGGGACGGCCGTCCGCCGGGCACACCGGGCGCCCGGCCGGGCCGCGCCCACCATCGCGGCGTCCCGGGCCTACCATCGCGGGATGCCGGAACCCACCACGCACACGGCGAGCTTCGCCGAGTTGGACGCGCGCACCTTCCACGACCTGCTCCGGCTGCGCATCGACGTGTTCGTGGTGGAGCAGGCGTGCCCGTACCCGGAGCTGGACGGCCGGGACGTCGAGCCCGGCACCCGACACCTCTGGCTGGCCCACGACGGCGCCCCGCTGGCGTACCTGAGGATCCTGGCCGACCCGGGCGGCGTGGCGCGGATCGGCCGGGTGGTGGTGGCGACGGGGGCCCGTGGCGGTGGGCTCGCCGCCCGGCTGATGACCGAGGCGCTGCGGCTGGTCGGCGACCGGCCGTGCGTGCTGGAGGCCCAGGCCCACCTGGCCGGCTTCTATGCCGGCCACGGCTTCACGGTCACCGGCCCCGAGTACGTCGAGGACGGCATCCCGCACATCCCGATGAGCCGGACGAACTGACCCGCCGACCGCTGGGGCCGGCCGACCGCTGCGGCCGGCCGACCGCTGCGGCCGGGTTGACCACTGAGGCGGGCCGACCACCAAGGCCGGGCCGACCGCCCGGCAGACGTGGGGGCGAGCACTCACCTGGGGTCGGGCCGACCACTCGCCGGGGCGGGGCCGGCCCACCGGTCGAGACATTGACGGATACCGCTTTCCTGTGCAACTCTGCGGGGGCAGAGCCGTCACGGGAGCCACAGCAAGGGCACGGGAGGGGGCAACTCCCGGCCGTCCGGGCGTCGTCGACCGACCCCATCACCCCGGAGGCTCCATGTCCACCCTCCCGCGCAGACGACCCGCCGCCCTGGTGGCGTCGCTGCTCACCATCGGCACGATCATCGCGCTGCTGCTCACCACCGCCCTGGCCAACTCGGCGTCCGCCCACGGTTCGGTGGTGGACCCGGCGTCACGCAACTACGGCTGCTGGCAACGCTGGGGCAGCGACTTCCAGAACCCCAAGATGGCCACCGAGGACCCGATGTGCTGGCAGGCCTGGCAGGCCGACCCGAACGCGATGTGGAACTGGAACGGCCTGTTCCGCGAGGGTGTCGCCGGCAACCACCAGGGTGCCATTCCGGACGGCCAGCTCTGCAGCGGCGGGCGCACCCAGAGCGGCCGGTACAACGCCCTGGACACCGTCGGCGCCTGGAAGACCACGCCGACCACCACCAACTTCAGGATCAAGTTCTTCGACCAGGCCAGTCACGGCGCCGACTACATCCGGGTGTACGTGACCAAGCAGGGCTTCAACGCCCTGACCAAGCCCCTGGCCTGGAGCGACCTGGAGTTGGCCGGCCAGATCGGCAACACCCCGGCCTCCCAGTGGACGCCGGACACCGGCGGCGTGTCGATCCAGGTGCCGGCGAACGCGCCGGGCCGCTCCGGCCGGCACATCGTCTACACCATCTGGCAGGCCAGCCACCTGGACCAGTCGTACTACCTGTGCAGTGACGTCGACTTCGGTGGCAGCGGCCCGACCACGCCGCCCACCACCGCCCCGCCGACGACCGCCCCGCCCACCACGCCCCCGCCGACCACCACCCCGCCCACCACCACGCCGCCGACCACGGTCCCGCCGACCACGGTCCCGCCGGCCGGTCGCTGCACGGCCACCTACCGGGTGACCTCGCAGTGGAGCGGCGGGTTCCAGGGTGAGGTCGACGTGACCGCCGGCGCGACGGCGATCAAGGGCTGGACGGTGAACTGGACGTACACGGGCGGCCAGCAGCTCAGCCAGTCCTGGAACGCCACGGTGACCAGCAGCGGGTCCACCGTGACGGCCCGCAACGTCAGCTACAACGGCGCGCTGGCCGCCGGGGCGAAGACGACCTTCGGCTTCCTCGCCTCCGGCACCGGCGCCAACCCGACCCCCACCTGTACCGCCACCCTGTGATGGTGCGGCTGGACGAGCGGGCCACCCGACCGGGGTGACTCACCCTCGCCAGTCGGGACGCAACAACAAGGAAGTAGTGGCCTCCTGGTCGGCGGGAGGCCACTACTTCCTGTATCGAGCACGATCTTGGACGGGCGCCCCGGACGGCACGGGCGCACCGATCCGGCGACCCGGGCGGGCCCGCAAAATGCGTCAGACCAGGCTGTTGACGATGTCGGCGACCGCGCGACGCCGGCCGGTGTAGAACGGGACCTCCTCGCGTACGTGCCGGCGGGCGCCGGAGGCCCGCAGGTCCCGCATCAGGTCGACGATCCGGTGCAGCTCGTCGGCCTCGAAGGCCAGCATCCACTCGTAGTCGCCGAGGGCGAACGAGGCGACCGTGTTGGCCCGTACGTCCGGGTAGCCCCGGGCCATCTTGCCGTGCTCGGCGAGCAGTTCCCGCCGCTCGGCGTCCGGCAGCAGGTACCACTCGTACGACCGGACGAACGGGTAGACGCACAGGTACGGGCGGGGCGCCTCGTCGGCGAGGAACGCCGGGATGTGGCTCTTGTTGAACTCCGCCGGCCGGTGCAGCGCGAGCTGCGACCAGACCGGGGTGAGCGCCCGGCCCAACGTGGTCCGACGGAACCGCAGGTAGGCGTCCTGGAGGGCGTCGCTGGACGACGAGTGCCACCAGATCATCAGGTCCGCGTCGGCGCGCAGCCCGGCCACGTCGTAGGTGCCCCGGACCACCACGTCTTTGGCGGCCAGCTCCTCGAAGAGGGACTCGACCTCACCGGTGACGTTCTCCCGCAGCGCCGGCAGCGCGCCGGTGGCCCGGTACACCGACCACATGGTGTACCGGACGGTGGCGTTGAGCTCCTTGAGCCGGGCCGCGTTGGTCTGCTCGGTCATTGACCCGATCCTCCCAGTGCTTCGATGATCTCCCCGGCCGCCGTCTCGCCGGAGCGGACGCAGACCGGGATGCCCACCCCGTCGTGGCCGGCGCCGGCCAGCACCAGCGTGGGGTGGGACGTGCGCAGCGCCGCCCGGGTGGCGGCCACCCGGCCGGCGTGACCGGGGGTGTACTGGGGCAGCGCGCCACCCCAGCGCTGCACGTGGCTGGCGACCGGCGCGGGCAGCGCCACCCCGAGCACCCGCGACAGCTCCCGGTGCACGGTGCCGACCAGGTCGTCGTCGGTGAGCTGGAGCGAGGTCTCCTCGCCGTACCGGCCGACGGAGGCGCGGACCAGGGCGAGCCCGTCCGGGGCGGCCAGGTGGCCCCACTTGGTGGTGAAGAAGGTGGACGCCTTGATCAGCAGCCCCTCGGTGGCCGGCACCAGGAAGCCGGAGAGCCGGGGCAGCGCCGGCTCGGGCAGGGCCAGGGTGATCAGCGCGACGCTGGCGTAGTCGAGGTCACCGACGGTCGCCGCGATCTCGGGGGCGAACCCGGCGAGCAGCCGGGCGGCGGGCCGGGCCGGCACGGTGAGCAGCACCGCGTCCGCCTCGACCAGCTCCGGGTCGCGGGTCGGCCCGACGGTGAGCCGCCAGCCGTCGGCGGTGGGGGTCAGCTCACGGACCGCCGCGTTCCGGCGGATCGTCGCGCCGCTGGCCGTCGCCGCCGCCTCGACCAGCCGGCTCAACCCGCCGGTCAGGGTGCCGAAGACCGGGGCCCCGGGGGCGCGCGGGGCGGCGGCCTGGGCGGCCCGGACCGCCCCGACCAGGGTGTGCTCCACCCGGGCCGCGCGGGCCAGCGCCGGCATGGTGGTGACCAGCGACAGGTCGTCGGCCCGGCCGGCGTAGACGCCGCCGAGCATCGGGTCGACCAGCCGGTCCACCACCTGGTCGCCGAGCCGGGCGCGGACCAGCGCGCCGACGGCGACGTCCTCGTCGGCGGCGAGCAGCGGTCGGCCGGCGTCCCGGTCGGCGTCCGCCGCCGGCTCCGCCACCGCCGCCACCCGGTCCAGGTCCCCCGGTACGCCCACCAGCGTGCCGGCCGGCACTGGGCGCAGCTCCCCGTCGACGGCGAGCGCGGCCTGCCCGACGGTGGGGTGCACGATCGCCTCGGCCAGCCCGAGCCGGCGGGCCAGCGTCACCGCGGCGGACTCGCCGCCGGCCGGGTCCCGCATCAGGAACGACTCGGCGCCGAGCTCCACCGTACGGCCGGCCAGTTCGCCGGTGCGCAGCTTGCCGCCGAGCGCGCCGGACTGCTCGTACACGGTGATCTCGGTGCCGGTGGGGGTGCGGTCACGCAACCGGACGGCGGCGGCCAGCCCGGTGATCCCGCCACCGACCACCGCCACCCGCCACGGCCGCGCCACGGCGACTCAGCCCTGCTCGTCCCGGCGCGCGGACACCTCGTGCACCAGCGCGACCACCCGGGTCAGCACGTCGGGGTCGGTCTCCGGCAGCACGCCGTGGCCGAGGTTGAACACGTGCCCGGGGGCGGCCCGGCCCTGCTCGACGATCCGCCGCACCTCGGCCTCCACCACCGGCCAGGGGGCGAACAGCACGGTCGGGTCGAGGTTGCCCTGCACCGCCCGGTCCGGGCCGATCCGGCGGCTGGCCACGTCCAGCGGGGTACGCCAGTCCACGCCGACCACGTCGGCGCCGGCCTCGCCCATCGCGCCGAGCAGCTCGGCGGTGCCCACCCCGAAGTGGATCCGGGGCACCCCGGCGTCGGCCAGCCCGGACAGCACGGCGGTGGAGTGCGGCAGCACGAAGCGGCGGTAGTCGGCCTCGGACAGCGCGCCGGCCCACGAGTCGAAGAGCTGCACGGCGGAGACCCCGGCGTCGACCTGTACCCGCAGGAAGGACAGGGTCACCTCGGCGAGGCGGGCGCAGAGCGCGTGCCACAGCTCCGGCTCGCCGTACATCAGCGCCTTGGTCTTCGCGTGGGTGCGCGACGGCCCGCCCTCGACCAGGTAGCTGGCCAGGGTGAACGGCGCACCGGCGAAGCCGATCAGCGGGGTGTCGCCCAGCTCGGCGACGAGCAGCCGGACCGCCTCGTCCACGTAGGACACGTCGTCGCGGGTGATCGGGCGGATCCGCGCCACGTCGTCGGCGGTGCGGACCGGCGCGGCGACCACCGGCCCGGTGCCGGGCACGATGTCCAGGTCGACGCCGGCCGCGGCGACCGGGACCACGATGTCGCTGAACAGGATCGCCGCGTCGACCCGGTGCCGGCGGACCGGCTGGAGGGTGATCTCGGTGACCAGCTCGGGACGGCGGCAGGACTCCAGCATCGCCACGTTGGCCCGGATCTCCCGGTACTCCGGCAGCGACCGGCCGGCCTGGCGCATGAACCAGACCGGGGTGTGCGGGCCGGACTCGCGGCGGCAGGCCCGGACGAAGGGCGAGTCGGCCGGCCCGCCACGGCGGGGTGCTCCGTCTCGGGCGGCAGTGCCCGTGGTGTCGGTGGTCATCGCGGCAATCGTGCCACGGGCCGGGGCGGGGCCGGCGGGCAGCGCCGCGTTTTGTGACCCGCGACCGTTGCGCCCGACGCGGTCCCGCCCCACGCCTCGGCCCGCACCGCACGCCCGAACGCCTGGTACGCCTCGTGCTTCGGCGTGCCGTCCGGGCGGGCGGCGGCGCGGCGGCATAGGCTGCCGGTCATGGCCCCCCCGATCGCGCTCCCGGAGACCTTCGCCCGCGCGGTCTCCGGGCTGCGGTCGGTCACCCCCCGGGAGGAGATCGTCCTGGAGGAGGTCGGCGCACCGCAGCGGCTCGCGCCGTTCGCCTTCGCGCTCTCCGCCGCGGTGCCGCGCGACGAGGACGACGTGGCCACCGGGCGGCTGATCCTGCTGCACGACCCGGCCGGGCACGAGGCGTGGCAGGGCACCCTGCGGCTGGTCACCTACGTGACGGCGGAGCTGGAGGTCGACCTGGCCGCCGACCCGCTGCTGCCCGGGGTGGGCTGGACCTGGCTGACCGACGCCCTGGAGGCGAACGACGCCCGGTACCGGGCGGCCGGCGGCACGGTCACCCAGACCCTGTCGACCCGGTTCGGCGAGCTGGCCGGGCCGCCCGCCGCCGGGGACATCGAGATCCGGGCGTCCTGGACGCCGCTCGGCGAGGACCTGGCCCCGCACCTGCTGGCCTGGTGCGCCCTGCTGGCCTCCACCGCGGGGCTGCCGCCACCCGGGGTCACCGCGCTCGCCGAGCGCCGGCCGGCCGGCGCGGCCTGACCCGTCGGCCGGCCCGCGCCGACCCGGCTCGGGGGCGACCCGGCTCCGGCCCGTCGGCCGACGCCTGCCGGGCGGGCCGGTTGTCCGGTCTCGGGCCGGTTGTCCGCACGGTACGGACCACCGCCGGACACCTGGACGACACACGGCGGACCGGCTGCGCACACCGCATCGCCCGGCGCACTAGGGTTGTCAGGTGACCGACGAACCACCCCTGCGCCGTCGGGCCGTCGAAAGCCGCACCGGAGACGCTCCGCCCTCGGCCGTGCCGGAGCCGGCGGGCGCGGGCACCGAGCAGCCCAGCGGCGGCCCCGTCCCGCTGACCGCACCCCGTGACGGCACCCCCCAGCCGGTGGCCACCCCGGCGGAACTCGACGCCGTCGTGGCCCGCTTCGCCGCGGGCAGCGGCCCGGTGGCCCTGGACGCCGAACGCGCCTCCGGCTACCGCTACAGCCAACGGGCCTATCTGGTGCAGCTCCGCCGGGCGGGGGCCGGCACGACGCTGATCGACCCGCTGCCGCTGCCCGACCTGACGGCGCTGGACGAGGCGATCGGCGGCACCGAGTGGGTGCTGCACGCCGCCAGCCAGGATCTGCCCTGCCTGGCCGAACTGGGGCTGCGCCCGCGCCGGCTGTTCGACACCGAGCTGGCCGCCCGGCTGGCCGGTTTCGAACGGGTCGGCCTGGCGGCGCTGACCGAGCAGTTGCTCGGCTACACCCTGGAGAAGCACCACTCGGCGGCGGACTGGTCGAGCCGGCCGCTGCCCGAGTCCTGGCTGACCTACGCCGCGCTGGACGTGGAGATGCTGGTCGACCTGCGGGACGCGCTGGACGCGGAGCTGGCCCGGCAGGGCAAGTCGGAGTGGGCGGCGGAGGAGTTCGCCGCGCTGATCGCCTGGGGTGCCCGGCCGCCCCGGGTCCGGGCGGAGCCGTGGCGGCGTACCTCCGGCATCCACCGGGTGCGGGGGTCCCGGGCCCAGGCCCGGGTCCGTTCGCTCTGGTACGCCCGGGACCAGATCGCGGCCCGCCGGGACGCCGCTCCGGGTCGGGTGCTGCCCGACTCGGCGATCGTCGCCGCCGCCGAGCTGGACCCGAAGGACGAGAAGACGCTGCTGACCCTGCCCGGCTTCGGGGGTCGCTCGGTACGCCGGCTGGCCCGCACCTGGCTGACGGCGCTGGACGACGCCCGGCAGTTGCCGGAGGACGCGCTGCCGGTCGCGCCGGCGGTGGAGGGTCCGCCCCCGCCGCACCGCTGGGCGGAGCGGGACCCGGTGGCGGCCGGCCGGCTGGCCCGCTGCCGCGAGGTGGTGGTGCGGCTCGCCGGTGAGCACCGCCTGCCACCGGAGAACCTGATCACCCCAGACTCGGTCCGCCGCCTCGCCTGGCAGCCGCCCGACGAGATCACCGGGGAGACCGTGGCGGAGACCCTGCGCGGTTTCGGCGCGCGGGAGTGGCAGCTCTCCCTCCTCCTCCCGGCCCTCGCCGAAGCCCTCCTCACCCCCATCCCCTGATCCCTCGCCGCACCCCGCCGTCCGGTCGGTCACGAGGTCCGGGTCCCGCCACACCACCGGCGGGACGCGAGCCCCGTGCTCGACGAGGCCGGAACGCCACCGTGGGTGTGGGGTGGGCCACACCAGGGGTGGTGACGGGCATGGTTACCGGCGAGTAGCATCCGAGGAAATGCCAGCGCCGGCCGACCCTCATCCGGCCCGTGGCGCCGCCCGGCGGCGCGGCGGCCGAATCATGGTCGAAGAGGAGGCTTGAAGTGCCCCGTGAAGTTCGGAATGTCGTCTTCGTCGACGGCGTCCGCACCCCGTTCGGCAAGGCGGGTGGCATGTACGCCAACACCCGCGCCGACGACCTGGTGATCCGCTGCATCCGCGAACTGCTGCGCCGCAACCCGCAGCTACCCCCGGAGCGGGTCGAGGAGGTGGCCATCGCCGCCACCACCCAGATCGGCGACCAGGGTCTCACCATCGGCCGCACCGCCGCCCTGCTGGCCGGCCTGCCCAAGACCGTGCCCGGCTTCGCCGTCGACCGGATGTGCGCGGGCGCGATGACCGCCGTCACCGCCGTCGCCGGTGGCATCGCCATGGGCGCGTACGACGTCGCGATCGCCGGCGGTGTCGAGCACATGGGCCGGCACCCGATGGGCGAGGGCGTCGACCCCAACCCGCGGATCATCGCGGAGAAGCTGGTCGACCCGTCCGCCCTGGTCATGGGTGCCACCGCGGAGAACCTGCACGACCGGGTCCCGCACGTCACCAAGCAGCGCACCGACGCCTTCGCGCTCGCCTCACAGCAGCGCACCGCCAAGGCGTACGCCAACGGCAAGCTCCAGGACGACCTGGTGCCGGTCGCGATCCGCGACACCGAGGGCGGCTGGGGCCTGGCCACCACCGACGAGGCCCCCCGGGATACCTCGCTGGAGAAGCTGGCCACCCTGAAGACCCCGTTCCGCCCGCACGGCAAGGTCACCGCGGGCAACGCCGCCGGCCTGAACGACGGCGCCACCGCCAGCCTGCTGGCCGACGAGGCCACCGCCCGCGAGCTGGGCCTGCCGATCGCCATGCGACTGGTGTCGTACGGCTACGTCGGCGTCGAGCCCGAGGTGATGGGCGTCGGCCCGATCCCGTCGACCGAGAAGGCGCTGCGCATCGCCGGCCTGACCATCGACGACATCGGCCTGTTCGAGCTGAACGAGGCGTTCGCCGTGCAGGTGCTCGCCTTCCTCGACCACTTCGGCATCGCCGACGACGACCCCCGGGTCAACCCGTGGGGCGGCGCGATCGCCATCGGGCACCCGCTCGCCTCCTCGGGCGTCCGGCTGATGACCCAGCTCGCCCGGCAGTTCGCCGAGCACCCCGAGGTCCGCTACGGCCTCACCGCCATGTGCATCGGCATCGGCATGGGCGGCACCGTGATCTGGGAGAACCCACACTGGACGGAGTCCGGCACGCCGGCACAGCGGGAGGGTGGAGACAAGTGAGCGCGCTCGTGGCACCGAACGAGGTGGTCACCCGGGCGCTGCTGCGCCAGGTGAACGTGCCCGGCCTGGACCGGCCGGCCGCCCTGATCACCCTGGACAACGGCTTCGACCACACCAAGCCGAACAGCTTCGGCCCGGCCGGCCTGACCAGCCTGGACGAGGCGATCACCGCCGCCCTGGCGGCGGACCCGGCGTTCGTCGCGGTCACCGGCAAGCCGTACATCTTCTGCGTCGGCGCCGACATCACCAGCCTGCCGCAGCTCGCCGACCGTGATCAGGCGCTGGCGGTCGGCCGGCTCGGTCACCGGGTCTTCGCCCGGCTCAAGGACAGCGCGGTGCCCACCTTCGCCTTCGTCAACGGCGCGGCGATGGGCGGCGGCCTGGAGCTGGCCCTGCACTGCCACTACCGGACGCTGTCGGCGGGCGCGGCGGCCCTCGCGCTGCCCGAGGTCTCGCTGGGCCTGGTGCCCGGCTGGGGCGGCACCCAACTGCTGCCGAACCTGATCGGCATCCCGGCGGCGACCCAGGTGATCCTGCAGAACCCGCTGATGCAGAACAAGATGCTCAAGCCGAAGCAGGCCGCCGAGCTGGGCATCGCGGACGTGCTGCTGGAGCCGGCCGACTTCCTGGAGCGCTCCCTGGAGTGGGCCGCCGGGGTGGTCCGGGGCGAGGTCACCGTGGTCCGGCCCGAGGTCGACAGGGACATGTGGGCGGGCGTGCTCTACTTCGCCCGGCAGACCCTCGACCAGCGGCTGCACGGCGCGGTCCCGGCCGCGTACCGGGCGTTGGACCTGCTGGAGACGGCGAAGGACGCCGACTTCGCCACCGGCACCGCCGCCGAGGACGAGGCCCTGGCCGACCTGGTCTTCTCCGAGGAGCTGCGCAGCGGCCTGTACGCCTTCGACCTGGTGCAGCGGCGGGCCAAGCGGCCGGCCGGCGCGCCGGACAAGGGCCTGGCCCGGCCGGTCACCAAGGTCGGCATCGTGGGGGCCGGCCTGATGGCCAGCCAGCTCGCGCTGCTGTTCGCCCGCCGCCTCCAGGTGCCGGTGGTGCTGACCGACCTGGACCAGTCCCGGGTGGACAAGGGGGTGGCCTACGTGCACACCCAGGTCGAGAAGGCCGTCAGCAAGGGCCGGATGGACAAGGGCACGGCCGCCAGGCTGTACGGCCTGGTCAGCGGCACGGTCGACAAGGGCGCGTTCGCGGACGCCGACTTCGTCATCGAGGCGGTCTTCGAGGACCTGGACGTCAAGAAGCAGGTCTGGGCCGAGCTGGAGAAGATCGTCAAGCCGGAGGCGGTGCTCGCGACGAACACCTCGTCGCTGTCCATCAGCGCGATGGCCGCCGAGCTGGAGCACCCGGAGCGGGTGGTCGGCTTCCACTTCTTCAACCCGGTCGCCGTGCTGCCGCTGCTGGAGATCGTCCGCGGCGAGCGGACCGACGACGCCACCCTGGCCACCGCCTTCGCCGTCGGCAAGCAGCTCAAGAAGTCCTCGGTGCTGGTGAAGGACGCCCCGGCGTTCGTGGTCAACCGGCTGCTCACCCGGTTCCTGGGCACCGTCTTCGCCGCCGTCGACGCGGGCACCCCGCTGGACGTGGCGAACAGCGCGCTGGACCCGCTGGGCCTGCCGATGCGTCCGCTCGCCCTGCTCCAGCTCGTCGGGCCGGCCGTGGCGTACCACGTGGGCGGCACCCTGCACGCCGCGTTCCCGGACCGGTTCGGCGTCAGCGAGAACCTCCGGCGGATCGCCGACTCGGGTCAGCCGATCGTCGTCGACGACCAGATCAACGACGAGGTGGCCCGGCTGCTGGTGGTCGGGGACCAGCCGCTCACCGCCGAGCAGGTGCGGCAGAACGCGCTCGACGCGCTGGCGGGTGAGATCCGGCTGATGCTCGACGAGGGCGTCGTCGCCGAGGCGCAGGACATCGACCTGTGCCTGATCCTCGGTGCCGGCTGGCCGTTCCACCTGGGCGGCGTCACGCCGTACCTGGACCGGACCGGCACCTCCGAGCGGGTCACCGGGCAGCGCTTCCTGCCGCCGGGGGTGGCCGGCCTGCCCGCCTGAGCCAGCTCCGGAATCCCGCGATCGCGGTGGTCGGTGGCGTCCCCTCGGGGGCGTGCCGGCCACCGCGATCGCCGTTTGCGTACCCTCGTCAGACTCGGTGGGGCTGCGCGGCGGGGCTCCGCCTGGCTAACATCACCCGTTCTCACCTTCGCCTGGAGCTGATCTGATGTCCTCACCGCCGGTCGATCCCTGGTCCGGGCAGCCGGAGCACGACTCGCCGCACGGTCACTACCCGCCGCAGGGCGGGCCGCCGACACCGCCGTCCGGCGGCGGCTGGCCCACCACGCCGTACCCGGCCGCGCAGGCCGGCGGCTGGCCGGCGGCCCCGCAGTCCGGCCCACCGGCCGACCCTTACCCACCCCAGCCGTACGGGGGCTACCCGGCCGCGCCGCAGCAGCCCGCCCCGACGCCCGGCGGCTACCCCGGTGCGGCACCGCCGAGCGGCTACCCCGGTAGCCCGCAGCCCGGCGGCTATCCGGGCGCCCCGCAGCCCGGCGGCTACCCCGACCCCACCCAGCAGTACCCGGGCTTCGCCAGCCAGCCGTTCAGCTCCCCGCCGGGAATGCCGACCGGACCGCAGCCGAGGCAGTCCCGGCTGCCGCTGATCCTCACCCTGGGCCTCGCCGGGCTGTTGGTGCTCTGCCTCGGCGGCGGCGGGCTCGCCTACGTCGCCCTCTCCGGCGACGACAAGGCCGACCCGACGCCGACGCCCACCGCGGGCCCGACGTCCGGCCCGAGCGGCACCCCCACCGAGACGGCCGCACCCACCGTCGAGCCGACCCCCTCGGAGGAGGCCGACGACGACCTCGGCCAGGTCCGGCTGGTGACGCCGGCGACCCTCGGCGGCCGGTCCAAGAGCACCGACCCGGAGCTGCGCCGCATCGCCGACCAGATGGTCCGCGACATGAAGTCCGAGGTCAGCAACGAGACCGGCGCGGTGAGCGCCTTCTACGGCAGCGCCGCCCGGCGCAACATGGTGATGATGGCCGGCGCGTCCGGTCCGGTCATCCTCCCCGAGCAGGAACTCGACGACGCGGTCAAGGGCCTGTCCAGCTCGCTGGCGGTCAAGAAGATGTCGGTCATCGAGCCGGGTCCGCTGGGCGGGGTCGCCAAGTGCGGTGACGGCAAGGCGTCCGGCATCGCGCTGGGCGTCTGTGTCTGGGCCGACCACGGCAGCGTCGGCATGATCGTCATGTACTTCTCCTCGGCGGCCAAGGCCAAGTCCGAGTTCGCCTCCGTCCGGGGGCAGATCGAGAAGCGGGACTGACCCCCGGGCCGACCCGACGGGCCCCGTCCACCACGCGGTGGACGGGGCCCGCCCGTCAGCCGGTCTTCGCGGCTCGCCTCAGCCGGCCGTGGCGGCCCGTTCGGCGGCGCTGCGCAGCACGCAGAACTCGTTGCCCTCCGGGTCGGCCAGCACCACCCAGCCCCCGCCGTCCGCCCGACGCTGGTCGTCGACCTGGACGGCACCGACGGCGAGCAGCCGGGCCACCTCCTCGTCCCGGGTCCGGTCGGTCGGCTGCAGGTCGAGGTGCAGGCGGTTCTTCACCGTCTTGCCCTCGGGCACGGCGATGAAGAGCACCTCCGGCCCGCCCGGGGGCAGCAGCATCGCCTCCGAGTCGCCGGGGAAGTCGTCGGGCTGGCGGGGGCAGTCGAAGACCTGCGCCCAGAAGCCGGACAGGGCGTAGGTGTCGCGGCAGTCGATGCTGATGTTGTGGATCCGTACGCTCACGGGTGTTCCCTCCGAGAGGAATGGACGCGCCCCGGGTAGGTGGAGTGTCAGCGGTGGATGGTGCGGGGCGCGGGACAGGTCATGGTGGACATCAACCGCACCCCCTCTCCTCGATCCGGGCCGACCGCGTGATCATTCCAGAGGCACGAGCGGGCCAGCAACCCCTTAACCCAGCAGCGCGCCGAGCACCGCGAGGGTCGCCATGGACAGGGCGGTGCTCACGATCACCGTCTCCCGGGCCACCGCCCCGCCCTGGCCGTACTCCCGGGCGTACAGGTAGGTGTTCTGCGCGGTGGGCAGCGCCGCGCAGACCACCAGGGCCAGCAGCGCCGCCGACCCGACCCCGGCGAGCAGGCCGACCACCCAGGCGACCAGCGGCTGGAACACCAGCTTCAGCCCGGTGAGCACGGCCACCTCGACGCGGCCCCCGGTCGGGCGGGGACCACCGGCGGTCAGCGAGAGCCCGAGCACGACCAGCGCGGTCGGCACCGCCGCCGCGCCGAGCAGGGCCAGCGGGCCGGCGATCAACTCCGGTGGCCGCCAGCCGAGACCCGAACAGAGCACGCCCAGGGCCGGACCGGCGATCACCGGGTTACGCAGCGGCAGGGTCAACAACCGGCCGGGACGCAGCCGCCGGCCGGCCCCCCGGTCGAGCAGCACCAGGATCACCGGGGTCACCACCAGCACCTGGAACAGCAACACCTGGGTGAGGAAGGCGGCGTCGCCCAGCACCTGCAACGCCACCGGGATGCCCAGGTTCGCGGAGTTGACGTACCCGGCGGCCATCGCCCCGATCGTCGCCTCCCCGGTCGACCGGCGGCGCACCGCGCCCAGGGTGAAGGCCACCGCCATGGTGACGGCGGTGCTCACCGCGAACGCCCCGAGGGCGGCCGGCTGCACCGCCAGCGGGGCCCGGGACAGGGCGGTGAACAGCGCCGCCGGCATGGCCAGGTGGAACACGAAGCCGCCGAGCACCCGCTCGGCCTCCGGGCCCAGCAGCCCCCGCCGCCCGGTCACCCAGCCCAACCCGGTGAGCAGCCAGATCGGTACGAAGGCAGCCAGCACCCGAGCAGCGTACGGGTGCCGTCCGGCGGGCTAGCGGTGCGGCTCGACCCGCCCGGTGGACGGCCCGGTGCGGCCGGCGACCACCGGGGTCGGCTCGGCCGACGGCAGCGTGACGGTCACCTCCAGGCCACCACCCTTCTGCGCGGTGACCTGCACGGTGCCGCCGTGCGCGTCGCAGACCGCCCGGACGATGGACAGCCCCAGCCCGGAGCCGCGCGCCCCGGTCCGCTCCCGCCCGCCCCGGCGGAACGGCTCGAACAGCCCCGGCACGTCCGCCTGGTCCACCTCGAAGCCGGTGTTGCCCACCACCAGCCAGGAGGAATGCCGGTCGGTGCCGGTGCGCACCCACAGCCGGCCGTGCAGGTGGTTGTAGCGGACCGCGTTCTCGATCAGGTTGCCGGCCAGCCGGTCGAGCAGCCCCGGATCGCCGATCACCGGGGCCGACCGGAGCGACGTCTGCACCCGCAGCCCGATCCGCTCCACCTCCCGGGACACCGCGGAGAGCGCGTTGGCGGTGCCGGTCGCCAGGTCGCACTCGGTACGCCGGGCCAACCGACGGCCCGTCTGGGCCTCGCTGCGGGCCAGCACCAGCAGCGCGTCCACCAGGCCGTTGGCCCGTTCGGAGGCGTCCCGGACCACGGTGGCCATCCGGCGGTACTCCGCGGCGTCCGCCTCGTCGTCGCTGAGCGTCACGTCGATCTCGGTCCGCATCACCGCCAGCGGGGTACGCAACTCGTGCGAGGCGTTGGCGACGAACCGTTTCTGCGCCTCGAAGGCGGCGGCTATCCGGTCCAGCATCGCGTCGAAGGTGCGGGCCAGCTCGGCCACCTCGTCGTCCGGCCCGGACCAGCCGATCCGCTGGTCGAGGGTGGCCTCGCCGAGCCGCTGCGCGGTGGCGGTGACCTGGTGCAGCGGGCGCAGCGTCCGGCCGGCCACCCAGTACGCCCCGGCCACCCCGACCAGGCTGATCGCCAGCAGCGCCAGCAGCCCCTTGACCAGCAGCTCGTCGGAGGCGGCGTCGACGAGCTGGCGCTGCCAGACGGCGGCGTCCAGCGAACGCCCGTCGGCCAGCAGCACGGTGGTGCCCGGCCGCAGTTCGTCGGTGGGCCGCAACGCGTCGCGGACCAGCAGCCAGGCCAGCGCCACCAGGATCGCCCCGGCACCGACCAGCAGCACCCCGTTGAGCAGGGTCAGCCGCAGCCGCAGCGTGGGGCGCAGCCGGCGGGTCAGCCCGGCCCGGGCCACCGGCTCGCTGCGCGCGCTCACGCTCCGACCGTCCGGTAGCCGGCGCCGACCACCGTCTCGATCAGCGGCGGATCACCGAGCTTGCGGCGCAGGGTCATCACGGTGACCCGGACGATGGTGGTGAACGGGTCGGTGTTGGCGTCCCAGACCCGCTCCAGCAGCTCCTCGCTGGAGACCACCGCGCCGCGTGCCTTGACCAGTTCGCTGAGCACGCCGAACTCCTTGTTGGTCAGGTCGACCGGGGTGCCGGCCCGGGTGACCACCCGGCGGGCCGGGTCGAGCACCACGTCGCCGACCTGGAGCACCGGCGGGGCGGCCGGGGTGGCCCGCCGGCCCAGCGCCTGCACCCGGGCCACCAGCTCGTCGAAGGCGAACGGCTTGGGCAGGTAGTCGTCCGCGCCGAGGCCCAACCCCTCCACCCGGTCGGCGACGGTGTCGCTGGCGGTCAGCATCAGCACCCGGGTGAGGGTGCCGGAGGCGGCCAGCTCGGCGCAGATCTGGTCGCCGTGCATCCCGGGCAGGTCGCGGTCGAGCACCACCACGTCGTACCGGGTGACGAAGGCGGCCTCGTGGCCGGCGTCACCGTCGTACGCCACGTCGACCGCCATGCCCCGCTTGCGCAGTCCACGCGCGATCGCGTCGGCGAGGGCCCGTTCGTCCTCGACCACCAACACCCGCATCCCGACCTCCTCGCCGACCTGTCCGACAACCTAGCGCCGGTGGCCAAACGGCTGGCCGGAGCACCGCCGGAAAGTTCAGCCGGGCAGCCGCCACACCCCGAGGCTGTCCCCCCGCCGCCAGCAGACCAGCACGTCGGCGTGGTGGGAACACAGCTCCCACCGCTCGGGCAGCACGTCCCGTACCCGCAGCGCGCCGCTGCCGACGTCCAGCTCGGCGAGCAACTGCCGGCCGCCGGCGAGCGGCCGGGTGACGAACACCGTCGTCCCCGGCCGACCCTGCACCAGCCGCCACCCGCCCAGGTCGGCGTGGACCCGGCCGGTCGCCGGGTCGAGCAGGGCGAACGACTCCCGCTGCTGCCCGTCGGCGCGGGCACCGAGCAGCCAGTCCCCGACGGTGAACAGCGGCGCCCAGTCGTCGGCCGCCCAGCGGAGCCGGCCGGTGACCGGGTCGAGCACCCGCGCGCCGGAGGGCGCACCGAGGCAGACGGCGTCCCCGCAGGAGTAGGCGAACGGGGTGCCCAGGTGCGGGACGAGCGGCGTCACCCAGCGGCGGCGGCCGGTGTCGAGGTCGTAGCCGGCCGCCCGGCCCGGCTCCTCGTCCACCAGCAGCACGTCGCCGGCCACCTGGGCCAGCTCGCGGGAGTCGCCGTGGGCCGGCGGGACGGCGAAGGTGAGGCGGCGGACACCGGTGTCGACGTCGTACACCTCGACCCGGCCGGCGGCGGTGACCAGGACCAGCTCCTCGATGCCCCGCGCACCGGCGCGGTACCCGGGGGTGGCCGCTCCGGTCCCGACCGACCAGCGGACCGCGCCGGAGGCCGGGTCGACACCCCGCACGGTGACCCCGTCGACCTCGACGTCCTCCAGCAGCAGCCCGCCGTTTCCGGTCGACACGGCGGAGCCGGGCTGCCGCCAACGCACCCGCCCGTCGGCGTGGTCGAGCAGCATCGTCACCGGTTCGCCGCCCGGGTCGGTGCTGACCACCATGTCGTCGCCGACCTCGTCCAGCACCACGAGCTGCTGGTTGTCGGGCAGCGGCGCCCGCCACCGGATCCGCCCGTCGGCCAGGTCGACGGCGGTGAGCTGGCCGGCGGTCGGCGCGAGGGTCCGCGGGCCGGTGAGCACCAGCAGGTCACCGACGACCAGGTGGGCCGGCTCCGGCAGGTCCGGCACGGGTATCCGGGCCAGCCGGGCCGGGGCCGGGGCCGCGGCGGCGACGGTGAGCAGCACCAGCACGGTGAGCAGGGCGGCACGTAGCTGCCGGCCGACCGGCCGGGGTGGACGCGGCGGGAGGTCGACCAGCTCGTCGTGACCCAGCTCACCCAGGTCGATCACGGTCACCGGGGCAGCCGCCAGACCCCGTACGCGCCGTCGACCAGGCGGCAGAGCAGCAGGTCCGCGTCGGCCTGGCAGTCGCCGGAGACGGCCGGCAGCACGTCGAGCACCCGGGCCCGGGCGGCGGCGACGTCGACCTCGGCGACCATGACCCGGCCCCGGCCAGCCAGCCGGGCCCCCAGCAGCGGCCCGTCCACGGTGGTCCGCTGGGCCAGGTTCCAGGACCCGAGGTCGGCGACCACCCGCCCGGTGTCGGTGTCGAGCACCACGAACGGTCGCCAGATGCCCTGGCCCGGCGCGCTGGCCAGCATCCGGCCGTCCCGCTCGAACGCGGCCAACTCCCACCGGGCGTCGCTCCACACGGTCCGCCCGGTCGCCGGGTCCAACGCCCGCACCCCACCGGCCCGACCCATCGCGCAGATCAGCTTCCCGCACGAGGTGAAGAACGACGGCACCGGCAGCGTCACCTCCCACCGACGGTCCAGCCCGTCGACGCCGTACCCGGTGATCAGGTCGGCGTTCGCCCGGACCAGCAGCAGCAGGTCCCCGACGACCTCGACGTGTACGGCGGAGGGCGATCCGCCCGGGTCGAGGTGCGCGCTGTGCAGGCGTACCCCCCGGCGGGCGTCCCAGACCTCGACCGGCCCGGGCGGCGGGGCGGCCACGATCCGGTCGACGCCGTCGGCCGCGAACCGGTAGCTGGTGGCCTCCGGCGGCATCGGCGCCGACCAGCGGACCCGGCCGGTGTCCGGGTCGACGGAGTGGACGAGCATCGGCCCTTCCGTGCCGTAGTCGGCGAAGAGCAGGTCGTGCCCCGCCTCGACGCCGCTGCCCGGCTGGTGCCACCGCAGCCGCCCGGTGTCCCGCTCGAAGGCGAACGTCCGGAACACCCCGTCCGGTCCCCCCGACGCCCCGGTGAGCAGCAGCAGGTCGGCGTGGACCCGCATCCCGCCGGAGCCGTCGACCAACGGCACCACCACCTGCCACCGCAGGGCCGGTGGCGTCCGGCGGGACGCGGGGACCGTCCAGGCGCTCAGCCGGAAGACGCCGCCGGTGGGGTTGTCCCCCGGTTCGAGCAGGAAGACCTGCTCGCCGTGGAGCAGCGCCGACGCGCCGAGCCGGGCCGGCACCACGAAGGCCGCGCGGGGGACGGCCGGGGCCGCACCGGCCAGCACCGACAGGGCGAGCACCAGCACCACCGCGACCCGCAGCGGCCGGCCGACGGCGCGGGGCGGCCGGCGGGGCGGCTCCGGCCCGACGTCGTCGCGGAGCTCACCCAGATCGATGACCGTCACGCACACCCTTCCCCGACCACCACGGTCTGCCCACCGTGGACACGGGACGCCGCGCACCGGCCGGCAGGTCCGGCGAATCGCCGCCTGTACGATGGCCCGTCGTGGCTGTGCCGGTGGTAGATCCCTCGTTGAACCCGACGTCCGCACCTGAGCTGGTCGAGCCCGACGCGGCCGACCCGGGGCGGCCCCGGCGGCGACCGGGTCGGGCCGACGCGCTGGCCATCGGAGCCTATGTGCTGCTCGGCGTTCTCGTGTGCCTGAACTACTGGGTGGACGTGCAGCACCGGGTGTCGTCCCACCTGCCGACCGACCACAGTTGGTTCGAGTGGCTCTTCACGCACGGCGCGTACTCGGTGCGCCACCTGGAGAACCCGCTGTTCACCGCCCGGCAGAACGCCCCGGACGGGGTGAACATGATGGCGAACACCTCGCTGCTGGGGATGACCATCCCGCTCGCGCCGGTCACCTGGCTGTTCGGCCCGCAGGTGACGTACGCGCTGTACCTGGGCGGGGCGCTCGCCGCGACGGCGGCCACCTCGTACTGGATGCTCTCCCGGCACCTGGTGCGCTCCCGGGCGGGCGCGTTCGTCGGCGGCGCGTTCCTCGGCTTCGCGCCGGGCATCGTGCACCACGCCAACGGGCAGCCCAACTTCGTCTCCAACTTCCTGCTGCCGGTGATCGTGGCCCGGGTGCTGCGGCTGGGTCGGCCCGGCCGGTGGCGACGCGACGGGATCGTGCTGGGCCTGCTGGTGGCGTACCAGATCTTCATCAACGAGGAGATGCTGCTGCTCACCGCGCTGGCCTGCCTGGTGGCGGTCGCCGCGTACGTGGTGCAGCGGCCCCGGGCGGCCCGCGAGCGGGCCGGCGGTTTCCTGGCCGCGCTCGGCGTGGGCGGCGGGCTGGCCCTGCTGCTCGCCGCGTATCCGATCTGGTTCCAGTTCAACGGCCCGCAGTCCTACCGGGGCCTACAGGGCGGGGTGTTCCACAACTGGGGCGAGGACCTGATGGCCTTCGTCACCTTCGCCCGGGACACCGTCGCCGGTGACGAGGCGGTGGAGAAGACCATCGGCCTGACCGAGCAGAACACCTGGTTCGGCTGGCCGCTGGTGCTGGTCGCGCTGGCCGCGCTGGTGCTGCTCTGGCGTCGCTCGCTGGCCGCCCGGATCGCCGGGGTGCTGGTGCTGGTCTTCACCGTGGCGGCGATCGGCCCGAAGGTGCGGTTCAACGGGGTGGAGACCACCGTCGACGGGCCCTGGGCGTACGTCCCGGACGACCTGCCGCTGGTCGAGATGATGATGCCGACCCGGCTGACCCTGGTGGTCACCGGGGCGGTCGGCGTGCTGCTCGCGCTGGCCTGGGACGCGCTCGCCGGCCACGGCCGGTCGGTGGTGCCCGCGCCGCGCGCCGCCGCCGACGACGCCACCGGCACCGGCCGGGCGCGGGCCCGCCGCCGGTGGGTCCGGCCGGTCGGCTACGCGGCGATCGCGCTGGCCGTGCTGCCGCTGTTCCCCCGCCCGCTGCCCGCGCAGCACGTGGACCTGCCGCCGCACTTCATCACCGCCGGCGGCTGGCGGCCGTACGTGCCGGCCGGGCGCACCCTGGTGCCGGTGCCCATCCCGAGCAACGTGCACGGCCTGCCCACGCTGCGCTGGAGCGCGTTGACCGGGCACGAGTTCCCGGTGCCGGGCGGCTACTTCATCGGCCCGAACGAGCTGGGCGAGGGGGTCTTCGGCGCACCGAACCGGCCGACCAGCACGCTGATCTACGCCACCATGGACGCCGGCACGGTGCCCGCGCTGACCGAGGAGAACCGCCGTCAGGCGGTGGCGGACCTGCGCTACTGGCAGGCGTCGGTGGTGGTGCTCGGCGCCCACCCGCGCGAGGCGGTGCTGCGCGAGCTGATGACCGGCCTGCTCGGCCCGGCGCAGCGGGTGGACGACGTGTGGCTGTGGGACGTGCGCCCGCTGGTCGGCTGAGCGGTGACCCGCGCCGGCCGGTCCGGCCGGCGCGGGTTCAGGCGGTCCGGGCCGACAGCGGCCGGACGTCCCACACCCAGACGTCGAGTTCCCGGCGGCCGGGGCCGACCAACTGCTCGACGGCCCGGCGCAGCGGCTCGGCGTTCTGCTGACCCACCGGCAGCACGAGCACCGCGGCGTTCCAGTGCCGCAGCTCGTCCAGGCTGCGGCGCCGCTGCCGGTCGTCCAGCTTGGGGGCGCGTCCGGTGGTGGCGACCTCGTCGAGCAGCCGCCCGATGCCGCTGGGCCGCCCACCGAAGCGACCCGGGTCGCCGGTGTTGCCGTTGCGCGGGGCGAGGAAGTAGCCGCCGGGGATCTTGAAGTCGAGGCCGGTGGAGGCCGCCCAGCGCATGCCGTGGGTGTTGCCCATGCTGGGCACGGGGACCGGCACCAGGGTCTGCCCCGGGCCGACGTACTCCCGCCAGCGGTCGGCGGTGATGAAGTCCGGCACCGGCGGGCGGGAGGTCACCTTCAGCGGCATCGGCACGATCGGCAGCAGGGCGAGCACCAGGGCGGCCACCGCGACGGTCTTGGCGTGCCGCCACTGCGCGCCGCGCAGCGTCCAGGCCCGCTGTACGGCCAGCGCCAGCAGCATGCCGATCACCACGGAGGTGATCAGGGCGAACCGGGTGGGCACCACCGCGTCCAGCAGGGGCAGCCGCACCAGCAGGTCCCACGGCCCGGTCACCAGGTCCCGGCCCCACCAGGAGATCCGCTCGCCGAGGGAGAGCAGCGCGAAGAAGGCACCGGTGACGGCCAGCGCCCGGACCAGCAGCTCGCGGCGCAGCCAGAGCACGATGCCGACGGCGATCAGCGACAGGCTCCAGCCGAAGAAGGCGTTCTCCTCGGAGTAGTTCGGGGCCAGGTTGACGTTGGCCCGCTCGTTGCCGCCGAAGGTCGGCGAGCCGGGAGCGAAGAAGGCCGCGATGTCGTTGCCGTAGTCCTGTACCGCGTCGCTGAGCCCGTGGTACGCCATCGGCCCGGCGAACTGCACGTAGAGCGGGTACGCCAGCAGCGCCCCGGCCAGCACCGCGCAGGCGGACAGCCCCTTGACCAGTGGTCGCCACGCGCCCGACCAGAACGCCGGCCGCTGGGCCACCATGGCGATCAGGAAGATCCCGCAGGCCAGCGCGGTGAAGAGCAGGATCTCCTCGTTGATGAACGCCTGGGTGGTGACCAGCAGGGCGAGCAGCAGGCCGTCGCGCAGCGGCCGGGTGGAGCGGGTCAGCACCATCACCCGCCACACGATGAACGGCAGCAGGAACTGGCTGATGATGTTGGGGTGCCAGCTCGCGTGCGAGAGCATCGCCGGGGAGAAGCCGCAGAACCAGCCGCCGACGGCCGCCGCGAGCCGACGCCCGACGAGGTGCCGGGACAGCACGTGGTACCAGGCCGCGGCGGTGCCGGCGAGACCGAGGGTGACCAGCACCACAAAGGACACCGCCGGTCCGAAGAGGAGAGTGATCGGCACCATCGGGATGCCCAGCGCCAGCACCGCCGTGTTGGCCATCAGGTTGACGCCGTCGGGGTAGTTGAACTGGTCGGTGTAGAACGGGAACTCGCCGTGCAGCACCACCCGCACCGAGTGGGCGAGGAAGAACTGCACCTGCGCCGGATCGCTGCTGTACAGCGAGGCGACCCGGCCGGCCGGGTCGGCCCAGATCCGGCTGGTCACCCAGAGCGCGACGAGCAGGAAGCCGCCGTAGACCACGAGATCCTTGCGGCGGGCCGTCCAGCGCCAGCGCCGCCACCACGCGGCCGACGCCGCGCCGTCACCGTCCGCGTCCGCCGCCCCCTTCCCGGGTACGACGGCGGTGTCCCGCCCGCCGCCCGGTGCCGGCTCCGGGGCCGCCTCGACCGGCGGCGCCTCGACCGTCCGGTCGCGCACGGGCGGCGCCTCGGCCGTCCGGTCGACGGTCGGTGGTGCGCCGGCCCCCCGCAGGTCGGCGGGGGTGGTGCGGGTCACGGGCGGGGGCGCTGTCACGGTGGCCGTCGTGCCGCGGGCAGCGCCCTCGGAGGCGTCGGGTTCCGGTGCGGGGGCGCCACGGGGCTCGGCAGACGTCACAGTCGGCGGAGTCTACCGGAGCCGAGAAATAGCCCGAAATTCACGCTGGTGTCCCTTGTGGTCATCGGGGATACGGCTGCGGGACGGCACCGGGCGTTGCGTACCATGTGGGCTTCCGACAACGACGCCGAGGCGATCGGGGGACGTACAGGTGGCTTCAGTCCGTCGCCACGGCACAACGGCCACCGTGCTGCTCGGCGTGCTGCTGGCCGGCACGGCCTGCGGTCCGGTCGCCGAGCGCCAGGCCCGCGAGTTGCGGGTCGGCTACGACAGCCTGGACGGCACCCTCGCGGTGTGGCCGCCGCGCGGCGAGCTGGCCGGGAACCCGGCCGCGACGACGGCGGTCACCGAGGCGGTCCGCGCCTGGCGTTCGCCGATCGACGACCGGGCCCACCTGCCGTCCTCCGGCATCCTCTGGTCGGGTGAGGTCGACGGGACGCCGCTGGCCCTGGTCGCCGCCGACGTGCCCGGGGAGAGCGCCTCCTGGCTGTTGCAGCTCGCCGGCCGCGACGGCCGCTACGAGGTCACCCGGGCCACCGAGTACACCGACCCCGGTTACCTGGTCTACGCCGACGTGCTGCCGCTGCACCTGGCCGACGGCCGGCGCTACCTGGCCTCGGGCCGGGTGGAGCGGCTGCTCGGCCCGGACGGCCGGGCGCTGATGCTGACCGACGGCCTCACCGGCACGGTGAAGGTGCCCGACTGCCGGGCGGTGCCGGTGACGGCGACCCTGCGGGCCACCGAGGCGCTGCCCCGGGGCCGGGCCGCCGACCGCCTGCTCGACCTGGGCACCGCCACCACCGACCCGCGCTACCCGCTGGTGCGGGACGAGACCGGCTCCGGCCGGCGGGCCCTGGACGGGTTGGACACCTGTGTGCTCGCCGACGAGCACGGGCCGTTCGGCAGCATCCCGCGCCGGATCGGCGACCGCAACGCGCCCCGCTCGGTGCCCGAGTCGTGGCCGCTGGAGAAGGTGGCCGTCCGGGCGATCGGCGAGATGGCCCTCGGCGGCGGCGACCCAGGTGACCTGGAGCAGCTCACCTGGGAGACCGACGCCGGCACGATGACCGCGGTGGTCTACCGCCCGGCCGCCGACGGCACCCCGGTGGTCTCCCCCGCCGACCGGTCCAACCCGCTGCAGACGTACGTGCTGCCGGTGCCGGGGCAACCGCTGGTCGTGCTGACCTGGCGGGGCAACCGGGACGCCTCCCTGTCGGTGCCGCCCGGCACTCCCCGCCTGGTGGACCGCCCCGGTCTGGTGGTGGTGCCGATGCCCGCGACGAAACAGACCTTCAGCCTGGCCACCGCCGAAAAAACCCACTACCGCTCCATCGCCGGCCGCTAACCCAAACCCAACCCCAAACCCCCACCGCCTCGGGTCCGCCGGTGAGGTGGGGTGATCAAGAGGTTTGTGTCACGGATGTCGTCCACCGTGACAGAAACCTCTTGATCACCAACCTCTTGACCACCAGCACGGAGGGGGGTGGGGGTGGGTGGGGGTGGGGGTGGGGGTGGGGGTGGGTCAGTCGGGGGTGGGGAGGCGGACCGCGTCCGCCGGTTGGGCGTCCTGGTCCAGGCGGGAGATCCAGCCGGTGACGTCGCGGGCCACGTCCTGGGCGGTCAGCCGCAGGTCGGTCAGGATCTGCGCCCGGGTGCCGTGCGGGTGCCAGTCGGCCGGCACGCCCAGGTCGCGTAGCGGGACCCGGACGTCGGCGTCCCGCATCGCCTGGCCGAGCGCGTCGCCGACGCCACCGACCCGGACGCCGTCCTCGACGGTGACCACGAGGCGGTGCCCGGCGGCCAGCTCGACCAGCTCGGCCGGGACCGGCCGCACCCAGCGCGGGTCGACCACGGTCACGCCGTAGCCCTGCTCGGCGAGCCGGGACGCCACCTCCATGCCGAGGTGGCCGAAGGAGCCCACCGCCACCAGCAGCACGTCGGTACGCGCCGACTCGGCCAGCACGTCGACGGTGCCGACCCGGCGCACGGCCGGCAGGTCGGCGGCGACGGTGCCGGTCGGGAAGCGGACGATGGTCGGGCCGTCGTCGACCGCCACCGCCTCGCGCAGCTCCTCGCGCAGGCTGGCGGAATCCCGGGGGGCGGCGATCCGCAGGCCCGGCACCACCCCGAAGACCGACATGTCCCAGATGCCGTAGTGGCTCGGCCCGTCCGGGCCGGTGACGCCGGCCCGGTCCAGCACGAAGGTCACCGGCAGCCGGTGCATCGCCACGTCCAGCAGGACCTGGTCGAAGGCGCGGTTGAGGAAGGTCGCGTAGACCGCCACCACCGGGTGCAGCCCGCCCATCGCCAGGCCGGCCGCCGAGGTGGCCGCGTGCTGCTCGGCGATGCCCACGTCGTACACCCGGTGGGGGTGCTTGCGGGCCAGCGTGGCGATGCCGGTCGGCTCGGCCATCGCGGCGGTGATCCCCACCACGTCGGGCCGCTCGTCGGCGATCGCGACCAGCTCGTCGGCGAAGACCTGGGTCCACTTCACCGACGGGGCGGCGAGCAGCTTGCCGGTCTCGGCGTCGAAGGCGCCCGGACCGTGCAGGCAGTCCGCCTCGTCCTCCTCGGCCGGGCGGTAGCCGTAGCCCTTGCGGGTCACCGCGTGCACGATCACCGGGCCGCCGAAGTTCTTCGCCGCGCGCAGCGACGACTCGACCGCGGCGATGTCGTGCCCATCGACCGGGCCGACGTACTTGATGCCGAGGTCCTCGAACATCGCCTGCGGGGCGACCGCGTCCTTGATGCCCTTCTTGACCGCGTGCAGCACCTCGTACATCGGCTTGCCGACGAACGGGGTGTTGCCGAGGGCGTCCTTGACCGTGTCGAGGACCTTCTCGTAGCCGGGGTTGAGCCGCAGCGACGAGAGGTGGTCGGCGAGGCCGCCGATGGTCGGCGAGTAGGACCGGCCGTTGTCGTTGACCACGATCACCAGCGGGTTGCCGGCGGTGGCGATGTTGTTCAGCGCCTCCCAGCACATGCCGCCGGTGAGCGCGCCGTCGCCGACCACGGCCACCACGCTGCGCTGCTCGCCGCGCAGGGCGTACGCCTTGGCCAGTCCGTCGGCGTACGACAGGGCGGTGGAGGCGTGCGAGTTCTCGATCAGGTCGTGCTCGCTCTCGGCCTGGCTCGGGTAGCCGGAGAGGCCACCGCGCTGGCGGAGCCGGTCGAAGCCGTCCTGCCGACCGGTGAGGATCTTGTGCACGTACGACTGGTGGCCGGTGTCGAACAGGAGCCGGTCCCGGGGGGAGTCGAACACCCGGTGCATGGCCAGGGTCAGCTCCACCACACCCAGGTTGGGGCCGACGTGCCCGCCGGTGCGGGAGACCTTGGCGATCAGGAAGTCACGGATCTCGGCGGCGAGGATGTCCAGTTGTTCGGCGGTCATCCGCTTCACGTCCTGCGGACCGCGGACGGCGCCCAGCAGCCGGCCGTGGTGGGCCGTGTCCTCTTCAACACTCATGACGAGAGAGTCTATCGGCCGCCCCCCACTCCGCAGCCCGGCCGTGGATCATCGCAGGTGACGCCCAGGTTCACCGCTCGACGACCAGCCGGCGCGGCGGCACCGGCGGGGTGGCCCCGCGCGGCGGCCCGGACGGCGTCCAGGAGCCCAGCACGGCGGCCCGTCGGGCGCCGGTCACCGAGGGCACCGCGCCGGGCAGGCCGTGCCAGGAGAGCCAGCCGAGCAGCGCGAACGCGTACGCCTCCTTGGCCTGGGCGGGCACCCCCAGCTCGTCGGTGGTGCGCAGCCGCCACCGGCCGGCGCCGAGCGCGGCCAGCCGTCCCCGGAGGGTGGGATTGCGCACCCCGCCGCCGGCCGCCACCACCTCGGTCACCCGGTGCCGGTCGCAGGCGTCGGCCACCGTCCGGGCGGTCAGCTCGGTCAGCGTGGCGAGCACGTCGTCCGGGGCCACCGGCACGCCGAGCGCGGCCAGCCGCGCGTCCAGGTAACCGGGGTAGAACAGCTCCTTGCCGGTCGACTTGGGCGGCGGCGCGGCGTAGTAGGGCTCGGCGAGTAGCAGCGCGAGCAGCCCCGGGTGCACCCGGCCGGCCGCCGCCCGAGCCCCGTCGACGTCGCACGGCCGGCCGAGGAACCGGCGGGCCGCCGCGTCGAGCAGGGCGTTGGCCGGGCCGACGTCGTACCCGAGGACGGGCGTGCCCGGCGCGACCACGGTGAGGTTGGCGATGCCGCCCAGGTTGAGCGCCGCCCGCGGCCCGGCGGCCGGGTCGAGCAGCAGCGCGTCGAACGCGGGGACCAGCGGCGCGCCCTGCCCGCCGGCCGCCACGTCCGCCGCGCGCAGGTCCGACAGCACGGGTACGCCCACCCGGGCGGCCACCCGGGCCGGCGCGCCGAGCTGGAGGGTGCCCCGGGTCACCCCGGCCTCGACCCAGTGGAAGACGGTCTGCCCGGGGGACACCACCGCGTCGGCCGACCCGCCGGCCAGCGCCACCCCGAGCGCGGCGGCGTCGGCGAAGACCTCGCCGAGGGCGTTGTCCAGCCGGCAGACCGCCTCGACGGTGGTGGCCGAGGGCGGCAGCAGCGCGCCGATCCGCTCCCGCAGCCCGTCGTCGTAGCCCAGCTCCCGGTGCCCCAGCGGGCGCAACCGCAGGGTGTCCCCGTCGGCGGTGAACTCGGCGGCGACCACGTCCACCCCGTCGTACGAGGTGCCCGACATCAGCCCGACGATCTTCATCGGGCCAGGCTAGTCAGTCGGCCGGGGGCAGGAACAGGCCGACCAGCTCGACGTGCCGGGTCATCGGGAACAGGTCGTACCCGCGCAGGGCGGCGAGCCGCCAGCCGGCCCCGGTGAAGGTGCGCACGTCCCGGGCGAAGGCGGCCGGGTCGCACGCCACGTACCCGACCGCACGCGGGGCGGCGGCGGCCACGGCCCGCACCACCTCGGCGCCCGCGCCGGAGCGGGGCGGGTCGAGCACCACCAGGTCGACCGGGCCGGTGACCCGGCGGCGGGCCAGCGCGGTCTCCACCCGGGCGGCGACCACCTCCACCCGGGGCAGGTCGGCCAGGTTCTCCCGGGCGGCGGCGATCGCCTCCGCCGAGGACTCGACCAGGGTGACCCGGGCGTCCGGGCCGACCCGGCCGGCGAGTGCGGCGGCGAACAGGCCGACCCCGCCGTACAGGTCCCAGGCGGACTCGCCGGGGCGCGGGGCGAGCAGGTCGAGCACCGCGCCGACCAGGGTGTCGGCGGCGGCCGGGTGGACCTGCCAGAAGGCGGTGGCGGGCAGCGTCCAGTCCCGGCCGGCGGCGACCTCACGGACGGTCGCCGGCCCGTCGACCGGGGTGACGGTGCCGTCGGTGACGGTGGCCACGCTGACGTCCCCGCCGGTGGAGGCGACCGTCTCGACCCCGTCGGCGTCCGGCCAGCGCGCGCCCGACCCGGTGAGCACCGGCAGCCCCTCGATCGCCGGGTGGGCGATCAGGCAACGGTCGATCGGCACCACCTCGTGCGAGCGGTGCTTGAGCAGCCCGGCCCGGCCGGCGGCGTCGACCGCGTACCGGACCCGGGAGCGCCAGCCGAGCGGCCCGCCGGGCAGCGCCTCGACGGTCACCCCGAGCGCGTCGATCTCGGCGTCGGTGAGCCCGCCGAGCCGGAGGAGCTGCTCGCGGACCACGGCGGTCTTCCAGCCGAGCTGGGCGGCCGGCGCGACGTGCTGGAGGTCGCAGCCGCCGCAGCGACCCGGCCGGGCGTACGGGCAGGGCGGCTCGACCCGGTCCGGGGACGGGTCGAGGATCTCGACGGCGTCGGCCCGGGCGAAGCCCCGGTGCAGCTCGGTCACCTCGGCGACCACCCGCTCGCCGGGCAGCGCGTGCCGGACGAAGACCACCTGGCCGTCGACCCGGGCCACGCAGTGCCCGCCGGGGGCGACCGTGTCGACGGTCAACTCGACCCGCTCGGCCTCCTCCAGGCCGCGCCTGTCCTCCACCGGACCGCCGGTACGGGCGGTGCCGGTACGGGCGGCGGTAGAGCGGGCGGTGCCGGTACGGGCGGTCACGGGCGTTCTCCGGTCGACGGGCCGCGCTCGGCGGGCGGGGCGGCGGCCACCGGCGGAACGCTCGGCGGCAGGGTGCTGCGCGGCGCGACCCGGGGGCCCCGGGCCGGGGTACGGGTCAGCGTCTCGTCCAGCCGGTCGAGGTTCTTGGTCGCGGTGGAGGCGAGCTGCCAGGGCACGCTGGTCACCATCACGCCCGGCTCGAAGAGCAGCCGCCCCTTGAGCCGCAGCGCGCTCTGGTTGTGCAACAGGTTCTCCCACCAGTGTCCGACGACGTACTCGGGGATGAAGACGGTGACCACGTCGCGCGGCGACTCCCGGCGGGTGTTCGCCACGAAGCTCAGGATCGGCCGGGTGATCTCCCGGTACGGCGAGTCGATCACGGTGAGCGGGACGGGCAGCTCGCGCCGCTCCCACTCCCCCTGGAGCTGGCGGGTGTCCTTCTCGTCCACGTTCACGGTGACCGCGGTCAGCGTGTCCGGCCGGGTGGCCCGGGCGTACGCGATGGCCCGCAGGGTCGGCTGGTGCAGCTTGCTGACCAGCACGATGGCGTGGTTGCGGGCGGGCAGCACGCCCCGCACCTCGGTCGGCTCCAACTCGGTGGCGACCCGGTCGTAGTGCCGGCGGATGGCCAGCATCAGCAGGTAGATCACCGCCATCGCGGCGATGGCGATCCACGCGCCGAGCAGGAACTTGGTGATCAGCACGATGACCAGCACGGTGCCGGTCATTGCCATGCCGAACCCGTTGATCGCCCGGGAGCGGATCATCCGGCGGCGCGCCTCCGGGTCACGCTCGTGGCGCAGGTGCCGGTTCCAGTGCCGGATCATGCCGGCCTGGGAGAGCGTGAAGGAGACGAAGACGCCGACGATGTAGAGCTGGATCAGCCTGGTCACCTCGGCCTGGAAGCCGACGATCAGCACGATCGCGAAGACGGCGAGGAAGATGATGCCGTTGGAGAACGCCAGCCGGTCGCCCCGGGTGTGCAGTTGCCGGGGCAGGTAGCGGTCCTGGGCGAGGATCGAGCCGAGCACCGGGAAGCCGTTGAACGCGGTGTTCGCGGCCAGGAAGAGGATCAGCGCGGTCATCCCGGCGACCACGTAGAGCAGCACCGAGCCGGAGCCGAACACCGTCTCGCCGAGTTGGGCGGTCACCGTCTTCTGCACGTACCCGTCGGGGCCGGAGATGATCTGGGCCGGGTCCTCGACGAACTGCAGGCCGGTCAGCCGGGCCAGCCAGATGATGCCGATCAGCATGCTGACCGCGATGGTGCCGAGCAGCAGCAGGGTGGTGGCCGCGTTGCGGCTCTTCGGGGCCTTGAACGCCGGCACCCCGTTGGAGATCGCCTCGACGCCGGTCAGCGCGGCGCAGCCGGAGGAGAAGGTACGCAGCAGCAGGAAGACCAACGCGAAGCCGGTGACGCTGTGCTCCGCCTGGATCTCCAGCCCGGCGCTGGGGGCGCGCAGGTCGTCGCCGAGGACGAAGTACCGGACCAGCCCGGTGAGGATCATCCCGCCGATGACGATCACGAAGCCGTACGTCGGGATGGCGAACGCGGTGCCCGACTCGCGCAGCCCGCGCAGGTTCATCGCGGTGAGCACCACCACCGCGGTGACCGCGATCAGCACCTTGTGGGTGGCCACGAAGGGCACCACCGCGCCGAGGTTCGCCACCCCGGAGGAGACCGACACGGCCACCGTCAGCACGTAGTCCACCAGCAGCGCGCTGGCCACCGCCACCCCGGCCCGGGGACCCAGGTTGACCGTGGCCACCTCGTAGTCACCGCCGCCGGACGGGTAGGCGTGCACGTTCTGCCGGTAGCTGGCCACCACGGTGAGCATCACCACGACCACCGCGAGGGCGATCCACGGGGAGAACAGGAACGCCGACGCCCCGGCGATGGAGAGGGTCAGCAGGATCTCGTCCGGGGCGTACGCCACGCTGGACAGGGCGTCGGAGGCGAAGACCGGCAGCGCGATGCGCTTGGGCAGGAGGGTGTGCTGGAGCCGGTCGGACCGGAACGGTCGACCGAGAAGGAGTCGCTTCAGCAGCGAGGTGGGACTGGCCACAAGCGCTAAGGGTACGACCACCGTGCCCCGGTCGCCGGGGGGTGCCTGATCACGCCCACGCGCGCCCGCGCGGTACGGTTCGATCCCCCCGTCACCGGGCCGGACGTGGCAGGCTCGCAGACGACAGGCCGCCGTCGACGGGGGCGCACCTTGGGAGGGACACCGTGCACGTCGTGATCATGGGCTGTGGCCGGGTCGGTTCGACGCTGGCCCACAGCCTGGAGTCCCGGGGGCACTCGGTGGCGGTGATCGACCAGGACGCCGACGCGTTCCGCCGCCTCGGCCCCGACTTCGCCGGCATCACCGTCACCGGCGCCGGCTTCGACGGCGAGGTGCTGCGCCAGGCCGGCATCGAGCGGGCGGACGCCTTCGCGGCCGTCTCCAGCGGCGACAACTCCAACATCATCTCGGCCCGGCTGGCCCGCGAGACGTTCGGCGTGTCCCGGGTCGCGGCCCGGATATACGACCAGCGCCGGGCCCAGGTCTACGAGCGGCTCGGCATCCCCACCGTGGCCACCGTCCGCTGGACGGCCGACCGGATGCTGCGGCACCTGGTCCCCGAGGGCAACGTGGAGATCTTCCGCGACCCCACCAGCACCGTGTCGATCATCGAGGTGCCGGTGCACAAGGACTGGATCGGCCGGCCGCTGCGCCAGCTTGAGGAGGCGGCCGGGTCGCGGGTGGCGTACCTGACCCGGTTCGGCATCGGCACGCTGCCCACCGCGTCCACCGTCGTGCAGGAGGGTGACCAGCTCTACGTCCTGGTCACCGACGACATCGCCGCCTCGGTCACCGCGGTGGCCGCGACGCCGCCCGAAGGAGGGCACTGAGCCATGCGGATCGCCATCGCCGGCGCGGGCAACGTGGGGCGCTCGATCGCCCAGGAACTGATCGAAAACGGCCACCAGGTGATGCTGATCGAGCGGCAGCCCCGGATGCTGCGCCCGGACCGGGTGCCCGCCGCCGACTGGGTGCTGGCCGACGCCTGCGAGCTGGCCAGCCTGGAGGAGGCGGACGTCGCCGGCTGCGACGTGGTGGTCGCGGCCACCGGCGACGACAAGGTCAACCTGGTGGTGTCGCTGCTGGCCAAGACCGAGTTCGCGGTGCCCCGGGTGGTGGCCCGGGTCAACCGGGCCGAGAACGAGTGGCTGTTCACCGAGCAGTGGGGCGTCGACGTGGCGGTCAGCAAGCCACGGGTGATGGCCGCGCTGGTCGAGGAGGCGGTCACCGTCGGCGACCTGGTCCGGCTGATGACCTTCCGGCAGGGCGAGGCGAACCTGGTCGAGATCACCCTGCCGCCGACCGCCCCGTACGTGGGGCAGCCGATCCACGCGGTGCCGATCCCCCGGGACGCGGCGCTGGTGGCGATCCTGCGCGGCAAGCGGGTGCTGGTGCCCAGCCCGGACGACCCGATCGAGGCCGGCGACGAGCTGATCTTCGTGTGCACCGCCGACGTGGAGGACGAGGTGCGTAGGGTGATCCTCGGCCCGGACAGCGTCGAGCGGACCCGCGGCACCGGCTGAGCCGGGTCTCCGGCCGGCCCGCGCCACCGCCGGGGTGTCCGGCCGGCCCGCGCCACACCGCCGCGCAGGCGGGTGGGGATCGGTTCAGGCGCCGGCCAGCGGCTGCGCAGCCGGTTCCCGGGTCACCCGGCGCACCGTCCAGACGGTGATCAGCAGCAGCAGCGCGTACGGCGGGTAGCCGAGGGCGAGCCGGGCCACCCCCAGCGCGGTGTCCTGGTGGGCCAGGTAGAGCCCGGCCTGGACCCCCACCTTGGCCAGCCACACCACGCCCCACAGCACGGTGAGCTGGGTGAAGGTGCGCACCAGTCGGGGGTCGTCCCGCCACTCCGAGCGACCCCTGGCGACCAGCACCGACCAGATCCAGCCCACCAGGGGCTGTCGGATCGCGGCGGAGATCAGCAGGGCGACGCCGTAGCCGATGCCGTAGAGGATGCCCGGGAGGTAGAAGTCCCGCTCGTCCCCGGTACGCCAGGCGATGGCCGCGCCGACGGCGATGCCGAAGAGCCCGTTGACGGCGTGCCGGACCGGCCGGCGCTGGACCAGCCGGACCACCGCGATCAGCAGCGCCACCCCGATCGAGGCGATCACCGCCGGCCGCAGCTCGCCGACCACGTTGGCCAGCACGAAGACCACCACCGGGATGCTCGACTCGACCAGCCCGCGCCAGCCGCCGAGCTGGTCGGCCATCTGCTCGGCGAGGCTGGGCAGCCGCTCGTCGTCCTCCGGGGTGGTCTGCGGCTCGGTGGCCGGGGGCTGTCCCGTCGTCACTTCGGCGACTCCAGCTCGTAGTACGGGTTGTAGATGACCTTGCGGTCGTCCCGGACGGCCACCCGGCCGCGGGCGGTGAGGTGCCGACCCGGCTCGATGCCGACGATGTGCCGCCGGCCCAGCCAGACCAGGGTGACCACGTCGCTGCCGTCGTAGAGGTCCGCCTCCAGGGTGGGCAGGTTGGTACGCGGGGTGTAGACCACCGTGCGGAGCCGCCCGGCGACCGAGACCACCTGCCCCCGCATGCACTGCCGGGCCGGCACGCCACCGGACTCGGCGCTCTCCCGGCGCAGCTCCTGCGCCTCGATCTCGGCCTCGCTGGCGGTGAGCCGTCGCAGGATGCCCCGCAGCGACACCCGGCTCTCGTCGGTCGACATGACCTCCGCGTCACCCTCTCCACGCTGACCGGCGCGCGCCGGCACTGGCCCGGTCCCGGGCGCGGGACCGTCCCGCCAGCGTACGCCGTCCGGCCCGGTCGGCGGGCCGGGCGTCGGGTCCGGATCCGGCCGCAACGTCCGGAACGGACGCCACCCGGGCCGGAGGGCACCGGACCGGGGCAGCGCGCCGGACAGACGGCCGGGCCCGGCGTCGTCACGCTGGTGACGGCACCGGGCCCGGGTGTCCGGTCGGTCAGGCCCCGTCCGGGGCGGGCGCGGTGCCGTCCCCCTCGGCCTGGTCGGCGACCTCGCGGGGCAGCCGCAGCGGCAGCGGCTCACGCACCGGCTTCGCCTCCTGCCCCCGGTCGACCACCAGGCCGTCGAGGCAGGTGGCGAGCGGGCCGGCCACGTCCGGGTCGGTGGCGGCAGCGCCCTGGTAGACGCCGCGGACCATCCAGCGCGGCCCGTCGATGCCGATGAAACGCAGGTCGGTCAGGCCGTCCGGGGTACGCACCCGGGCGTGCAGCTCGGGGCCGTACTCGCCCTGGACCTCCTGGGCGGCGGCCCCGTCGCTGAACAGCGACTGGCGGATCTCCTCGCGCACCTCGTCCCAGATGCCCTCGGAGCGCGGCGCGGCGAAGACGCCGAGCTGGAGCGCGTTGTCCCCGTGCACCAGCACGACCTGCTGGATCACGCCCTGGGGATCGGCCTGCACCCGTACCTCGACGCCGGCCACCGCCGGGATGTGCAGGCTGCCCAGGTCGAGCCGCTGCACGTCGTCCGGTGCCTCGGACATGTCGTACGGGCCGCGCGCCGGGCCCGCCGCCTCGTGCGAGTCGAGGACGTCGGCCCGCTCGTCACGGGCGTGCCGCCCGCCGTCGGCCCGCTTTCGGGAGAAGATCACTGCGCCCACCCTCCGCTGTTCGCACTCACCCTGCCACCTCTTCCGTCCGTTCGCCCGCCCGGTCGATGCCTTCCCGCCCGACCGGGCCACCGGGCGGCGGCACGAGGCCGGCGTGGCCGCCGGTGGACCCGTGTCCGCCGGCACCCCGTCGGGACCCGGGCAGCTCCGCCACCGGCTGGAAATCGACCCGCTCCACCCGCTGGACAACGAGTTGTGCGATGCGATCGCCACGGGAGATCTTCGCCGGTGCGTCCCGATCATGGTTGATCAGGTTGACCAGGATCTCACCCCGGTAGCCGGCGTCGACCGTACCGGGCGCGTTGAGCACCGTCACACCAAGCCTGGCGGCCAGGCCGGAGCGCGGGTGGACCAGGCCGACGTACCCGTCCGGCAGGGCCAGCGCCACCCCGGTGGGCACCAGGGCCCGGCCGCCGGGGGGCAGTTCGACGTCCGCGGCGGCCACCAGGTCGGCACCGGCGTCGCCGGGATGGGCGTACGCGGGCAGGGGCAGCTCCGGGTCGAGCTGCCGTACGGGCACGGGTACGAGGTGGGTCACGGTCTCCCTCTTCCGTCCGGTTCGCGGGGTGACCCTGCCATCCTGCCGGGTCGACCGCCCGTCGTGTTCCGTACCCTGGCAGGAGTGAGCCTGTCGCCTTCCCCGTCGTCGCCGGCGCCGCGCACCACGGCGGTCCCGGCGCACTCCGAGCGGCTCCGCCTGCCGTGGTGGTTCTGGCTGGCCGGGCTGGCGTTGGCCGGGCTGGCCGCGGCCGAGGTCTGGATGGGTGCCGCCGGGACCCGGGCCTGGCTGCCCTTCGTGCTGCTGCTGCCGGCCACCGGGGCCGGCCTGTGGTGGCTGGGCCGGGTCCGGGTCGCGGTCGCCGACGGTGAGCTGCGGGTGGACGACGCCCGCCTTCCCGTCCGGTACGTCGCCGACGTCGTCCCGCTGGACGCGGCCGGCAAGCGGGAGGTGCTCGGCGTGGGGTCGGACCCGCTGGCCTTCGTGGTGCAGCGCCCGTGGATCGGCGGCGCGGTGCAGGTGGTGCTCGACGACCCGGCGGACCCCACCCCGTTCTGGGTGGTGAGCACCCGCCGGCCGGTCGAGCTGGCCGCCGCCCTGCTGGCCGCCCGCGACGCGGGCTGAACCGCCCGCTGGCGTCGCCGCCGCCGGGCGGGGCGTCAGACCATCGCCTCACGGCGGGGCGTCAGGGCAGGGCGTCAGACCAGGCGGGGCGTCAGGGCAGGGCGGGCCGGCCGCCGGGCAGTTCCCGACGCTGCCTGCGCAGGTCGCGCCGGAGCTGGTCGGCCAGCGCCCGGGTGGCCCGGCGGTTGAGGTAGCTGGCGACGGCCGCGCCGGTGAGGAACGGGCCCAGCGTGGTCAGGTTGCGGCCGAAACGCTTGAGCAGGGTGTCGCGCAGCTCCCTGCGGGCGGCGGTGCCGAGCACCGCGCTGACCCCCACCCCCGGCATCATCGGGTTGATCCCCCGCTGGCTGGCCCAGGACTGCACCAGGGCGATGCTGCGCGGGGTGCCGCCGGCGGGCAGCGGCGCGCCGTAGATCTCGTGCAGCTCGCCGATCAGCTTCAGCTCGATCGACACCACGGCGATCGTCTCGGCGGCCAGCAGCACGGGCGCGGAGAGCAGGGTCGGGGCGACCGTCCACTCCACCGCGGCGACTCCCCCACCGGCCGCGCCGACCCCGGCGGTGGCCCGGGTCGCGTTGCGGACCAGCCGGTCGGCGAGGGCCTCGTCGTCCAGCCCGGGGAAGTGCCGGCGCAGGGTGGCCAGATCCCGGACCGGGATGTGCGGCGCGACGTCGGCGACCGTCTCGGTCATCCAGCGCAGCGCCGCCTTCGGCTTGAACAGGTCGGCGAGCCCTCGGCTGCGGGCCTGCCCGACCAGTCTGGTGAGCAGTTGCCGGCGACGGGCGGGCAGGATGTCGTCGGCGGTCAGCGCCGCCACCGTCGCGCCCAGTTCGTCGTCGGCGCGGTCCGCCGGGCCGCCGCCCGGGGACGGCGGGTCACCCGGGCCGGTGCCGGTGTCGGCGGCCGGGTCGGCACCGGTCGACGGCCCGACCGGGTCGGCACCGCCGGACCGCTCGCCGCGCTCGCTCATCCGCCCTCCCGAGGTTCGGTGGGCGTGGTCTCCGCCCACTACGAGTCAAGCAGCAACCCGCCGCCCGCGCACGGCAGCCCAGACAGCGGCGGCCCCGCGAGGAGGCCGCCGCTGGTGTGATGTCGTGCTCAGACGCACTCGCGACAGATCAGGTCGCCGTTGCGCTCCACCGCGAGCTGGCTGCGGTGGTGGACCAGGAAGCAGCGTCCGCACCGGAACTCGTCCTGCTGCATCGGGAGGACCTTCACGGTCAGCTCCTCGTCGGCCAGGTCGGCACCGGGCAGCTCGAAGCTCTCGGCCACCTCGGCCTCGTCGACGTCCACGGCGCCCGACTGTGAGTCGACCCGCCGGGCCTTGAGCTCTTCCAGGCTGTCCTCGCCGAGGTCGACCTCGTCGCGACGCGGGGCGTCGTAGTCGGTGGCCATCGGTTTCACTCTCCCATATCGATGTTGTCGCTTCCGGTTGTAACGCCGGGCGACGCTGTTTCGGTTCCCACTGGCCGGCCACCACTTCGTGTCGGTCACCCGACCCGACGGCCCTCGGGTCGAGGCCGCCAGGGCACTCCCCCCGACGAGCGCGGTACCTTACCCCCCTCCCGGGCGAGGCATGTATACCGCCCTCGCGGCAGAGATGTACGCCCCTCCGCCCCGAGTTGTTCCCAATGTGACTCAGGCGACACGAAGATAGGGGTAGTACTACCCGGTTCCCGGTTGGCGCGCCGGCATGTCGGACTGTTTCCACGCGACTGCCGGACAAGCGTTAACCTCAGCGGCGTACTCGACGGCCGGCGGGGCGGCCCGACCGCCGGTGCCGCCGCCACCCACTCACTGTCCGGGGAGCGCCCAGATGAGCTTTGCGCGAGTGCGAGCACTCGTTGTCGTCGGTCTGCTGGCGGTCGTCGCCCTGGTCTTCGTCGTCGTGACGGTGGTCCGCGACACGCAGGGCAAGGCCGGCGCGGCCGGTAGCTGTCCCGAGGGCTGGCCGCTCGCCGACGTCACGCTGCGCGAGCAGAAGGACGTCAAGATCAACGTCTACAACGCCACCGACGAGGTCGGCCGGGCCGGCACCGTCGCCGACGACTTCCGCAACCGCAAGTTCCAGGTGAAGAAGGTGGGCAACGCCCCCAAGGGCGTCGACGACGTGGCGGTGCTGCGGTACGGCCCCAAGGGGGTCGGCTCCGCGCACCTGCTGCGGGCCTACTTCCTCGACAACGCCAGCACCGAGTACGACCCCAAGCGCAAGGACGACACGGTGGACGTCCTGCTGGGCAACGGCTTCCAGCAGCTCGCCACCACCACCGAGGTCAACCAGTCCCTCGGCGACCTCGGCGCGCCGGTCGCGCCGGAGGGGTCCTGCCCGATGCCGGTCAAGAAGTAACCATCGCCACACGCCGACGGCGGCGTCCCCGGTCGGGGGAGCCGCCGTCGGCGTCGCGGTGGACGCCGGTCACGGCCCGCCGGAGGCGTCGAGGTCGGCGAGCCGGTCGTGCAGCGGCGCGAAGAGCGCGGGCGGGGCGGCGAGCACCAGGTCCGGCCCCGGGGGCAGGCCACGCAGCCCGGTGACCCGCAGCCCGGCCTCGGCCGCCACCAGCCCGCCGGCGGCCAGGTCCCAGGCGGCCAGGCCCTTCTCGTAGTACGCGTCCACCCGCCCCTCGGCGGCCTGGCAGAGGTCGAGCGCGGCGGCGCCCATCCGGCGGATGTCCCGCACGTGCGGGATCAGCTCGGCGACCACCCGGGCCTGGTGGGTACGGCGACCCGCGTCGTAGCCGAAGCCGGTCGCGACCAGGGCCTGACCCAAATCGGTCTCGGTGGAGCAGCTCAGCCGCCGGCCGTCGCGCCACGCGCCGCCGCCCAGGGTCGCGGTCCACTCGTCGCCGGTGAGCACGTTGCGGACCACCCCGGCGACCACCTCGCCGGCCACCTCGGCGGCGAGCGAGACCGCGCAGTACGGCAGTCCGTAGAGGTAGTTGACGGTGCCGTCGATCGGGTCGACGATCCAGCGCACCCCGCCCGGGGCGGCGGTGCCCGCCCCCGCGCCGTACTCCTCGCCGAGCACCGTGTCGTCGGGGCGGAGCGCGGCCAGCGCCTCGCGTACCTGCCGCTCCACCGCCCGGTCGGCGGCGGTGACCACGTCGGTGACGGTGCTCTTGGTGGCGGCGACCGAGACCCCCTCGGCCCGCATCCGGTACGCGGTGGCCGCGGCGTCCCGGGCCACCTCGATCGCGATCGCCAGCAGTTCCTGTGACGACGCCGAACGAGTCATGATTCGTCCCCTTCCCGCACGACCGGGACGCCCGGCACACGCGCGGTTATCATCCTTACAAAGTCCACATCTGCGCCGAATCGGCGGTCCCGACCGCCGGTACGCCGTGCGCCGCAGGATGATCGCCGCAGACGGCGTTACAATTCACCCTGCCCACGCGCCACGGACCGCCGCCGAACGGCCGGACCGGGACACGGGGGTCCCTCATCGACATCGCCCGGCACGGTGCGCCACGCCGCGTCCGGACGACCCGGCCGTGCCCGCTCTTCGCCTCCGGAAGGTCATTCGTGACAGAACCCCGCCAGACCGGCGCCGACGTTCGCTCGCTCACCGACACCCTGATCGCGCACGCGCAGAGCGCGGGCGGCCAGTTGACGTCGGCCCAGCTCGCGCGCACCGTCGAGTCCGCTGAGGTGACCCCGGCCCAGGCCAAGAAGATCCTTCGGGCGCTCTCCGAGGCGGGCGTGACCGTGGTGGTGGACGGCTCCGCCAGCACCCGCCCCCGCCGGGTGGCCGCCGCGCGGTCCGCCACCCCGGCCTCCCGGGCCACCACCGCCAAGACCACCAAGAAGGCCGCCGCGCCCGCCCCGAAGCAGGCGCCGGCCGCCGAGGAGGCCACCGCGCCCGCCCCGCGCAAGGTGGCTCCGCGCAAGGCCGCCACGACGGCGGGGGTGGCCGCCAAGGCCGCCGCGCCGGCCGCCAAGGCGACCAAGTCCACCCGGGCCACCAAGGCGACGGTGGCCGCCGCCGGCGCCAGCAAGGCCGCCGGCAAGAAGGGCGAGGGCGCCGAGGGGGAGATCGACCCCGAGGAGCTGGCCGCCGAGATCGAGGACGTGGTGGTCGAGGAGCCGGCCGAGCTGGCCCAGGCCGCCGAGACCGACGCCGCCGCCTCCGCCACCGACAACGACTTCGAGTGGGACGACGAGGAGTCCGAGGCGCTCAAGCAGGCGCGCCGGGACGCGGAACTCACCGCCTCCGCCGACTCGGTCCGGGCCTATCTCAAGCAGATCGGCAAGGTTCCGCTGCTCAACGCCGAGCAGGAGGTCGAGCTGGCCAAGCGGATCGAGGCCGGCCTCTACGCCGCCGAGCGGCTGCGCGCCGCCGACGAGGGCGAGGAGAAGCTCACCCGCGAGATGCAGCGCGACCTGCTCTGGATCTCCCGGGACGGCGAGCGCGCCAAGAACCACCTGCTGGAGGCGAACCTCCGGCTGGTGGTCTCGCTGGCCAAGCGCTACACCGGGCGCGGGATGGCCTTCCTCGACCTGATCCAGGAGGGCAACCTCGGCCTGATCCGCGCGGTCGAGAAGTTCGACTACACCAAGGGCTACAAGTTCTCCACGTACGCCACCTGGTGGATCCGGCAGGCGATCACCCGCGCGATGGCCGACCAGGCCCGCACCATCCGCATCCCGGTGCACATGGTCGAGGTGATCAACAAGCTCGGCCGGATCCAGCGCGAGCTGCTCCAGGACCTGGGCCGCGAGCCCACTCCGGAAGAGCTGGCGAAAGAGATGGACATCACACCCGAGAAGGTGCTGGAGATCCAGCAGTACGCCCGGGAGCCCATCTCGCTGGACCAGACCATCGGCGACGAGGGCGACAGCCAGCTCGGCGACTTCATCGAGGACTCGGAGGCCGTGGTCGCGGTCGACGCCGTCTCGTTCTCCCTGCTCCAGGACCAGCTCCAGCAGGTCCTCCAGACGCTCTCCGAGCGTGAGGCGGGGGTGGTACGGCTGCGCTTCGGCCTGACCGACGGCCAACCGCGTACGCTCGACGAGATCGGCCAGGTGTACGGGGTGACCCGGGAGCGGATCCGGCAGATCGAGTCCAAGACGATGTCCAAGCTCCGGCACCCGTCACGCTCCCAGGTGCTGCGCGATTATCTGGACTGAGCCGTCCACGTCAACAAGTCGTGTCGGTTTGATCACCAGCCGTAGAACACTCAAAGGTGATCGGGCGGATGCGGGTTTGTGATCGTTGACGTGGCACCCTTGGTACACGGCACACTGTCTTCCCTGCCATGTGTGACCTCGGTCCCCCGCGGGCACACTGGGAAGGCAGGGCCTGGCAAGGGTGTTGCACGATGAGTGAGCAACGACCGAAGAGAGTGTTCATCGGTGACGACCAGAGGAGGAAGGCGATGACCCCGACCCTCACGCCGCCGCCCGAGACGGTGGCTCCCCCAGCCGCCGATGAACGGTGCGACCGCTGCAATGCTGCCGGCAAGCTCCGGATCACTCTGGCGGGTGGGAGCGAGCTGGTGTTCTGTGGGCACCACGCGAACAAGTACGCCGAGGATCTCGTGCGGATCACGGTGAAGTACGCGACGGACCCGGAGTTCAGCTGGCGTGGCGCCGATCTGATGGCGAACTGAACCCGTAACAGACCCCGCGACGACATAGCCGGCCGGAGGCCCCCTGGGGGCCTCCGGCCGGCTTTTCGCACACCCACCCCACCGGGTGCGGAACGCGCCACCCACCCCCACCGGGTGCGGAACGCACCACCCACCCCATCCGGGGGTGCGGAACGCGCCACCCGCCCACCTGGGTACGGAACGCGCCACTCACCCCACCGGGTGCCGAACGGCTGGTGGGATCAGAGGGTCTGCACGGTGGCGATCCGCTCCTCAAGCTGCTCGATGGTCGCCTGGGCGCTCGGCGGCCCGCCGCAGAGCCGGCGCAGCTCCGCGTGGATCTTGCCGTGCGGCAGCCCGGTGCGGTGGTGGCGGGCGGCCACCAGAGCGTTCAGTTGGCGACGCAGGGCCACCCGACGCTGGGCGGCACTCATCGGTACCGGCGGCGCCGCCGGGGCCGCAGCGGCCGGCTCAGCGGCCCGCGCGGCGGCCCGCCGACGCTGGGCGGCGAGCTGGTCGGCCTGCCGCCTGGTGAGCAGCAGCGACACCTGGTCGGCGGTGAGCAGACCGGGCAGGCCGAGGTACTCCTCCTCCTCCGGGGTGCCGGCCTGGGCGGCGGTGCCGAAGGACGCCCCGTCGAAGATCACCTGGTCCAGCTCGGCGGTCGCGGAGAGCGCGGTGAACCGCTTCTCCAACTCGCCGCTGGCCTGCTCGTCGCGCTGGGCACGCTCCAGCAGGTCGTCGTCGAAGCCCTCCCGGTCCTTGGGCTTGCCCAGCACGTGGTCCCGTTCGACCTCCATCTCGCTGGCCAGCCCGAGCAGGTGCGGCACGCTCGGTACGAAGACCGAGGCGGTCTCGCCGGTGCGGCGGGCCCGGACGAACCGCCCGATGGCCTGGGCGAAGTAGAGCGGGGTGCTGGCGCTGGTGGCGTAGACGCCGACCGCCAGACGGGGGATGTCGACGCCCTCGGAGACCATCCGCACCGCGACCAGCCACCGCTGCCCGGACGCCGCGAACGTCGCGATCCGCGCGGACGCGCCCTGGTCGTCGGAGAGCACCACGGCGGCCTTCTCGCCGGTCACCTGCTCGATCAGCTTGGCGTACGAGCGGGCGTTCTGCTGGTCGCTGGCGATCACCAGGCCACCGGCGTCGGCCATCCCCGCGTTGCGCAGCACCGTCAGCCGGGCGTCGGCGGCCCGTAGCACCTGCGGCATCCAGTCGCCGGCCGGGTCGAGGGCGGTCCGCCATGCCTGGGCGACGAGGTCCTGGGTCATCGGTTCGCCCAGCCGCGCCGCCAGCTCGTCCCCGGCGTTGGTGCGCCACCGGGTCTCCCCCGAGTACGCCAGGAAGAGCACCGGCCGGACCACGCCGTCGCGCAGCGCGTCGGAGTAGCCGTAGACCGAGTCGGCCCGGGACCGCAGCAGGCCGTCCCCGCCCCGCTCGTAGCTGACGAACGGGATCGGGTTGTCGTCGGAGCGGAACGGCGTACCGGTGAGCATCAGCCGGCGTACCGCGGGCTCGAAGGCCGCCTTCACCCCGTCGCCCCAGGACCGGGAGTCGCCGGCGTGGTGGACCTCGTCGAGGATGACCAGGGTGCGCCGGGTCATGGTGCGCCGCCGGTGCACCTGCGGGGCCATGCCGACCTGGGCGTAGGTGACGACCGCGCCGTGGAAGTCGGCGGACGAGTGCAGGTCGGCGTTGCGGAACGCGGCGTCGAGCTGGATGCCGACCCGGGCGGCGGCCTGCGCCCATTGGGTCTTCAGGTGCTCGGTCGGCGCGACCACGGTGACCGCCTCGATGGTGCCGTCCACCAGCAGCTCGGCGGCGATCCGCAGGGCGAAGGTGGTCTTGCCGGCACCGGGGGTGGCGACCGCGGTGAAGTCCTCGGTCCGGCGGCGCAGGTACTCCACCATCGCCTTGCGCTGCCAGGCGCGCAGGGGCGGGAACGTCTCGAGCGCCGGCAACCGGGCTGCCACGCATGGCTCCTCTCCGACCGCACGACGGCGGACCCGGGGCGAGGGCCACGGGTACCGCCGCCCATGAAAACGCCTCCGCGCAGAAGATGCCGCGAAGGCCGGCTCAGCATAACCAGCCGGGGCTGGTCCACCCAGCCGACGCCACGCTGGTCACATCCGCCACCCCGCCCGCGCACTCCCCGCAGCCGCCCGCTCACCGGCCGCCGGGCGGTGGTGGGCGGCCGAGGTCGGTCTTCGGGGGACGCATCGGCGCCACCGGGGCCGACCAGCGACGCCGCAGGGCCACCAGCCGGAGGGCGAAGACCAGCACCGCCGCCCCGGTCAGGTTCAGCGCGCCGGCACGCCCGAGGCCGTCCAGCAGCACCACCATGATCGACCCGGCGAGCGCGGCGACGGCGTAGATCTCCCGGCGCAGCACCACCGGGATCTCGGCGGTGAGCAGGTCCCGGCCGAGGCCGCCACCGATCGCGGTGAGCATGCCGATCACCACCGCGCCGACCGCCGGCACGTGGGCGTCGAGTGCCTTGAGCGTGCCGGTGACGGTGAACAGGCCCAGCCCGGCCGCGTCGAGCACCAGCACGGTGGTGCGCAGCCGGGCGAGCTGCGGGTGCAGCCAGAACACCGCGGCGGCGGTGACCGCGGCGGTGGTGGCGTACCGCCAGTCGGCGAAGGCGAGCGGCGGCACCTCGTCGATCACCAGGTCGCGGAAGATCCCGCCGCCGAGCGCGGCCACGAAGCCGACGAAGACGACGCCGAAGAGGTCGAGCCGTTTGGCCACCGCCGCGGAGGCCCCGGAGGCGGCGAAGACGGCCACCCCGGTGAGATCGGCGAGGAGCAGGGCGGTGGAGGTGGTCACACCGCCGAAGATTACGTGGGCGGCTCGTCGAGCCGCCCCGGATCACTCGCGGTACGAGTCGTAGATCTCCTTGCACTTGGGGCAGACCGGCGACCCCGGCTTGGCGGCCTTGGTGACCGGGAACGTCTCGCCGCAGAGCGCCACCACGTAGGTGCCCATGACGGCACTCTCGGCGATCTTCTCCTTGCGCACGTAGTGGAACATCTCGGGGCCGGTGTCGGCGTCCTTCAGCTCCGGACGCTCAAGAACCTCTGTACTCACTTCTCCACCTCCAACTTTCCAGTTTTGCAGGTCGGCTCCGCCCGGTCCACTTCAGCCCACCTCGACGGCGGCCCGTACGGTACCGAGGTGACCAACTTTCACATCCGTCACGGCGCCGAGGTCGCCGACGCCCTGCGCGACGGCCGGCCCGTCGTCGCCCTGGAGAGCACCATCGTCTCGCACGGTCTGCCCCGACCGGACAACCTGCGGGTCGCCCGGGAGATCGAGCAGGCGGTCCGGGACGCCGGTGCCGTCCCCGCCACCATCGGCATGGTCGGCGGCGAGCTCGTCGTCGGCCTCGACGACGCCGAGCTGACCCGCCTGGCCACCGTCGACGGGGTGACCAAGCTCTCCGTCCGCGACCTGGCGGTGGCCGCCGCCACCGGCGCGGACGGGGCGACCACCGTCGCCGCGACCAGCGCGGTGGCCGCCGCGGCCGGGATCGGTGTCTTCGCCACCGGCGGCCTGGGCGGGGTGCACCGCGAGGCGGCGCAGACCTTCGACGAGTCGGCCGACCTGATCACCCTGGCCCGGACGCCGATCGCGGTGGTCTGCGCCGGGGTCAAGTCGATCCTCGACGTCGGGGCCACGCTGGAGCGGTTGGAGACCCTCGGGGTCGCGGTGGTTGGCTACCGCACCCGCCGCTTCCCCGGCTTCTACCTCACCGACGCCGGTTTCGACCTGGACTGGTCGGTGGACTCCCCCGAGCAGGTGGCGGACGTGCTGGCCGCGCGGCAGCAGCACGGCGTGCACGGCGGCGGGCTGATCGTGGCCAACCCGCTGCCGGTCGACGAGCAGCTCGACCCGGCGCTGCACGACCGGACCCTGACCGAGGGCCTGGCCCGGCTGGAACAGGACGGGGTGACCGGCAAGGCGGTGACCCCGTTCCTGCTGGCCCACTTCCACTCGGCCACCGAGGGCGCCAGCCTGGCGGTCAACGTCCGGATCATCCTGCGCAACGCCGACCTGGCCGCCCGGATCGCGGTCGCGGCCCGGCGTACCCAAGCATGACCGGTCCGGCCCGGATCGTGGTGGTCGGCGACCTGATCACCGATGTGGTCGCCGTGCTGGCCGGTCCGCTGGCCACCGGCTCGGACACCCCGGCGACGATCCAGGTCACCGGCGGCGGACAGGCCGCCAACACCGCCGCCTGGATCGCCGCCCAGGACGTGCCGGTGACGCTGGTCGGCGCGGTCGGTGACGACAGCGCCGGACGGGACCGGGTGGCCGAGCTGGAACGGGCCGGGGTGGACTGCGCGGTCGAGGTGCACCCGGGGGCCGCCACCGGGACGGTGATCGTGCTGGCCACCGCCGTCGAGCGGACCATGGTCACCGAACGGGGGGCGAACCTGCGGCTGACCGAGGGGCACGTCGACCGGGCCCTGGCGGCGGTGCCCGACGCCGCCCACCTGCACCTGTCCGCGTACTGCCTGCTGGACGCCGGGTCACGACCGGCCGGGCTGCGCGCGCTGGCCGCCGCCCGCGAGCGCGGGTTGACCACCAGCGTCGACGCGGCCTCCGCGGCCCCGCTGCGGCGGGTCGGCGCGGCGGCCTTCCTGTCCTGGGTACGCGACGTCGACCTGCTGCTGGTCAACGCGGACGAGGCGGGTGTGCTGGCCGGCGGGCTGGACCCGGCGGCGCAGGCGCGGGCGCTGTCGGCGGCGGCCCGGCGGGTGGTGGTGAAGCGGGGCGGTGCGGGCGCGGTCTGGGTGGACCGGCGGGCGACCGTCGGCGTGGCCCCGGCCCGGCGGGTCGCCGTGGTGGACGTCACCGGTGCCGGCGACGCCTTCGCGGCGGGCCTGCTCACCACCTGGACCGCCGGCGCCGACCCACGCGCCGCCCTCACCCGCGCCGCCGACCTGGGTGCCCTGGCCGTCTCCACCCTCGGCGCCCGCCCCACCCCCTGACCGGCGGGGTCAGGGTTCGGCGTCGATGATCTTGTGCGGCTGCTCCTCGGCGGCGAGGGTCATCGGCGGGGTCTCGTCGCGGTGGCGGGGCTGGAACCTGCTGGCGAGGCGGTGCTGCTCCTTGGGCGGGCGGTCGTTGGCGAGCAGCACCGCGAGCCAGGGGATGAGGATCATGCCCAGGGCCACCAGGGGCAGCCACAGCCAGAGCAGCGGGGCCTTCGTGCCGACCAGGATCGCACCGCCGATCACGCAGGCCACCCGGATGCCCATCATCAGCACATAACGCTTCTGCCGGCTGGTGAGCTGGTCGTCCTGGCTGCGCGAGGCGTCGGTGATCAGAATCGGCTGGTACGCCTGGCGCTTCACCATGGACCTCCTAGAGGGGGTTACGCCCCATCCTGTCACCGCCCCTCCTTGATCAGCGAAAATCGGGCCAACCGGCAACGTGTTACGTGCGTGGTACGCTGCGCCGGTGGGCAGCCGGTTCAGCTTCACCGACGAGGCGTTGGCAAACCTGCGGGTCTACGACGTCACGCCCGGGGAAGTCTGGGAGGCCCTGCACAGCACCCGCCGGGTGATCCGGCACCTCGGCGACGACGTGCGGGTCGTCTACGCCGCCAACCGTCGCGGCCGGCGGCTGGCCGTCCTGCTCGCCGAGGCCGACGGCACCGACCACGACTGGGACATCCTCTCCGCCCGCGAGCTGAGCGACGTCGAGGCCAAGCGCTACGACGAGGCCGTGCGGAGAACGCGCCGATGAGGAGGCCACGGCGATGAACCGTAACGACGCCAGCAAGCGGTTCCACGACGGCGACCACGCGTTCGCCGAGCTGATCGACGACAGCCAGCCGGTGGAGCTGCCCACCCCCGACACCGACGTGCCGATGGTCAGCCGCTCGGTCCGGCTGCCGCTGGAGACGTACGACCGGGTCCGGGCGGCGGCGGAGGCCCGCGGCATCGGGGTCACCACGCTGATGCGGCAGTGGATCGAGGCCGGCCTCGCCGACCTGGACGACTCGGCCACCGTCTCCCTCGCCGACGTGCGCCGGGCGCTCGCCTCGCTCTCCCGCCCCACCGCCGCCTGACCGGTCGGCTACAGCGGCGACGCCGGCCGCTCCAGCGGACGCCCCCGGGCGCGCTGCGCGTCCCCGACGGCGATCCCGGCCAGCACCAGCACGCCCAGTCCGAGCCCGCCGATCGCCGGCAGCCGCAGCGCCACCGGGGTCAGCCCGACCAGCAGCACCACCCCGATCAGCCGGCTGCGGGAGACCCGACCGAAGATCTCGTACTCGAAGCGGGCCCGGGCGGCCAGGAAGAGCGCCGGCCCACCCAGCACGAACACCGGCCAGCCCGGCGCCGTCTGCCCACCGGGATGGGCGATCACCAGTTCGTAGCCGACGCCGGTGAGCAGCACACCGGCCACGATGACCAGATGGGTCCAGGCGGCGGACTCACCCAGCACGCCCGGCGAGCGGGCCACCTTGATCGCCTCGGCCAGCACGTGCCCGGCCCGCTGGAAGTAGATCCACCAGAGCAGCGCGGTGGTGAGGAACGACAGGGTGAACGCGAGCGCCCCGGCGGACGAGAATTCCTCGCCGCTGTAGGTCAGCCCGATCACCAGGATCGTCTCGCCGAGCGCGATGAGGAAGAACTGCTGGTAGCGCTCGGCCAGGTGCTCCCCCGTCACCGCCCAGCCGGAGGCCCGCGCCGAGCCGCGCCCCGGCAGCGGCCAGCCCAGCGCCAGACCGACGTAGTCCCAGGCCAGGGCCAGCGTCCAGAGTGCCGGCCGGGCCGCCGGCAGCAACGCGCCGACCAGCCACGGCACCGCGCTGGCCGCCGCCCAGAACAGGATCCGCACGGTGACCGACCGGCGCGGGTGCCCCCGCAGGGCCAGGGTGAGAAAGAGCGGCCGACCGACCTGGATCGCCACGTACCCGAGCGCGAAGAGGAGCGCCCGTTCGGCGAACGCCCGGGGAACGGCGATCGCCATCACCATGCTGGCGAACATCGAGGCGACCACCACGAACTGGATGGCCGCCCGATCCGGCTCGTACCGGCTGGTCACCCAGGCGGTCATGGACCAGACCAACCAGAGTGCGAGGAAGAGCAGCACGGTCTGCGCGGTCTCCCGCAGCACGTCCCGGTCGGAGGCCGTCACGTCGTCGATCAGCCGCTGGGAGACCCGGGTCAGGGCGAAGACGAAGACCAGGTCGAAGAAGAGCTCCAGGAAGGTGGCCCGGGGCGAACTCACCCCACCACGCAGCAACGCCGCGCCCCGCTCGTCCGCCATGGCCCACCCGTCGCCGCCGTCGGGGATCTCAACGAGCGGCGCGCGGCGCGGTTGCGTCAGCCCTTGCCGGCCTTCGCCGCCGCCTTGGCCTGCTGCTTGTACTCGCGCACCCGGCGCAGCGACTCGGCGTCGGTGATGTCGGCGACCGACCGGTACGCGTCCGGGTCGCCGTAGCCGCCGGCGGCCTCCCGCCAACCGTCCGGACGCACGTCGTAGCGCTTGCCGAGCAGGGCGACGAAGATCTGCGCCTTCTGGGTGCCGAAGCCGGGCAGGTCACCGATGCGACGCAGCAGTTCCCGGCCGTCGGGCAGGTCGGCCCAGAGCCGGGCGGCGTCGCCGTCGTACCGGTCGACCAGGATCTGGCACATCTGCTGCACCCGACCGGCCATCGCCCTGGGGAAGCGGTGCAGCGCGGGCGGCCGGGCGAAGACCTCCACCAGCGCCTCCGGGTCGTACCCGGCCAGTTCCCGGGCGTCCGGGTCGTGGCCGAGCCGTTGGGCCAGCACGTACGGCGAGGCGAACGCCTTCTCCATCGTCACCTGCTGGTCGAGGAGCATCCCCGTCAGCAGGGCGAGTGGGCTGCGCTCCAGCAGCCGGTTGGCCTCGGGTTCGATGGGCAGCGCGAGCATCATGGCCCCCATCCTGCCCGCCCGCCGCGGTCGGACCGCGCCGACTCCCCGAAGCCGACCTGCCGGTACCGGCACCCGCCTGACGTGAGGCACCCTGAACGTTGCCAGCCTCCGGGCCGTCTGGGCTACCGTGAGATCGGTGGCGCTTCCGCGCGGCCAGTCCATCGAATTCTTGAGAGCGCGAGCATGGCTGACCTGAGCAGCGCCCGATGGCGCAAGAGCACCCGTAGCAGCTCGAACGGCGGAGCCTGCGTCGAGGTTGCCGACAACCTCCCCGGCGTCGTTGCCGTTCGTGACAGCAAGGACCCGTCCGGCCCGGTGCTCGCGTTCGACCCGGGCGTCTGGAAGTCGTTCGTGGGCTTCGCCAAGCAGCCCTGACCCGACGAAGGAGAGGCCCCCTCGGCATCGCGCCGAGGGGGCCTCTCCGCCGTGGGCGCTATCGGACCGGGTACGCCCCAGCGGCGCACTCATCGAGGAGCGGGATCGGGCTCATGTCGATCACGTCGGGACGACGCGGCACGGCCCGGTGGACAGGGGTGGTGTCCACCGGGCCGTGCCGCGTCGCGGATCGTCAGTTGACGACGAAGAGCAGCCGGTTCGGCGAGCCGGTACCCGGGCTGGTCACCACGCCGGTGGTGGCGTTGCTGGTCAGGTAGCTGGCGACCTGGGCCGGGGTGTAGGAGGGGTTGGCCGAGAGGACCAGGGCGGCGGCCCCGGCGACGTGCGGGGACGCCATCGAGGTGCCGCTGATCGAGTTGGTGGCGGTGTCGTTGGTGTTCCAGGACGAGGTGATGCTCGAACCGGGGGCGAAGATGTCGACGCAGGTGCCGTAGTTCGAGTAGGAGGCCCGCGCGTCGGTGCTGGTGGTGGCGCCGACGGTGATCGCCGAGGCGACCCGCGACGGCGAGGAGTTGCAGGCGTTGGCGTTGGAGTTGCCGGCCGCCAGCGCGTACGTGATGCCCGAGCTGATCGAGTTGGCCACCGCGCTGTCGAGGGTGGTGCTGACGCCACCGCCGAGGCTCATGTTGGCCACGGCCGGCTTGACGGCGTTGGCGGTCACCCAGTTGACGCCGCTGATCACGCCGGTGGTGCTGCCGCTGCCGGCGCAGTTGAGCACCTTGACCGCGATCAGCCGGACGCCCTTGGCGACGCCGTACTTGGTGCCGCCGACGGTGCCGGCGACGTGGGTGCCGTGGCCGTTGCAGTCGGTGTTGTTGGTGTCGACCGTGTTGGTGCCCCAGGTGGCCCGGCCGCCGAAGTCGGTGTGGGTGGTCCGGATGCCGGTGTCGATGATGTACGCCCGCACGTTGGTGGCCGTGTTCGGGTAGGTGTAGCTGGAGTTCAGCGGCAGGTTCCGCTGGTCGATGCGGTCCAGGCCCCAGGACGGCGGGTTGGTCTGGGTCGCCTGGGCGGTCATCACCCGGTCCTGCTCGACGTAGGCCACCGAGGGGTCGGCGGCGAGCCGGCGGGCCTGGCCGGCGCTCATCTTGGCGCTGAAGCCGGTGAGCGCGGCGCTGTAGACGTCGGCGACGCTGCCGCCGTACCGCTTGGTGAGGCTGGCGGCCCGGTCGGGCACCGCGGTCTGGGCGGCGCGGCTGTTGGCGGCGCCGACGGCGTCGCCCTTCAGCACGACCAGGTAGCTGCCGCTGATCGCACCCGGGGTGGAGGCGTAGCGGATCTGACCGGTGGGGGCGGCGAGTGCGGGGGTGGCGGCGGCGACGGAGAGGGCGGCAGCGGCGGCAGCAACGGCGACCGCGCGGATCGCGCGACGCCGGGGAACGGACACGTCGGACATCGTCTGAACTCCCAACCGGGTACGACCGGACAGGCTGGTGACCGGTCCGAACGTCCCATCGACGGATGTTGGTGGGAATGCTAGTCAGACATCGACGCATGTAACAGATATAACTACCTGTGATTGATCTGGTGTTATGGATGTCGCGGGTGCTGGCCGCCGGCCGCCCCCACGCCAGGCAGGATGACGAGGTGGACCGACACGACATGCTGCTCTCCCCCGCCGGCGTCGAGGCGCTGCGCGCCGCGCTCACCCGCGCCGACTTCACCGCCAACGGCATCGCCAACCGGCTCGGCCCGCAGGCCACCGGCGGGGTGGCCCGCAACGACTTCCGGGCCGCGCTGCGCGCCACCGAGGACGGTGACCCGCTGGCCACCCTGATCCGGGTGTTCATCTGCGACCAGACCGAGCCCGAACCGGCGGTCGCCGCCGCGCTCGCCCCGCTCGACCTCGCCGAGGCCGTCGCCGGCGGGCTGGTCGAGCCGTCCGGCGACGGCCTGCGCGCCGGGGTGGACCTGGAGCCGTACGGCGACGCCTGGTGGGTGCTCGCCGACGTGCCGGCCAGCGCCCGACCGGGCCAGCCGCTGCACAGCGAACACGTGCTCGGCATCGGCGGGGCCACCCAGACACTGATCGGGGCGACCGTGCGCCGCCCGGTGGAGACCGCGCTGGACCTGGGCACCGGCTCCGGGGTGCAGGCCGTACATCTGGCCACCCACGCCCGCCGGGTCACCGCCACCGACGTCTCGGAGCGGGCGCTGCGCTTCGCCGCCACCACCGCCGCCCTGAACGGGCAGGACTGGGAGCTGCTGCGCGGCGATCTGGTCGCCCCGGTCGCCGGCCGCCGCTTCGACCTGGTGGTCAGCAACCCGCCGTTCGTGGTGGGTCCCGGCACCACCACCCACGTCTACCGGGACTCCGGCCGGGTCGGCGACGCGATCGGCGCCGAACTGGCCGCCGCCGCGCCGGGCCTGCTCACCGAGGGCGGCACGATGCAGTACCTGGCCAACTGGGTGCACGTGGCCGGCGAGGACTGGGCGGAACGGGTGACCGGCTGGTTCGCCGGCACCGGTCTGGACGCCTGGGTGATCCAGCGCGAGGTCGCCGACCCGATGGCGTACGTGAACCTGTGGCTGACCGACGTCGGCGAGGCGACCGACCCGCAGCGGATGGCGGCCTGGCTGGACTGGTTCGACGCGCACAAGGTCGAGGCGATCGGCTTCGGCATCGTCTCGCTGCGCCGGGGCGGCCACGCCGACCCGACAATCCGGGTGGAGGACCTGCGCCAGCGGGTCGAGCCGCCACTGGGCGACCAGGTCACCGGCTGGTTCGACCGGCAGGACTTCCTCCGGGAGCGGGACACCGACGGCCTGCTCGCCGCGCACTACCGGGCCGCCCGGGGGCTGCAGCTACGGCAGGAGGCGACCATCGGCGACGAGGGCTGGGCAGTGGACCGGCAGGTCCTGACGATGCCGCACGGGCTGCGCTGGTCCGAGGAGATCGACCCGCTGGTGCTGGCCCTGGTCGGCGGCTGTGACGGTCGGCTGCCGCTACGCGACCAGCTTGCCCTGCTCGCCGCCGCGCACGACGTCACCCCCGACGAGTTGGCCGACGCGGCCGGCCCGATCGTGGCACACCTGGTCGAGCGGGGCATCATCGAGCCGGTGGCCGGCTGATGCGGGCGGTGGTGCAGACCGTCAGCCGGGCCAGCGTCACCGTCGACGGCGAGGTGGTCGGCGAGATCGCCGACGGCCTGCTGGTGCTGCTGGGAGTGACCCACTCGGACACCCCGCAGGTGGCCCGGACCATGGCCCGCAAGGTGCACGAACTGCGCATCCTCGACGACGAGCGCAGCGCCGCCGAGACCAGCGCCCCGATCCTGGTGGTCAGCCAGTTCACTCTCTACGGCGACGCCCGCAAGGGCCGCCGTCCCACCTGGACCGCCGCCGCCCCCGCCGAGCTGGCCGAACCCCTGGTCGCCGCCGTGGTGGAGGCGCTCCGCGAACGCGGCGCGAAGGTCGAGACCGGCCGCTTCCGCACCCACATGCTGGTGCAGAGCACCAACACCGGCCCCCGCACCATCCTCCTAGACCTCTAACCCCACCCACCCCCACCCCACCCCCACCCACCCCCACCCCCTCGCCCACGCCCCGCCCCAGGCCGGTGATCAAGAGGTTTACGTCAGGAATCAGGTGGCGGATGACGTAAACCTCTTGATCACCGGGGGCAAAGGGGGCGGGAGGAGGGAGGAGGGAGGGAGGGGGAGGGGGTTAGGAGAAGAGGCCGCGGCGGTGGAGGGACTGGCGGAGCCAGGCGTCGAGTTGGGCGGCCCAGTCGGTGCGGTCGGCGGTGGCGTGGTCGACGGTGAACCGGCCGAACGCGTCCCGGCCCTCGGTGAAGACCCCACCCCGCTTGTCCATCTCCAGCACCACCTGCACCTGGTGCGGGTCGGTGACGAAGGTGACCTCCAGCTGGTTGATCGCGCGGGCGTACTGCGGCGCGGGGTGGAACTCGATCTCCTGGTAGAACGGCAGGCTCTGCCGTACGCCGTAGATGTGGCCACGCTCCACGTCGGCGCGGGCGAACCGGAAGCCCAACCGCAGCAACGCCTCCAGCAGCCGCTCCTGGGCCGGCAGCGGGTGCACCGACACCGCGTCCAGGTCGCCCTTGTCCACCGCGCGGGCCACCTCCAACTCGGTACGCAGCCCCATCGTCATGCCGTGCAGGTGCTGCCCGTACAGGTCGGTCAGCGGGGTCTCCCACGGCACGGCGAACCGGAACGGGATGTCGTACCGCTGCCCGGCCGCCAGCCGGAACGGGCCGGTGATCTGCTGGCGGCCGAACTCCTGGCTGGTGTCGTACTCGGAGTCGGCGCTCTCCACCTCGACCCGGGTGACCAGGCCGAGCGCCACGTACTCGACGTCCACGGCGTGGTCCCCGCCGGCCACGTGGACCTGCCCCTCCAGCACCCCGCCGGGGCGACAGTGCGGGTTGGCGAGCACGGTTTCCACCGAGGGACCGCCGACACCCATCGCCTGCATGAGCCGCTTGAAGACCACCATGTCCTCCGTTGCCTGTCGGATGCCGGCCCGGGTGGCCGACCGCTGGCACGGTAACCGGGCCCGACAAGACCGTCCCGGGCCGACACCCGCACCCGACCGGATTCCTGTCGGGTCCCCGATCGCCTCACCCCCGTTTCACGTCCCGGTTGGAAAGCTGTTCATCACCGGCGCCACTGGGGCCGGTACGCGGCAGAGAATGCGGAAACGGGGAGAGACAGAGATGGCCCTGCAGATGATCGAGAACCAGACGCGCCCGGCCGTCACCATCGACGCCGAGCCCGGCACCGACACCCTCACCGACCTGGACGCCACCGACGAGCGCGGCGTCTCCACCGATCTGGTCCGGGCCTACCTCAACGGCATCGGCCGGACGAAGCTGCTGACCGCGGCCCAGGAAGTCGAGCTGGCCAAGCGGATCGAGGCCGGGCTGTTCGCCGAGGAAAAGCTGTCGACCTGCACCCCCGTCTCCGCCGACCTGCGGTCCGACCTGGAACTGATCGTGACGCAGGGCCGCGCCGCGAAGGACCACCTGCTGGAGGCGAACCTGCGGCTGGTGGTGAGCATCGCCAAGCGCTACACCGGACGGGGGATGGCCTTCCTCGACCTGATCCAGGAGGGCAACCTCGGCCTGATCCGCGCGGTCGAGAAGTTCGACTACGCCAAGGGTTACAAGTTCTCCACGTACGCCACCTGGTGGATCCGGCAGGCGATCACCCGCGCGATGGCCGACCAGGCCCGCACCATCCGCATCCCGGTGCACATGGTCGAGCAGGTCAACCGGATGGTCCGGGTCCGCCGCGAACTGTCGGTCACGCTGGGTCGGGAGCCCACCGTCAGCGAGGTGGCCCGGGCCCTGGAGATCCCCGAGTACCAGGTCATCGAGCTGATCTCGTACGACCGGGAGCCGGTCAGCCTGGACCAGGCCGTCGGCGAGGACGGCGAGAGCGCGCTCGGCGACTTCGTCGCCGCCGTGGACCCGCGTGCGGAGCCGGGCGACGCCGCCGCGAACGGCGAGCTGCGCAACGAGGTACGGATCGTCCTGGCCACCCTCTCCCAGCGGGAGCAGGCGGTCATCCGGCTCCGATTCGGCCTGGACGACGGCCGGCAGCGCACCCTCGACGAGGTCGGCAAGGAGTTCGGCCTGTCCCGGGAGCGGATCCGGCAGATCGAGAAGGTCACCCTGCTCAAGCTGCGCGCCCCGGAGCGGGCGCAGCGCCTGGAGGCGTACGCCTGCTGAGCGGGACCGTGCGGTGCAGGCCCCTGGCGGTTCGCCGGGGGCCTGTGCCGTGTCGCGCCCCGGATGCCGTACCGCTCGGGCCGGCGCGGAGCGCGCGGCCGGGTCCCGGTCAGAGCCGGCGGGGGCCGGTGTCGGGGCGGGCACCGGCCGTGCCGACGTTGACCGTCGCGTGCAGCACCGAGATGCCGTCCGGCCGGGCCAGCACCGGGTTCAGGGTGAGCGACCGCACCCGGGGCTGCTCGTCGGCGAGCCGGCCCACCCGCAGCAGCAGGTCGACCAGGGCCGCCCGGTCCACCGGCGCCGCGCCCCGGTGCCCGTGCAGCAGCGGCGCCGCCCGTGGCTCGTCGACCAACTCGGCGGCGTCCCGGTCGGTCAGCGGCACCGCCCGCCAGGCCCGGTCGCCGAGCAGCTCGGTCGCCACGCCGCCCAGCCCGAAGCCGACCACCGGCCCGAACGCCGGATCCTCCACCAACTCCACCACGCAGGCCACCCCGGGCGGCACCATCGGCTGCACCAGGACCTCCGCCCCGAAGGCCGGCGTCAGCTCCGCGTACGCCCGGCGCAGCGCCACCGGGTCGGCCAGGTCGAGCCGGACGGCGCCGAGGTCGAGCCGGTGGCGCAGGGCCGGCGCGGCGGCCTTCAACGCCACCGGCCAGCCCAACCGCTCGGCGGCGGCGACCGCCTCGTCGGCCGTGCCGGCCGGCGTCGACTCCACCACGTCGATCCCGTACGCGGTGAGCAGCGCCGCCGGGTCGGCGGTGTCGGCACGCAGCGCGGCCTGCCCGGCGTACCGGTCGAGCCGGGGCAGCGCGGGCAGCACGCCCGGATCGCGGCGCAGCCAGGCGGCGTACCGGGTGACCCGGGCCAGGGCCCGGACCGCCTCCTCGACGCTCGGGTACCCGGGCAGCCCGGCCGGCACCCGGCCGGCGAGGAAGGTGGCCACGGTGGGCTTGCCGGCGGCGAGCGCCGCCGGCAGGGCGGCGGCGAAGTCCGCCTCCTCCACGGTGAGCTGCCCGGGCAGCGGTGGGGCGAAGACGGCGACCAGCGCGTCCACCCCGTCGTCGGCGACCGCCCCGGCCAGGGCGGCGGTGAACTCGGCGGCCCCGGCGTGCGGGCCGACGTCGCGCGGGTAGCCGTCGGCGACGGTGAGGCCCTGCGCGGCGCAGGCCGTGGCGGCCAGCCCGGTCAGCGCCGAGGAGTTGCCGACCACCGCCACCCGGGGACCGGTGGGCAGCGGCTGGTGGGCCAGCAGCACCCCGACGTCGAGCAGCTCGGCCACGGTGTCCACCCGGACCACCCCGGACTGGGCGAACAGGGCGCTGACCGCGGCCTCGTCCAGCGCCGGCCCGTCGCCGAGACCGGCCGGGCGGGCCAGCGACGCCAACGCCACCACCGGCTTGTCCCGGCCGATCCCGCGGGCCAGCCGGGCGAACTTGCGCGGGTTACCGAAGGTCTCCAGGTAGAGCAGGATCACGTCGGTGCCGGGGTCGTCCTGCCAGTACTGGAGAAGGTCGTTGCCGGAGACGTCGGCCCGGTTGCCGGCCGACACGAAGCTGGACAGGCCCAGCCCCCGGCGGCGCGCCTCGGCCAGCAGCGCCACCCCGAACGCGCCGGACTGGCTGAAGACACCCACCCGACCGGCCGCCGGCAGCGCCGGGGCCAGGGTGACGTTGAGGCGTACCTCGTCGTCGGTGTTCGCCACGCCCAGGCAGTTCGGGCCGACGACCCGCATGCCGGCGGCGTGCGCCGCCCGGACCAGCGCCCGCTGCGCCGCCGCGCCCGCCGGCCCGGCCTCGGCGAAGCCGGCGGAGATGACCACCAGGCCGTGCGCGCCGGCCGCCGCCGCGTCGGCGACCACCCCCGGCGTCGCCTCGGGGGCCACCGCGACGACCGCCAGGTCGATGTCCACCCCGGCGTCGGCCGCCGACGGGTACGCGGGCAGCCCGGCCACCGTGCCCGCGCTCGGGTGCACCGGCACGATCGCCCCCCGGTAGCCGCCGTCACGCAGGTGCCCGAGGACGGCCGCGCCGACGCCCTGGCCGGTGGCGCTGGCCCCGTAGACGGCGACCCCGCGCGGGGCGAGCAGCCGGGCGATGGAGCGCGCCTCGGTCCGGTGCTCCCGACCGCGCTGCACCTCCAGGGTCGCCTCGGTGGGGGCGATCGGGAAGGTCAGGTGCACCACGCCGTCGGCGAACTGGCGCTGCACCTGGTAGCCGAAGTCGGCGAAGACCCGCAGCATCGCGCCGTTGGAGGGCAGCACCTCGGCCACGAAGTGCACGATGCCGTACCGGCGGGCGGCGTCGGCCAGATGTTCCAGCAGCACCGAGCCGATCCCCCGGCCCTGGTGGGCGTCCTCGACCACGAAGGCCACCTCGGCCTCCGGGGCACCCGGCCCCAGCCGCTCGTAGCGGCCGACGGCCACGATCCGGTCACCGGCCAGCACCACGAACGCCTCCCGGTCGCGGTGGTCGACGTTGACGAACCGGCGCAGGTCCCGCTCCGGGATACGCGGGTACGGCGAGAAGTACCGCAGGTAGCGGGTGCGCTCGGAGAAGCGCCCGTGCATCGCCACGATCCGCGGCGCGTCCTCCGGCCGGATCGGGCGCAACTGGACGGTGCTGCCGTCGCTGAGCAGCACGTCCACCGGTTGGTCGACAGTGGTCACCGCGTCCGGTCCCTCCCCAGGCCCCGGGCTCAGTCGCGCGGGTCGTACGGGTCCAGCCCGAGCAGCGGGAACACCGCCTTGCGGGTGGCCGCCACGGCCCGGTCCACCGAGTTCGGCTCCCCCGTCGGCTGCCACGGCTGGTAGGACGGGTCCACGTCGTCGGTCATCCGCAGCGGGATGTCCCGCCCCGGCATCCGCCGCGCGGCCAGCCCCCGCCAGCCCGGCGGGGTGAGGGTGGCCGGGTCGACCGGCCCGCCGGCGGCCACCGCGAGCAGGTGCGTCCAGGCCCGGGGGACCACCTCGACCAGGGCGTACCCGCCGCCGCCGGTGGCCACCCAGCGGCCGTCGCACAGTTCGTCGGCGAGCGCCCGCAGCGCCAGGTAGGTGGCCCGCTGCCCGTCGACCGACAGGTGCAGGTCGGCCAGCGGGTCGATCCGGTGGCCGTCCGCGCCGCACTGGGTGACCAGGATCTGCGGCCGGAACGCCCGCAGCACCGACGGCACGACCGCGTGGAAGGCGCGCTGCCAGCCGGCGTCGCCGGTGCCGGGTGGCAACGGCAGGTTGACGGCGCTGCCCTCCGCGCCCGGCCCACCGGTCTCGTCGGGGAAGCCGGTGCCGGGGAAGAGCGCGAGCGGGGTCTCGTGCAGGCTGACCGTGAGCACCCGGGGGTCGTGGTAGAAGACCTCCTGTACGCCGTCGCCGTGGTGCACGTCCACGTCGACGTACGCGACCCGCTCCGCGCCCAGGTCGAGCAGGCGGGCGATGGCCACCGCCGGGTCGTTGTAGACGCAGAACCCGGCCGCCCGGTCGGGCATCGCGTGGTGCAGCCCACCGGCCACGTTGACCGCGCGCCGGGCCTCGCCCCGCCAGACCGCCTCGGCGGCGGCCACGCTGGCCCCGGCGATCAGGGCGCTGGACTCGTGCATCCCGTCGAAGACCGGGTTGTCCGAGGTGCCCAGCCCGTAGCCGGCGAACAGCGGGTCGCGCGGGGCGGCCCGGACCGCGTCCAGGTAGTCCGGCAGGTGCACCCGGGTCAGCGTCGCGTCGTCGGCCGGTTCGGGGCTGACCAGCCGTACCCCGGGCCGGTCCAGGACACCCAACTCCCGGGCCAGCGCGATCGTCAGCTCGACCCGGACCGGGTCCAGCGGGTGCTCACCCATGTCGTAGGCGAGCAGCGACTCGTCCCACACCACCAGCGTGTCGTCCGACATGAGGCCATCGTCGCACGATCGTGGCCGGCCACCCACCACGTGTGCTGGTCAGCCGCCCGGTGTCTCCCCGGTGGCCACCGGCCGGGCCGGGTCGGCCACCCACCCGCTCCACGACCCGACGTAGAGCGCGGCGTCCGGGCGGCCGGCCAGGTGCAGCGCCAGGACGGCCTGCGCGGCCGTCACCCCCGACCCGCAGTACGCCGCCACCGGCGCGTCCCCGGTCACCCCGGCGGCGGCGAACCGCGCCCGCAGCGCCTCGGCGGCCGGGAATCGGCCCTGCGTGACGTACTCCGGGGCGGGCAGGTTGACCGCGCCCGGCACGTGCCCGGCGACCGGGTCCACCGGCTCGGTCTCGCCCCGGTAGCGCGGGGCGGCCCGGACGTCCAGCAGCACCCCGTCGCCGGCCGCCGCGAGGCGGGCCGCACCGGCCGTGTCCAGCACCGGCAGCGCGCCCGGCCGGACGGTCACGTCGCCGGCCGGCGGGGCGGGCACGTCGGTGACGCCGGGCAGCCCGGCGGCACGCCAGGCCGGCCAGCCGCCGTGCAGCAGCCGGACCGGCCGGTGGCCCGCCCAGCGCAGCGTCCACCAGGCCCGGGCGGCGGCCATCCCGTCGCCGCCGTCGTACACGACCACCGGGTGACCGGCGCGGACCCCGGCGGCCCGCAGCGCGGCCTGGAGCGCCGCCGGGTCGGGCAGCGGGTGCCGGCCGCCCGCGCCGGGCGGGCCGCAGAGCGCGGTGTCCAGGTCGACGAAGACCGCGCCGGGCAGGTGCCCGGCGGCGTAGTCGTCCCGGCCCGGCGGGCCGGTCAGCCGCCAGCGGACGTCGAGGAGGGTGGGCGGATCGGGCTGGGCCAGCGCGGCGGCGAGCCGGTCCGGCTCGATCAGTGGCGCGTCGGTACCGGACATGGCGTCCAGTGAACACCATCCGGGCAGCGACCTCGCGGTTCGCCGCAGGTCGATCACCGTATGCCGGGGTAGCATCGACCACCGGGAGGCCGCTGACGTGAAGCATGACCTGGTCGACACGACCGAGATGTACCTGCGCACCATCCTCGAACTCGAGGAGGAAGGGGTGCCGCCGCTGCGTGCCCGGATCGCCGAGCGGTTGCGGCAGAGCGGGCCGACCGTCAGCCAGACCGTGGCCCGGATGGAACGCGACGGGCTGCTCACCGTCGAGGGCGACCGGCACCTCACGCTGACCCCGTCGGGTCGGGGCACCGCCGTCGCCGTGATGCGCAAGCACCGGCTCGCCGAGCTGCTGCTGGTCAACGTGATCGGGATGCCCTACGAGGAGGCCCACGAGGAGGCCTGCCGGTGGGAGCACGTGATGAGCGACGCGGTGGAGAAGCGGGTCTACGACCTGCTCAACCGCCCCACCCGGTCGCCGTACGGCAACCCGATCCCGGGCCTTGAGGAGTTGGGCTCGCCGGAGCCCGAGGCAGCCGACACCGCCGAGGGTGAGCGCAACCTCGCCTTCCCCGGGCTGACCGGTCAGGTCGTCGTCCGGCGGATCTGCGAGAGCGTGCAGACCGACGCCGACGTGCTGCGTCAACTGCACGCCGCCGGGGTCGACCCGGGGGCCACGGTCACCGTCGCCCAGGAGCGGGACGGGGTGTTCATCGACCGTTCGGGCGAACGGGTCCGGCTGCCCCGCGAGGTCGCCTCCCGGGTCTTCGTCGCCGCACACTGACCCGGCGTCGGCGCCCACCGACCCGGCATCGGAGCGCCCTGGCCCGGGCGGTGCCGGGCGCCGGCCCGGGCGGGCATCACCCGGACCGGGGCCGGGAGGTCAGAGTGACCGGGTGTCGAGCTTGCGGGCCAGGTCGACCAGCCGGCCGGCCACCTCGCCGGCGGTCGCCCGGTCGTCGTCCGGCGGGCAGGTCCAGCGGAGCGTGACCAGCCGGTCCTCGGTGGCGAGCCAGCCCACCTCGGCGGTCGGGCCGTGCTTGGCGGCCTTCGCCCCGGTCCGCCGGTAGGCGGCCTGGCCCAGCTTCGACACCTTCGCCGCCCCGTCGGGCAGCACGTCGGCGGTGAAGGTGGGCACGTCGATCGAGGTGTCGGTGACCGTCAGGGTCAGCTCCGGCCAGGTCGCCCCGGTGGCCCGGACCACGCAGGTGTGGGTGTCGCCCCGGTCGCTGGCCGCCGCCACGTCGAACCGGACCTCGGTGTGCTCCTCGATCACCGCGTAGTCGAGCAGCTTGCAGGCCCCGCCCGACGAGGCGGCACCCACCTCGACCGTGATCGGCTGCACCGCCGGCATCCGCACCGGGTCGACCTCCGCCGCACCACAGCCCGTCATCAGCAACACACCCAGGCCGGCGAGCCAGATCCGCCCGTGCACGCACACCTCCATGATCGTCGGCGGAGGCCCGCCGGGGAGTCCGTCGGACACCGTACGGGTTGGTTCCGCCGGACGGAAGTCCTCGACCGTCCCGGCTGCGGTGCGATCATGTCGACGGGAAGTCGCGCATCGTCCGCAGTGGAGACAGCAGCACGAACAGCGCCGCGCTCCACGTGCCGAGCGCACAGACCAGTAGCGCCGGACGCAGCCCCCAGTGGCTGCCGAACGCGCCGCCGAGCAGGGCGCCGAGCGGGACCGTCCCGAAGCAGATCCAGAGGAACGCGGCGTTCACCCGGCCGAGCAGCTCCGGCGGGGTGATCCGCTGCCGGTACGACAGGACCGACACGTTGAACAGCACCGCGTTGGCCGAGAACGCGGCCAGGCCGACGACGTAGAGCGCCAGCCCCCAGCCGGGCCGGGCCAACGGCACCAGCAGGTAGAGCGGCCCCGGCACGGCCATCGCCACCCAGATCACCCGGGCCGACCCGATCCGCCGGGACAGCCGGTCGGCCAGCGTACCGGCGACCAGCCCACCGACCGCCCCGAGCGAGAAGACCAGCCCGACCGTCGCCGGCCCGGCCCGCAGCTCCCGGACCAGGTAGGTGACCTCCAGCGAACTGGTGCCGGTGGCGAAGAAGTTGGACGTGGCGGTGCAGGCCAGGATGCTCCGCAGCACCGGCTGCCGGCGGACGAACCGGAGCCCCTCGGTGAGCGCCGCCCGCATCGACACCGGACCGGCGACGGCCGGACGGTCCCGGGCCGGAGGCCGGACCAGCAGCAGCGTCACCGCGCTGAGCAGGAAGGTCAACGCGGTGCCGAGGAAGGTCCGGGCCGCGCCGACCAGCCCGGTCAACGCCCCGCCGACGGTCGGCCCGACCAGCGAGGCGGCGTCCTGGCTGACGGTCAGCCGGGCGTTCCCCTCGACCAGCCGGTCGGCCGGGACGAGCAACGGCACGATGCTCTTGTACGCCACGGTGAAGAGCACGGTGAGCACGCCGGAGAGCCCGACGACGACGTACAGGAGGGGCAGGGTGAGCTGCCCGACCAGCGCGGCCACCGGCAGCGACAGCATCAACGCGGCCCGGCCCAGGTCGCAGCCCACCATCAGCCGGCGCAGGTCGACCCGGTCGGCGAGCAGCCCGGCCGGCAGCGAGAAGAGCAGGTACGGCAGCCAGGCCAGCACGGTCAGCAGCGAGACCTGGAGGACGCTCGCGTGCATCACGCCGGCGGCCAGCAGCGGCACAGCCACCCCGGACATCCGGGTCCCCAGCTCGCCGATCGTCTGACCGCCCCAGAACAGGGCGAAGGCCCGGTCGCGCCACAGTGGCCGGCGCACCAACCGGTCGTCGGTCAGCCCTACCGTCACAGCTCCCCCGTCCGTCGCCCCAAACTAGGCGGGTCGACCCACCGGGGCATCCGAATTAGGTCAGTCGTCGACGTACGGGCAGTGCCGGCAGCCGCGCCCGCAGCAGGTGCCGCGCCGGGCCAGGAAGCCGGCGCTGAGGACGAAGAGCCCGGTGGCCGGGTCGAGGTAGCCGGCCTCACCGGCGGCCAGCGCGGCGGCGTGCGCGGCCAGCACCCGTGCCCGGCCGGGGTGGTCCGGCGGCAGCCGGGACGGGTGCGGCTCGGTCAACGGCCGGTCCGCCAACGGACGTCGCTCGCCACTCATCGCGGCGAGTCTACGGACCCCCGAGGACTGGCCGCGCCGCCGCGCCCGGCGACCAAAGCGCGCCACCCGACCGGGCTCGGACGCGCAGGCGAGCACCGTCCCGCGGAACGTCGGGGGTCGGTCAGCCGAACCAGTGGAGCGACTGACCGTGCGAGCGGGTCCAGGCCAGCGGGGTCCCGTCCCGGGTGAGCAGGTTGTACAGCGCCCCGTCCGGAGGTGCCGGCAGCCCGTGGTGACCCAGCACGGCTGCGGCCTCGTTGGCCACCCAGTGGCCGGGCAGCCCCCGTACCAGGTCGGCGAACGCTGCCCGGCGCGGCGGCGGCACCTGGTAGAGCACGGAGGTGTGGAGCACCACCAGCGTCGCGCCGGCCGGTGCCCGCGCGGCCAGCGCCGGCAGGTCGTCCACCAGGTCGCCGCGGACCAGTTCCGGCGGGTCGGCGGCGGCCACCGCCGCCGCGGCCCGGAGCCGGGCGCGACGGTGGGCGTGCTCCGGCCAGATCAGCGCGTCGAGCCAGGCGACGTCGGCCGGGTCGGTCACGTCGAGTGGATTCAGGTCCAATCCGGCCCGCCACACCACCTCCGGCCGGGTGGTCGGCGGGGTCACCCCGGTGGCCAGACAGTCGAGCACCGGCTCACCCGGGCCGAGCAGGTGGTCGCCGTAGCGGTACCCGTACCGGTCCGGGTAGAGGCAGAGCCCGGCGGACGCGCCGACCTCCAGCAGCGCCAGCGGCTGGGGCAGCGCGGCCAGCACCGGCAGCAGCGCCGCGCACCGGCCGGCCTCGTTGGTCTGCACGGCCCGGGTGCGCATCGCCGCCTCGACCGCCGGCCAGTGCGCCACGGTGTGGTCGCGGAACGCGGCCGGGTCCTCGACCGGGCCGCCGAGCCAGCGGACGACGCCGAAGAGCAACTGCGGCTGCCGCCGGGCCGGCGGCAGGGCACCGAGCAGCGCCAGCAGCTCGTCGTCCTGGGCGACCGCACGGGCCAGCCGCTCGTAGACCGGCGAGACCCCGTGTGCCTCACGGGCGGCGAAGTCGGTGTACCGGGCGGCGACCGTCATCACCCGATGATCGCAGCGGCGCCCACACCGCACCGCCCCACACCGGCCGGGCGGGTGGTGATCCGGGCCACGGCGGCGGGATGGCGGTATCGGAGGTCCCCGGACACCGCGCCCTCGGCGTACCGGAGTGGATCACCGGCCTGACCCGGCGGGAGCGCGGGCAGGCACCCGGTACGCCGCGACGCCCCGGACCCGATCGGATCCGGGGCGCCGCGCACGCCGGGTAGGTCAGCTACAGCCGCTGGTGGAGCCGCAGCCCTCGCAGACGTAGCAGCTACCGGCCGGACGCATCTTCGTGCCGCAGGTGAAGCAGAGCGGCGCGTCGGCAGCCTTGCCGATCACGGCCTCCAGCAGCTCGGTGGAGGAGCCCACCGTGGGCGCCGGCTTGGCGGCGGCCACGTCGGCCAGCTCCAGGGCCGGCTGGGCGACCGGGCCGGTCTTCGGCTCCGCCACCTCGACCGGGGCCGACGAGGCCATCGCGGTCAGCTCCGCGGCGCTCTCCGCCTCGGCCTCGGCCCGCAACTGGGCGGCCCGCTCGCTGGCGGTGAAGATGCCCAGCTCGGCGCGACGGTCGTACGGCAGGAAGTCGAGCGCCAGGCGACGGAAGATGTAGTCCATCACCGAGGCCGCCATCCGCACGTCCGGGTCGTCGGTCATGCCGGCCGGCTCGAAGCGCATGTTGGTGAACTTGCTGACGTACGTCTCCAGCGGGACGCCGTACTGGAGGCCGATGGAGATGGCCACCGAGAAGGCGTCCATCACTCCGGCCAGGGTGGAGCCCTGCTTGGACATCTTGAGGAAGACCTCGCCGAGGCCGTCGTCCGGGTAGGACGACGCGGTGAGGTAGCCCTCGGCACCACCGACGGAAAAGCTGACCGTCTGCGACGGGCGCTTCTTCGGCAGCCGCTTGCGCACCGGCCGGTACTCGACGACCTTCTCCACCGCCGTCGGGGCGGCCGTCTCGACGGCGGCCGCCGTGGCGGTCTTGTTCGGCTTGGCGACCGACAGCGGCTGACCGACCTTGCAGTTGTCCCGGTAGATCGCCAGCGCCTTCAGGCCGAGCTTCCAGCCCTCGAAGTAGATCTTCTCGACGTCCTCGACGGTCGCCTGCTCCGGCATGTTGACCGTCTTGGAGATGGCGCCGGAGATGAACGGCTGGACGGCCGCCATCATCCGCACGTGGCCCATCGGGGCGATGGACCGCTCACCCATCGCGCAGTCGAAGACCGGGTAGTGCTCCGGCTTGAGGCCGGGGGCGTCCACCACGTGACCGTGGTCGGCGATGTGCTCGACAACCGCCTCGACCTGCTCCTCGGGGTAGCCGAGACTGCGCAGGGCGCGCGGGACGGTCTGGTTGACGATCTGCATCGAGCCGCCGCCGACCAGCTTCTTGAACTTGACCAGCGCCAGGTCCGGCTCGACGCCGGTGGTGTCGCAGTCCATCATCAGGCCGATGGTGCCGGTCGGGGCCAGCACGCTGGCCTGCGAGTTGCGCCAGCCGTGCCGGTCACCGGTCTTGTTGCCCTCGGTCCACTGCTTGGTGGCCTCCCGCTGGATGGCGGTGGCCACCGTGCCGGACGGCCTGATGGCGTCGTTGGCGGCGGCGTGCTTGCGCATCACCCGCTTGTGCGGCTCGGCGTTGCGGGCGTAGCCGTCGTACGCGCCGACGATGCCGGCCAGCTCGGCCGAACGGCGGTACGCGGTGCCGGTCATCAGCGAGGTGACCGCCGCGGCCACCGAGCGCCCCTGCTCCGAGTCGTACGGCAGGCCGGAGGCCATCAGCAGCGCGCCCAGGTTGGCGTAGCCGATGCCGAGCTGCCGGTAGGCGCGGGTGGTCTCGCCGATCTTCTCGGTCGGGAAGTCGGCGAAGCAGATCGAGATGTCCATCGCGGTGATGACCAGCTCGACCGAGCGGACGAACTTCGCCACCTCGAAGTTGCCGTCGGCGCGGAGGAACTTCATCAGGTTGAGCGAGGCCAGGTTGCACGAGGAGTTGTCCAGGTGCAGGTACTCCGAGCACGGGTTCGACGCGGTGATCCGCCCGGTCTCCGGGCAGGTGTGCCAGTCGTTGATGGTGTCGTCGTACTGGAGGCCGGGGTCGGCGCACTCCCAGGCGGCCTGGGAGATGGTGCGGAACAGCTTCTGGGCGTCGACCGTCTCGATGGTCTGCCCGTCGAGCCGGCCGCGCAGGTCGAAGCCGCCGCCGTTCTCCACCGCCGTCATGAACTCGTCGGAGACCCGGACCGAGTTGTTGGCGTTCTGGTACTGCACGCTGACGATGTCGTTGCCGCCGAGGTCCATGTCGAAGCCGGCGTCCCGCAGCGCGCGGATCTTGTCCTCCTCGCGCGCCTTGGTGATCACGAACTCCTCGATGTCGGGGTGGTCCACGTCGAGGATGACCATCTTGGCCGCGCGCCGGGTGGCGCCGCCGGACTTTATGGTTCCCGCGCTGGCGTCCGCGCCGCGCATGAAGCTGACCGGGCCGGAGGCGGTGCCGCCGGAGGAGAGCAGCTCGCGGGAGGAGCGGATCCGGGACAGGTTGACGCCGGAGCCGGAGCCGCCCTTGAAGATCAGCCCCTCCTCCTTGTACCAGTCGAGGATCGAGTCCATCGAGTCGTCGACGGCCAGGATGAAGCAGGCGCTGACCTGCTGCGGCGACGGCGTGCCGACGTTGAACCAGACCGGCGAGTTGAAGCTGAACACCTGGTGCAGCAGCATCCAGGTCAGCTCGTGCGCGAAGACCTCCGCGTCGGCCGGGCCGGCGAAGTAGCCGTGCTCCTCGCCGGCCTTGCGGTAGGTGCTGACCACCCGGTCGATGAGCTGCTTGAGCGACCACTCCCGCTCCGGGGTCCCCACCGCGCCCCGGAAGTACTTGGTGGTCACGATGTTCGCCGCGTTGACGCTCCAGGACTCGGGGAACTCCACCCCGCGCTGCTCGAAGTTGATCGAGCCGTCCCGCCAGTTGGTCATCACGACGTCGCGGCGCTCCCACGCCACCTCGTCGTACGGGTGCACGCCCTCGGTCGTCCAGACCCGCTGCACCTTGAGGCCCGTCGTCGCGCCGTTCCTGGTCCGCGACCGGCTGGTTGTCACGCCATCCCCCGCCATCTCATCGGCCCCCTCGTCTGCACGGCCACCCGCCGCGCCTTGTCACTGTCAGAAATCAGAAGAACGTCATCAGGTACGGCCGGCGGCCTCGACCGCGTCGGCGCGGGCCCGCGCGGCGGCCCGTAGCGTCTCGATCTCGCGCTCGAAGTCGGCCAGCGAGTCGAACGAGCGGTAGACGCTGGCGAAGCGGAGGTAGGCCACCTCGTCCAGGTCGCGCAGCGGGCCCAGGATCGCCAGCCCCACGTCGTGGCTCGGGATCTCGGCGGCCCCCTTGGCCCGGACGGTCTCCTCGACCTTCTGGGCGAGCAGCGCGATCGAGTCCTCGTCGACCGGCCGGCCCTGGCACGCCTTGCGCACCCCGCCGATGATCTTCGTCCGGCTGAACGGCTCGGTCACCCCGCTGCGCTTGACCACCGCGAGCACGGCCTCCTCGACCGTGGTGAACCGCTTGCCGCACTCCGGGCAGGACCGGCGACGACGGATGAGCTGACCGTCGTCGGCCTCCCGCGAGTCGACCACCCGGGAGTCGGCGTGCCGGCAGTACGGACACCGCATCGCCTGACCTCCTTGATCGACCGTGGGCCCGCGCCGCCCGCCTCCGGGCACGCGTCGACCCGGCGAGGCCAGCTTCGATGGCCGTCGCCGTCGTCAACGGTACGGGAGTGCGGTCGGTAGTCGAACCCAACCTGTAGGCGACTTACGCCCGTGTGACTACTACATCTAGGGGTCGACCGTAGGCCGCCGACCGAGCCCGGTCAAGTTGGCCGGCGTGTCCGGCGCGTCACGTCACCGTGTCCCGAACCACCTCCACCGGCGACCGCGCGACGGGGTGCCGCCCTTCCCAACCGGGCGGACCGCCGGGAGGTTATCGCCCGTCCGGGCGACACGCCGGAAACGGACGACCACCGCGAAGCGGCCGACCGGTCGAACAGGAGTTCTACCCCGGACGTACCATTTACCAGAACACGCGTTCGAGATGCCAGGATTTCGCCCCGACACGCCGACGGCACGTCGTACAGATGTTTGAAAATGACCGATCTCACCTATACGGTCATGAACGATCGGGCTCGGCGCATCACGTCGGTCCGGCCACCGCCACACCCGCACGCACCACGAGCCGCCAAGGCACCCAGCGCCGACCAGGGAGGACGGACGTGACCGAGGACCGGGCCAGCCGGCCGAAGAACCCGCAGCCGATCGCCGAGGCGGGTCCGCCGGCCACTCGGCGCCCCCGCGCCGCCCGCAGCCGGACCGGTCAACCGGCCGTACGCCCGGTCACCCCGGTGGTCAGCGGCTTCCCCGACCCGGCCACCGTCGACCTCACCGCACGGCAGCGCCGAATCCTGGAGTTCATCCGTAGCTGGGTCGAGCGGCACGGCTACCCGCCGAGCGTCCGGGAGATCGGCGAGGCGGTCGGGCTGGTCTCCCCGTCCAGCGTCGCCTACCAGCTCAAGGAGCTGGAGAAGAAAGGCTTCCTGCGCCGCGACCCCAACCGCCCCCGGGCGGTGGACGTCCGCGCCCCGCACGACGCCGACGACGAGCTGAGCCGGGCACAGCGCCCCACCCCGGCGTACGTGCCGATGCTGGGCCGGATCGCCGCCGGTGGGCCGATCCTGGCCGAGCAGGCGGTGGAGGACGTCTTTCCGCTCCCCCGCGAGCTGGTGGGCGAGGGCGAGGTCTTCATGCTCCAGGTCAAGGGCGACTCGATGCTCGACGCGGCGATCTGCGACGGCGACTGGGTGGTGGTCCGGCAGCAGCCGACCGCCGAGGCCGGCGACATCGTGGCCGCCATGCTCGACGGCGAGGCGACCGTCAAGACCTACCGGCGGCGCGACGGCCACGTCTGGCTGATGCCGCAGAACCCGGCCTTCGACCCGATCGCCGGCGACGACGCCACCATCATGGGGCGGGTCGTCGCCGTGCTGCGCCGGATCTGACCGCACGCGCACCCGGGCCGTCTCCGCAGGGAGGCGGCCCGTCGTGCGCTGCGGGTCTCCCGTGCCGACGGCCCGCCGGGTCCCGGGCTCGGCACCGCTGCCCCGCCGCGCCCCGGGCTCCTCATCTCTGGGCCGCCGGGTCCCGGGCCCGTCGTCGCTGGGCTGCCGGATCCCGGGCTCGGCCCCGGTGGACCGCCGGGGCCGGACTCATCGTGCCGGGGCCGCCGCCGGCACGCCGGGTCGCGTCCCCGCCGGTCGTCGTGGACCGGTCAGTAGCGTTCGCCGCGGGGAGGCGGGCCGTACTGGCCGCCCCGCCGCTCGTCATGGCCGTCGCCGTGGCGCGGGCCGGAGCGCGGCTCCCGGGGGCCCCGCTCGCGGCGCGGTGGTTCGGCCCGCCCACCGCCGTAGACGCCGTCGCCGCCACGCGGTCCACCACCAGCCGGCGCACCTCCGCGCCCACCGGCCGGGGCACCCCCGCGCCCGCCGGCCGGGGCACCCCCGCGCCCGCCGGCCGGGGCGCCACCGCGCCCGCCCGCCGGGGCACCACCGCGCGGGGCGGCGCCGTTCGGCGTACCACCGCGCGGGGCGGCGCCGTTCGCCGGGGGGCCACCGGTCGGGGCGCCGCCGTAGACACCGCCACCGGCCGGACGGCCACCACCGTAGACGCCGCCACCCGCCGGACGGCCACCGCCGCCACCAGGGCCACCGCCACCAGCCGGACCGCCACCGGCGGGTCGGCCGGCGGGCGCGGGGGCAGCACCGGCGGGAACACCACCGGCCGGGGGCCGGCCGCCGCCGTAGACCGCGCCGCCGGCCGGTCTGGCCGGCGCACCGGCGGCCGGTGGGGCACCGTAGACGCCGTTGCGCGGCCGGTCACCCGGTTCACCGCCCCGGGGCCGGTCCTCGGCCGGGAAGCCGTCACCCCGGTCGATCGCGCCCGAGGAGTACACCTCGTCGCGGTCCGGGCCGTCCGGCTCGTCGCCGGCCGCCGCGACCCGACGCCGGGACCGCAGGATCCCGACGATGCCCGTCCCGACCAGCAGCGCGCCGATCACCCCGACCGCCCCGATCAGGTACGTGATCTGGTCCAGGCTGAGGCCGTCGTACCAGGACTTCTCGGCCGCCGGCTTGGCCGCCGCCGCGCCCTCCAACTCCTCCGCGCCCTTCGAGGACGGGGTGTACGCGAGGATGTCGATCGGGTCCTCCGGGGCGAGTTCCCCGCCGTCGGAGACGGTGACGAACTGGCTGCCGTCCGGCGTGTACGAGATGGCCTCGCCGAACGGGTCGGCCAGCGCGGTGACCCGGGGCTTGCCGGTGGTCAGCGCCGCGACCAGGTCGTCGTCGCGTACGTCGTACTCGAAGGCGTCCGCGTAGGTGCGCAGCACCACCTTGCTGCCGTCGGGCGACCGGGCCGCCCCGGTGATCGCCACCCGCCCGATGATGTTGAGCGGGTTGTCGGTGGTGGTCTTCGGCAGGGTGATCTCGCCGACCTTCTTCATCGGCACCGGCTCGGGGTCGCCGGCGCTGTTGAGCTTCGCCTCCGGGGTGTAGATCTCCGCCTTGCCGCTCGGCACCTTGGTGATCACCAGGGGCAGCCCGTCCGCGCCCACCAGCAGCGCCTCCGCGTCGTGCGGCTTGCGCTCCGGGTACGACAGCCGGTGCAGCACCGGCCGCTTGGACCCGCTGACCGGCATGGTCCAGACCGCGACCCGGGTACGCCGCTCCTTGCTGGTGACGTTGTCGCCGGTGTCGGCGATCCAGAGCGTCTTGCCGTCCGGCGAGAGCGCCAGGTCCTCGGTGTCGAACGGGCCGTCACCGGAGTACTGGACCGGCTCCTTGGCGATCTTGCACTTGGTGTCGAGGAAGAAGACCCGCTTGCGGCTGTCCTCCAGGGTGCCGTCGTTGATCACGATGTAGCCGGTCTTCGTGGCGACCAGGCCGGAGAGCTCCCGCAACCGTTCGTCGGTGACCGTGCACTTCTTCTTGCCGGCGGGTGCGGCGGTGACCGGTGCCGCCGCAGCGGCGGCGGGTGCCACGGCCGCGCCGAACAGGGCGACGGCAACCGTGACCGAGGAGACAGCGCGGCGCATGGCGTCAGTGTCGCATGCCACGATGAACCTCAGGTCACACCGGAGCCGCTCAGCGGGTACCGGCGACCGCGTGCTCACCGGCAGCCACGAAGGGCGCCAGTTCGGCCGCGAGCGCCTCCCCCACCCGCACGTGCAGCAGGGTCCCCTCCGGCAGGTGGGAGGTGCTGAGCACCTCACCCTGCCGGTGCAACCGGGCGACCAGGTCACCCCGGTCGTACGGCAGCACGGCGCGGACCTCCACCGCCGGGCGGGGCAGCCGCTCCTCGATCGAGGCGCGCAGCCCGTCGATGCCGAGCCCGCTGTACGCGGAGACGAAGAGCGCCCCGGGCCACAGCCGCTTGAGCCGCAGCAGGGTCTCCTCGTCGGCGGCGTCGGTCTTGTTGACCACCAGCATCTCGGGCAGCCGGTCGGCGCCGACCTCGGAGAGCACCTCGCGGACCGCGCGGACCTGCTCCTCCGGGTCGGGGTGGGTGCCGTCGACCACGTGCACCACCAGGTCGGCCTCGGCGACCTCCTCCAGCGTCGAGCGGAACGCCTCGACGATCTGGTGCGGCAGGTGCCGGACGAACCCGACCGTGTCGGAGAGGGTGTAGAGCCGCCCGTCCGAGGTGGTCGCCCGGCGGGTGGTCGGATCCAGGGTGGCGAAGAGCGCGTTCTCCACCAGCACACCCGCGCCGGTGAGCCGGTTGAGCAGGCTCGACTTGCCGGCGTTGGTGTAGCCGGCGATGGCCACGGCGGGCACCGCGTTACGGGACCGACGGGCCCGCTTGGTCTGGCGTACCGTCTTCATGGCCTTGATCTCCCGGCGCAGCCGGGCGATGCGGTGCCGGATGCGCCGCCGGTCGGTCTCCAGCTTGGTCTCACCGGGACCACGCAGGCCCACGCCGCCGCCGGCGCCGCCGCCCCGGCCGGAACCACCGGTCTGCCGGGAGAGCGTGTCACCCCAACCGCGCAGCCGGGGCAGCAGGTATTCGAGCTGGGCCAGCTCGACCTGCGCCTTGCCCTCCTTGCTCTTGGCGTGCTGGGCGAAGATGTCGAGGATCAGCGCGGTGCGGTCGACCACCTTGACCTTGGTGCGCTGCTCCAGGTTGCGGAGCTGGGACGGGGAGAGCTCACCGTCGCAGATCACCGTGTCGGCGCCGGTGGACAGGACGACCGCGCCCAGGTCGTCGACCTTGCCCCGGCCGACGTAGGTGGCCGGGTCGGGGCGGTTGCGGCGCTGGATCAGCCCTTCGAGCACCTGCGAGCCGGCCGTCTCGGCCAGCGCCGCCAGCTCGGCCAGCGAGTTCTCGGCGTCGCTCTGGCTGCCCTCGGTCCACACCCCGACGAGGACGACCCGCTCCAGCCGGAGCTGGCGGTACTCGACCTCGGTGACGTCGGTCAGCTCGGTGGAGAGGCCGGGGACCCGCCGCAACGCCTGCCGTTCCGACAGCTCGTACTCACCGGTGGTGGCGTCGATCTCGTCGTCCGAGAAGGGGGCCTGGGTCTCCTGGTCTCGCAAGCTGCGTCTCCTGTCCGTTCTGTGCCTGTACCGAGCAATCCTGACATGTGCCAACGCCGAACGCGACCGCTATATGCCCGTGGTGAACGTCGCCGAACTCGGGGGCGGCTGCCGCCGGACCTCGGCGGGCGAGTAGAAATGCGGACGAGCCGCCAGCGACGACGGAGGTATTTCCGTGGCCATCACCAGACTGCCGAGTGCCGGATTCTCGATCACCATCCGGATCGCGGTCCCCGCGGACGCCTCCTCGATCGGCCGGCTGACCACCTCGGTCGGCGAGGCCGGTGCGATCGTCACCGCGCTGGACGTGGTCGACTCCGACCCTACCCACGTGATCGTGGACCTCACCTGCGACACCGCCGACACCGGCCACGCCGACCAGGTCGTCGAGGCGCTGACCGCGCTCGACGGGGTGGACGTGCGCAAGGTCTCCGACCGGACGTTCCTGCTGCACCTCGGCGGCAAGATCGAGGTCAGCTCGAAGGTCGCCCTGCGCACCCGCGACGAGCTGTCCCGGGCGTACACCCCGGGGGTGGCCCGGGTCTGCATGGCGATCGCGGAGAACCCGGCGGACGCCCGGCGGCTGACCATCAAGCGCAACACGGTCGCCGTGGTCAGCGACGGCTCGGCCGTGCTCGGCCTGGGCAACCTCGGGCCGGCGGCGTCGCTGCCGGTGATGGAGGGCAAGGCGGCGCTGTTCAAGCGCTTCGGCGGGGTGGACGCCTGGCCGGTGGTGCTCGACACCCAGGACACCGACGAGATCGTGGCGATCGTCAAGGCCATCGCCCCCGCGTACGGCGGGATCAACCTGGAGGACATCGCCGCGCCGCGCTGCTTCGAGATCGAGGCCCGGCTGCGGGAGGCGCTGGACATCCCGGTCTTCCACGACGACCAGCACGGCACCGCGATCTGCGTGCTGGCCGCGCTGACCAACGCGCTGCGGGTGGTGGGCAAGCAGCTCTCCGACGTCCGGGTGGTGGTCTCCGGAGCCGGCGCGGCCGGCACCGCGATCATGAAGCTGCTGCTGCGCCAGGGCGTCGGCGACATCATCGCGTACGACCGGCAGGGCGCGCTGCACCGTGGCCTGACCGGGCTGAACCCGGCCTGGCAGTGGCTGGCCGAGAACACCAACCGGGAGAACTACGCCGGCGACCTGGCCGGCGCGGTCCGGGGTGCGGACGTCTTCATCGGGGTGAGCGCCCCGAACCTGCTCACCGGCGACGACGTCGCCACCATGGCCAAGGACGCGATCGTCTTCGCGCTGGCCAACCCGGACCCGGAGGTCGACCCCCGGGAGGCCCGCAAGCACGCCGCGATCGTCGCCACCGGCCGCTCCGACCAGCCGAACCAGATCAACAACGTGCTCGCCTTCCCCGGTGTGTTCCGGGGCATGCTGGACGCGCACGCCGAGGAGTTCACCGAGGAGATGGCGATCGCCGCCGCCCGGGCCATCGCCGACGTGGTCGGCGAGGACAAGATCAACCCGACGGTCATCGTCCCCAGCGTCTTCGACTCCCGGGTCGCCCCCGCGGTCGCGGCCGCCGTCCGCGCCGCCGCCCAGAACCCCGCCGCGACCCCGCCCCCGGCCGCCGACCCCGGCCCCGCCGACCTCCCCGAGATCGCCGCCAACGCCAGCGCCACCCCCTAACCCCCCACCCCGCCCCCCTGCCCCCCACCCTCGCCCGTGTCCACCGCCCGTGTTGATCAAGAAGTTTGCGTCACCGCCGCTGGGCTCAGTGACGTAAACCTCTTGATCAACGCGGAGAGGGTGGGGTGGGGGTGGAGTGGAGGGGGTGGGTGGGGGTTAGGGGAGGGGGTGGGTGAGGGTGCCGGTGGCGGTCAGGAGGGCGGGGCCGGCGAGCCAGCAGGTGTCGCCGGTCAGTGTGACCGTGAGGCGGCCGCCGGGGACGTCGACCGTGATCGTGCCGGTGTCCTGGCCGGTGTCGCCCAGGGCCACGGCGGCGACGGCGCAGGCGCCGGTGCCGCAGGACAGCGTCTCGGCCGAGCCGCGCTCGTAGACCCGCATCAGCACGTGGCCGTCGGTGCCGTCCACCGGGTCGCCGGGGGCGGTGAACTCGACGTTCACCCCGTGCGGGAAGACCACCGGGTCGAACTCGGGCGCGCGGGTCAGATCCAGGCCGGCCAGGTCGACGCCGGCGGGGAGCGCGCAGACCAGGTGCGGGTTGCCGACGTCCACCGCCGCGCCGGGCAGGGTCAGCCCGTCCAGGACGGTGCTCGACGCGGCGTACACCCGGGGGCGGCGCATCTCGACGGCGATGGTGTCGCCGTCGACGCGCGCGCGCACGACGCCGGCCCGGGTGGCCACCGGCAGCGCCGCGCCCTCCGGCGTGGCCAGCCCGGTCTCCACCAGATAGCGGACGAAGACCCGGGCCCCGTTGCCGCACATCTCGGCGAACGAGCCGTCGGAGTTCCAGTAGTCCATGAACCACTCGGCCTCGCCGGCCAGGGCCACCCCCTCGGGGTGCTTCGCCGCGCGGATCACCCGCAGCACACCGTCGCCGCCGACGCCGCGCCGCCGGTCGCAGATCGCGGCGACCCGGCCGGGCGTCAGGTCGAGGGTGCCGTCCGGGTCGGGCAGGATGACGAAGTCGTTGCCGGTGCCATGGCCCTTGGTGAACTCCACGCCCCCATCATCGCCGATGGTCGGCGACCGTTCGCAGCGCACCGTCGAGGAAGGCCGGCGACGCCGAGTCCAGCCAGTGGATCCGCGGGTCGCGCCGGAACCAGGAGCGCTGCCGGCGGACGAAACGCCGGGTGGCCCGGACCGTCTCGTCGTGCGCCTCCGCCTCGGTCAGCTCCCCGGCGAGGAAGCGCAGCACCTGCTGGTAGCCGAGCGCCCGGCTGGCCGTCCGCCCCGCCGGCAGGCCGTGGTCGACCAGCTCACGGACCTCGTCGACCAGCCCGTCGGCCCACATCCGGTCCACCCGCAGCGCGATGCGCTCGTCCAGCAGCGCGGTGTCCAGATCCACCCCGAGCTGCACCGACGGGTAGTAGGGCGTGGGCGCCGGCAGTGACGCGGTGAACGGCGCCCCGGTCAGCTCGATCACCTCCAGGGCCCGGACGATCCGCCGCCCGTTGCCCGGCAGAATGCCGGCCGCCGCCACCGGGTCGGCCTCGGCCAGCCGGGCGTGCAGCGGGGCCGGGCCGACGACGGCCAACTCCGCCTCCAGTCGTTGGCGTACCGCCGGGTCGGTGCCGGGGAACTCGAACTGCTCCAGCACCGCCCGCACGTACAGCCCTGAGCCGCCGACCAGCAGCGGCACCCGGCCCCGGGCCAGGATGTCGTCGACCGCCGCCCGGGCCAGCCGCTGGTACTCAGCGACGCTGGCCGGCTCGGTGACCGGCCAGAGATCCAGCAGGTGGTGCGGCACGCCGTCCCGCTCGGCGACGGTGAGCTTGGCGGTGCCGATGTCCATGCCCCGGTAGAGCTGCATCGAGTCGGCGTTGACCACCTCGCCGTCGAGGGCGTGCGCGAGGGCGATACTCAACGCGGACTTGCCCGCCGCGGTCGGCCCGACCACGGCGACGACGCTGCCGCTCACCGCGACCCGCCGGCCGGTCGCTGGGCGTTCCTGCCCACCCGCCGGCCCGCCGGGTGCGCGGCGACAAGCTGCCGTTCGAGGCGGTCCGCGGCACGGCCGGCGAGCCGCCACGCCGTTCCGCTCGCCCGCCGGGTGGTCACGCCCGCTCCCAGGAGGCCACGAAGTAGCCAACGCCGTAAGGTGCCGAGTGGTGGCGCAGCTCGCCACGCCAGTCGCCGCCCGTCGCCCGGACCGCGCCGGCCAGCACCTGCCAGGGCGCCCGGCCGGCGACCCTCAGCTCCGCCGACCGCACCGGGTCCAGGCCGAGCAGGGCCTCGGCGTCCGCGTCGGCCAGGGCCCGGGCCACCCCGTCGTCGTACGCCCCAGCGCGCGGGTCGTCGTAGCCGGGTGACGTCGGGCCGTGGCAGGCCGACCCGTCCCCCATCACCAGCAACGCCCACGGCTGGTCCGACCCGATCCGGGCACCGGCGGCGGCGCACTCCCGCATCGGCGCGTCAGGCGCGACGCTCACCATCCGCCAGCCGGCCGGTGCGGGTGGCGTTCGCGCGGCGTTTGGCGTCCGCGCGGCCGGGGGCGCTACCTGCACCGTCCGCCCGGCGGGTGGCGTTACGGGCGCGACGCTCGCCGTCCGACCGGCCGGTAGCGGAACGCGACGGAGCAGCCAGGCACCGACCAGCAGACTCAACGGCAGGCCGTCGGTGCCGATCGCGCCGTCCGGCCGATCGCCGAGCCTGACCTCCAGGGGCAGGCCCCACGGCGCGAAGCTGCCCCGGTACGGGGAGTCCAGGTCGGCGGTGCGCTCGCCGGAGCCGACCACCACGACGGTCGTCGCCCCGGCGGCGTACAGCCCGGCGACGGCGGTGTCGCAGGCGACGCGGAGCGCGTCCAGCTCGGGCGCGGCGGCACCGGCCAGCTCGGGCACGATCAGCGGCGGATGGGGGCAGACGGCGGCGGCGACCAGTGGCACCAGGCAACCGTAGCGGCCCGCCGGTCGTCGGCGTCCCTGGCCCGCCCGGGCCCGATCCCCCGACCCCGCCACAGCCGGCGACGCATGGCCCGGCGAAGCCCGGCGACGCAGAGCAGCGGACGGTACGGCGAAGCCCGGCGACGCATGGTTCGGGGAAGCAGGTCAGCGGACGGTACGGCGAGGGCGGCGGCGGATGGTCCGCTCGTGTTCGATTCCCCGATCCGGGCGGGGCCGGCGGCGCTGGTCGGCCCTGGCTGTGGCCCAGGCGCTGGAGCGGCGGCGGTTGGCGCGGCCAGTCCGCCCGCGCCCGACCCGGCGACCATGGCGACCGGCATCGTCGAGGTGTTCGCCAAGGCCGGCTACGAGGTGGTCTCGGTGACCCGGGGCGCGGAGAAGTCCGCCAGGATCTTCGAGGCGGTCAAGACCTCACTCAACAAGGGCGTGGTACGCGGCAGAGTCAGCACCGTCCACGAGTTCGTACCGGCTCCGGCCCAGTCCGCCGGCCCTTCCGGCTCAGCCCGGCTGGCCACCCCAGCCGCCCTGCACCATGGTCTGGAACCGCCACTGCCCACCCACGCGGACCAGCAGGTCGGCGTAGCGCACCCGCTGCCGTACGCCGTCGAGGGTGAACTCGGCCTCGGTGAGCACCACGACCAGACTCCGGGTGAGAAAGTACGGCGTCCGGCGGCTCTCCATCAGCAGGTCGCCGCCCCCGCCGAGCACGCCCCCCATCATCTCCAGGTACGCCGCGCGGTCGAGCTGCCGGGCGGAGCCGTCGCCCGACGCGTCGTCGGTGACCGTGTTGAGCGGAAACATCGCCAGGGCTGCGGTACCCGCCACGTCGCCCGCCTCGGCCAGGGCGTCGTAGCGGCGGAACCACTCGTCCAGCTCGGCGAGGTCGGCGGCGTCGGGTACGAAGCCCGGGTCGGCCGGGGGTGTGATCCGGCTACGGGACTGGGCCATCCTGCTCCTCCTCCCCCACCCGGAAACCGGGCGGCGAGCGTCGTGTACGACGTACCGTACATCGTACGGCCGATTGCGACACTCCCCCCGCGGAGCCTGTCTGTGGGTGCTAGGACACCGTATGGTCACGGTCAGAGACAGGCGCTCGACGCGGACCGGGTCGGACCTGTGACAATGCCGGGAGCAAGTTGGCTGCGCCGTGGCGGCGATCGCGGGAGGTTTCCCGTCGACGCCGGGAGAACGAGGATGGGCACATGAGCGACTGGACTGCCTTCGGACGGGTGGACGCGGACGGCACCGTGTACGTGAAGACCGCCGAGGGCGAGCGGGTGGTCGGATCCTGGCAGGCGGGAGCCCCTGAGGAAGGGCTGGCCCACTTCGCCCGCCGCTTCGCCGACCTGGTGACCGAGGTGGACCTGACCGAGGCGCGGCTCAACTCGGGCGCGGCCGACGCGGGCGGTTCGCTGACCACGATCCGGCGGATCCGCGGTTCGCTGGCCGAGGCGCACGTGGTCGGCGACATCGACGCGTTGGCCGCCCGGCTGGACAAGCTCGCCGCCGTCGCCGAGGAGAAGGCCGGCGAGGCCCGGGCCGCCCGGGAGGCCGCCCGGGGCGAGGCGCTCGCCCGCAAGACCACCCTGGTCGAGGAGGCCGAGAAGCTGGCCGCCGAGTCGACCGGCTGGAAGACCGCCGGCGACCGGCTCAAGGAGATCCTCGACGAGTGGAAGACCATCCGCGGCGTCGACAAGAAGGCCGACGGAGAGCTGTGGAAGCGTTTCGCCGCTGCCCGTGACGGCTTCACCCGGCGTCGGGGTGCCCACTTCGCCTCCCTCGACCAGCAGCGCAAGCAGGCGCAGACGGTCAAGGAGGAGCTGGTCGCCGAGGCCGAGAAGCTCAACGAGTCCACCGAATGGGCGGCGACCGCCAACCAGCTCAAGGACCTGATGAACCAGTGGAAGGCCGCCCCGCGCGCCTCCAAGGAGGCCGAGCAGAAGCTCTGGGAACGGTTCCGCGCCGCCCAGGACGCCTTCTTCAGCCGGCGCAGCGAGGTCTTCTCCGCCCGGGACAACGAGCAGCGGGCCAACCTGGAGCGCAAGCAGGCACTGCTGGCCGAGGCCGAGGCGCTGGACGTCGACGGCGACCCGAAGGGCGCGCAGGCCCGGCTGCGGGACATCCAGGCCCAGTGGCACGAGGCCGGCCGGGTGCCACGGGAGGCCGCTGCCGGCCTGGAGCGGCGGCTGCGGGTCATCGACGAGAAGGTCCGCGAGGTCATGGACTCGGCCTGGCGACGGACCACCAAGGAGGACAACCCGCTGCTCGCGCAGATGCGGGTGCAGGTCGCCGAGGCCGAGGAGCGGCTGGCCCGGGCGCAGGCCGCCGGGGACGCCCGCCGGGTCAAGGAGGCCGAGCAGGCGCTCGCCTCCAAGCGCCAGTTCCTCCAGCTCGCCGAGCAGGCCGGCTGAGCTGACGCGTTCCGGAAGCCCTCGGCCCCAGCTCGGGACCGAGGGCTTCCGCGTCCCCACCCCAGCACCGCACCCCTTACCGCCACACCCCTCACCGCCACACCCCTCACCGCCACACCCGGACCCCACCGCCGCACCGCATCCCCACCCAGGGACCGCACCCCGCACCGCACCGCACCGCACCGCACCGCACCGCACCGCACCGCACCGCACCGCACCGCACCGCACCGCACCGCACCGCACCGCACCGCACCGCACCAAGATCGTGCTCGATCCTGGTTGTAGTGGCATCCCGGCTCCGCGATGCCACTACAACCAGGAAGTAGCGCGGCCGCAGCAGTGCGACAGTGGCAGAGCAGCCGCCGCCGCGAAACGGCCAGTCGCGGAGCAGCATCGCGCGGAGCAGCATCGCGCGGAGCAGGCATCGCGCGGAGCAGGCATCGCGCTACGGCAGTCGCGGAGAGCAGGCGTCCCGGAGCGGCGGGGGCGGGGCGGGCGCGGGGAGCCGGCGGTTGACGCATCGAGATCGGCTGATCAGAATGGGCGAGAGAGTCAGGTCGGGCCACCGGCGCGAGGGCAACCGACGACGGGCACCGTCGTCGGGAGTCGCCGGTGCACAGCCGCGAGTGGCCGCGTCCACGTGACACGGCGCGCCGCGCACTTTCCGCGTACCCCCTGGGGGAGCGGGACGGGCGGGTCGCGGCCGGCGTTCCCTGGTCTTCCGCCCCGCGCCGCCGTCGCGGCGCCGGGCATCCGAAGTGGAGCTCGCATGCACCGACCCACCGCCCTCGGCGGCGCGCTCGCCGCGCTCGCCACCGCCGCGGCCGGCGTCCTCGTCGCCGCCGTCGTCAGCACCACCCCGGCCGCCGCCGCTGTCGGCGGTACCGGCACCGGCTACCTGCACACCAGCGGCAACAAGATCGTCGACAGCACCGGCGCCACGGTCCGGCTGACCGGTATCAACTGGTTCGGCATGGAGACCGACAACAGGACGTTCCACGGTCTCTGGTCGAACAACCCGTGGCGGGGCCAGCTCGACAAGATGGCCAGCCTGGGCTACAACACGTTGCGCATCCCGTACTCGAACGACGCGCTGAAGCCGGGCGCGACGGCCAGCGGGATCAACGACTTCGTCAACCCCGACCTGGTCGGGCTCTCCCCGTTGCAGATCCTCGACAAGGTCATCGACTACGCCGGCAGCAAGGGGATGCGGGTCATCCTGGACCGGCACCGGCCGACGGCGGCCGGGCAGTCGCCGCTCTGGTACACCTCGACGGTCTCCGAGACCACCTGGATCAACGACTGGAAGGCGCTGGCCCAGCGGTACGCCGGGAACACCACGGTGATCGGCGCGGACCTGCACAACGAGCCGCACGCCGAGGGCACCAACCCGGCCGCCACCGGCGCCTGCTGGGGCTGCGGGGACACCACCCGGGACTGGCGGCTCGCCGCCGAGCGGGCCGGCAACGCCGTTCTCGGGGTGCAGCCGAACTGGTTGATCTTCGTGGAGGGGGTGAGCTGCCCCAGCGGTGGCTTGTCGAACGTCTGGGACAACGACCCCAGCAACGACGAGGACTGCGGCTGGTGGGGTGGCAACCTGTCCAAGGCCGGCCAGTTCCCGGTCCGGCTGAACGTGGCCAACCGGCTGGTCTACTCGCCGCACGAGTACGCCACCAGCGTCTACGAGCAGGACTGGTTCAAGGCCGCCGACTACCCGGCGAACATGCCGGCGATCTGGGACAGGTACTGGGGCTACCTGCACAAGCAGAACATCGCGCCGATCATGATGGGCGAGTTCGGCACCACCCTGGCGGACCCGCGGGACAAGGTGTGGCTGGAGAAGCTGATGGCCTACACCGGCACCGGGGTCAACGGCATGTCCTTCACCTACTGGTCGTGGAACCCGAACTCGGGTGACACCGGCGGCATCGCGCTGGACGACTGGACCAACATCAACACCGCCAAGCAGGCGATCCTCCAGCCGTACCTGATCGCGCCGGTGGGTGGCGGCGGCCCGACGCCGACGCCCACCGGCGGCCCGACCACGTCGCCGTCGCCGACCACGTCGCCGACGACGCCCCCGCCGGCCGGCGGCTGCACCGCCAGCTACAAGCAGGTCAACTCCTGGCAGGGCGGTTTCCAGGGCGAACTGACCGTGAAGAACGCCGGCACCGCCGCCGTCAACCCGTGGTCGGTGACCTGGAACTGGCCGGCCGGGGTGACCCTGGCCAGTGGCTGGAACGCCACCGTCACCCAGTCCGGCACGACGGTGACCGCCGCCGCGCCGACCTGGGCCTCGTCGCTGGCGGCGGGCGCCTCGGTGACCGTGGGCTTCACCGCCAACGGCACCGCCGCCGCCCCCGGCTCGGTGAAGTTGAACGGCGTCGCCTGCTGAGACGCCGCGGCGTCGCCCGCTGACCGCACCGACCGTGAATCCGACGGCCGGCACCGAAAGGTGCCGGCCGTCGGCCTTTCTGCGCAGGTAGGAACACTCGACACCGGGGCTTTACATCGATGCCCATCTGTGTTTGTATCAGGAAAGCGCTTACCTGCTTCGAGGGGCAGCGCAGCACGGGAGCCGCTTCTCACCCCGGAGCGGTCCACACCGGCAGGGACACGGGCCACTGTCCCCGGCCGCCCCTGGCGCCACGGCCACCGCGTCAGGTGGCGGGCCGAAGGTCCGCGAACCCGCAACCACCGAAGGGAAGCACCATGCGCATCACGTCACGACGTCGGACGACGCTGCTCGCCGCAGCCGCCACCGCCTCGGTGCTCGTCACCGGGGCCCTCACCGCCGCCACCGCGCCGGCCTCCGCCGCGCCGACCGACCTGGTCGGCTGGGCCACCCAGAACGGCGGCACCAGCGGCGGCGGCAGCGCCGCCGTCACCACCGTCACCAGCGCCTCCGCGCTGACCACCGCGGTCGGCTCCACCAGCGCGGCGGTGATCCGGGTCTCCGGCACCATCACCTGCTCCGGCATGCTGCGGGTCCGGTCCAACAAGACCATCCTCGGCAACTCGGGCGCGACCATCTCCGGCTGCGGCCTCAACATCAGCGGCGACCGCAACGTCATCATCCGGAACATCACGTTCAAGAACTGGAACGACGACGCGATCAACGTGCAGGAGTCCGCGACCAACGTCTGGGTCGACCACAACACCTTCACCAACGGCTACGACGGCGCGGTGGACATCAAGCGGGGCTCGGACTACATCACCGTGTCGTGGAACCGGGTCTACAACCACGACAAGTCGATGCTGCTCGGGCACAGCGACGACAACGCCAGCCAGGACACCGGGCACCTGCGGGTGACCTACCACCACAACTGGTTCGACGCGAGCACCCAGCGCCACCCCCGGGTCCGCTTCGGCAACCCGGTGCACGTCTACAACAACTACTACTACAAGAACAGCGGTTACGGCGTGGCCTCCACCGAGAACGCCGGCGTGCTCGTCGAGGGCAACTACTTCGACAGCGTCAGCGACCCGTACCACCTGGGTGAGGGCGACTCCGGGCCGGGCACCCTGGTCGCCCGGAACAACTACTTCGTGGGCTCCGGCAGCGGCCAGACCGGCGGCAGCGTGAAGAGCATCCCGTACTCGTACACCCTGGACAGCGCGAGCAGCGTCAAGTCGATCGTGACGGGCGGTGCGGGCGCCGGTCGGATCACGGTCTGACCCTCCGCACGCTGGTCGGGGCCCGCCGCACGGCGGGCCCCGATCGCGTCAGTGCGCGGCGCAGCCGGTCGTCGGCGCGGGCGCCGCCGCCGGCGCGCCGATCGTCGGCAGCCCGAGCAACACCCCGGGGGTACGCGGGGAGCGCCCGGCCTCGGCGGCGTCCCCGGCCCGGGTACGCCGGTGCGACAGCGGCTCGCCGTCGGCGTTCAGGTGGTGCGGGGCGGCGTAGGTGACCGTGGTGTGCACGATGTCACCGGGCCTGATCCGACCGGCGGCGGACCCGACCGCGCCGAGCTGACCGGCCGCACCGGCCGCGCCCGGCGCACCGGGCTGACCGATCGCACCGGGGGCACCGAGCTGGCCGATCGCACCCGCCGCGCCCGTCGCGAAGTGCACCAGGCGGCCGTCGCGGGCCCGGCCGGACATCCGGCCGGTGCGCTCGTCCTTGCGGCCCTCGCCGACGGCGACCAGCACCTCGACGGTCTCGCCCAGCAGGCGCTTGTTCTCCGCCCAGGTGATCTCCTCGACACAGGCGATCAACCGCTCGTAGCGCTCCTGCACCACCTGCTTCGGAAGCTGGTCGGCCATGGTGGCGGCCGGGGTGCCGGGGCGCTTGGAGTACTGGAAGGTGAACGCCGAGGAGAACCGGGCCGCCCGGACCACGTCCAGGGTGCGCTGGAAGTCGGCCTCGGTCTCGCCCGGGAAACCGACGATGATGTCGGTGGTGATCGCCGCGTCCGGCATCGCCGCCCGGACCTTCTCGATGATCCCCAGGTACCGGTCCGACCGGTACGACCGGCGCATCGCCCTGAGCACGTCGTCCGAGCCGGACTGCAACGGCATGTGCAGCGAGTGGCAGACGTTCGGCGTCTCGGCCATCGCGGCGATCACGTCGTCGGTGAAGTCCTTCGGGTGCGGGCTGGTGAACCGGACCCGCTCCAGCCCGTCGATGTCGCCACAGGCGCGCAGCAGCTTGCCGAAGGCGTACCGGTCGCCGAACTCGACGCCGTAGGAGTTGACGTTCTGCCCGAGCAGGGTCACCTCCAGCACACCCTCGTCGACCAGGGCACGGACCTCGGAGAGGACATCGCCGGGGCGGCGGTCCTTCTCCTTGCCGCGCAGGGCGGGCACGATGCAGAACGTGCAGGTGTTGTTGCAGCCCACCGAGATCGACACCCAGCCGGCGTACGTCGACTCGCGCCGGGTCGGCAGCGTGGACGGGAAGATGTCGAGGGATTCGAGGATCTCCACCTCGGCGGCGGCGTTGTGCCGGGCCCGCTCCAACAGCACCGGCAGCGCGCCGATGTTGTGGGTGCCGAAGACCACGTCCACCCAGGGGGCCTTGCGGACGATGTCGCCGCGGTCCTTCTGGGCGAGACACCCACCGACGGCGATCTGCATCCCCGGATGCCGGTCCTTCACGGGCCGCAGATGACCGAGGTTGCCGTAGAGCCGGTTGTCGGCGTTCTCCCGGACGGCGCAGGTGTTGAACACCACCACGTCCGGGTCGTCGCCACTGTCGGCGGCGCGGACGTAGCCGGCCTGCTCCAGCAGGCCGGAGATCCGCTCGGAGTCGTGCACGTTCATCTGGCAGCCGTAGGTGCGCACCTGGTATGTGCGCGGGCTGCTGGCGGCTGCGGTAGTCATGACGTGCACAGCGTATCCGGGCCCACCGGAAAGACCGAAAGAGGAGCAGCCGTGTGCCGAAGCATCAAGACCCTGCGTGAGCCGTACGTCCCGGCGGTGACCCCGGCCGACATCGAGGCGGCCGCGTTGCAGTACGTCCGGAAGATCTCCGGGTTCCGGGCCCCGGCCGCGCACAACGCCGAGGCGTTCGACGCGGCGGTGCGCGCGGTGGCCGCCGCCACGGCGACCCTGCTGGACCAGTTGGAGGTCCGTGGCTACCGCCCCGCCGGCACCCGCTGACCGGTCCTCGGCGCGCCCGGCCGCACCAGGCTCCGCCCGCCGCACCGGCCCGAGCCGCCCGGGCCAGGGGCCGATCCGCCGCCGCCGACCCCGACGCGCCCCGGGCACCCGGGGTGGGCCGGTGACCGCCCCGGGTCGGCCGGCGGCCCAGACTGCCGGCCGACTCGGGGCGGTCAGGCGGCGGCGAGCGCCGGGTTGACCGAGTCGGGCGCCCACCGGGACCGGTGGCAGCGGGACCAGCCCCGGCAGCCCGGGTGTGACAGGGTGCAGAGCCGCTGGCCCGACAGCACCTCGCCGTCGTCGGTCTCGGTGACGTCGAAGTGCACCGGACGGATCGTGCCGTCCGGCGCGACCAGCAGGTGCCGGCCGGCGTCGAGGGTGTCGTCGGCCAGCAGGCAACGACGGTCCAGCAGCCGGGCCAGCGTGGCGACGGCGCTCAACTCGGGCAGCGACTCGGGCACCCCGTAGCAGTCCACCATCGTGCCGAACACCCCGGGCGTCGCCCAGACGTCGCAGACCACCGCGTACCTGGGCAGCCGCGCCGGGTCGGCGACGGCGAGGGGCATCACCACCCGACCGAGCGCCTCGGCCAGGGCCGGGTACACCTCGACGGGCGCGGCCCGGTCGATTCTCCAGTTCCACAGCTCGGTCATGCCGCCTCCTCGCTGCGTTAGTCCCACCGGCCTCCGGATCGGGCCTTACTGACGATGGTGGGGGGCATTTGACCTCAGCCGGGGGCAAGTTACCGGTCTGTGACCATTCCGGGCAAAATTTCCTCGGGCACCGTTGCTCCGAGTAGCGGGAAGATGACAGTTTATCGGGTATGGTGCCCGGCGCGGCGCAGGCGACACCGCGCGTTGCCCCGGCTTCGGCGGCTAGCGGACCACCACCATCGAGTCACCGCGCGGCAGCAGTTCGCCGATCACCGTGCCGCCGGGCACCTCACCGGCGACCAGCAACCCGCCGGAGGTCTGCGCGTCGGCCAGCAGCAGCCGGTCCGCCTCGCCGGCCGGCCCGAAGTCGGTCCATGGGCCCACCCAGTCCAGGTTGCGGCGGGTGCCACCGCTGACGTACCCGTCCCGCACCGCCTCCCGCGCGCCGGGCAGGTAGGGCACCCGGGCGGCGTCGATCGCCACCGTGAGGCCGCTCGCCCGGGCCAGCTTGGAGCCGTGCCCGAGCAGCCCGAAGCCGGTCACGTCGGTGCCGCAGCGGATGCCGGCCGCGACGGCGGCGCGGGCCGCGTCCCGGTTGAGGGTGGTCATCAAGGCCACCGCCTCGGCGAAGACCTCCCCGGTGGCCTTGTGCCGGGTGTTCAGCACCCCGACGCCGAGCGGCTTGGTCAGCGACAACGGCAGCCCGGCCCGGCCGGCGTCCAGGGTGATCAGCTCCTCGGGGCGGACCACGCCGGTCACCGCCAGGCCGTACTTGGGGCCGTCGTCGTCGACGCTGTGCCCGCCGGCCAGGTGGCAGCCGGCCTTCCGGGCCACCTCCTGGCCACCGCGCAACACCTCCCGGGCCAGCTCCAGCGGAAGCACGTCGCGCGGCCAGCAGAGCAGGTTGAGGGCGACCAGCGGGGTGCCGCCCATGGCGTACACGTCCGACAGGGCGTTCGCGGCGGCGATCCGGCCCCAGTCGTACGCGTCGTCGACGACCGGGGTGAAGAAGTCGGCGGTGGTGACCAGGCCGGTCCGCTCGTCGAGCCGGACCACCGCCGCGTCGTCGCCGTTCTCCAGGCCCACCAGCAGGTCGGCGGTGCCGGTGGCCGGGCCGAGACCGGCGACCATCGCCTCCAGCTCGCCCGGGGGGATCTTGCACGCGCAGCCGCCGCCACGGGCGTGCTCGGTCAGCCGGACCCGGTCGGTCATCCCCCCATGATCTCCGCTGGTCGGCGTGGTCGCCACCCGACGGGCCACCGCGGTGACGGAATTCGGACGCCGGGGCGCACCCGGGACCGGTGTTACCTCTCCGTGACCCGATGAGCTGTGTTCCGCCACATCGCCCCGCCTACAGTGGCCCAACCGGGGGTCGACCGACCCCGCTTTCCGCGACGGACGACAGGGACGGTGGACGACGTGGCGACCGGCGAACCGCTGATCGTGCTGGACGGGGTCAACAAGTGGTTCGGCCCGCTGCACGTGCTGGACGACGTGTCACTCTCCGTCGGTAAGGGTGAGGTCGTCGTCGTGATCGGCCCGTCCGGCTCCGGCAAGTCGACGCTCTGCCGGACGATCAACCGACTGGAGCCGATCGACGACGGCACGATCACCTTCGACGGTCAGCCGCTGCCGGCCGAGGGTCGGGCGCTGGCGAAGCTGCGCAGCGAGGTCGGCATGGTCTTCCAGTCGTTCAACCTCTTCGCGCACAAGACCATCCTGGAGAACGTCACCCTCGGGCCGGTCAAGGTCCGCAAGGAGAAGCCGGCCGCCGCCCGCGAACGCGGCCTGGCCCTGCTCGACCGGGTCGGCATCGCCAACCAGGCCGACAAGTACCCGGCCCAGCTCTCCGGCGGCCAGCAGCAGCGGGCGGCGATCGCCCGCGCGCTGGCCATGCAGCCCAAGGCGATGCTCTTCGACGAGCCGACCAGCGCGCTCGACCCGGAGATGGTCGGTGAGGTGCTGGACGTGATGACCTCGCTGGCCCGCGACGGCATGACGATGGTGGTGGTGACCCACGAGATGGGCTTCGCCCGGCACGCCGCCAACCGGGTCATCTTCATGGCCGACGGGCAACTCGTCGAGGACGCCCCGCCGGCGGAGTTCTTCGCCAACCCGACCAGCGAGCGGGCCCGCGACTTCCTCTCGAAGATCCTCACGCACTAGGCGTCCGTAGTGGAGCGCGCCGTCCCCGGTGGGTTCCGACGAAGAAGGAGATCAGTATGCGTATGAAGCGCGTGGCGGCAGTCGCCGCGGCGGCCACTCTGGCGCTCGGCCTGGCCGCGTGTGGCGGCGACGACGCCGACGAGGGCACCGGCGCGGGCAGCAAGTCCTTCGCCGCCGGCAGCACCATGGAGAAGCTCAACAAGGCCCAGAAGATCAAGGTCGGCACCAAGTTCGACCAGCCCGGCTTCGGCCAGAAGGGCCTGTCGGGCAAGCCGGAGGGCTTCGACGTCGAGATCGCCAAGCTCATCGTCAAGGAGCTGGGCATCCCCACGGACAAGATCGAGTACGTCGAGACGCCGTCGAAGGTCCGTGAGGACGCCATCGTCAACGGCACCGTCGACCTGGTCGCGGCGACGTACACGATCAACGACAAGCGCAAGGAGCGGATCGCCTTCGCGGGCCCGTACTACGAGGCCGGCCAGAACATCCTGGTCAAGAAGGACGACACCACCATCACCGGCCCGGACTCCTTCAAGGACGGCACCAAGAAGGTCTGCTCGGTGACCGGGTCCACCCCGGCCGAGGAGATCAAGAAGTACATCAAGGACGTCGGCACCCAGCTCGTGCTCTTCGACACCTACCCCAAGTGCCGCGACGCCCTCAAGGGCGGCCAGGTCGACGCCGTCACCACGGACAACGTGATCCTGCTCGGGTACATCGCCGAGGACGAGGCGTCGTTCAAGCTGGCCGGCGACAACTTCACCAAGGAGCCGTACGGCATCGGGGTGAAGAAGGAGGACAACGACTTCCGCACCTTCATCAACGACACGCTGGACAAGGCGTTCGCCGATGGGAGCTGGAAGAAGGCGTGGGACGACACCGCCGGCAAGTTCGGCGCCGAGCTGGGCACCGCCCCGACCGTCAACCGCTACTGATCTGACCTCGATCTGGAGGGTGGGGAGGAACACCGACCCGTGAACGTGCTCATCGACAAGTTCGACGTCTTTGCGGGTGGTTTCTGGCTCACCCTCCAGATCTGCGTGCTCGCCGCGATCGGCGCCCTGGTGCTGGGCGCCGTCGTGGCGGTGCTCCGCATCTCGCCGGTGCCACCGCTGCGCGCCGTCGGCACCGGCTACGTGAACATCTTCCGGAACATGCCGCTGACCGTGGTGATGTTCTTCGCCGCCTTCGGCCTGCCGGCGCTCGGCTCCAACGCCGACTTCCTGCGCGTCCCCGGGCTGGACTCGCTGTTCACCCGGCTCGGCACCGACCTGCCGTACTTCCGCTTCACGCTGCTCGCCCTGGTGCTCTACACCGCGGCGTTCGTCTGCGAGGCGCTGCGGTCCGGGGTGAACGCGGTGCCGCCCGGTCAGGCCGAGGCGGCCCGCTCGCTCGGCCTGACCTTCGGTCAGAACCTGCGGCACGTGGTGCTGCCGCAGTCCTGGAAGGCGTCGGTCGTACCGCTCGGCTCGGTGATCATCGCAATGATCAAGAACTCCGCGCTGATCGGCTTCTTCGGCGTGGTCGGCGACCTCTCCCAGACCGCCGACCAGCTCACCTCCGCCGAGGGCTATGCCTTCATCCCGGTCGCCATCGGCATCTCGATCGGCTACCTGATCATGACCGTGCCGCTCGGCGCCCTGCTCGACCGGCTGGAGAAGCGACAGGCGGTGGCCCGATGAGTCAGCAGACCAGCGTCCTGTACGACGTCCCCGGCCCCCGCCAGCGGCGGATCACCCTGATCGGCAGCATCGCGGCCATTGTGCTGCTGGCCGTCGGGGCGTACTTCCTGATCTACCGGCCGCTGGACGACAAGGGCCAGTTCTCGATGGAGCTGTGGGGGCCGCTGGTCGACCCCTCCAACGAGAACTTCTCCCAGGTGTGGGACCGGATCGGCTTCGGCCTCAAGAACACCCTGACCGCCGCCGCGCTGGCCATCGTCGCCTCGCTGGTGGTCGGCACCCTGCTCGGGTTGCTGCGGATCCAGCTCAAGAGCCTGACCCGGCGACGGTTCACCGGGATGGCCGCCCCGCTGGCGTACCTGCTGCGCGGGCTGAGCATCACGCTGTCGGCGGTCACCCGGGTCTGCGTCGAGGTGTTCCGGGGCCTGCCGGTGGTGCTCACCATCTTCTTCGTGGCCCGGGGCTTCCCCGAGTTCGGCATCTCCTTCGACACGCTGTGGTACCTGGTCATCGGCCTGACCGTCTACAACTCGGTGGTCATCGCCGAGATCCTCCGCTCCGGCATGGAGGGACTGCCCGGCGGGCAGGCCGAGGCCGCCGCCGCGATCGGCCTCTCCCCCGCGCAGACGACCCGGATGATCCTGCTGCCGCAGGCGTTCCGGATCATGCTGCCGGCGCTGATCAGCCAGCTCGTCGTGGTGCTCAAGGACACCTCGCTGGGCTTCATCATCAGCTACGAGGAGACGCTGAACATCGGCAAGCAGATCATCGGCGTACTGGACAACCCGATCCAGGTCTACGTGGTGATCGCCGCGATCTTCATCACGGTCAACTACTCGCTGTCGAAGCTGGCCCAGTACGTCCAGCGCCGGCTCTCCCGGGGCCGCAAGTCGGCCGGTACCCCGGCCCAGCAGCCACCGGCCACCGCGCTGATCTCGCAGGCGGAGGGCGGCGGCGCGGGCGGTACGGGCGGCAACTGACCCACCCCTGACGGCACGAGGGCCGGCCCGGATTTCCGGGCCGGCCCTCGCCGTGTCGGTGCGGTCCTCGCCGTCTCGGTGCGGTCCTCGCCGTGTCGGTGCGGTCCTCGCCGTGTCGGTGCGGTCCCGTGTCGTGTCAGTCGGTCCTCGCTGTCGGTCCGGTCCTCGCCGTGTCGGTGGGGTCCTCACCCGTGTCAGTGGGGTCCCGCGTCGTGTCGGTGGCCCCTCATGCCGGGTCGGTGCGGTCCCGCGCCCCGTGTCGGTGGTCCCACGTCGGGTCGATGAGGTCCCTCACGCCGGTCGGTTGAGGTCCCCCGCTGGTTCGGGGAAGTCCCCGCCCGGGTCGGGGAAGTCCCTCACCGGCCACCCACCGGGCGGTGGGCGGCCATTGGCGGGATCAGCGGGCGATCTCGGTGACCCGGGACTCGCGGACCACGGTCACCCGGATCTGACCCGGGTAGGTCAGCTCCTCCTCGATCTGCTTGGCCACGTCCCGGGCCAGGACCGCCGCACCGATGTCGTCGACGTCGTCCGGCTTGACCATCACCCGGATCTCCCGACCGGCCTGCATGGCGAAGACCTTCTCCACGCCGATCTTCCCGGCCGCGATCTCCTCGATCCGCTCCAGCCGCTTGACGTACGCCTCCAGGCTCTCCCGCCGCGCCCCGGGCCGGCCACCGGAGCAGGCGTCGGACGCCTGGGTGAGGACCGCCTCGATGGTCTGCGGCGGCACCTCGTTGTGGTGCGCCTCGATGGCGTGCACCACGTCCTCGCTCTCGCCGTACTTGCGGGCCAGGTCGGCGCCGATGATGGCGTGGCTGCCCTCCACCTCGTGGGTGAGCGCCTTGCCGATATCGTGCAGGAACGCCGACCGTTTGATGGTCGGCACGTCCAGCCGCAGCTCCGCGGCCATGATCCCGGCGATGTGCGCGGTCTCCACCAGGTGCTTGAGCACGTTCTGCCCGTACGACGTCCGGTAGCGCAGCCGGCCGAGCAGGGTGACCAACTCGGGGTGGATCTCGGTGATGCCCACCTCGACCAGCGCGTCCTCGGCGGCCCGGTGGCACAGCTCCTCCACCTCCTGCCGGGCCAGATCGTGCACCTCCTCGATCCGGTGCGGGTGGATCCGCCCGTCGAGGACCAGCTTCTCCAGGGTGAGCCGGCCGACCTCACGACGGACCGGGTCGAAGCAGGAGAGCAGCACCGCCTCGGGGGTGTCGTCGATGATCAGGTTGACCCCGGTCACCGACTCGAAGGCGCGGATGTTGCGCCCCTCCCGGCCGATGATCCGCCCCTTCATCTCGTCCCCGGGCAGGTGCAGGACGCTGACCACGCTCTCTGCGGTCTGCTCGCTGGCCACCCGCTGGATGGCGTCCACCACGATGTGCCGGGCGCGCTGCTCGCCGGTGGCGCGGGCGTCGGACTCGATGTCCCGCACCAGCAGCGCCGCCTCCCGCTTGGCCTGGGTCTCGATCGCCTCGATCAGCTCCGTCCGGGCGGACTCGGCGGTGAGCCCCGCGACGCGTTCCAACTCCCGGCGACGCTGCTCCTCGGCCACGGTCAGCGCGGCCTCCCGCGCGCTGATCCCCGCCTCCCGCTCGGCCAGCGCCGCGCTGGCGGCGGTGAGCTGCCGCTCCCGCTCGGCGAGCCGCTCCACCTCCTCGGTGTGCAGCCGCTCCCGCTCGTCCATCCGGGCGGCCCGGCGCTCCACCTCGGCCGCCTGCTCGCGGGTGGTCGCGGCGAGCACCGCCACCTCCCGCTCACCGCTGCGTCGGGCGCTGGCGCGTAGCTGCTCGGCGTCCGCCTCGGCCTGCTTGTGGGCGCGTTCCAGGACGGTGTCCGCCTCGGCGCGGGCGTCGTCGAGCACCCGGCGGGCCTCCGCGCGGGCCGACTTCGCCTCGGCCTTGGCGCCAGCCGCCTCGGCGCGGGCCGCCGAGGCGGCGGACTTCGCCACGTCGATGGTGCTGTTCACCTCGTCTGCGGCGGTCCGCAGCGCGGCCAGCGACTGTTCCTGGCGGTCCTTCTCGGCGATGAAGGCGGGGTCCTCCGGGGCCGGAGCAGCGCCGATCCGACGCACCGTACGCACGCCGACCAGGACGGCGCCGACCACCACCAGGGCGAGGACTCCGACGATGACCAGGAGCACCACGTCGAAGGCGCTCATGCCGACATCCCATCGCGGCGGTCGGGTTGAACGACAGCAGCGCGGCGGAGGCGACCTTGCTTGCGCGTGCCCATGACCGCGCCGCCGCCCGGAGAGTCACCCGGATCGGCGGGCTGCCACGCCGCGCCGGCGCACCCGCGCTCGCCGTCACCCCCTGGGGACCCCCGGTCCCTGTGCCGACCCGCCATGGCCGCCTCCCCAAACGTCTACGCCACAGGTGACGGTGCCGATGGGCACGCGCCTCTGCGGCTCTGGACGCCCGACCGAGCGGCTGGCCGTGGGTGTAGCTCTCCATCGGCGGTGCCCGTGGGGCACCGCCGACAGCCGGGTGCAGTTGTCGGTTCGGCTCCGGACCGGCTGTCCGGAGCGGCCGTCAAAGGCCGGTGGAGCTGGCCAAAGTGATGCGGTTCTGTTACGCGATCTATGTTGTGCGCTTAGCCTGCGCTGGTCGGGCAAAGTGAGCCTGTATGGCGAGGCTAGGTCGCGGAAGGCCGTTCGGTCAAGAACTCATGATCAAACCCCCCGAACGGAGAGAAGTGGAGAGGTCACCCACCGGTGATGCCAGGCCGGACACCGGAGGACAAACACACCCCCACCGACCCGCCCCCAGGTCACCTAGCCGACCTGCTCACGACCGCGTCGCGCCCGACGACTCCCGCAGGATCGCGCTTACTCGCGCCAAGATCGCGCCACGCGAGCAAGATCGCCCCACACGGACAAGATCGCGCTACGCGGACAAGATCGCGCTACGCGGACAAGATCGCGCTACGCGGACAAGATCGCGCTACGCGGGCAAGATCGCGCTACTTCCTGGATGTAGTGGCCTCCGGCGCGACGGACACCACTACATCCAGGATCGAGCACGATCTTGCTAATGGACGGACCCGACAGGACCGGACAGGGCAGGGGCAGGGCAGGGGCAGGGCAGGGGCGGGGACAGGGGAGGGGCAGGGGCGGGGGGCGGGGAGGGCAGGAACGGGCAGACAGGAGCGGGGTACCACACCCGGCGTCCCATCCTCACGCACCAGGGCGGGCCCCCTCGGCCACCAAGGCGACCGTGCCGCAGGGCCGGGCGGGGCGCCGCCTGGCAGGGCCAGCGGGCACGACGGGGGAAGCAGGCAGGGCAGGGCAGGGCAGGGCAGGCGATCTTCACCGAGATGGGCCGCCAACCACCTGCGCGGCATCGCCTCGCTGGCCGGCGATGACGCCAACCCGGTCCCCCCGGCGATCAACAGCAGCCCGGCGGAGGGGCAGCCGGCACCGCTGGCCCTCAGTCGAGCGGGCGGGCACCCCGGTCCAGTTCGCCCTCGGCGTCGGCGAGGGCGTCGGCGTCGATCTGCTCGGCGAACTCGGCCGCCTCGGCGCTCTGCGCGGCGAGCGCGTCCTTCACCGCCCGGATCGCCACGCCGGGCGGGTAGCCCTTGCGGGCGAGCATGCCGACCAGCCGGCGGAACACCGCGTCGGGCTCACCCCGGGCGGTACGCAGCTTGCGCTCCACCAGGGCGCGGGCGGTCTCCGCCTCGGTCTCCTCGTCCAGCTCGCCGAGGGCCTCGCTGGCCACCTCGCCGGCCACACCGCGCTGGCGCAACTCGTTGGCGAGCGCCCGGCGGGCCAGCCCCCGACCGGTGTGCCGGCTGGCGACCCAGGCCCGTGCGAAGGCCGCGTCGTCGATGATGCCGACCTCGTCGTAACGGTCGAGCACCTGGGCCGAGACCTCGTCGGAGATGCCCTTCTTCGCCAGCGCCCCGGCCAGCTCGGCCCGGGTACGCGGACGGACCGCGAGCTGCCGCAGGCAGATGTCCCGGGCCGCCTCGGCCTCGTCGCGGAGGGTCGCCCCGGCCGTCGCCGGTTCGTCGCGGGGGGTCGCCTCGGCCGACGCCGGCTCGGTCTCGTCGGACCGCCCCCGGCGACCGCCCCGAGGGCGGGGCGGGGTGTTGGCGTCGCCCGCCCGGGGTGGGCCGGCGTCCCAGCCCCGCCCCGTGCGGGCCCGTCGTCCTGCCACGGGTCAGCGGCCGGTCAGAAGTCGACCGGCGGCAGCTCCGGGCCACCGGCGGCGTCGCCGGCGCCGACCCCGACGCCGAGCTTCTCCAGGATCTTCTTCTCGATCTCGGCGGCCACGTCCGGGTTCTCCTTGAGGAACTCCCGGGCCTTCTCCTTGCCCTGGCCGAGCTGGTCGCCGTCGTAGGTGTACCAGGCGCCGGACTTGCGGATGATCGCCTGCTCCACGCCGACGTCGATCAGCGAGCCCTCGCGGGAGATGCCCTTGCCGTACATGATGTCGAACTCGGCCTGCTTGAACGGCGCGGCCACCTTGTTCTTCACGACCTTGACCCGGGTGCGGTTGCCGACCACGTCGGTGCCGTCCTTCAGGCTCTCGATGCGGCGCACGTCGAGCCGGACCGAGGCGTAGAACTTCAGCGCCCGACCACCGGTGGTGGTCTCCGGGCTGCCGAACATCACGCCGATCTTCTCGCGGAGCTGGTTGATGAAGATCGCCGTGGTGCCGGTGTTGTTGAGCACACCGGTGATCTTCCGCAGGGCCTGGCTCATCAGCCGGGCCTGGAGACCCACGTGGCTGTCGCCCATCTCGCCCTCGATCTCGGCGCGCGGTACCAGCGCGGCGACCGAGTCGATCACGATGATGTCGATCGCGCCGGAGCGGACCAGCATGTCGGCGATCTCCAGCGCCTGCTCGCCGGTGTCCGGCTGGGAGACCAGCAGGGCGTCGGTGTCGACGCCGAGGGCCTTCGCGTATTCCGGGTCGAGCGCGTGCTCGGCGTCGACGAAGGCGGCGATGCCGCCGGCCCGCTGGGCGTTGGCCACCGCGTGCAGGGCGACCGTGGTCTTACCGCTGGACTCGGGGCCGTAGATCTCGACGACCCGGCCCCGGGGCAGACCGCCCACGCCGAGCGCCACGTCGAGGGCGATGGAACCGGTCGGAATGACCGAGGTCTGGATCACCGGCCGCTCGCCCAGCCGCATCACCGAGCCCTTGCCGAACTGCTTGTCGATCTGAGCGAGAGCAAGGTCGAGTGCCTTCTCCCGGTCGGGCCCTGCGGCCATGTTTGCCACCCCTGCCTTCGCCGGCGTCTTTCCTGAGCTTCGCGTCACGCGGACACGCTAGGCGCTAGGTCCGACAGAAAACCAGCCGACGGGCCGTGAGCTGTGGACGAGCACCCCGCTGTGGACAATAGCCGAACAGGTGTACGAGTCGGCAAGCGACACGCGGAAGTGGCGTAACGGCTGCTCACCGTAGCCGGACGGGCACCCGGTCGGGGTAGGCGGCGACCACCGCCCGCCACACCACGTGGGTCTCCTCACCTGCGGCGAGGGCCTGCGTGATGGTCCGCCCACCGAGTTGGGAGAGCACCTGGTCGCTGGCGATGCTGGCCGCGTAACCCGGCCCGAATGCCTCGTCCAGCCGGGTCCAGAAGTCGGTCAGCCGCACGTGATCACTCCTCCTCGTCGGGTGCCGTCGGCGGCACCGGACGCAACGCTAGCGCCACCAGGGGCACCACCGCGATCGCCGCCAGCAGGGTGAGCGCCGGGTAACCCGCCACCCGTACGACAAACCCGCTGGCCGCCGCCGCACCCGCCCCGGCCAGCCCCATCGTCAGGTCCGACAGCCCCTGCACGCTGGGGCGTACCCCGGCCGGCACCGACTCCGACAGCAGCGTCGAACCGGCCACCATGGTCGCCGACCAGCCGAGCCCGAGCAGGGCGAGGCCGGCCGAGAGCCGGGGCGTGTGGTGCCCGGCGGTGCCGGCCACCGCGCAGGCCAGCAGCAGGGTGCCGACGCCGCCGAGGATCACCGCGCGCCGGCCCAGCCGGTCGGTGAGCCAGCCCACCACCGGGGAGAGGGCGTACATGCCGGCGATGTGCAGGCTCAGCACGATGCCGACCACCCGCAGCACGTCCGCGTCGGAGTGCGACTCGCCGAGGCGTACCGGGGTCATCGCCATCACCGCGACCATCACCAGGTGGCCGACCGCGACGGCCGCGATGCCCAGCCGGGCGGCCGGCCGCTCGCGGACCACCCGCCAGGCCGCCCGCAGACCCGCCCGCCGCGCGGCGGGCGACGCGTCGGCGTCGGCCGGTGCCGCGTCGGCCGCCGCCAACCGCCGCGCGGTGAGCAGCGGGTCCGGCCGCAGCAGCACCAGCAGTACGACCGCGGCGACCGTGAACGCGACGGCGCTGAACGCGAACGGGCCGGCCAGCGGCGGCAGGCCCCAGCCCCGGGTGACCCCGTCGGCGAGCGCGGCGAAGTTCGGTGCCGCCACCGCCCCGATGGTGGTGGCCCAGACGATCAGCGAGAGCTGGCGGCCCCGGCGGGCCGGCTCGGCGAGGTCCACGGCCGTGTAGCGGGCCTGGAGGTTGGCCGCCGTGCCACCGCCGAAGAGCAGCATCCCGAGGAAGAGCAACGGCACCTGGCCGGTGACCGCGGCGAGCACCACCAGCAGGCCCCCGACCGCTCCGGTCAGGTACGCCAGCACCAGCCCCGGGCGGCGACCGTACCCGGTCATGATGCGGGTGACCGGGACGGCGAGCAACGCGGCGCCGACCACGCCGCAGCTCTGCGCCAGCCCGGCCACGGCGGTGCCGGCGACCCGGGCGGCGAGCAGCGCCCCGACGGAGATCCCGATGGTCACGCCGACGCCACCGACGATCTGGGTGGCGAACAGCAGTCGCAGCGTGCGCCGCTGGATCGGGGCGACGTCGGGCCGGGCGGGCACACGCAGGTCGGCGGTCATCGGTGGCTCCTGGTTTCGGGGAGCCACCATCGTCGCGCAGCCGGCCCGCCGGCCGCACCGGGGTTCACGCCGAGCCGGATCGGCCGGGCGCCGCGTCGGGGCGGCCCGGTCGACCATGCCCGGCCGGTTGCCCGGACCGGGTCGCCGGCACTCCGCTGTGCCGCCGTCGGACCGGTCAGCCGGCCAGTGCGCGGGCGGCCACGGTGAGGTCGGCCACCGGCCCCCGGTACGCGACGTCCTGGTCATCGGCGCGCAGCACCGCCGACGGGTGGATGGTGGCCAGCAGCCGGGCGGCGGGCGCGTCGGCGACCTTCCCGGCGCGGTCCACCGGCACCCGGGTGAAGTCCTCCGGGCGCTGCGCCGACGCCGGCCAGGCCAGCAGCTCGCCCCGCTGCCGGGTGACCCGGAACGACGGGCCGAGCAGCGCCTTCGCCGCGGTCGCGCCGAGCACCACCACCAGCTCGGGGCGGAGCCGGGCGAACTCGGCGACCAGCCAGGGCCGGCAGGCGGTGATGTGCACCTGGTCCGGGGTCTGGTGGATCCGGCGCCTGCCCCGCAACTCGTGCCGGAAGTGCTTCACCGCGTTCGTGATGTACAGGTGGGCGGGGTCGAGGCCGGCGTCGTCCACCGCCCGGCGCAGCAGCCGGCCGGCGGGGCCGACGAAGGGCAGCCCCTTCTGGTCCTCCAGGTCGCCGGGCTGCTCGCCGACGAAGACCACCCGGGCACGCTCGTCGCCCCGGCCGAAGACCGTCTGTGTGGCGTCCCGGTACAGCTCGCAGCCCTGGCAGCCGGCCGCTGCGGCGCGCAACTCGGCCAGGGTGTCGGCCTGGGGCGGGATGAACTGCTGGGCACCGGGTGCGTCGGTCTGCTCGGCCATGGCGACTGTTCTACCCGGTCCGGCGGCGGCCACCCGGGCGGACCCGCCGACGCCCACCCGCCGAGACCTCCCGCCGGCCCGCCCCGCCCGTGCCCGGCCGCCCGGCCCCGCCACCGGTACCCCGGCCGGCGCTCCGTGGCCGTGCTGCCGGACCGGCCGGGGTCAGGCGGCCCGGCCGGCGCTCCGTGGCGGTGCTGCCGGACCGGTCGGGTCAGGCGGTGAAACCGGTCCGGCCGACCGGGCGGACCGCCGCCGCCACCGCGTCGGCCAGCGGCGCGACGTCGGCGTCGTCGAGCGGGCTCACCGTGATCCGCACGCCCGGCCCGGCCCCGATCCGGTAGAGGCCGCCGGGGGCGACCGACCAGCCGGCGTCCCGCAGGGCGGTGACCGTGGTGGTCTCGTCGGGCACCGGGAGCCAGACGTTGATGCCGCTGCGGCCGTGCCCGGTCAGGCCCCGGGCCGCGAGCGCGGCGAGCAGGCCGGCGCGGCGGTGTTCGTACGCGTCGGCGGCCCGGCGTACCAGCGTCGCGGTGGCCGGGTCGCGCCAGAGCGCCACCACCAGTCGTTGCAGGACGGTGGAGACCCAGCCGGCGCCCACCCGGGCCCGGCCGGCCACCCGGCACACCGTGGCCTCGTCGCCGGCCAACACGGCCAGCCGCAGGTCGGGCCCGAAGGGCTTGCTCACCGAACGGACGAACGCCCAGGCCGGGACGGCCCCGGCCAACGGGTGCAGCGGCAGCCGGGCCAGCTCGGCGGCGTGGTCGTCCTCGATCAGCAGCAGGTCGGACCGGCCGGCGAGCAGCTCCCGCAGGGCATCGGCCCGGTCGGCGGAGACGGCGGCGCCGGTCGGGTTCTGCGCCCGGCTGGTGACCACCAGCGCCCGTGCCCCGAGGGCCAGCGCGTCGCGTACGCCGGAGACGGTGGGCCCGTCGTCGTCGACCGGCACACCGACCGGCCGCAGCCCGAGCGCGGCCACCAGGTCGAGCAGGTTGGCCCAGCCCGGGTCCTCCACCGCCACCGCGTCGCCGGGGCGCAGGTGAGCGGCGAGCAACCGCTCGATGCCGTCGAGCGCGCCCCCGGTGACGGTCAGCTCGTCGGCCGGCACGCCGTCGGCGGCGAGCCGGGCCCGGGCCGCCTCGGCGAGGGCGGGATGCACGGCGGTCTCGGCGTACCCGGTGGGTGGGCCGATCTCGGCGGCGAGGGCGGCCAGGTACGGGCCGAGCGGCGGCAGCAGCCGGGGGTCGGGCTGCCCCTGGGACAGGTCGCGGGTGCCGGGCGCGGGTGCCAGGTGCCGGACGGCGCGGCGGGTGGCGACCGGCGGCCGGGGCCGCACCCGGGTGCCGTGCCGGCCGGCGGTGACGACCAGGCCGCGCTGGCGTAGCTCCTGGTAGGCCCGGGCGACGGTGGCCGGGCTGACGGCCAGCTCGGCGGCGAGGGACCGGACGGGCGGCAGCCCGGCGCCGGGCGGCAGCGCGCCGGTCCGGATGCCGGTCTCCACGCTGGCCGAAATCGCGGCCGCCGTCGCTCCGCCGATCTGATAATGTGCTGCCACAGTTACCGGATCGTACTAGAACAAAGGTGGGATGGCACATGTACCCCCCGACCGCCCGCACCACCGCCACCCGCATCCGCGACCGGATGAGCTACGACCGGGCCGCCGCGCACGCGGTGCTCGACGAGGCGTACCACTGCGTGCTGGGGTTCGTGGTGGACGGTGAGCCACGGCTGCTGCCCACCCTGCACGTACGCGTCGGCGACACCCTCTACCTGCACGGCTCCACCGGCAGCCGGCCGCTGCTGGCCGCCCGGGGCGACGCCGGGCTGCCGGTCTGTGTCACGGTGACCCTGCTCGACGGCCTGGTCTACGCCCGGTCGCAGTTCCACCACAGCGCCAACTACCGGTCGGTGGTCGCGCACGGCACCGCCCACCTGGTGACCGACGAGGGCGACAAGCGCACGGCGATGGCCGCCCTGGTGGAGAAGGTGGGTGTCGGGCGCGGTGCCGACAGCCGCCCGCCGAACCGCCGGGAGCTGGCCGAGACGGCCGTGCTGGCGCTGCCGCTGCGCGAGGTGTCGGTGCGCTCCCGCGGCGGCGGGGTCGGCGACGACCCGGCTGACCTCGACCTGCCGCACTGGGCCGGGGTGGTGCCGCTGCGGTTGACCGCCGGTCCCCCCGAGCCCGACGCCGGGGTGACCGTGCCGGTGCCGGCCTACCTGCGGCCGGCCGGTTCGCCGTGGCGGGAGCCGGTGCCGCTGGGCGGTGCGCACGTGCTGCTGGAGCCGCTGGAGCTGGCGCACGCCGACGAGCTGTACACCGCCACCGCCGAGCCGGAGGTCTGGGCCCATCTCGGCCACCCGCTGCCGGCCGACCCGGACGCGATGCGGGCGATCGTCGCCGCTGCCCTGGCCGCCCGGCGGGGCGGGGAACGGGTGCCGTGGGTGCAGCGCTGCGCCCGGACGGGGGCGGTGATCGGCACCACCTCCTACTACGAGGTCGATCCGGAGCGGCGTTCCGTCGCGATCGGGCACACCTGGCTCGGCCGGCCGTGGTGGCGCAGCGGGGTCAACACCGAGGCGAAGCTGCTGCTGCTCACCCGGGCCTTCGACGAACTGGGCGCGGTGCGGGTGGTCTGGCACACCGACATCCGCAACACCCGGTCGCAGGCGGCGATCGAACGGCTCGGCGCGCACCGGGAGGGCGTGCTGCGGATGCACCGGCAGCGTCCGGACGGCTCCTGGCGGGACACCGCACAGTACGCGATGACCGTCGATGAGTGGCCAAACGCACAGGTCAAGCTGCGAGAAAGGCTTCGCCGTACGGCCCCGGTGGGGTGAGGATGACCGGCGTGCTGGGCATCACTGACATCTGGACGTACGCGTTGGGCACCGTGGCGATCATCCTGCTGCCGGGGCCGAACTCCCTCTTCGTGCTCTCCACCGCCGCCAAGCGGGGCGTGGCGGCCGGCTACCGGGCGGCCGGCGGGGTGTTCCTCGGCGACTCGGTGCTGATGATCCTCTCCGCCGCCGGGGTGGCGTCGCTGCTCAAGGCGTACCCGCCGCTCTTCCTGGTGATCAAGTACGCGGGTGCGGCGTACCTCGGGTACGTCGGGGTGACGATGCTGCGCGGGGCCTGGCGGCACTGGCGCGACCGCAACGACCCGCAGGCGCCACGGCTGATCGACGCCGCGGAGCCGGCGGCGCTGCGCAGCCCGTTCCGCAAGGCGCTGGTGATCAGCCTGCTCAACCCGAAGGCGATCCTCTTCTTCATCTCGTTCTTCATCCAGTTCGTCGACCCCGGCTATGCCTGGCCGGCGCTGTCGTTCCTGCTGCTCGGGCTGATCGCCCAGGTGACCAGCGCGCTCTACCTGACCGCGCTGATCTTCGCGGGCACCTTCCTGGCCGTGCAGTTCCGGCGTCGGCGGCGGCTCTCGGCGGGAGCCACCACCACCGTGGCGGTGCTCTTCCTGGGCTTCAGCCTCAAGCTCGCCACCGCCTCGGTCTGAGCCGGCCTCAGGGCCCATGGCCTTGTTGCGGAGCTGGCCGGGGCTCAGGTGCCGTCGCCTCCGCCACCGCCGCCGATGCCGCCACCGCCCCCGGTGCCACCCAACCCGTAGCCGGGTGGCACCGGCTCGTCCGGCCGCCGGCTGACGTGGGCGGACTCGTTGAGCCGGGCGGACCAGTGGGCGTTCGCCACGGCCGCCGCGTGCCGGTTGATCGCCTCACGCAGCCAGCCGTCCACGACGGTGACCCAGTCCCGCTGGTCGGCCCCGGTGTGCCAGATCCGGAACCGGCTGATGCTCTGGTGGCTGATGCCGGCCAACGATTGCCGACGGTCCAGCCAGACCAGCACCTCCAGACCGGCCGAGTTGGCCACGAAGGTCAGCTCCAGTTCGGTGATCGGGCCGGCGTACAGCGGCGCGACCCAGTAGCCGAGGCGCTGGTGCACGGGCAGGGTCTGCTCCACCCCGGGCAGCCGGCTGCGTACCAGGCCCGCCTGCCGCATCGCGAAGCCGAGCGTGTCCAGCGCCGCGAGCACGTGCTGCTGGCTGGGCAGCGGGTGCACGAAGACCGGCACCATCGCCCCCTGGTCCAGGTCCGGATCGACCGACACCTCGGTACGCAGCCCGGTACGCAGGCTCATCAGCGGCACGCCGTCGAAGATGGTGATCGGCGTCTCCCACGGCAGGGGCAGGGCGAAGTCGATGGCCCGTCGCCGCCCGGCCGGTACGACGAACCGCCCTCCGATCGGCACCTGGTGGTACTGCACCTGCCGACGGGGTGAGTCCGGGTCCTCCGGTTCGGCGTTGACCACCAGACCGAGCACGACGTGTCGTACCGGCACGTCGTCCGGCCCGGCGGTGAGCGTCACCCGCCCGGGCAGGCGCAGTCCCGGCCGGGTGCTCGGGTTGGTCAGGGTGGTGCTCACCGACAGTCCGGTCCAGCCGGACTCCCGGGACACCCCGGTCAACCGCATCCCGCCTCCCGTCGCCCACCCGCCCCGTCGTCGTCGCCCGCCCGTCCCCCCTTCGGGCCCACGGGTTCCCCGCTGGCCGTCCCCGCACTCCTCGCCGGCCCGCCCGAACGGCGCTCCGGCCTGGTTGATCCACTCCGTTTCGGCGGTGTGGCGGCATCCGGCCCGCTCGGATACCGCCACATCGCCGTTCCGGAGTTGATCTCACCGGTGGGACGTCAGCGGAGCCGCCGCCCCCGGGGCACCGGGTCGGTCTCGTCGTCGAACTCGCCGATGACCTCCTCCAGCAGGTCCTCCAGCGCCACGAAGCCGATCGGCCGGGTGGGGCCGCCGCCGTTGCGGACCAGCGCGAGCTGGGCCTGGTCGGCACGCATCGCGGCCACCGCCTCGGTGACCGAGGCGGTGGACGGCAGGGTGAACGAACGGGTCATCAACTCACCGGCGGTGGCCGACCGGCCGGTGGTGACCACCCGGACCGCCTCCCGGACGTGCACCAGCCCGCACACCTCACCACCGGCGTCCAGGACGGCGAGCCGGGACCGGCCGCTGTCCCGGCTGACCTGCTCGATCCGCTCGGCGGTGTCGTCCCGGTGGACGGTGACGATCTGGTCGAAGGGTTCCATCACCTGCGCGACGGTGGTGCCCTGCAACTCCAGCATGCTGGTCAGCATCTGGTGCTGCTCCGCGCCGAGCAGGCCGTGCTCGCGGGACTGCTCCAGCAGCATGCGCAGCTCGTCCGGGCCGTGGACCTGGGCGAGCTGGTCCTGCTGCTGTACCCCGACCAGCCGCAGCATCACGTTGGCCAGCGCGTTGAGCAGGGACAGCACCGGCCGGGCGACCCGGGCGAAGGCCCGGAACGGCAGCGCCAGCAGCGTCGCCGAACGCTCGGCGTCGGTGATCGCCCACGACTTCGGGGCCATCTCACCGACCACCAGGTGCAGGAACGTCACCAGCCCCAGCGCGAAGACCAGCGCGACCACGTGGCTGGCCGCCGCCGGCAGCCCGACCGCGTGCAGCAGCGGGCTGAGCAGGTGCTCGATCGCCGGTTCGGCCAGCGCGCCGAGGCCCAGGGTGCAGAGGGTGATGCCGAGCTGCGCGCCGGCCAGCATCAGGGAGAGTTCCCGGACGCCGTCCAGCGCGGCCCGCGCCGCCCGGCTGCCACCGACCGCCCGCTGTTCCAGGCGGTAGCGCTTGGCGGCCACCAGGGCGAACTCGGCGGCCACGAAGAAGCCGTTGAGGGCGAGCAGCAGCACCGAGACCAGCAGTGCGACGGCGGGGCTCATGCCTGCTCCTCCCCGCCACCCGCGGCGCCGGCCCTGGTGAGCCGGACCGAGTCGGCCACGTGCCGGTCCACGGCGAGCACCTCGACCAGGGCCTTCGGCCGCGCGCCCGGCTCGTCGCCGTCGGCCGGCAGGGCGATCTCCAGCCGGTCACCGACCTCGGGTACCCGGCCCAGCTCCCGCATGACCAGCCCGGAGAGGGTGTCGTACTCGGGGGCCTCGGGCAGCGAGATGCCGGTGCTGTCGGCGACCTCGTCGATCCGCCAGCGGGCCGGCACCACCCAGGAGCCGTCGTCCTGCCGGGCCGGGGCCCGGTCCGGCGGGTCGTCCTCGTCCCGGATCGGGCCGACCAACTCCTCGGCGATGTCCTCCAGCGTGATCACCCCGGCGAAGCCGCCGTACTCGTCGACCACGCAGGCGAGCTGCCGGTGCCCGGACCGGAGCCGGTCCAGCACCGTCGGCAGCGGCAGCGTCTCCGGCACCAGCAGCGGGGGTACGGCCACCGCGCTGACCGGGGTGGTGGCGCGCTCCGCCGGGGGTACGCCGAGGACGTCGGCGATGCCAACCACGCCGACCAGGTCGTCGACGCCCTCGGTGCCGCGTACCGGGAAGCGGGAGTGGCCGGTGTCGAGCAGTTCGACGATCCGGCTGACCGGTTCGTGCGCCCGTACCGTGTGCACGTCGACCCGGGGCACCATGGCCTCCCCGGCGGTCAGCTCCCGGAAGTCGAGCCCCCGGTCGAGCAGGTCGGACATCTCGGCGTCGAGGTGCCCCTCCTCCCGGGACTCGGCGATGATCTGCTCCAGGTCGGCCGGGGTGGCGCCGCTGGGCAACTCCTCGATCGGCTCGATGCCGACCCGGCGCAGCAGTCGCACGGCGGCCCGGTCGAAGAGCGTGATCAGCGGCCCGGCGACCTTGAGGTAGATCAGGGTGGAGCGGCTCAGCGCCCGGGCCAGCGGCTCGGGGCGGGCGATGGCCAGGTTCTTCGGGGCCAGTTCGCCGAGGACCATCTGCACGACGGTGGCGATGACCAGTGCGAGCGCCACCGACAGCGGCAGGCTGACGGTGGTGGGGACGCCGACGCCGCCGAGAAGTTCGGCCAGCCCGGCGCCCAGGAAGGGCTCGGCGGCGTAACCGACCAGCAGGGCGGTCACGGTGATGCCGAGCTGGGCGCCGGAGAGCATGAACGACAGCCGCGCGGTGACCTCCAGGGCCCGGGCGGCCTTGGCGTCGCCGTCGTCGGCGAGCTGCTTGAGCTTGCCACGGTCCACGGCGACGTAGCCGAACTCCTGGGCCACGAAGTAGCCGGTGGCGGCGGTGAGGACGATGATGAGTGCGAGGCCGACGACGATCAACACGGGTCGCTCAGGGCTCCCGGGGACGTCGGGGTGAGGGGCTGCCGGGCACGACCCGGCTGGCTACTGCTGCCCTCCTGGGCAGAGGAGTCGATCATTCGGCAATTCTATCGGCGGGGGCTGTGGGTCCGCTGAAGGTGGGGGCAAAGAGCCCGGGTCGTCCGCTATTCGCCCGATCGGGGCTGGTGGGCGGCCAACTCGTCGACGTCGAGCAGGCTGCGGTCGACCCGTCCCGACCGGTAGGCGGCCCGGCCGATCATCTGGGCCGCGACCGGGGCGGTGGCGAGCTGGAAGACGCCGACCAGGGCGATCATGCCGAGGTCGGCGGGGCTGCGCAGCCGCAACGCCAGCCCGACCAGCAACAGCAGCACCCCGAGGACCTGCGGCTTGGTCGCGGCGTGCATCCGGTCCAGCACGTCCGGGAAACGCAGCACGCCGATCCCGGCGGCGAGGCTGAGCAGCGCCCCGGCCACCAGGGCGACCGCGGCCAGCCAGTCGACCACGGTGCCGGCGGTCACGACTCCTCCCGGGCGGCGAACCGGACCAGGGCGACCGAGCCGACGAAGCCGAGCAGGGAGAGCACCACCAGCACGGGCAGCGTGGTGGCGTGCCGGTTCACCGCCGCCTCGGCGCCCACCGCGCCGAGCATGGTGGCGAGCAGCAGGTCGGCGGCGATCACCCGGTCCAGCAGCGACGGGCCCCGGTAGATCCGGGCCAGGGCCAGCAGCGCGGTGACCGAGAGCAGCACGGTCAGCACGACGGCGAGGACGGCGGTCACGGTGCCTCCTGGGGTTCGGTGGTGAGCTGCCGCAGCTCGGCGTCGGAGCCGACGGCCCGGACGATCCGCTCCTCGACGGCGAGCACCCGGTCCCGGCTGCCGGCCAGGTCCGCCGGCGAGCGCACGTCGAGCACGTGCACGTAGAGGACGCCGCCGGCCCGGTCCACCTCGACGATCAGGGTGCCCGGCACCAGGGAGAGCAGTTCGGCGGTGAGCGCCAGGTTGAGGTCGGTGCGGATCCGCAGCGGCACCCCGATGATCGCGCCGTGCGGCCGGTAGCCGGGGCGTACCGCGATGGCGGCGACGTGGATGCTGGCGCTGACCAGTTCGGCGACGAAGCTCACCCCGAGCACCAGCACCGCCCGGGGGCGCAGCCGGCCGCCGAAGGTGACCGGCGGGAGCGGGAAGAACAGCAGCACCGCCCCGCCGACCAGCAGGCCACCGAGGATGTTGCCGGGCGAGAACTGCCCCCAGAGCAGGTTCCAGACGACGACCAGCCAGCCGAGCGCGATGAGCTGGTCCCGCCGGCGTCCGGTCCGGCGGGGCGGCGACGTCCCGGTCACGGTGGCCCGCCGGGCAGGACCGCCCGTACGTACGGGGTGCGCTGGCGCAGGTCGACGGCCGCGTCGGCGGTGACCCGGAACAGCGGGCCGGCGGCGAGGGTGAGGGCGAGCCCGAGGACCACCAGCGCGGTGGTGGCCCCGACCATCAGGCCGGGCAGCCGGGTCACCGGTTCGGCGGTGGCCAGCAGCGGGGCCCGCCAGAACGCGATGTTCCACACCCGGGAGGCGGCGTAGAGGGTGAGCAGGCTGGTCACCGTCCCGGCGACGACCAGCACCCAGGGCAGCGGGCCGCCGTGCGCCACGCCGGCCTGGAGCAGGCCGAGCTTGCCGAGGAAGCCGGAGAACGGCGGGATGCCGGCCAGGTTCATCGCCGGGACGAAGAAGAGCACCGCCAGCATCGGGGCGACCCGGGCCAGCCCGCCGAGCTGGCGCAGGTCGGTGCTGCCGGCCCGCTCCTCGACCAGCCCGGCCACCAGGAACAGGGTGGTCTGGATGGTGATGTGGTGCACCACGTAGAAGATCGCGCCGGAGAGCGCGGCGGTGGTGCTCAACGCCACGCCGAAGATCATGTAGCCGATGTGGCTGACCAGGGTGAACGAGAAGAGCCGCTTGATGTCGGACTGGGCCACCGCGCCCAGGACGCCGACCACCATGGTCAGCCCGGCCACCACCATGAGCAGGCTGGCGACCTGACCGCCGGGGAAGAGCAGCGTCTCGGTGCGGATGATGGCGTAGACGCCGACCTTGGTGAGCAGGCCGGCGAAGACGGCGGTGACCGGGGCCGGCGCGGTCGGGTAGCTGTCCGGCAGCCAGGCGGAGAGCGGGAAGACCGCCGCCTTGATCCCGAAGGCGAGCAGCAGCATCAACTGCAACGCCAGCCGTACCCCGTCGGGCAGCGCGTCGAGGCGGGCGGCGAGCTGCGCCAGGTTGAGGGTGCCGGTGGCCGCGTACACCAGGCCCACCGAGGCCAGGAAGATCATCGAGGAGAGGATGCTGACCACCACGTACGTCGAACCGGTCCGGATCCGGGTCTCGGTGCCGCCCAGGGTGATCAGCACGAAGCTCGCCGCGAGCAGGATCTCGAAGCCGACGAAGAGGTTGAACAGGTCACCGGCGAGGAACGCGTTGCAGATCCCGGCGGCCAGCACCAGGTACGTCGGGTGGTAGATGCTCACCGGCGCGGACTCGGTGGTCTCCCCGCGCCCCTGCCCGATGGAGTAGAGCAGCACGCAGAGGATGACCGCCGAGGAGACCACCAGCATCAGCGCGGCGAGCTGGTCGGCGACCAGCACGATGCCGACCGGCGGCGGCCAGCCACCCACCTCGGTCACCACCGGCCCGTGCCGGTGCGCCCGCACCAGCAGCAGCACCGCGACCACCAGGTTGGTGGTGAGCGCGACCACGCTGACGGTGCGCTGCGACCGGGGCCGGTTCGCCAGGATCAGGGTCAGCGCGGCACCGAGCAGCGGCACCACCACCGGCAGCGGCAGGAGGTGGGTCACCCCGCACCGCCCGACCGGCGCGGCCGGCGTGCCGGCTCCGGGTCCACCTGTTCCGGGTCGTCGTCCGGGCCCTCGCCGCCGAGGTCGGCGTTGGCCACCTCGTTGCGGTGGGCGAGCTGGACGATCTGCTGGTCCTCCAGGTCGTCCTGCACCTCGTCGTTGCCGCTGAGGTACCAGCTCCGGTACGCCACCGCGGCGAGGAAGGCGGTCAGCCCGAAGGTGATCACGATGGCGGTGAGCACCATCGCCTGCGGCAGCGGGTCGCTCATCCTCCCGACCGGGCCGGTGCCGACCACCGGTGCCGCGCCGGCCCGGCCGCCGACCAGGATGAGCAGGTTCACCGCGTTGCCGAGCAGGATGACGCCGAGCAGGATCCGGGTGAGGCTGCGTTCCAGCAGCAGGGTCACCCCGCTGGCCGCGAGCACGCCCACGGCGACCACCAGCACCAGCGTCGGTCCCGCCCCGCCCTCCCTCACCGCCGGTCCCCCTCGTGGTCGACGACCAGCCCGTGTTCGGACTTGCCGGCCGCCTCGATGTGCCGGTCCACCTCGGCCCCGAGGCTGCGCAGGATGTCCAGCACCAGCCCGACCACGATCAGGTAGACGCCGACGTCGAAGAAGAGCGACGTCACCAGGTACGGCCCGCCGAGCCCGGGCACCGGCAGGTCGATCTTGACGCTCTCCAGCACGGTGCCGGTGGTCAGCAGGGCGACCACGCCACTGCCGACCGAGACGGCCAGGCCGGCGCCGAGCACCGTGCCTGCCCCGACGGGGGCGGCCTCGGCCAGTTCGTAGCGGCCACCGGCGAGGTAGCGCACGGCCAGCGCCAGGCCCGCCACCAGACCGCCGGCGAAGCCACCGCCGGGCGCGTTGTGGCCGGAGAAGAGCAGGAACAGGGAGAAGAGCACCACGGTGTGGAAGAGCAGCCGGGTGACCACCTCGAAGACGATGGAGCGGCGTCGCTCGTGCAGGGTCGCCCCGCCGCGCAGCCAGACCGGGCGGCCGTCGGCGCGGGGCGCGGACGGTTCGGCGCGACGCGGTCGCGGCCCGGTACGGGACCGCTCGAAGATCAGACTGGCCACCCCGGTGGCCGCCACCACCAGCACCGAGACCTCGCCCATGGTGTCCCAGGCCCGGATGTCCACCAGGGTCACGTTGACCACGTTGCGGCCGTACCCCCCGGCGACGGCGAGGGCCGGGAAGTCGGTGGAGATGGGCCCGGCGGTGCGGGCAGCGGCGGTGACCAGCGCCAGACCGGCGAGCACCGCCCCCACGCCGACGCCGACCAGCCGGCGGGCCCATCGGCTGCGCCGCAGCGGCCGGGCGGAGAAGCGTTCCGGCAGCCGCCGCAGCACCAGGACGAAGACGGCGATGGTGGCGGTCTCCACCAGGAACTGGGTCAGCGCCAGGTCGGGCGCGCCGTGCAGCACGAAGAACATCGCGGTGCCGTAGCCGGTCACGCCGACCAGCAGCATCGCGGTCAGCCGCCGCCGGGCACCGACCGCGAGGACCGCCGCGGCCGCGGTGACCAGCCCCACCACGAGCTGCAACGGGGTGTCCCAGAGGACGATCCGGGTCCGCCACGGACTCGTGCTGAGCAGGGCCGCGCCGGGCACCAGCACCAGGGCCAGCAGGATGGTGCCGAGGTACAGCGGCAGGGAGCCGCGCTGGGTGGCGCCGGTGACCTCGATGGCCAGCCGGTCGAACCGGTGGGTCGCCCACTCGTACCCCTGGTTGCCGCCCACCGGGCTGCGCAGCCTGGCCAGCACCGGGGCGAGCGGGCCGCGGACCGCGTGCAGCAGCGCCCCGCCGGCCAGCGCCAACGCGGAGAGGCCCAGCGCCGGGGTGGGGCCGTGCCAGAGGGCCAGCTTCTCGTGCGGCGGGCCGAAGAGCGCCGCGTACGGGCCGAGCAGGCCGTCCAGCGCGGCGGCGGCGGGGCCGGCGACCAGCCCGGCCACCGCGAGCAGGGCCGGCGGGGCGAGCATCGGCAGCGCGGCCGGTGCCGGCTCGGTGCGGGGCACGTCGGGGCGGGTGGCGAAGGCGCCCCAGAGGAAGCGGATGCTGTAGGCGACGGTGAGGGCGGTGCCCAGGACCAGCCCGGCCAGCACCAGCGGCCGGTCGGTGAGGGCGGCGAAGACCGCCTCCTTGGCGACGAAGCCGAGCAGCGGCGGCACGCCCGCCATCGAGGCCGCGGCGAGCGTGGCGACCACCGCCAGCGCCGGTGCCCGACGGCCGAGGCCGGAGAGGTCCCGCAGGTCGCGGGTGCCGACGTCGTGGTCGATGATGCCGACGACGAGGAACAGCGCCGCCTTGAACAGGGCGTGCGCGAGCAGCATCGCCACCCCGGCCAGCGCGGTGTCGGCGGTGCCGGCCCCGAGCACCACCGCCAGCAGCCCGAGCTGGCTCACCGTGCCGTACGCCAGCAGCAGTTTCAGGTCGCACTGGCGCAGCGCCGCCCAGCCGCCGACGATCATGGTGACCAGGCCGAGGGTGAGCAGCACCGGCCGCCACGGGCCGGCGTCGGCGAGCACCGGGGCGAGCAGACCGATCAGGTAGACGCCGGCCTTCACCATCGCCGCCGCGTGCAGGTAGGCGCTGACCGGGGTGGGGGCGGCCATCGCCACCGGAAGCCAGCCGTTGAACGGCACGATCGCCGACTTGGCCAGCGCGCCGGCCAGGATCAGCAGCACCGCGGCGACCAGCGTCCCGCCGCCGGGCAGCGGCCCGCCGACGATCTCCGACCAGCGGTAGGTGCCGGCGTGGGCGCCGAGGATCAGGAAGCCCAGCAGCATGGCGAGGCCGCCGAGCGTGGTGACGGTCAGCGCCTGGGCCGCCGCCCACCGGCTGGAGCGACGCTCGGTGCTGTGTCCGATGAGCAGGTACGAGAAGACGGTGGTGAGTTCCCAGAAGACGTAGAGCAGCAGCAGGTCGTCGGCGAGGACCAGGCCGAGCATCGCCCCGGCGAACGCGACCAGCACCGCGACGAACCGGGACAGCCCCACCGCGCCGGGCGCGAAGTACCGGCCGCAGTAGACCAGGACCAGCGCGCCGACGCCGCCGACCAGCAGGGTCATCAACCAGGACAGCGTCGTCATCCGCAGCGCCACGTCGAGGTCGAGCTGGCCGACCCAGTCGTACGTCTCGACGACCGCGCCGCCGGCGCGGACCGTGGGGGTGCGGGCCAGCGCCCAGCCGAACGCGGCGGCCGGCACGAGCGCGAGTGGGTAGCAGGCGCGCGGACCCCACCACCGGACCAGCAACGGCGCGAGAAGCGCCGCCACCAGGTGGAGGAGCAGCAGTACGAGCACGCGTCCTCCCGTCGCACTGGCGGCGCGCTCGGCAGCGTGGTGCCGGTCCGTTCTGCCCCGCTCACCCGGGCGGAATGTCCCGGTCAGGACCGATCACACGCTAGATGGGCGCACTGTGGGTGGTTTTGCGGGAAACTTACCTTCTGGCGCCGCGCCGGCCCCTCGCCTGCTCGGTGAGTGCCGGTGGCGGCCGGTCGGGCCGGGCCGAACGGTCGGCGGGGACCGGGGCGACACCAGCCCACCCGCGCCGGCTGTGGAGCTGATGACCTGGATGGATCGCGGCTCGTCGCCCCACCGACACCGGCCCAGCCCGGTCCAGTCCAGCCCGACCCAGCCCGGTCCGGCCCAGCCCGGTCCGGCCCAGCCCGACCGGCGATGCCCGCCGGGCTGTCCCCAGGTGGCGGGTGACCCGGGCAGGCGGGCGGGTGAGCGGGTGGGCGGTCAGCCCGTCGGGTTGTCGCCGCCGGGCAGGGCGGGCGCCAGGCCCCGGCGGGCCTCGACCATCAGGTCGGGGCGGCCGAGCTGGAGGGCCACCTTGTTGACCACCCGCTGGGCGACGGCGAGCGAGCGCACCGAGAGCAGCCTGCCGCGACTCTCCCGGCGGAGGACGAAGTAGTGCACCGCGACCCGTACCTGACCACGGTCGGCGGCGCTGGCCTGGGCGGTGGAGACGACCAGTTGCCGCAGGCTGCCGGCGAGCCGCTCGGCGAGTTCCAGCTCGGGACCGCGCAGGCTGGCCCGGACGGCGGCGAGATGGCCGTCGACCTTGCGGATGAGCACGTCGGTGCCGGGCGTCGGGCCATGCTCCTCGACGGACATCCGACCCCCTCCACCCGACACTGCGTTGCGGGTGAAGTTACTTTATGTTGTGGGTCACAAGCAAGCAGTTAAGTAAGACTTAACACATCTACCACCCCATGCGTCACGTATGTCCTGTAAACGGGACAGACCGCTACCCGGGCTAGGCCGGATGTCACACCGCCGAGGCAGGATGGGGGCATGACGGGGCAGCGGGGTGGATCGGGCGCGGCGGGCATGCCGACCGGGTTCGGCCCGGCCACCCGGGAGTGGTTCACCGCCGCCTTCGCCGCCCCGACCGCAGCGCAGACCGGGGCCTGGCGCTCGGTCGCGGCCGGGCGCAACGCCCTGGTGGTGGCGCCCACCGGCTCCGGCAAGACCCTCGCGGCGTTCCTCTGGTCGCTGGACCGGCTGGCCCAGGAGCCGCCGCCCGCCGAGGCCCGGCAGCGCTGCCGGGTGCTCTACGTCAGCCCGCTCAAGGCGCTCGCGGTCGACGTCGAGCGCAATCTGCGGGCCCCGCTCGCCGGCATCCGGCAGGCGGCCACCCGGCTCGGCGTCCCGCCCCCGGAGATCACCGTCGGAATGCGCACCGGCGACACCCCGGCCGACGAGCGCCGGGCCTTCGCCCGTACCCCGCCGGACGTCCTCATCACCACCCCCGAGTCGTTGTTCCTGCTGCTCACCTCTGCGGCCCGGGATTCACTGCGCGGCGTCGAGACGGTCATCGTCGACGAGGTACACGCGGTCGCCGGCACCAAACGCGGCGCTCACCTGGCGCTGTCCCTGGAACGCCTCGACACGTTGCTGGCCCGCCCCGCGCAGCGGATCGGCCTCTCCGCCACCGTCCGGCCGGTGGACGCCTGCGCCCGATTCCTCGGCGGGGCGCATCCGGTCGACGTGGTGCAGCCCGCCACCGCCAAGACGATCGAGGTGAGCGTCCAGGTCCCGGTGGAGGACATGACCCGGCTCGACGAGCCGGAGCGGCCCCCGGAGGACGACCTCGGCGGGCCCGGTCCGCGTCGGGCGTCCATCTGGCCGGCGGTGGAGGAACGGGTCTTCGCGCTGATCCGGGCGCACCGCTCGACCATCGTCTTCACCAACTCCCGGCGCAGCGCCGAGCGGCTCTGCGCCCGGCTCAACGAGCTGGCCGCGGACGAGCTGGTCGCGGACGAGTCGGTCGCGGACGAGTCGGTCGCCGCTGTGCCCGCCGCCCCGAACAGGCCACCGGCCGAGGTGATGGCCCAGTCGGGCGCGGCGGCCGGCGCGTCCCCGGTGATCGCCCGCGCCCACCACGGCAGCGTCTCCCGGGAGGAACGCAAACAGATCGAGGAGGCGCTCAAGTCCGGCCGGCTGCCCGCCGTGGTGGCCACCTCCAGCCTGGAGCTGGGCATCGACATGGGCGCGGTCGACCTGGTGGTGCAGATCGAGGCCCCGCCGAGCGTCGCGGCCGGCCTGCAACGGGTCGGCCGGGCCGGGCACCAGGTGGGCGCGGTGTCCCGCGGGGTGGTCTTCCCCAAGCACCGGGGCGACCTGCTCTCCTGCACCGTGGTCGCCGAGCGGATGGCGACCGGTGCCATCGAGGAGCTGCACTACCCGCGCAACCCGCTGGACGTGCTCGCCCAGCAGATCGTCGCCATGGTCGCCCTCGAACCCTGGGCGCTCGGCGACCTGGCGGTGCTGGTCCGCCGGGCCGCGCCCTTCGCCGAGCTGCCCGACTCGGCGCTGCACGCCGTGCTCGACATGCTCTCCGGCCGCTACCCGTCGACCGCCTTCGCCGAGCTACGTCCCCGGCTGGTCTGGGACCGGGCCGCCGACGTGCTGACCGGCCGACCGGGTGCCCAGCGGCTCGCCGTCACCAGCGGTGGCACCATCCCCGACCGGGGGTTGTTCGGGGTCTTCCTGGCCGGGGCGGAACGCGCCGCCCGGGTCGGCGAGCTGGACGAGGAGATGGTCTACGAGTCGCGGGTCGGCGACGTCTTCCTGCTCGGCTCCTCCTCCTGGCGGATCGAGGAGATCACCCCCGACCGGGTGCTGGTCTCCCCCGCCCCCGGCCAGGCCGCCCGGATGCCGTTCTGGAAGGGCGACCAGCTCGGCCGGCCGGTCGAGCTGGGCCGGGCGATCGGCGCGCGGGTCCGGGCGCTGCTGCGGCAGGACGACGACGCCGCCCGGGCGGCGCTGCGCGACGGCGGGCTGGACGACTGGGCCGCCGGCAACCTGATGGCCTACCTGCGGGAGCAGCAGGCCGCCACCCGGTCGTTGCCCGACGACCGCACGGTGCTGGTCGAGCGGTTCCGCGACGAGTTGGGCGACTGGCGGCTCGCCGTGCACAGCGTGCTCGGCGCCCGGGTGAACGGCCCCTGGGCGCTGGCCATCGGCCGCCGGCTCGCCGAGCGGTACGGGGTGGACGCCCAGGTCATGCCCGCCGACGACGGGATCGTAGTGCGGCTGCCGGACACCGCCGAGGAGCCGCCCGGCGCGGACGTGGTGGTCTTCGAGCCGGCCGAGATCGCCCAGCTCGTCGAGGAGTCGGTGGGCACCTCCGCGCTGTTCGCCGCCCGGTTCCGCGAGTGCGCCGCCCGGTCGCTGCTGCTGCCCCGACGGGACCCGCGCCGCCGGCAGCCGCTGTGGCAGCAGCGCCAGCGCGCCGCCCAGCTACTCGACGTGGCCCGCGAGTACGCCGACTTCCCGGTCACCCTGGAGGCCGCCCGGGAGTGCCTCCAGGACGTCTTCGACCAGCCCGCCCTGGCCGAGCTGATGCGCGACCTGGCCAGCCGGAAGGTGCGCCTGGTCGAGGTGGAGAGCGAACGGCCGTCGCCGTTCGCCCGGTCGCTGCTCTTCGGCTACGTCGGCGCGTTCCTCTACGAGGGGGACGCCCCGCTGGCCGAGCGCCGGGCCGCCGCGCTGGCGCTGGACTCGGCCCTGCTCGGTGAGCTGCTCGGCCGGGTGGACCTGCGCGAGCTGCTCGACCCGGCGGTGCTCGCCGAGACCGAGCGGCAACTGCGCTGGCGCACCGACCAGCGCCGCCCCCGCGACGCCGAGGACGTGGTGGAGCTGCTCCGGGTGGTCGGCGACCTGACCGGGGCGGAGCTGGCCGAGCGGGGCGTACCGGTGGGGTGGCTGGCGGAGCTGGCGGCGGCCCGCCGGGTGCTGCGGGTCCGGATCGCCGGCGAGGAGCGCTGGGTGGTCGTCGAGGACGCCGCCCGGCTGCGCGACGCGCTGGGCGTGGCGTTGCCGGTCGGGGTGGCCGAGGCGTACCTGGCGCCGGTGGCCGACCCGGTCGGTGACCTGCTCGCCCGGTACGCCCGCACCCACGGGCCGTTCGCCGCCACCACCTGCGCCGCCCGGTTCGAGCTCGGGGTGTCGGTGGTGGAGCTGGCGTTGCGCCGGCTCGCCGCGACCGGGCGGGTGGTCTCCGGTGAGTTCGCCCCGGACACGGTGGGCACCCAGTGGTGCGACGCCGAGGTGCTGCGGCTGCTGCGTCGCCGGTCGCTCGCCGCGCTGCGCCGGGAGATCGAACCGGTGCCGCCCCGGGCGCTGGCCACGTTCCTGCCCCGCTGGCAGCAGGTCGGCTCGTCGGCGCGGGGGGTGGAGGCGGTGGCCGCCGCGATCGAGCAGCTACAGGGGGCGACGGTGCCGGCGTCCGCGCTGGAACGGCTGGTGCTGCCCGCCCGGGTCGCCGACTACTCCCCCGCCCAGCTCGACGAGCTGTGCGCCAGCGGCGAGGTGCTCTGGGCCGGCTCGGGGGCGATCTCCGGCGGGGACGGCTGGGTCACCCTGGCGTACGCCGACGTCGCGCCGTTGTTGCTTCCCCCGCCGGACGGGGCGCTGGCCCTCACCCCGCTGCACACCGCGCTGCTGGACGCGCTCGCCGATGGGCAGGCGCTGTTCTTCCGGGCGCTGTCCGACCGGGTCGGCTCGGACGACGACACCGCGCTGACGGCCGCGCTCTGGGATCTGGTCTGGGCCGGGCAGCTCACCAACGACACGCTCGCCCCGCTGCGGGCGGCGCTCGGCGGCGGCGGGGCGCACCGGTCCCGGCCGGCCGCCCCGCGTACCCGCTACCGCCGCCCCGGTCGGGTCGCGCTGCCCGCTTGGGGTGGCCCGCCCACCGTGGCCGGGCGGTGGTCCCGGCTGCCGGCGCGGGACACCGACCCCACCCGGCGGGCCGCCGCCCTGGCCGACCTGCTGCTGGAGCGGCACGGGGTGGTGACCCGGGGCGCGGTGGTCGCCGAGCAGGTGTCCGGCGGGTTCGCCGCCGTCTACCCGGTGCTCGCCGCGCTGGAGGAACGGGGCGCGGCCCGGCGCGGCTACTTCGTGGAGGGGCTGGGCGCGGCCCAGTTCGCCGTCCCCGGGGCGGTGGACCGGCTGCGGGCGCTCGCCGACCCGGCCGACGGGGCGCGGGGCCGGGGTGGCGGGCCGACCGTGGTGCTCGCCGCGACCGACCCGGCCAGCCCGTACGGCGCGGCGCTGCCCTGGCCGGAGCGGGTGGTCGACTCCGGCGACGGTGCCGCCCCGGCCAGCGGGCACCGGGCCGGCCGCAAGGCCGGGGCGCTGGTGGTGCTGGTCGGCGGCGACCTGACGCTGTACGTCGAGCGGGGCGGGCGGACGATCCTCTCCTTCACCGACGACCCGGACGCGCTCACCGCCGCCGGCAAGGCGCTCGCCGACGCGGTGCACTCCGGCGCGTTGGGGGTGATGTCGGTGGAGCGGGCCGACGGCGAGGCGGTGCACGCGTCGCCGCTGCGGGACGCGCTCACCGCCGCCGGTTTCCGGGCCACCCCACGCGGCCTGCGGCTGCGCGGCTGACCGGGGTCCCGGGCCGGGTCAGCCGAGCGTGGCGAGGACGTCGTTGTAGCGCTTCTGCTCGGCCACGCTGGTACGGGTGTCGAGATAGTTGAGCACCACCGCGCCCGCCCGGTACGCCTTGATCCCCCACACGTCGGTCTGGTTGGTGGCGGTCGCCTCGTCCGGGAAGACGTAGACGGAGACCGCGTCGGTGGCGAGCAACTGGGCGCAGCCCACGCCGAGGCCGTTCGGCCCGCAGTCCTTCGACCGGTCGCGCAGGTTGGGCACCTTCAGGCCGGCGTCCTTGAACGCGTCGACCACCTTCCGGGCGGCGGGGGCGCTCTTCGCCTTGGTCGGCATCACGAAGGGCGGGGTGGAGGGACTCTCCGACGGGGTGGTGCCCGGCTTGGCGCCCTTCGGCGCGGCACCGTCGGCCGGAGCGCCCTCGGCGGTGGCCGGTGTTCCCGACCGGCCGTCGGCCCACGCCCCGCCGTCCCGCTTGTCGGCGGGGTCGTCGCCGCAGGCCGACAGGCCCAGGGCGACGAGGACGGTGGCGGTCGCGGAGAGGATACGAAGGCGTTTCGTCACCCCGGCAGTCTGCCGAACCCGGTGGGCCGCCGGCACCGGCCGGTCGGCCGATCGGCCTCCCCGGTCAGTGGTAGGCGTTCGCCGGCTAGCCTGCCGGCATGACCCCGACCGCCTGGATCTCGCTGACCACCGACTACGGGCTCACCGACGGCTTCGTGGCCGCCTGCCACGGGGTGATCGCCCGGATCGCCCCGGCGGTACGGGTGGTCGACGTGACCCACCTGGTGCCACCGGCGGACGTCCGGCGGGGCGCGGCGGTGCTCGCCCAGACCGTGCCGCACCTGCCGTACGGGGTGCACGTGGCGGTGGTGGACCCGGGGGTGGGCACGTCCCGGCGTCCGGTGGCGCTGGTCACCCCGGGCGGGTTGCTGGTCGGGCCGGACAACGGGCTGCTGCTGCCCGCCGCGAGGGCGCTGGGCGGGGTCACCTCGGCGGTCGAGCTGACCGCCCCGGGGTGGCTGGCGTCCGAGGTCTCCGGCACCTTCCACGGCCGGGACGTCTTCGCCCCGGTGGCGGCCCGGCTGGCCCTCGGCGCGCCACCGGCGGACGCCGGCCCGGCGGTGGACCCGGCGACCCTGGTCGAGTTGCCGGCGCCGGTGCTACGGCGGGAGGCGGACGGCTTCACCGCCGAGGTGCTCACCGTGGACCACTTCGGCAACGTGCAGCTCGCGGCGGACGCCGAACTGCTGGCGTCGCTGCCCGGCGAGGTGGAGGTGGCCGGCCGGCCGGCGGTGCGGGGGCGGACGTTCGGCGACGTGCCGGCCGGGTCGCTGGTCCTTCTCGTCGACTCCGCCGGCCTGGCCGCGGTGGCGTGCAACGGCGGGCGGGCGGCGGACCTGCTCGGGGTGGCGGCGGGCGCGGCGGTGACGGTGCGGGGGCGTACCACGGGGTGATCTGCGCTCCCTGCCGGACGTCCGGTGTGGAATGCTGCTGAGGTGGGTGAAGTGTGGGTTCCGGTGGGCTGTCCGTGTTGCGCGTCCCGGACGGGTGGGGGCACCTGCCCGGTCTGTTTCTGGACCGACGACGGCCAGGGTGACGCCGACGCCGACCTGGTGCGGGGCGGCCCGAACGGCGACCTGAGTCTCACCCACGCCCGGCTGAACTTCGCCGTGTACGGGGCCAGCCACCCCCGCTACCAGGACATGGTCCGCCCGCCCCGCCCGGACGAGCGGCCCTGAGCCGGCCGCCCCGACGGGTCGTGCCCGGCGTCGCGCCACCGGTGGTGGCACCCGGGGTTCCCCGCTCGGCCGAGGCAGAATGACCGGGTGCCCGAAGGCGACACCGTCTGGAACACCGCCCGCGTCCTGCACCGGGCGCTCGCCGGCACCCGGCTGACCGGCAGCGACTTCCGGGTGCCCCGGCTGGCCACCACCGACCTGACCGGCTGGACCGTGGGCGAGTCGGCCAGCCGGGGCAAGCACCTGCTGCTGCGCCTGACCGCACCGCCGGAGGCGTCGGCGACCGCGTGCTGGACGCTCCACTCGCACCTGCGGATGGACGGGGCCTGGCGGGTGTACGCCCCGGGGGAACGCTGGACGGCCCGACCGGCGCACCTGGTCCGGGTGGTGCTGCACGGCCCGGGGGCGGTGGCGGTCGGCTACCACCTGCACGAGTTGGCCCTGGTGCCCACCGCCGAGGAGGAGACCCTGGTCGGACACCTCGGCCCCGACCTGCTCGGCGACGACTGGGATCCGGACGAGGCGGTCCGCCGGCTCGCCGCGCGGCCGGCGACCACCATCGGCGAGGCGCTGCTGGACCAGCGCAACCTGGCCGGGGTGGGCAACCTCTACAAGTGCGAGGTGCTGTTCCTGCGCGGGCTGTCCCCGTGGACGCCGGTCGGCGCGGTGCCCGATCTGGCCGGCACCGTGGCCCTGGCGCAGAAGCTGCTCGCCGCCAACCGGGGCCGGTGGACCCAGAGCACCACCGGCTCCCTGCTCCGGGGCCGGACCAGCTACGTGTACGGCCGGCGCGCCCAGCCGTGCCGCCGTTGCGGCACGGCCGTGCGCAGGGATGAGCTGGGCGAGCGGGTCACCTACTGGTGCCCGACCTGCCAGCCGGCGCCCGGGCCGGCAACGCCCCTGACCTGCCCTCCCGCCTGACGGGACGACCGCCAGACACGGACGAATGGGTAATTCCTATCGGGCCGTCCAGGTCGCATGCTGCGTTTGAGTGCTCACCGTTCGTCACCACCGGACGCGACCGACCACCACGCCGAGGTGCTGGTCGGCGCGCCCCCACGCCCGGGGAGAGCCATGGCCCTGTTCCGCAGACTGCGCCCCCGCTGGACGAACCGGGCGGTCCGCGCCGACCGCGCCGACGGTCCCACCGTGCCGCTGGCCCGGACCGGCGGGTCCGGGTCCGCCCCGGCAAGCCTGGATCCGGCCGCCGTGCCGCGCTGCTTCGGCACCGTGCCGAACTTCGCCAGCAGCCCGCTGCCGGTACGGGACGCCCAGGGCCGGGTGTTTCCCGGAACCGGCATCCGCAAGTTCGTCGACGCGCTCCCGCTGCCCGGCCCAGGGGGCCGCAACGAGCTGGGCGGGTACCTGCCGGTCGCCACCCCGGACACGATCAGCTACCCGGGCTGCGACTACTACGAGCTCGGGCTGGCCGAGTACACCCAGCGGCTGCACCGGGACCTGCCCACCACCCGGCTGCGCGGCTACCGCCAGCTCAACCTGGGCACCGACCCGGACGGGCACAACACCGTCGCCCCGCCGGAGCGGCCGTACCACCTCGGCCCGATGATCGTGGCGCGACGTGGACGCCCGGTCCGGGTCAAGTTCGTCAACCAGCTCCCCACCGGCCGGGCCGGCGACCTCTTCCTCCCGGTGGACCCGAGCATTCCCGGGGCGGGCCCCGGGCCGCTGGACGGGCCGGCGCCCTACCCGCAGAACCGGGCGGTGCCGCACCTGTCCGGCGCGCACACCGGCTGGATCAGCGCCGGCAACCCGTGGCAGTGGGTGACCCCGGCCGGCGAGATCACCCCGTACCCGACCGGGCCGGGGCTGACCCACGTGCCGGACATGCCGTCCCCCGGCGCGGGGGCCACCACGCTCTACTACCCGAACGAGCAGAGCGGCCGGCTGATGTGCCTGCACGACAACACGCTCGGGCTGTCCCGGCTGACCGTCTACGCCGGCCAGCTCGCCCTCTACCTGCTCACCGACCCGGCGGAGGAGCGGCTGGTCGCCGACGGGGTGCTCCCCGCCGACCAGGTGCCGCTGGTGATCCAGGACAAGACCTTCGTCCCCGACGACGCCCAGCTCGCCGCCGAGGACCCCACCTGGGACCGGGAGCGCTGGGGCACCCGGGGCAACCTGTGGCACCCGCACGTCTACCAGCCCCGGCAGGACCCGTACCGGGACTCCGGGCGTAACCCGACCGGCCGTTGGGACTACGGACCGTGGCTGCCCGGCGCGGACGGCCGGGAGGCGGCCCGACGCGGCCCGGTGGACAACCCGCACCACGATCCGGTCGCCGTGCCCGAGGAGCCACCCCGGGCGCCCGGGGTGCCGCATCCGAGCGCCGTGCCCGAGGCGTACGGGGACACCATGCTGGTCAACGGCGTCGCCTACCCGTACCTGACGGTGCAGCCGACGGCGTACCGGTTCCGGATCGTCAACGCCTGCGCCGACCGCGGCCTCAACCTCCAGCTCTACCGGGCCGGTTCGGACGCCGCGATGTGGCGGGCCGACGGCAGCCTCGCCGACGCCGACGCGGGCGAGGTGCCGATGGTGGCCGCCGTCCGCGCCCCCGGCCGGCCGGCGGACTGGCCCACCGACGGGCGGGACGGCGGGGTGCCCGACCCGGCGGCGACCGGCCCCCGCATGATCCAGATCGGCAACGAGTGCGGCCTGCTCCCCGCCCCGGTGCCGGTGCCGAACCGCCCGGTCGGCTACCGGTACGACCGGCGCGACCCGACGGTGCTCAACGTGGACTCGGCCGCGCTGCTGCTCGCCCCGGGCGAGCGCGCCGACGTGGTGGTCGACTTCTCCACCGTGCCGCCGGGCGGCACGGTGCTGCTCTACAACGACTGCCCGGCCCCGCTGCCCGGCTTCGACCCCCGCTACGACCAGCACACCGACGCCCCGGACCGGACCGCCGAGGGCGGTGGCGCCGGCACCCTGGCCGGGTACGGCCCGAACACCCGGACCCTGCTCCAGTTCCGGGTGGCCGGCACCCCGACCCGGCGGTACGACCCGGACCGGCTGGCCGACCGGCTGCCCGCCGCGTACGCGGCCAGTCAGCGCCCGCCGATCGTGCCGCAGCCGGCGTACGACCGGGCGTTCGGCACCCGCACCGGGCAGCCCACCGTCGCGCCGGCACACGCCAGCTCGGTCAGCTTCACCCCACCGGGCGGCACCGCCCCGGTCACCCTGCCCGTCGAGGTGAAGAACGTCGGCGCGGTGTTCGAGCCGGAGTACGGGCGGCAGGCCGGCCGGCTCGGTGTGGCCCACCCGAACGCCGGTCCGCTCGGCCCGGCGTCCCTGCCGCTCGGCCCGGCCGACCCGGCGACCGAGATCCTGGTCGTGGCCGACCCGGTGGTCGGGGTGGCCGACGGCACCCAGCTCTGGCGGATCGGCGGGGTCGGGCGGCAGACCCACCCGGTCCGGTTCGACGGCTGCGACGTGCAGGTGGTCAACCGGATCGGCGGGGACGGCACGGTCCGCGCCCCGGACGGCGGCGAGCTGGGCTGGAAGCAGACCGTCCGGGTCAACCCGGCGGAGGAGGTGGTGGTGGCGCTGCGCCCGGTGGTGCCGCCGCTGCCGTTCAAGGTGGGTGACAGCGTGCGGCTGCTCGACCCGACCCGGCCGGCCAACGTCCGGGTCGGCTCCACCCCGGTCAGCCCGCTCGACGGCCGTCCGGCGGCGGTGGCGAACCAACTCGTCAACCTGGGCTGGGAACACCGTTGGTCCAGCGGCGCGGCGGGGCTGCGCGACCTGGGCATGAGCCGGCCGCTGGTGCTGCGGGTCGCCCCGAAGGCGCCGACCGGGCTGACCGCCACCGCGATGCCCGGCTCGGCGACCGCCCTGCCGGCGATCGCGCTGGCCTGGACGGGCAACGGCAGCCGCCCACCGGCCACCAGCCACCTGCTCCAGCGGGCCACCGACGCCGGTTTCACCGTCGGGCTGACCACGATCACCGTGGCGGCCACGGCCACCCGGTACACCGACGCCTCGGTGACCCCGGGCGTCAGCTACCACTACCGGATCCGGGCCGAGAACGCGGTGAGCTGTTCGGCCTGGTCGAACAGCATCCCGGCGGCGGTACGACTCACCGCGCCGAGCGGGCTGGTCGCGGCGCTGCCGGCGGCGACGCCGCTCCGGGTGGCGCTACGGTGGGTGAACCGCTCCTTCGCCACCGGGATCGACGTGCAGCGGGCCACCAACCCCACCTTCACCAGCGGGCCGGGCACCACCGCCGTGCCGGTGGCGGACAACCACCTCGACCCGGCGGTCGCACCGGACACCACGTACTACTACCGGGTGCGTACGACGTACCTGGGGGCGGCGTCACCGTGGTCGACGGTGGCGACGGTCACCACGCCGCCGGTGCCGGGACCGCCGACCGGGGTCGCCGCGGCCGTCAGCGTCCCCGCGCCGGACACCGCGACGGTGGCGCTGAGCTGGACGGCGAGCACGCCGACCGGCCCGGGCGCGGGTTTCGTGGTGCAGCGCGCGGTGGACCCCCGGTTCAGCCGGGAGGTGGCCACCTTCACCGTCACCGGGCGGGGCTTCACCAACAGCGGGCTGGCCCGGGGCGTGACGTACCACTACCGGATCCGCTCGTTCAACGTGGTGGGCAGCTCCCCGTGGACCGGCCCGGTGCCGGTCAGCACGCCCGGCTGAGGCTCAGCGGGTGCGCAGCGGGTCGCCGGCCGCCCGCAGCTCGGCCAGGGCCGAGGCGACGCCGTGCAGCAGGTCGGTCGCCTCCAGCAGCCGGGAGGCGGCCGGATCGGCGGTGTCCGGACGGGCGTCCTCGGCGACGTAGCCGGCCGCCGCGACGACCAGCCCCTCGTAGGCGGTCACCCCGCTGTGCAACTGGTCGAGCAGGGCGCGGTGGGCCTCGGCGAGCCGGGGCCGGGCCTCGCCCGGGGCGAGTCGCAGGGCGCGTTCCACGCTGGCCGTCCGGCCGGCCAGGTCGCGCAGCGAGCGGTCGGCGGCGGCGGCCTCCAGCACCGCCGGCTCGGCGAGGCCGGTCAGCCGGGGCGCCATCCCGGCCAGGGTGAGCGCGGCCCGGTCCAGCCGGGCCCAGGACTCGGCGGCGGTGGTGCCCCGCAGGGCCAGCCGGGACCGGAGCCGCCGCGCCTCGGCCAGCACGCCGGGACCGACCGGGAGCCGTTCGACGGCGGCGATCAACCGGGCCCGGGAGCGGGCGGCGGCCTCCGCCGGGTCGAGCGCGGGCGGGGCGGGGCGGGCGGCGAGCGCGCGCAGGTCGATCCAGCGCCAGGCGGCCAGCGCGACGGCACTGCCCGCGGCGCCGGCCCAGGCCGCGTCGGGCAGCCCGAGCCCCGCGTACGGGGTCAGCACGGCCGCCGCGCCGGACAGCCCACCGGCCAGGACACTCCACCGTCGGGCGGAACGCCGCAGTCGACTCAGTCGACGGAAGTGTCGCGCTCGCTCGTCCGCCACCCGTACCTCCTCGTGCCGGCCGCTCAGCCGGCGGCGGTGGTGTCCCCCGTGCCGCGGTCGCGGCTCATGCTGGCCCGGATCTCGTCCAGTCGGGCGGCGGCGGCCGGATCCGCCGCCGGTGCGGCCGGCTGGGCCTGCTGCTGTGCCGCCGGCTGTTCCTGCCGGCCGCCGAGCTGGTCGCCGGCCATGCTGGCGCGGATCTGCTCCAGCCGGGACGACCCGGCGCTGTCGAGGGCCGACTTCTGGATCTCCAGCATCCGCCCCTCGACGGAGTTGCCGGCCAGCTCGGCCCGGCCCATCGCGTTGGCGTAGCGGCGTTCGATGCGGTCCCGCACCTCGTCCAGCGACGGGGTGTTGGTGGGGGCGGTCAACGACGACATCGACTCCAGCGAGCGGGCCACGCTCTCCTGCATCTTGGCCTGCTCAAGCTGGCTGAGCAGCTTGGTCCGCTCGGCGAGCTTCTGCTGCAGGATCATCGAGTTGTTCTCGACCGCGCGGCGGGCCTGGGCGGCGGCGCCGAGTGCCTGGTCGTGCAGGGTCTTCAGGTCCTCGGTGGCCTGCTCGGCGGAGACGAGCTGGGTGGCGAGCACCTGGGCGGACTGCTCGTAGCGACCGGCCTCGGTCTCGTCGCCCCTGGCCCGGGTCTGGTCGGCGAGGACCAGCGCCTGCCGGGCGTTGGCCTGCAACCGCTCGACCTCGGACATCTGCCGGGAGAGCTTCATCTCGAGCTGACGCTGGTTGCCGATCACCGCCGCCGCCTGCTGGACCAGCGCCTGGTGCTGGCGCTGCGCCTCCTCGATGGCCTGTTGGATCTGCACCTTCGGATCGGCGTGCTCGTCGATCTTGGCACCGAAGAGCGCCATCAGGTAGTGCCAGCCCTTGACGAACGGGTTCGCCATCTCCGCGGTATCCCCTCAGTAGCGTCGCTGCGCCTCGGCCACGCCGGGCCGGACGGGCCACCCGGCGTGCCCCCATCGTCGCAGCAGGACGCCAGCAGGGCCGGTCGTACCGCAGGAGCACTCCGGCGGCCTGCGATCAACACTACGCGGCGGGGGCCACCCCGGCCACGTCGCGGGACCGGTCGACGGTCAGGCGGCGCAGACCACGTCGCGCTCGCTGGGGCGCACCCGGGTGCTGCGCAGGGTGGCCTTGAGCGGCGAGTCCTGGCGGACCGAGACGGCGACCGCGCCGTCGGAGGTGACCTGACGCACCCCCCGGCCGGTGGCCCTGCGCACGGCGTCGACCGGCTCGTCCTGCACCGGCAGCAGCACGCCCGGCATCTGCTCGGCGAGCGCGACCGTGTCGCTCACCTCGCGGAGCAGCTCGGACAGGCGGGCACCGAGCGCGTCGCAGATGGCGGCGAGCAGCTCGCTGGAGGGTTCCTTCTGGCCGCGCTCGATCTCGGACAGGTAGCCGAGGCTGACGTTGGCGGCGGTGGAGACCTCGCGCAGGGTGCGGTGCTGACCCTGCCGGCGCGCCCGAAGTGCGTCACCGATCACCCGGCGTAGCAGGACCATCGCACCTCCCCCTGACGGGATTCCCTCTCCTGGCGACCGGTCACCCGCGCCGGACGCGGTGGACCGCGCCGCCGCCGACGCCGTACGCCGGAGCCTTCCCGCAACCGTACCCGTTGGCCGGCCTGACGACATCCCACCCTGCCTGTCGGATCTGAACAGCGGGTCACCGGCGGCCGGGGGCGGTCGTCCGTACGCCGGTGACCGGCCCGTCGTCCGGGGTCTGCCCGGCGGCCCGGCCGGCCCGGCGGAGCTGGGCCGCCAGCAGGCGCAGCGCCTCGGTCACGGCGGTGTCCCGGATGTGGTCCCGCTCCCCGTCGAGGTCGAGCCGCCGGACGGCCGCCCCGGCCGGCCCGGCCGCCGCGACGTACACCAGGCCGACCGGTTTGCCCGCCTGCGGCTCCGGACCGGCCACCCCGGTGGTGGCGAGCCCCCAGTCGGCGCCGCAGCGCCGCCGGCCGCCCTCGGCCAGGGCGACGGCCACGTCCGGATCCACCGGTCCGCGCGCCGCCAGCAACTCCTCGGGTACGTCGGCGAGCTGCGCCTTCACGTCGGTGGCGTAGGTGACCAGGCCGCCCCGGTAGACGGCGCTCACCCCGGCGATCGCCACGATCGAGGCGGCGAGCAGCCCGCCGGTCAGGGACTCGACGGTGGCCAGCGTCTCGCGCCGCTCGTGCAGGCGGTGCACCACCTCCGCCGCCGGACTCCCGACCGGCGGCCCGTGCCCCGCGTCAGTCCCCATCCGACTCCCCTTCCGCGTACCGGTGCCCGTCCCATCCTCCCGGACGACGCAGGGGCGGGCGGGCTCAGGGGCGGTCAGGCGCGGGGGCGACGGAGCCGGAGGGCCTGGGCCACGTAGTCGAAGCCGGTGACCACGGTCACCAGCACGGCGGCGGCCATGATCCAGGGGCCGACGTCGGCCAGGCCGGCCGGCATCGGCCAGAGGTACCAGGCGATGGCGAGGATCTGGAGCGCCGTCTTGATCTTGCCGCCCCGGCTGGCCGCGATCACCCCATGCCGGATCACCCAGAAACGCAGCACGGTGATGCCCAGCTCACGGGCGAGGATCACCGCCGTCACCCACCAGGGCAGCCGGTCGTACCAGGAGAGCAGCACCAGGGCGGCACCGGTGAGCGCCTTGTCGGCGATCGGGTCGGCCACCTTGCCGACCGAGGTGACCAGGCCGAACCGGCGGGCGATCCAGCCGTCCACCAGATCGGTCGCCGAGGCGACCGCGAAGATCAGACAGGCGGCGATCCGCCACCCGGTGTGGGTCAGCCCCGAAGTGATCACCGAGACCGCGAAGACCGGCACCAGCATCAGGCGCAGCAGGGTCAGCCCGTTGGCCGCGTTGAGCACCGGCACCCGGGGGACCGCCGACGCCGACTCCGTCGCCCCGGTCACGTCCGCACCCCGTTCGGGTCGCCGTGGCGTACCTGGCACCACACCACGTGGCTCCCCCGCCTTCTCCGGGCCCGCCGTCACCGTTCCGCGCCGGGCGCCGCCGAGATCATCTCATCCGGCACCGCGACCAGGTCCACACCCTCGGTCGCGGTGACCGTCGCCCGGACCAGGTCACCGGGGCGCAGCGCGGCCAGGTCGACCCCGCCGCCGACCGGCGCGACCAGGGTGGTCGACCCGTCGACCTCGGGGGCCTGGTGCGCCGCCCGCCCCTCCACCACGCCGTCGTCGACCGAGTCGACCAGCACTTCCACCGGGTTGCCGACCCGTTCCTCGGCCCGCTGCGAGCAGAGCTCGTCGGCGAGCGCGGCGAGCCGGTCGTACCGGCGCTTGATGGTGGCGGCGGAGACCTTGCCGGACAGGCCGGCGGCCTCGGTGCCGTCCTCGTCGCTGTAGTCGAACACGCCGATCGCGTCGAGCCGCGCCTCGGTCAGGAACCGCACCAGCTCGTCGAAGTCCTGCCGGGTCTCGCCCGGGAAGCCGACGATGAAGTTGCTCCGCGCGCCGGCCTGCGGGGCCAGCGCCCGGGCGGAGGCCAGCAGCTCCAGGAACCGGTCGGTGGAGCCGAACCGGCGCATCCGGCGCAACACCGGCTCGCTGGAGTGCTGGAACGACAGGTCGAAGTAGGCGGCCACGCCGGGCGTGCCGGCGATCGCCTCGACCAGGCCGGGCCGGGTCTCGGCCGGCTGGAGGTAGCTGGCCCGCACCCGGACGATCCCGTCGATCGCGGCGAGCTGCGGCAGCAGCTTCTCCAGCGCCCGCGGATCGCCCAGGTCCTTGCCGTACGAGGTGGAGTTCTCGCTGACCAGCACCAGCTCCCGGACGCCCGTCTTGGCCAGCCACTCCGCCTCGGCGAGCAGCTCGTCCGGGGTACGCGAGACGAACGCGCCCCGGAAGGCGGGGATGGCGCAGAACGCGCACCGCCGGTCGCAGCCGCTGGCCAGCTTCAGCGAGGCCACCGGGCCGGTGTCGAGCCGGCGGCGCAACACCTGGCGCAGGTGGGCCGGGGTGTGCTCGTCGGTCTCGACGGCCGCCCGGGTCGGGGTGCCGTGGCCGGGCAGCGAGACCGCCGCGCCGCGCCGGGAGACCGGGGTGAGCGGCAGCAGCTCACGACGGTCACGCGGGGTGTGCGCGTCGACCGTCTCGCCGGCGACGACCGCGTCCAGCCGGGCCGAGATGTCCGGGTAGTCGTCGAAGCTGAGCACGGCCTGCGCCTCGGGGAGGCTGTCGGCCAGCTCCCGGCCGTACCGCTCGGCCATGCAGCCGGCGGCGACCACCTTGGCGCCGGTGTCGGCGGCGGCGAGCAGCGTCTGGATCGAGTCCTGCTTGGCCTTCTCCACGAAGCCACAGGTGTTGACGACCACCACGTCGGCGCCCTCGCCGTCGGTGGTGACCTGCCAGCCGTCGGCGTGCAGCCGGGCGGCCAGCTCCTCCGAGTCGACCTCGTTACGGGCACAGCCCAGGGTCAGCAGGGCGACGCGGCGGCCGTCGGCGGCGGTGGGAGAGGTGGCAGACACCATCCGAGGGTACCGGGCGGCCGGGCCGGCACCACCAACGGCGGCCCGCCGGCATCGACCGGCCCCCTCCCGGGCCGCCGCCGGCCGCCGGGAACCCGGTCAGACCGCCGCCGCGCCCACCCGGACCAGCCGGTCCAGCAGGGCGACCTCGGTGCCGGCCAGGCCGGTGGAGCAGAAGACCGACACCTGGTCCGCGCCGGTCCGCCCGGGAACCGCGCCGGCCAGCACCGCGCCCAGGTCACGCAGCCGTCCCGGGTACGGCCCGACGGCGGTCAGCATCGGTGGGTCGTACGCCGCCGCCTGGGCCGGCGAGTCGGTGACCAGCAGGTCGGCGGCGTCGAGCAGGTCGGTGCCGAACTCGTGCCGGTGGACCTGCTTGAAGCCGACGGTGTTGAGGTGGGTGCCCGGGGCGAGGTCGGCGGCGTCCAGCACCGGGGTGGTGCTGGTGGTGGCGAGCACCACCACGTCCCGGTCGCGGACCGCCGCCGGGGCCGAGCCGACGGCGCGGGCCGGCACGCCCAGCTCGGCGCGGACCCGGGCGGCGAACGCCTCCCGCCGGGCGGCCGAGCGGCTGTGCACGGTCACCTCGCGCAGCCGCCGGACCGCCGCGGCGGCCCAGACCTGGGTCCACGCCTGCGCGCCCGAGCCGACCACGCCCAGGGTGGCCGCGTCCGGGCGGGCCAGGGCGTCGACCGCCACCCCGCCCAGCCCCCCGGTACGCCGGGAGCCCAGCTCCTCGCCGACGGCGACCGCCCGCACCGCCCCGGTACGGCCGTCGTGCAGCACCACGAGCTGTTCGCCCTGCGGGTGGCCGAAGGTGTCGTAGGAGCGGAAGCCGTACCACTCGCCGGCGAGGTGGCCGGCGGTGAGCACCATCCGCCCGCCGCCGAGCGGGACGGACGCCCGGGGCGGGGCGACGAGCCGCCCGGCGTACCCGGCCAGCAGGGCATCCCGCATCGCCGCGACCGTGGTCGGGGCGTCCAGGGCGGCGGCGACCTCCCGATCGGTGAAGAACAGCGTCATGCCGTCCATGCTGCAACCTCACGTTGACTTCAACTCAACCGGTGGTGGGACGGATCACCGTCACCGTCCCCCCGGGCGGTGCTAGCGTCGGCCGTGGTGGCCCGCGCGGCCACCCCGGACGAGTCGTGGGCGTACCCGGTCAGGCCAAGACGCCCCGTGCCACAACCGACTCGTCCCTGGCCCCGGTGGTCGGGGCCACTGCCCGAGGTGATGCCCGATGGCCTGGATCGTGCTGGTGCTCTCCGGACTGCTGGAGACCGCGTGGGCGGTCTCGCTCGACCGCAGCGCCGGCTTCAGCCGCCCGCTCCCCTCGATCGTCTTCGCGGTGACCCTGGTGGCCAGCATGCTGGGCCTGGCGTACGCGCTGCGCGAGATTCCGGTCGGCACCGGGTACGCGGTCTGGGTGGGCATCGGAGCGGTCGGCACCACGCTGGTCGGCATGGTCGCGCTGGGCGAGTCGGCGAGCCTGCCCCGGCTGCTCAGCCTGCTGCTGGTGGTTGCCGGCGTGGTCGGCCTCAAGCTCTTCCACTGAGCCGACCCGGAAAGCTCTTCCACCGGGTCGACCCGGCGGCCGGCACCGGCCGGCACGAACCGGGCGGGCGGTTGACGGCACGGTGCGTAGTTTCCGCCGTGGCTGGGTAGTGATCGGCCGACCGCAGCACTCAAGGCTCCCCACGGAGGACGTCATGGCCGACCCCCACGCGACCGCCCGCCCGCGCACCAACGCCGCCCGGATCTGCACCATCCTGGCCTTCGTCTTCGCCGTCGTCGCGCTGCTGATCAGCCCGGTCATCTTCGGCATCATCGGCCTGGTGCTGGGCATCGTCGGCGCGGTGCTCGGCGACAAGCCGCTGGGCTGGTACGCCGCCGCCGCCAACGTGGTGGCCATCATCCTCGGCATCGTGATCGTCAACGCCCTGGTCAACTGAGCCGACCCGCCACCGCGAACGGGCCCCCGGCACGCCGGGGGCCCGTCGGCACGTGCCGACCCGCGTCCGCCGCCGGGACCCGGTCGCCGGTCAGTCCTCGTCGCCGCGCAGGCCGACCAGGACCTCCTCCAACTCGTCCGGCTTGACCAGGACGTCCCGGGCCTTGGACCCCTCGGACGGGCCGACCACCCCCCGGGTCTCCATCAGGTCCATCAGCCGACCCGCCTTGGCGAAACCGACCCGCAGCTTGCGCTGGAGCATCGAGGTGGAGCCGAACTGCGAGGTGACCACCAGCTCGACCGCCTGCACCAGCAGGTTCAGGTCGTCGCCGATGTCCTCGTCGATCTTCTTCTTGGTGTCCTGCGCCGGGGCCAGCACGTCCGGGCGGAACTCCGGCTCCCGCTGGCCCTTGCAGAACTTCACCACGTCGGCGATCTCACGCTCGGTGACCCAGGCGCCCTGGATCCGGATCGGCTTCGACGCGCCCATCGGCAGGAACAGTCCGTCGCCCCGACCGAGCAGCTTCTCCGCGCCCGGCTGGTCGAGGATGACCCGGGAGTCGGCCAGCGACGAGGTGGCGAACGCCAGCCGGGACGGCACGTTCGCCTTGATCAGGCCGGTCACCACGTCGACCGAGGGCCGCTGGGTGGCCAGCACCAGGTGGATGCCGGCGGCCCGGGCGAGCTGGGTGATCCGGACGACCGAGTCCTCCACGTCGCGCGGGGCGACCATCATCAGGTCGGCCAGCTCGTCGACGATCACCAGCAGGTACGGGTACGGCCGCATCTCCCGCTCGCTGCCCGGCGGTGCCTTGATCTCCCCGTTGCGCACCTTGCGGTTGAAGTCGTCGATGTGCCGGACCCCGTTGGCGGCGAGGTCGTCGTAGCGCATGTCCATCTCGCGGACGACCCACTCCAGCGAGTCGGCCGCCTTCTTGGCGTTGGTCACGATCGGCGTCACCAGGTGCGGGATGCCCTCGTACCCGGTCATCTCGACCCGCTTCGGGTCGATCAGCAGCAGCCGCACCTCGTCCGGGGTGGCCCGGGTCAGGATCGACACCAGCAGGGTGTTGAGGCAGCTCGACTTCCCGGCGCCCGTGGCGCCCGCGATCAGGATGTGCGGCATCTTCGCGAGGTTGGCCACCACGTAGCCGCCCTCGATGTCCTTGCCGAGCGCCACCACCATCGGGTGGTGGTCGCTGGTCGCCACCCGCGAGCGCAGCACGTCGCCGAGCGCGACATTCTCCGGGTCGGTGTTCGGGATCTCCACGCCGACCGCGCTCTTGCCCGGGATCGGGCTGAGGATCCGTACGTCCGGCGACTTCACCGCGTACGCGATGTTGCGGGAGAGCTGGGTGATCCGCTCGACCTTGACGCCGTGGCCCAGCTCGACCTCGTACCGGGTCACCGTCGGGCCCCGGGTGAAGCCGGTGACCTCGGCGTCCACGCCGAACTGGTCGAACACGCCGGTCAGCGCGGCGATCACCTCGTCGTTGGCCTTGCTGCGGGTCTTCGGGGCGGCGCCGCTGCTGAGGATGTTGGCCGGCGGCAGGGTGTAGTCGCCCGCCAGCCCGGTCAGCGCGAGCTGCTCGGCGCGGGTGGGCGGGGCCGAGTGCTCCGGCGGCTCGACCGGCTTGCGGCTGGCGGGCACCCGGTTCGCCGGTCGGCGCGGCAGCACGATGGTCTCCTGGAGGTCGACCTCCGGGCCGACGTCGTCGAAGTCGTCCGGATCCGGCGTCGGCGGCACGGCCTTCCTCGCCGGGCGGCGGCGGGCCGGCTTCGCGGCGGCCGGTTCCTCCTCCTCCGCCGGGGCCGCCGGCGGGGCGACCAGCGTGCCGGCGAGCAGGCCGAGCCGTTCCGGGATCTTGTTGATCGGGGTGGCGGTCACCACCAGCAGGCCGAAGACGAGCAGCAGGATCAGCAGCGGCACCGCCACCCAGGCGGTCACCGCCCGCTCCAGCAGGTCGCCGACCCCGGCCCCGATCAGGCCACCGGCGTAGTCGCGCTGCACCGGGTCGACCGGGTCCTGTCCGATGTGCAGCATCGCCGCGGTGGCGACCAGCATGGAGCCCCAGCCGACCAGCCCCCGGCCCCGGTGCTCCGGATCGGTCGGGGTGCGCATCAGCCGCCAGGCACCGATCATCAACAGCACCGGCACCACGATCGCGATCGCGCCCAGGAAGAGCCGCACGGTGTCGGCGAGCCGGGCGCCGACCGGGCCGGCACCGGAGAACCAGATGCCCACCGCGCTGAGGATGGCGACCCCGAACAGCAGCAGGCCGGCACCGTCGCGGCGGTGCTCCGGATCCAGGTCGCGGGCGGAGGCGGCCTGCCGTCCGGCGGCCCGGAACGCCCAGCCGACGCCGTGCGCCAGCCCCATCCACAGTGCACCGACCGCCCGGCCGACGTAGACCGCCGGGCCGGGCCGGGACGCCGGCCGCCGCCGGGGCGTCGCCCGGGTGGCCTTCTTCGCCGGCTGGCGGGCACGGCTGTTCGTGGTGCCGCGCGGCGACGCGCCGCGTCGCCGGCTCGCCTGAGAGGTACGGCCCGCCATAGAGTCACCGTAACGGCGTGGCCCGGCAGATCGCCGCTTTTCCGGGTCGTGTCCGCGCGTCGCAGCACGGACCACACCCGCAGACGTGTTATTCGCCTCAGAAGGGATGCCCGATGGCGTCGCCGGCATTCGAGGACCGTCCGGACCCGCTGGCCGGCCACCCGCAGGCCCTGCGACCGCTGACCGCCGACCTGGTCGCCGCCGTGCTGGGCAACCGGGGCTACGCCGTCACCACCGATCCGGACGGCGACCTCGTCGGCCGCTGGGACGAGAGCCTGATCTGGTTCCTCCGCCAGGGCACCGACGGTGAGCTGCTCCAGGTCCGCACCATGGCGGGACCGCACTTCGGCATCGAACACGTGCCCGCGCTCTACGCCTTCTGCAACTCGTGGAACCACGACCGGCTCTGGCCCAAGGCGTTCGTGCACGTCGACGACGACGGGCGGGCCCGGATCTGCGGTGAGGTCATCACCGACCTGGAGCGCGGGGTCACCCCGCACCAGCTCGACCAGCTCCTCGACTGCGGCATCTCCACCGGCTGCCAGCTCGCCACCGCCGTCGGCCGGCTCCCCGGCGGGACGAGCGGGTGACCGCCGAGTTCCGGCCCCGCCCCGACGGACCGGCCGCCACCGGCCGGCGGGACCCCGGCCTGGTGGCCGCGCTCGCCGACGCCGGGGACCGGCCCGACGGTGAACCGCGCTTCGCCGAACTCGACCGGATCGCCGCCCGCGCCGACGCGCTCGGCGACGCGCACACCGCGCTGGACGCCCGGTTCGCGCTGGTCGAGGCGTACCTGCGGCACGGCGAGCGGTGGCGGGTGGTCGAGCCGGTGCGCCACTGCCTGGCCGCCGTCGACCGCGCCCCGGGCCTGCTCGACGCGCGCCCCGGCGACGCGGAGCTGCTGCTGCGGCACCTGCGGCACGCGGTGGAGGCCGCCATCGGCACGCCCCGGATCGGCCTGGACCAGGCCCGTGCGCTCCTCGCCGAGCTGGCCGAACGGGCCGGTGCGGAATCCGGCGTGGTCGCCCAGCTACGCTGCCGGCTCGCCGACCACCAGGGCGACGAGCCGACCGCCCGGCGCTGGCACGCCCGGTGGAGCGTCGCCGACCCGGACCCGGTGGCCGGCTGCCCCGGCTGCCTGCCGGCCCGCCGGGCCGAGCTGCTGGCCGGCTGGGGGGACGAGCCGGCCGCGCTGGACGCGTTGCGGCCGGCGCTCGACGGCGCGGTGGACTGCACCGACCAGCCGGAACGGGCCCTGACGGTGGCGCTGCTGCCCTGGCTGCGCACCGGCGAGACGGCACGCGCCGGGCCGGCGCACCTGCGGGCGTACCGGCGGCACCGGCGGGAGCGGACGGCGTTCCCGTACCTCGCCGCGCACCTGCGGTTCTGCGCGCTGGCCGGGCACCCGGAGCGGGGACTGGACATCCTCGCCGAGCAGCTCCCCCGGCTCGACCACCCGTACGACGACCTGTCCGCGATGGAGTTCGCCGCCGCCGGGGCACTGGTCTGCGCGCTCGCCGCCGAGTCCGGCCGGGACGGCCGGCGGCTGCGCCGTCCCGGGTACGGGGATCGGCCCGCCGCCGAACTGGACGTGGCGACGCTCGGCACCGACCTGCTGGCGCTGGCCACCCGGCTGGCGGGCAGCTTCGACGCCCGCAACGGCACCGGGCACCACGCCGGGCGGATCGCCGCCTGGCTGGCCGAGCGACCGGTGGGCGAGCCGGTGCCGCTGCCGGCGGACGACGTGATCACCGACCCGGCCGACGAGCCGTTCCTACCCTCCGCCGAGGAGTTGGCGCCGCTGAGCCTGGCCCTGCTCACCGCCGTGCTGGACCGCCGGGGCGACGTGTACGCGGTGGACGCCGCCGGGGTGGTGGTCGGCCGTTGGGACGAGGCGGTCGTCCAGTTCCGGCAGCTCGGGCGGCGCGGCGAGATCCTGCACGCCCGGGTGGTGGCGGCCCGGCGGCTGCCGGCGGGCCGGCTCGCCGAGGCGTACGAGTTCTGCAACGCCTGGAACCACGACCGGCTGCTGCCGAAGGCGTACGTGCACGAACTGGCCGACGGTGAGCTGGTGCTGGCCGGGGACGTCACCACCGACCTGGCGCACGGGGTGGCCCCGGCCCAGCTCGGCGTGCTGGTCGACGCGGCGGTGGCGACCGGCGTCGCGTACGCCGGGGCGGTCGCCGCGCTGCCCTGACCGTCGCCCGGACAGCTCACCGCCGGGCCCGACCCGCCGCACCGCTGGGGTGGAACCGACACCGGCCGGCGCGTCGCCGTGCCGCTGGACGCCGGCCGGCGCGTGGTCGGCCCGGGAGCGGCCCGAGCCGGCTGTGTCCGGGCGTACCCCGGATCCGGCGCGGCCCCCGACCACCGGGCGGTGGTGATCGGGGACCGCGGTCCGGATCGGGCGGCGACCGGGTGGCCGCAGCCAGCTACCGCCATAGTCGGCCCCGAGCCGGGTACGGCCGGATCAGACCTCGACGACGGTCGGGACGATCATCGGACGGCGGCGGTACGCGTCGTTCACCCAGCGCCCCACGGTGCGCCGGACGATCTGCTGGAGCTGGTGCGGGTCGGTGATCCCGTCCGCCGCGGCCCGGTTCAGCGCCTCGGTGACCAGCGGGATCACCGGGTTGAACGCCTCCGGGTCCTCGGAGAAGCCCTTCGCCGACAGGGTCGGGCCGGCGACCACCTTGCCGGTGACCGAGTCGACCACCACGGTGGTGGCGATGAAGCCACCGTCGCCGAGGATCCGCCGCTCGGTGAGCAGCGACTCGCTCACGTCCCCCACGGCCAGGCCGTCGACGTAGACGTACCGGCTCTTCACGTGCCCGACCAGGCTGGCCCGGCCCTCGACCAGGTCGACCACGTCGCCGTCCTCGCAGATCACCACCCGGTCCGGGGCGACCCCGGACTCGATGCCGAGCCGGGCGTGCGCGCGCAGGTGCCGCCACTCGCCGTGCACCGGCATCAGGTTGCTCGGGCGTACCACGTTGAGCAGGTACAGCAGCTCACCGGCCGGGGCGTGACCGGAGACGTGCACCTTGGCGACGTCCTTGTGCACCACCACCGCGCCGGCCCGGGCCAGCCGGTTGATCACCCGGTAGACCGAGGTCTCGTTGCCGGGCACCAGCGACGACGCCAGCACCACCGTGTCGCCGGGGGCGATGGTGATGTGCCGGTGGTCGCCGCTGGCCATCCGGCCCAACGCGCTCATCGGCTCGCCCTGCGAGCCGGTGGACATCAGCACGATCTGCTCGGGTGGCAGCGTGGTCGCCTCGTCGATCCCGACGACCAGGCCGGCCGGGATGTTGAGCAGGCCGAGGTCCCGGGCGATGCCCATGTTGCGGACCATCGACCGGCCGATCAGCGCGACCTTGCGGCCGTGCTCGACCGCCGAGTCGAAGACCTGCTGCACCCGGTGCACGTGCGAGGCGAACGAGGCGACGATGATCCGCCCCTTCGCCTTCGCGAAGATCGAGTCGAGCACCGGCCCGATCTCCCGCTCCGGGGTGACGAAGCCGGGGATCTCCGCGTTGGTGGAGTCCGACAGCAGCAGGTCGACACCCTCCGCGCCGAGCCGGGCGAAGCCGGCCAGGTCGGTGATCCGGCCGTCCAGCGGGAGCTGGTCCATCTTGAAGTCGCCGGTGTGCAGCACCAGCCCGGCCGGGGTGCGGATGGCCACCGCGAGCGCGTCCGGGATCGAGTGGTTGACCGCGAAGAACTCGCACTCGAACGGCCCCAGCCGCTCCCGCCCGCCCTCCCGCACGGTCAGCGTGTACGGCTGGATCCGCCGCTCGGCCAGCTTCGCCTCGACCAGGGCCAGGGTGAACTGGGAGCCGACCAGCGGGATGTCCGGCTTGTGGGCGAGCAGGTACGGCACCGCGCCGATGTGGTCCTCGTGCCCGTGGGTCAGCACGATGGCCTGGACGTCGTTGAGCCGGTCCAGGATCGGGCCGAAGTCGGGCAGGATCAGGTCCACGCCGGGCTGCTCGACGTCGGGGAAGAGCACCCCGCAGTCGACGATCAGCAGCTTGCCGTCGAACTCGAAGACGGTCATGTTCCGGCCGATGGCGCCGAGTCCGCCGAGCGGGATGATCCGCAGGCCGCCCTCCGGCAGCGGCGGGGGCTGTTCACCCTCGATGTGCGCCTCGGTCACGCGTCCACCTCATTCTGCGACGCCGCAACCCGGCGTCCGTCGTGTCGTTTGATCATTCGGACAGGTCCAGGCCCGCCGCCGCACAGTCGGCGCGGAGCTGGCGTAGTTCGTCGTCGGTGGCGCCCACCAGCGGCGGGCGCACCGGGCCGGCCGGCAGCCCCTGGGCCGCCAGGCCCGCCTTCACCAGGATGGTGCCCTGGGTGCGGAAGATCCCGGTGAACAGCGGCAGCAGCCGCCGGTGCAGGGCCAGCGCGGTGCCGGTGTCGCCCGCCTCGTACGCCTCGATCATCCGCTTGGCGAGAGCGCCGGTGAAGTGGGTCGAGGTGCCGACCAGGCCGACACAGCCGACCGCGAGCGCGGGCAGGGTGAGCGAATCCTCGCCGCTGTAGTAGGCCAGGTCGGTGCGGCTGGTGACCCAGCTCGTCGCGGCCAGGTCACCCTTGGCGTCCTTGACCGCGACGATCCGCTCGTGCGCGGCGAGCCGCACCAGGGTCTCGGTCTCGATCGGCACCCCGGCGCGGTGCGGGATGTCGTAGAGCATCACCGGCAGGCCGGTGGCGTCGGCCACCGCGCTGAAGTGCCCGACCAGGCCGGCCTGTGGCGGCTTGTTGTAGTACGGGGTGACCACCAGCAGGCCGTGCGCGCCGGCCTTCTCCGCCGAGGCGGCCAGCTCGATGGTGTGCCGGGTGTCGTTGGTGCCGACGCCGGCCACGATCTGTGCCCGGTCGCCCACCGCCTCCGCCACCGCCCGGATCAGGGTCTCCTTCTCCGCGTCGGTGGTGGTCGGCGACTCACCGGTGGTGCCGTTGAGCACCAGTGCGTCGTTGCCCTGCTCGTCGACGAGGTGGGCGGCGAGGCGCACGGCACCGTCGAGGTCGAGGGACCCGTCGGCGGTGAACGGGGTCACCATCGCCGTGAGCAGTCGCCCGAACGGGCGCGCAGCGCCCCGGTCGGGGGCGGCAGGGTGGTCGTGCGTCATGCTCACAACCTAGCGGACGACCACCGGGCGTCCGGTGGGGAAGGGCTCAGGACGACAGTGCGTGCGGGCTGGTCGCCACCTCGGTGCCGTCGGGCAGGGTGGCGACGACGAAGTCGGCGAACACGTTCGGGGCGACCCGCTGGAGCTGCCGCAGGCACTCCACGGCCAGCTCCCGGATCTCCACGTCGGCGTGCTCGGTGGCCCGCATCCCGATGAAGTGCCGCCAGGCCCGGTAGTTGCCGGTCACCACGATCCGGGTCTCGGTGGCGTTGGGCAGCACCGCCCGGGCCGCCTGCCGCGCCTGCTTGCGGCGCAGCGTCGGGTTCGGCTCGTCGGCGAACCGCTGCTCCAGCCCCTCCAGCAGCTCGGTGTACGCCCGGACGCTGGCCTCGGCCGCCTCGACGAACCGCTTGTGCAGCTCCGGGTCGGCGGCGATCACCGCCGGCTCGACCATGGCGGCGTCCCGCTCCGGGACGTACCGCTGGGAGAGCTGGGAGTAGGAGAAGTGCCGGTGCCGGATCAGCTCGTGGGTGAGGGAGCGGGACACCCCGGAGAAGTAGAAGCTCACCGAGCCGTGCTCCAGCACCGACAGGTGGCCGACCTCCAGGATGTGCGCCAGGTAGCCGGCGTTGGTGGCGGTGGCCGGGTTCGGCTTCTTCCAGCTCTGGTAGCAGGCCCGGCCGGCGAACTCGGCGAGCGCCTGGCCGCCCTCGGCGTCGGTCGACCACGGCACCTCGTCCGGGGCCTGGAACTGGGTCCACGCGATCAGCTTGACCTGGGGCTGCACCATCTCCGGCATGCCTGGGACTGTAGTGGCCGGGCGGGCTGCGGGGAAAGTTGGGCTCGCGGGCGGTGACGCCGCCCACGGCTCAGACGTACAGGGCGGTGAACGGGGCCCAGGGCAGGTTGCGCAGCACCGAGAAGGCGAGCCAGACGGCCAGGAAACCGCCGATCACCGGGGAGCTGAGCCGCAGCTCGGGCAGCCGCCAGCCGAACGCCTGCCGGCCGGCCCAGGCGACGAAGAGGTACGCCAGGAAGGGCAGCGCGAAGACGAAGAGGAAGTGGTGCCGGGCGGCGGCCGGCAGGTCGCCGTGCAGCACGTACCACAGCGCGCGGGTGCCCCCGCAGCCCGGACAGTCCAGCCCGGTGACCAGCTTGAGCAGGCAGCTCGGGGCGGCGTCCGGGTCGCTGGTGGTCGGGTCGCTGACCAGCGCGTACGCCATCCCCGCGGCGACGCAGCCGAGCGCCGCCAGGGGCACCGCCCAACGCGGCGAGCGGGCGTGCAGCCGGAGCACGAAGCGGGTGATCCGGTCCGGCTCGGCCGGCTGCCAGGCCACCGGCGGCCCGGCCGACCAGGATCCGGGCGGCACCGCGCCGGACGTACCGCCCCCGGCCCAGCCGCCCGCCCCGGCAGTGCCGTCGACCGCGGGTGACGGGGCGTCGGCCGCCGTCGTACCGCCCCCGGCCGGGGTGGCGCCGCTCGGCGCGAGGCCGACCGACGTCGGGTTCGTGTCCTGCGCCGGGCCCGGCCCGTCAACGCTCGTCACGGGCTCACGGTACACCGGTGAGGCTGCGCAACGCGGCGGCCAGCGGACCGGCGAGGTCCCCGCCGACGGGCGGGGCGACCGCGTCCAGGCCGAGCCAGCCGGCGAGCCGGTGCAGCTCGGCGGCGAGCGCCACGGCGGTCTCCCCCGGGTCGACGCCGGGCTCCTGCCAGGCCGCCGGCACCAGCAGCACCCGGGCCTTCCGGTCGGCCTTGAGGTCGACCCGGGCGGTGAAGCGTTCCCCCTGGAGGAAGGGCAGCACGTAGTAGCCGTGCACCCGCTGCGGGGCCGGCACGTAGATCTCGATCCGGTAGCCGAAGCCGAAGAGCCGCTCGGTGCGGGCCCGCTCCCAGACCAGCGGGTCGAACGGGCTGACCAGGGTGTGGTGGCGGACCCAGCGGGGCAGCCGGGCGTCGGCGTGCCGCCAGGCCGGCTGCCGCCAGCCCGGCACCGTCACCGGCACCAGCTCGCCGGCCTCGACCAGTTCGGCGACGGCCTGCCGGGCCCCGGCCAGCGGGAGCCGGAAGTAGTCCCGCAGCTCCGGCTCGGCGGCCACCCCCAGCGACCGGGCGGCCACCCCGACCAGGGTGCGGTACGCCTCGGCGTCGGTCGGGGTGGGAGCGGCCAGGACGGCCGCCGGGAGCACCCGTTCGGGCAGGTCGTAGCGGCGGGCGAAGGAGGTGGTCCGGTCGGCGGCGGTGACCTCGCCGGCCCAGAACAGGAACTCCAGCGCCCGCTTCACCGCCGACCAGTTCCACCCCCAGTTGCCGGTCTCCCGGGGCGCGTCGTGCTCGATCTCGGCGGCGGTCAGCGGCCCACGGGCGGCCACCTCGGCACGGACCCAGGCGACCAGCTCGGGCTGTTCCTGGGCGATCCGCCGCATGCCGCCCCAGGCGTCGGAGCGGGCCTTGGCCATCCGCCACCGCAGCGCGGCGTGCAGACCCACCGGCACCAGCGACGCCTCGTGCCCCCAGTATTCGAACAGCTCCCGGGGGCGGCGGTAGGCGGCGGTGTCCAGCAGGGCCGTCGGGTAGGGCCCGAGCCGGCTGTAGAGCGGCAGGTAGTGCGCCCGTTGCAGCACGTTGACCGAATCCATCTGGATCAGCCCGACCCGGTCGAGGACCCGGCGCAGGTGCCGGCGGGTGGGCACCCCGACGGGCGTCGGGTCGGCGAAGCCCTGGGCGGCGAGCGCCACCCGCCGGGCCTGGGCGAGGGAGAGCGATTCCGGTGCGGTCATCGCCGCCGACCCTAAACCAGCGGTACGACGCCGGAGCGGACACTGGACCGACCGCCCGCCGAGGCATAGAACGGACACATGCTCACCATCCGCCGCGAGGAGCCGGACGACGCCGAGGCGATCGCCCGGGTGCACATCCACGGCTGGCAGGCCGGCTACGCCGGGATCATGCCGGACGAGGTGCTGGCCCGGCTCAACCCGGTGGCCTGGGCGCAGCGCCGGCGGGACCTGGGCACCGCCGACCCGGAGCACCCGTTCACCACCCTGCTCGCCGAGGTGGACGGGGTGCCGGCCGGCTTCACCACCTTCGGGCCGTACCGCAACAACCAGGACCGGGGCGACCTGGACCCGACCCTCGGCGAGGTGGTGGCGATGTACGTGGAGCCGGCGCACTGGGGCGACGGGACCGCACGGGCCCTGCTCGCCGCCGCCCGGGACGGGCTGGTGGCGCGCGGTTGGCGGGAGTACCGGCTGTGGGTGCTGGCGGGCAACGTCCGGGCCCGCCGCTTCTACGAGCGGGCCGGGCTGTCAGCCGACGGGGAGCGGTCCCGCTACCCGGTGCCGCTCGCCGGTGGACGTCCCCCGGTCTGCCTCGACGAGCTGCGGTACGTCGGCCGGCTCGCCGGCTGACCCGGCCGGTCGCGCGGGTCCGACCGGCCGGCCGCCGACCGGCGCGGCCCAGGTGCGGATCGGCGGCAGCACCAGCAGCGCGAGGCTGATCCAGACGTAGGTGTTGCTGCCCAGGAAGCCGTCCACGCCGGTGAAGTCCTTCTCCCAGGCCCAGACGATCCGGCTGCACAGCAGCCCGTAGGCGACCACCGCGAAGGCCAGCAGGACACGCCGCCGGCGGCTGCCGGCGGGCGCGGCGACGGCGTTGTCGACCAGCAGGATCAGCCCCGGGATCAGCCAGACCAGGTGGTGCACCCAGGTGACCGGGCTGACCAGGCACATCAGCGCGCCGGTCAGGGCCAGCCCGGTGGCCTCGTCGCCGAGCCGCGCGGCGGCGCGGGCACGCCACGCCCAGACGACCAGGGTGGCGAGCACCAGCACCAGCCAGGCCAGGCTGCTCGGGTGCTCCGGGTGCAGCCGGGCCACCATCCCGCGCAGCGACTGGTTGGAGACGAAGGCCAGCTCGCCGACCCGGTCGGTGTTCCACAGCGCCGAGGTCCAGAACTCCCGGGTGGCGTCGGGGAAGAGCGCGGCGGCGAGCAGCGTCGCGGCGACCGCGGCGGCGACCGCGGTGACCGCGGCCCGGAACCGTCGGGTGATCAGCAGGTAGACGATGAAGACGCCCGGGGTCAGCTTGATCGCGGTGGCCAGGCCGATACCGACCCCGGCCCACCGGTTGCCGGCCGGCAGCAGCCGCAGCAGGTCGAGCGCGACCAGGAAGAGCAGCAGCATGTTGACCTGGCCGAAGTTGACCGTCTCCCGCATCGGCTCGAACGCGGCGGCCAGGCAGAGCGCCACCGCCAGGACGAACCACCGGGTCCAGCCGGCCCGCCGGGCGACCGGGTCGAGCAGCCACCAGATCAGCACCGCGCTGACCAGCACGCTGGCGGCCACGCTCACGGTGATCGCGACCGGCCACGGCAGGTACGCCATGGGCAGCATCACCAGGGCCGCGAACGGTGGGTAGGTGAAGCCGTACTGGGTGCCGGGCTTGAGGTAGTCGTAGATCTCGCCGTGGTCGTGGACCCAGAAATCCAGCGCGCCGTAGTAGACCTTGAGGTCGAAGAAGCCGTGCCGGACGGCTGCCACGGAGAGGAAGGCGGCCACCGCGACGGCGAGCACGACCACCCCCACGACCTGCCCGGCCGTCCGCTTGGCACCCTGCGCCACCGTCGTCTCCCTCGCTGTGCCCTAGGCTTTCGTGCCATGGCTCTGGGGTACGTCCGCCCGGCGCGTCCGGAGGACGCCGCCGAGATCGCCCGTGTCCAGCTCGCGACCTGGCGGGTCGCGTACCGCCGGATCCTGCCCCGACACGTGCTCGACAACCTCGACGAGGCGTGGCTCGCCCGGCGGTGGAGCGCGGCGGTGCAGGAGCCGCCCTCGGGCGCGCACCGGGTGCTGGTCGCCGTCGAACAGGCCGAGCAATCCTATCTGGTGGGGTTCGCCGCTTCCGGGCCGGCGGACGCCGAGGCGCTCGCCCCGGGCGAGCCGGCGGACGCGCTGGGCACCGGGGTGGCCGCGGTGACCGACCTGCTGGTCGAGCCGCGCTGGGGCCGGCGCGGGCACGGCAGCCGGCTGCTCGCCGCCGCCGTGGACGGTTGGCGGGAGGACGGCCTCACCCACGCGGTGGCCTGGGCGTTCGACGGTGACGAGGCGACCCGGAAGTTCCTCACCAGCACCGGCTGGGAGCCGGACGGCGCGGCCCGGGCGTTGGACGTGGACGACATGCTCGTCCCCCAGCTCCGGCTGCACGTCGCGGTCCCCGGCGAGCCGACCGACGGGTCCTGACCGGCCGCCGCACCGCGCGCCGGGCGGGCCGATGTCGGCGGTCGCCCCTAGGGTGACCACATGGCCGCAGTCACCACGCCCCGGCCGGCCCGCGCCGCCGGGCCGGACCGCGCCGGGCGGCGGGCGGATCCACCGGGCCGGCCCGGTTCCGCCGGCCGGGCCGGTCTTCCCCGGCCGGCAGCCGATCCGGAGTAGGAGACGATCATGTTCAGGGAGACGAAGGCGTTCAGTGGCTTCTCGGTGGACGACACCGACCGGGCCCGGGAGTTCTACGAAGGCACCCTCGACCTGCGGGTGTCGCAGTCGGGCGGCCCGGGTGGCCTGCTGATGCTGCACCTCGCCGGCGATCGGGACGTGGTGGTCTACCCCAAGGCGGACCACCTCCCGGCGGTCTTCACCGTGCTCAACTTCCCGGTGGACGACGTCGACCGGGCGGTCGACGAGCTGACCGCCCGGGGGGTGCGGTTCGCGCGCTACCCGGGGCTGCCGCAGGACGACCGGGGGATCATGCGCGACAACGGGCCGACGATCGCCTGGTTCACCGACCCGGCCGGCAACATCCTGTCGGTGATCGAGCAGGGGTGACCGGCGCGGTTCCCGGCGGCGCACCGGGAACCGCGCCGGCCGGGTCAGCCCTTGTCCGCGCCCTCGTTGGCGTCCCGGACGAAGTACCGCTGGAAGACCACGAAGATGATCGCCACCGGGATGGTGGCCAGCAGCGCCGCGCCCAGCTTCAGCGGATACTGGGTGCCCTTGCCGAGTGAGCCGCTGACCAGGTCGGCCAGCCCACGCGGCAGGGTGAACAGGCCCGGGTCCTGGACGGCGACCAGGCTGTGCGGGAACTCGTTCCAGGAGCTCTGGAACGACAGGATGGTCAGGGTGATCAGCGCCGGCTTCGCCATCGGCAGCACCACCGACCAGTAGGTGCGGAAGACGCCGGCACCGTCGATCCGGGCCGCCTCCTCCACGCTGACCGGCACCGACTCGAAGAACTGTTTCATGATGAACACGCCGGCCGCGTCGGCGAGCAGCGGCACGATCAACCCGGCGTAGCTGTTGTAGATGCCGAGCTGGTTGAGCACGAGGAACTTCGGGATCAGCAGCACCACGCCGGGCACCGCCATCACCGCGATGACGGCGGCGAACAGCCCGGAGCGGCCCTTGAACCGCAGCCGGGCCAGGGCGTACCCGGCGAGCGAGTCGAGGAAGACCCGACCGAGGGTGACCAGCACGGTCACCAGCAGCGAGTTGCCGAGCCAGAGCGGGAAGTTGGTGCCCGCGAAGATCCGTTCGAAACCGGCGAGGGTCACCGGGTCGGGCAGCGGCGAGAGCGGGTTGGCCGCCGCGTCCGGTTCGGTCTTGAACGAGTTGCCGAGCTGGATGACGAACGGATAGAGGAAGACCAACCCGAAGAAGATCAGGATGGCGTACCCGAGGAACCGGCTGACCAGGGCGTGGGGGCCGTGGTCGGGGCGCGACCGGGCGGGTGCCGGGGCCGGTGGCCGGTCGGTGCGCGTGGTCATGACGACGACCTCCCGAGCAGTCGACGCCACCGGCCACGCCGGGGCGCGTCGTCGTCCCGCTCGGCCAGCAACCGGCGCTGCACCACCGTCAGCACGATGATGATCAGGAAGAGCACGAACGAGATGGCCGCCCCGGAGCCGTAGTCGAACTCGCGGAACGCGGTCCGGTACGACAGGTACGCCGGGGTGACCGTGGTCTTGGCCGGATCACCCTGGCTCATCACGTACACCTGGTCGAAGACCTGCCAGGAGCCGATCAGGCCGAGGGTGAGCACCAGGAACATGGTCGGCCGGATCATCGGCAGGGTGAGGTGCCGGAACCGCTGCCAGCGGGTCGCGCCGTCCAGGGTGCTGGCCTCCTCCAGCGCCACCGGGACGTTCTGGAGGGCGGCCAGGAACATCAGCATGAACGTGCCGGAGGTGGTCCAGACGACCAGCGCGATGAGGGAGACCATCGCGACGCTCGGCCCGGACAGCCAGTCCCACCAGCTCAACCCGAACGGCCCGCCGTCGGCGAGGGCGGCCGGCGCGGTGTCCACCCCGACCACGCCGAGCAGCAGGTGCAGCACGCCCCGGGGGTCGGCGAACCACTGCGGCCCGGAGATCCCGAACACGGCCAGCAGTTGGTTGACCGCACCGGAGTTGGCGAACAGGAAGAGGAAGACCACGCTGATCGCCACCGAGCTGGTGACCGACGGGAAGTAGAAGGCGCTGCGGAAGAACGCCTTGCCCTTGAGCATCCGGTTGTTGACCACCAGGGCGAGCCCGAGGGCCAGCGCGGTCTGCGCGGGCACCACGATCGCCACGTAGTAGGCGTTGTTGCGGATGCTGGTCATGAAGTCGCGGCGGGCCAGCCCGTCCTCGGTGAACAGGCTGGTGTAGTTGTCCGCCCCGACGAACGGCACCCGGCCGGTGAACGGGCTGCCCTGGCCGTTCCAGTCGGTGAGGCTCACCCAGAACGCCATCAGGATCGGCAGCAGCATGAACAGCCCGAGGATCACGATCACCGGGGCGACGAACAGCCAGCCGGCGACGTTCTCGTTGCCTCGGATGCCGCGTCCCGGGCGACGCGGCGGGCGGGTGGTCGCGGTGGCCGGTGCCGCGAGTGCTTCGGTTGCCATCTCCCCTCCTTCGACTCGCGCGGGTTCCGGGGCGCGCCGTCGGTGCCGGCGCGCCCCGGTCGCCGTCAGCTACCGCCGAGCGCCGCCTTGGCGTTCTTGTCGAAGTTGCCGAGGATGGTCTTCGGGTCGCTGCTGGCCAGCCCCTGCAGGCCGGTGTCCAGGTCGCTGACGACGCTGTCCATCTTCGGGGCGTTCACCGGGCCCTGGGCGTACTCGGCGCCGTCGATGAACGGCTTGTCCGCCGGGAAGGCGGCGGTGTACTGGTCGCGGACGGACTGCCGGGACGGCATCACGCCGAACGCCTTGGCGAAGGCCATCTGCTGGTCACCGGCGGTCATCGCCTCGACGAACTTGATCGCCTGGTCCTTGTACTTCGACTTCGCCGCGATGCCCCAGCACTGGGTGAAGGAGAGCGTGCCCTGCCCCTTCGGCCCGGCGGGCAGCGGGACGACCTTGTACTTCACGTTCGGGAAGTCGTTCTGCAGGGCACCCTTGATCCAGTTGCCCTCGATGGTCATCACGGCCTTGCCCTTGCCGAACGCCTCACCGGACCAGCCGGCGTCGAGCTGCTTGGGGTAGCGGGCCAGCCCCTCGGTGAGCAGCGACTTGACGTACGTGAGGGCGGCCAGGTTCTCCGGGGTGTCGGCGGTGGGCTGCTTGCCGTCGGCGCTGAGCAGCCAGCCGCCGTTCTGCACCAGGAAGGCGCCGATCCGGTCCCGGGTGTCGCCGAGCGCCAGCGGCACCTGACCCTTCGCCTTGATCTTCTTGGCGCTGGCGGTGAGCTGGTCCCAGTTGGTCGGGATGTCGGCGTCGGTCAGGCCGGCCTTCGCCCACAGGTCGGTGTTGATCTGGAGGGCCAGGGTGGAGAAGTCCTTCGGCGCGCAGTACAGCTTGCCGTCGTAGGTGAACGTGGTGCGCAGGCTCTCATAGAAGTCCGCCGAGTTGGCGACCTTGTCGCCGTACGGCTCCAGCGCGCCGACGCTGGCGTAGTCGGCGAACCGGGCCGCGTCGACGTAGAAGACGTCCGGCGGGGTGCCGCCGGCGAGGGCCTGGCCGAGCTGCTGGGTGAGGTCCTGGGCCGGGGTGACGGTGGCCTGGTTGCCCGAGCTGCCGGCCCACTTGGCGGCGGCCTCCTGCACCGCCTTGGTCTCGGCGTCCCCGGAGGAGCCGATCAGGATCTGCAGGTTGGCCGGGCCGCTGGACTGTGCGGCGTCGGTGCTGTCGTCGTCGAACCCGCTGCCGCAGGCGGCGGAGCCGAACAGCGCGACGGCGGCGAGGCCGGCCACCGCCGCGCGGGTGAGGGATCGAGGTGCCATCGGTTTCTCCTGGGTGGGGATGGGTGTCAGGCGGTGTGCCGCAGAACCAGCGAGGGCTGGAGCAGCACGGGGGCAGGGGTCCGCCGGGGTCCGTCGAGCACGGCGGTGAGCAGGTCGACGCAGCGGGCGGCGGCGTCGCCGAGGGGTTGGCTGACACTGGTCAGCCCGATCGCGGCGGCGACCGGGGTGTCGTCGAAGCCGATCACGGACACGGGCGGCTCGACGGCGCGGGCGGCCTGGAGGGCGCCCAGGGCGAGGGAGTCGCTGGCGCAGACCAGTGCGGTCGGCGGCGTGGCGGCGGCGAGCAGGTCGCGGGCGGTGTGTTCGCCCTCGGCGATGCCGTCGGCGGTCTCCCGGTCCAGCCCGGTCGGGTCCACGTCGACCTCGCGCAGGGTGTCCCGCCAGCCGGAGCGCCGGTCGTCGCCGACGCCGGAGCCGGCGGGCCAGCCGATCCAGCCGATCCGCCGGTGACCGGCGGTGAGCAGGTGCCGGGTGGCCTGGGCGGTGCCCTCGGCGCCGTCCACGTCGACCCAGCAGTGCGCGTCCGGGTCGTCCCAGGGCCGGCCGAAGGTGACGAACGGCACGCCCCGGGCGGCGAGCCAGGCGGTACGCGGGTCGCCGTGGTCGGTGCCGGTGAGCACGAAGCCGTCGAGGTCGTACGCGCCGAGCAGGTCGTCGTAGGTGGCGATCTCCCGCTGCGGGTCGGCGGCGGTGTAGAGCATCGTGCGGTAGCCGGCCACCTCGGCGGTCTCGGTGAGGCCGTGCAGGAAGCGGTCGAGCACCGAGCCGTTGATCCCGTCCCGGGTGGGCTCGATCCGGACCGCGATCAGCCGGGAGCGGCCGGTGCGCATCTGTCGGGCGGCCTGGTTGGCGCGGTAGCCGAGGGCGATGATGGCGTCCTGGACCCGCTGCCGGGTCTCCTCGCGGACGATATGCGGCGCGTTGATGACGTTGGAGACGGTTTGCCGGCTCACCTGAGCGTGCCGGGCCACCGTTGCGATGGTCACCTTTTCTGCCACCTGATACCTCTCGCCATCTTGAACGATCCAATTCGGATACGGCACTATTAGATCGTTCAAGTTTCTGGAATGTTTCGCACTTTGCACGGCCCCGGACGGCTTGTCAAGATGTCGTCCGCACCCGAGATGATCTGGAGTCGAAGTCGTGACCGAACGCCACCTCCAACCCCTGCTGCACGATCTGGTCGGGGTGGTCCTCGCCCCCACCAGCGCGCTGGGTGACCGGGCCGGGCAGATCCGCCCGGCCGGCGTCCAGGGCGTCTTCCACGCCGACGCCCGGGTGCTCTCCCGCGCCGAACTGCGCGTCGACGACCGCGAACCGGAGGCCGTGACCCACGGCGTCGACGGCCCGCACGGTGCCCGTTTCGTCGGGCTCGCCCGCTGGCTGGGCGACCCCGGCCCCGACCCGACCGTCCGGGTCGAGCGGGTCCGTCGGGCCGGACCGCACGGGATCGACGAGGAACTGAGCGTCATCTCCACCGCCGCCGCCCCGGTCCACGCCACGGTCAGCGTCGAACTCGGCTGCGACCTGGCCCCGATCGCGGTGGTGAAGTCCGGCGCCGGCGCCACCCCACTGGGCGCGAAGCTCGGCCGGCCCGGCGAGCTGAGCTGGACGGCCGACGACATCACCGTCACCGTCACCGCCGAGGACGCCCAGGTCGACGCCGACGGGGCACGGGCCACCGCGCCCCGGCTGGTCTGGCCGGTCGCGCTGCCCGCCCGTGGCCGGGTGACGCTGCGCTGGCGGCTGCGGGTCGACGACCCGCGCGCCGTGGTCGCCGCCGTGACCAGCGAGCCGAGCTGGTCCCGGCCCGAGGTACGCGCCGACGACCGGCGGCTGGCCCGGCTGCTCGACCGCTCCCTGGACGACCTGCGCGCGCTGCGGCTCACCGACACCGTGCAGCGGCAGGACGTCTTCCTCGGCGCCGGGGTGCCCTGGTTCCTCACCCTCTTCGGCCGGGACAGCCTCTGGGCGGCCCGGATGATGCTGCCGCTCGGCACCGAACTGGCCGCCGGCACGCTGCGGGTGCTGGCCCGCCGGCAGGGCAGCCGGATCGACCCGGCCACCGGCGAGGCGCCCGGCAAGATCCTGCACGAGCTGCGGCGCGACGAGTTCCAGCTCCCCGACGAGGGGGTCCGGCTGCCCCCGGCCTACTTCGGCACCGTCGACGCCACCATGCTCTGGGTGGCGCTGCTGCACGACGCCTGGCGCTGGGGGCTCGCCGCCGACCAGGTCGAACCGCTGCTGCCGCACCTGGAGGCGGCGCTGCACTGGCTCGGTGACCACGCCGACGCCGACGGCGACGGCCTCGTCGAGTACGTCGACACCACCGGCCACGGCCTGGCCAACCAGGGCTGGAAGGACTCCGGCGACTCCATCCGGTTCCGCGACGGCCGGCTCGCCGCGCCGCCCATCGTGCTGGCCGAGGTGCAGGGGTACGCCTACCAGGCCGCGATGAACGGCGCCGACCTGCTCGACGCCTTCGGCCGGCCCGGCGCCGACCGTTGGCGCGGGTACGCCGCCCGGCTGGCGGACACCTTCCGGGCCTCGTTCTGGGTCGACGGCGGCGCGGACGGCCCCCGACCCGCCCTCGCCCTGGACCGGGACAAGCGCCCCGTCGACTCCCTGACCAGCAACATCGGTCACCTGCTCGGCACCGGCCTGCTCTCGGCCGAGGAGGAGGCCCGGGTGGCGGCCCTGCTCGCCGCCGACTCGCTGAGCGGCGGGTTCGGGCTGCGGACCATGTCCACCGACGACGCCGGGTTCAGCCCGCTGTCGTACCACTGCGGGTCGGTCTGGACCCACGACACCGCGATCGTGCTGGCCGGGCTGGCCCGGGGCGGCTTCCACCGGGCCGCCCTCGGCCTGGCCGAGGGGCTGCTCGGCGCCGCCGAGGCGTTCGACTACCGGCTGCCCGAACTGCACGGCGGTGACGCCCGCGACCTGCTCGGCCGGCCGGTGCCGTACCCGGCGGCCTGCCGGCCGCAGGCGTGGTCGGCGGCGTCGGCGGTGCTGCTGCTCCAGGCCGGCGCCGGCCTGCACCCCGACGTGCCGAACGGGCGGGTCTCCGTGCGTCCCCTCGCCGGACCGGAGTTCGGCGCGCTGACCGTCCGGGGGCTCCGGGTGGCCGGCGTCCCGGTCGACGTGCACGTCGACCACACCGGCCAGCCCACGGTCACCGGCCTCCCCGCCGGCCTGCACCTCACCCCCACCATCCCCGCTCCCCGACCCGCCCCCGCCGCTCACTGACCCACGCCCACCCGCCCGCGTCGATCATGGAGTTCACAGTGCCGTCAGCTCCATGATCGACAGGCCGGGCGAGGGGGAGCCCCTCGGAGACCCGCTCGTCGAGCAGGTGGATGGCGAGGCCCCGGCGGGGTGCCCACGCCGGCAGGTGACCGGCCGGCCCGACGCCGGGGTCAGCGGCGGAGTTCGGCCACCAGTTCGTCGTCCTCCATCGCGCCGGTGGGGGTGAAGCCGAGCGAGGTGTAGAGGCGGGCCGCGGCGGTGTTGTCCGGGTGGTACGACAGCCGGACCGGGTGGCCGCCGTCCTGCGCCCCCAGCCACTCGGCGAGGGTGCGGACGGCGGCCCGGCCGATCCCCCGGTCCTGCTCCGCGGCGTCGACCACCATCCCGCCGATCCACCGGGACCCGTCGTCGTCCACGCCCCACATGACGTGGCCGACCACGCTCTGGTCGGCGTACACCGCCAGCGACGTCCAGACGTCGGAGCGCATGGTCAGCACCAGGTAGCGGGCCGCCAGCGCGGGCACCCGGTCCCGCTGGTCGTCGCGGGGCGCCACGTCGGCGACGTCCCGCCAGTTGGCGTCGTCCACCGGGCGCAGGGTGACCCGCCGCCCGGCCCGGTCGGTATGTCCAGAATCAAGCACCGGGGCAGCCTAGGGGCCACCCCGGTGCGCCGCGAACGGATTAGCCGGCGTTCAGCCGAGCAGGTCGTCCAGGCCGACGGTCAGACCCGGCCGGTGCCGCACCGCCCGCGCCGCCAGCAGCACCCCGGGCATGAACGAGGCCCGGTCGTACGAGTCGTGCCGGATGGTCAGCGTCTCGCCGAGGGTGCCGAAGAGCACCTCCTGGTGGGCGACCAGACCGGTGGCGCGGACCGCGTGCACGCGTACCCCGTCGATGTCGGCGCCGCGCGCACCCGGCACCTCGTCGCTGGTGGCGTCCGGCACCGGACCGAGGCCGGCCTCGGCGCGGGCGCGGGCGATCTGCCGCGCGGTGTGGGTGGCGGTGCCGCTGGGCGCGTCGAGCTTGCGCGGATGGTGCTGCTCGATGATCTCGACCGACTCGAAGTGCCGGGCCGCCCGCGCGGCGAACTGCATCATCAGCACCGCGCCGATGCCGAAGTTGGGGGCGATCACCACGCCGACGGCGGGCCGCCGCTCCAGCCACCCGCGCACCCGCTCCAACCGCTGCTCGGTGAAGCCGGTGGTGCCGACCACCGCGTTGATGCCCTGGTCGATGCACCAGTGCAGGTTGTCCATGACGACGTCGGGGGTGGTGAAGTCGACGACCACCTCGGCACCGGCGTCGGAGGCCGCGAACAGGCCGTCGCCCTGGTCGACCATGGCCACCAGTTCCATGTCCCCGGCCGCGTCGACCGCCCGGCACACCTCGACGCCCATCCGGCCCCGGGCACCCAACACGCCGACCCGGATCGGCTCCCGCTGGCCCTTCTCCTGCTCGTCAGTCACGGGGCACAACCTATCCCAATCGGGACGCCGGCCTCCCGGGGACCACCACCGTCCCACCGGCCGGCGGGCTCAGGCGGAGAAGTCGTGCTCGCCGAACGGGCCGACCACAGCCAGCGACATCGGGCGGCCCAGCAGCTCGGCGGCGAGGGAGTTCACGTCGTCCGTGCTGACCGCGTCGACCCGGGCGAGCAGCTCGTCCACCGGCATCAGGTCGCCGTAGAGCAGTTCGCCCTTGGCCAGCCGGCTCATCCGGGACCCGGTGTCCTCCAGGCCCAGCACGAACGAGCCCTTGCTCATCCCCTTGCCCCGGGCCACCTCGGCCTCGGTGAGCCCGTCGGCGGCCACCCGGGCCAGCTCGGCGCGGGTCAACTCCAGCACCTCGTCCACCTTGCCCGGCGCGCAGCCGGCGTAGACGGCGAACAGGCCGCTGTCGGCGTACTGGCTGGCGTAGGAGTAGACCGAGTAGGCCAGCCCCCGCCGCTCGCGGATCTCCTGGAACAGCCGGCTGGACATGCCGCCACCGAGCACGTTGTTGAGCACCCCGAGGGCGAACCGCCGCTCGTCGGTGCGGTCGATGCCGGGGCAGCCGAGGATGACGTGCGCCTGCTCGGTCTCCTTCGGCTCGACCAGGATGCCGGCCGGCTGCACAGGTACCACCGGGGTGGCCGAACGGTACGGGGCCGGCGCGGCCGGGTCGGTGTCCAGCGGCGTGCCGCGCAGCGCCTGGCGGACCAGCTTGACCACGGCGGCGTGGTCGAGGTTGCCGGCGGCGGCGACGACGATCTGCGGCGGGGTGTACCGGCGGCGGTAGAAGGACTCGATCTGCCGACGGGACATCGGGGTGACCGTCTCCTCGGTGCCGGAGATCAACCGGCCGAGGGGGTGGTCGCCGTAGACGGCGCGGGCGAACAGGTCGTGCACCTCGTCGCCGGGCTCGTCGTCGTGCATGGCGATCTCTTCGAGGATGACCCCGCGCTCGGTCTCCACGTCGGCCGGTTCGAGGACCGAGTCGGCGACCGCGTCGCACATCACGTCGATCGCCAGCGGCAGGTCCTCGTCCAGCACGCGGGCGTAGTAGCAGGTGTATTCCTTGGTGGTGAAGGCGTTGGTCTCGCCGCCCACCGCCTCGATCTCCGAGGAGATCTCCAGCGCGGTGCGCTTGTGGGTGCCCTTGAAGAGCAGGTGCTCCAGGAAGTGCGCGGCACCGGCCTGCGGGCCGGTCTCGTCCCGGGAACCGACCGCGACCCAGACCCCGAACGAGACGCTGCGCATCGCCGGGATCGCCTCGGTGAGCACCCGCAGCCCGCTGGGCAGGACGGTCCGCCGCACGGTGCCGCCCAACGGGTCGTCACTGAGCGTACGGGTCACCGCCCGGGACGTCCCACCGGCGCGACCGGGCTGGGCCCCGGTCGCGTGCCGGACGGCGTCGGACGACGCCGCCCCCCGTCGACCCGCAGGGAAAGACGAACGCTGGGCCCGACTCACGGAAACCTGCTCTCACTTCGACGAGGGGTGGGTGGTACGGAGGGACGGACCGGCCGGGTGGCGACGTCGTCACCACCCGGCCGGATCACCGCCTAGCTGTGCCGGGTCCGGCGGCGCGGACGCTCGCCGCCCTCGCCGCCCTCGCCGCCGCCACCCTGACCACGGTCACCGCGCTCCGGGCCACGACCGCCCCGGTCGCCACCCCGGTCGCCCCGGTCCCGCGGGCCACGGTCGCCACCGCGACCGGCCGGACGCTCGCCACCGGCGGCCTCGCCGGCCACCGGCGCCTCCGCGCCCTCCGGACGGACCTTGTCCAGGTAGATCTTGCCGCGGGCGTCGATGTCCGCGATCTCCACCTCGACCTTGTCGCCGACGTTGAGGAAGTCCTCGACCTTGTCGACCCGCTTGCCGTCGCCCACCTTGGAGATGTGCAGCAGCCCGTCGCGGCCCGGCAGCAGCGAGACGAACGCGCCGAACGCGGCGGTCTTGACCACCGTGCCGAGGAACCGCTCGCCGACCTTCGGCAGGGTCGGGTTGGCGATCCCGTTGATCCGGTCCACCGCGGCCTGGGCCGCCGGCCCGTTGGTCGCGCCGACGTAGATCGTGCCGTCGTCCTCGATGGAGATCTCGGCGCCGGTCTCGTCCTGGATGGCGTTGATGGTCTGGCCCTTCGGGCCGATCACCATGCCGATCTTGTCGACCGGGATCTTGACGGTGGTGACCCGAGGCGCGTAGTCCGACATCTCGGCCGGGCCCTCGATCGCCGCCTGCATCACGCCGAGGATGGTCTGCCGGGCCTCGTTGGCCTGCTGCAGCGCGGCGGCCAGCACGTCCGACGGAATGCCGTTGAGCTTGGTGTCGAGCTGGAGCGCGGTGACGAACTCCGGCGTGCCGGCGACCTTGAAGTCCATGTCACCGAACGCGTCCTCGGCACCGAGGATGTCGGTCAGCGTCACGTACTGGGTCTTGCCGTCCACCTCGTCCGAGATGAGGCCCATCGCGATGCCGGCCACCGGCGCCTTCAGCGGCACACCGGCGCTGAGCAGGCCCAGCGTCGAGGCGCAGACCGAACCCATCGAGGTCGACCCGTTGGAGCCGAGCGCCTCGGAGACCTGCCGGATGGCGTACGGGAACTCCTCGCGCGACGGCAGCACCGGGATCAGGGCCCGCTCGGCGAGCGCGCCGTGGCCGATCTCACGCCGCTTCGGCGAGCCGACCCGGCCGGTCTCACCGGTCGAGTACGGCGGGAAGTTGTAGTTGTGCATGTAGCGCTTGCGGTTCTCCGGAGAGAGGGTGTCCACCATCTGCTCCATGCGCAGCATGTTCAGCGTGGTGACGCCCAGGATCTGGGTCTCGCCCCGCTCGAACAGCGCCGAGCCGTGCACCCGGGGCAGCACGCCGACCTCGGCGGTCAGCGCCCGGATGTCACGCGGGCCACGCCCGTCGATGCGCACCTGGTCGCGCAGCACGCGGTTGCGCACCTCGGACTTGGTCAGCGACCGGAAGGCGGCGGACAGCTCCTTCTCCCGGCCCTCGAACCGACCGCCGAGCTCCTCGGCGACCTTGGCCTTGACCCGGTCCAGGGCCTCCTCGCGGTCCGCCTTGCCGGCGATCTGCAGGGCCTCGGCCACCTCGGCGCGGACCAGCTCGGCCACCGCCTGGTAGACGTCGTCCTGGTAGTCCAGGAACACCGGGAACTCGGTGACCGGCTTGGCGGCCACCTCGGCCAGCTCGCTCTGCGCGCGGCACAGCTCGCGGATCGCCGGCTTGGCGGCCTCCAGGCCGCTGGCCACGACCTCCTCGGTCGGGGCGGTGGCGCCGCCCGCGATCAGGGCCACGGCGTTCGGCGTCGCCTCGGCCTCGACCATCATGATCGCCACGTCGCCGTCCGGCAGCGTACGGCCGGCCACGACCATGTCGAAGGTGGCCCGGGCCAGCTCCTCCAGGGTCGGGAAGGCGACCCACTGGCCGTCGACGTGCGCGACCCGGGTCGCCCCGATCGGGCCGGAGAACGGCAGGCCGGAGAGCTTGGTGGACATCGAGGCGGCGTTGATCGCCACCACGTCGTACGGGTGCTGCGGGTCGAGCGCGAGGACGGTCTCGACGACCTGGACCTCGTTGCGCAGGCCCTTGACGAACGACGGGCGCAGCGGCCGGTCGATCAGCCGGCAGGTGAGGATCGCGTCCTCGCTCGGCCGGCCCTCGCGGCGGAAGAACGAGCCGGGGATCCGGCCCGCGGCGTACATCCGCTCCTCGACGTCGACGGTCAGCGGGAAGAAGTCGAACTGCTCCTTCGGCTGCTTACCGGCGGTGGTGGCGGAGAGGACGACCGTCTCGCCGAGCTGGGCGACGACGGAGCCGGCGGCCTGACGGGCCAGCCGACCGGTGGAGAAGGTGATCTCACGGGTGCCGAAGGACCCGTTGTCGATCACGGCGGTGCGGGATTCGGTGCCGAGGTTGGTCTCGGTCATGTGCGGTGGTGCTCCTTCGTGTCGGGGGCCCACGACACGGGGAGCTGCTCAGACGGCCGGTCTTCGATCGAAGCGCCCGGGGTGCCGGCATGATGCCGGGTCACCCGGAGGCCACTACCGGAGACCGGTACGCTGACCGGCTCCCTCTCGGGTGGTCGCGCGGCCCTGTTTTTCAGTGGTACCGGAACGGGGGAGCAGCCGCAGGCCACTCCCCCGTCACGTCACCGGCGCAGACCGAGCCGCTCGATGAGCGACCGGTAGCGGCTGATGTCCTTCTTCTGGACGTAGTTGAGCAGCCGACGCCGCCGGCCGACCAGCAGCAGCAGCCCACGGCGGCTGTGGTGGTCGTGCTTGTGCACCTTCAGGTGCTCGGTCAGCTCGGCGATCCGCTTGGTGAGGACCGCGACCTGGACCTCCGGCGAACCGGTGTCGCCCTCGGCGGTCGCGTACTCCGTGCGGATCTTGGCCTTGGCTTCCTGGTCGAGCGCCATGTTCTCCCTGTTTCGATGGGTTGATCACTGATGTCCGTCGGCGGGTCCGGTGGGACCGGGGACGGACGAACCTCGCACCCGCGGCGTCGTGCAGGCACGCGAGGCCCCGCGTCGGTCGTCCGACGTCTCGGCAAGACTACCAGCCCGGATCGGAACCGCCCGGTCAAGGGGCGGCACGACGGCCCGCGCGCCCCTCAGCCGAGCGTCCGGCGGGTCCGTTCGACGTCCTCGGCCATCTGTGCGAGCAACGGCTCGATCGTGTCGTAGCGGCGCTGCTCACGCAGGTGGGCGACGAAGTCCAGGGCCAGCCGCTCGCCGTACAGGTCGCCGGTGAAGTCCAGCGCGTACGCCTCCACCCGGCGCTCCCGGCCGGAGAAGGTGGGGTTGGTGCCGATCGACACGGCGGCGGCCAACGACTCCCGCTGCCCCCGGCGGACCAGCCGGGCGGCGTACACCCCGTCGGCGGGCACCGCCGCGTACCGGTGGCAGAGCAGGTTGGCGGTGGGGTAACCCAGCTCACGTCCGCGCTGGTCCCCCCGGACCACCACGCCCTCCAGCCGGTGCGGCCGGCCGAGCGCCGTCGCGGCGGCGGCCACGTCGCCCGCGTCGACGCAGGAACGGATGTACGTCGAGGAGAAGACGGTGCCGGCCTCGGCGACCAGCGGCGCCCCCTCCACCCCGAAGCCGAAGGTGCGGCCCAGCCGCTCCAGCAGCGCCACGTCACCGGCGGCCCGGTGCCCGAACCGGAAGTTGTCCCCCACCACGACCAGCGCGGCGTGCAGGTGCGCCACCAGGATGTCGTGCACGAACGCCTCGGCCGGCAGCCGGGAGAACTCGGCGGTGAACGGCACCACGCACAGCACGTCGACCCCGAGCGCCTCGATCAGCTCGGCCTTGCGGGCCGGCTCGGTGAGCACGGCCGGGTGGGAGCCGGGGCGGACCACCTCGGCCGGATGCGGGTCGAAGGTCACCACCACCGACTGGACGCCCAGCTCCCGGGCCCGGGTCACGGCGTGCCCGATGGTCGCCTGGTGCCCCTTGTGCACGCCGTCGAAGACGCCGATGGTGACGACCGACCGCCCCCAGCCACCGGGCGCCGCGTCGTACCCCCGCCACCGCTGCATGCCGCTCCTCCACTGCTCTCCCGCGTCGCCCGCGAGGTCCGTCGCACCGGCCGTCGGCCGGACCCGCCCCACCGTCAGGCCGGGGCGAGCACGATCTCCGCGCGGGCCCGGCCGTCCCGCTCGCTGACGATAGCGATCAGGCCGCCGTCCGGACCGAACACGGCGTACGGCCCGGCGATGCCGGCCGGGTCGAGCGGGCCGCCGTGGGAGAGCACCTTCGCCTCGTCGGCGCTGGCCTCCCGGCGCGGGAAGAACCGGTCGGCGGCGGCGTCGAGCGGCAGGTTGACCACCTCGGGCGCGCGTTGTTCCAGCTCGTCGAGGGTGGCCGCCTCGGCGAGGGTGAAGCCGCCGACGGCGGTACGCCGCAGCGCGGTCAGGTGCCCGCCGACCCCGAGCGCCAGCCCGGCGTCCCGGGCCAACGCCCGGATGTACGTCCCGGACGAGCAGGTGACGTCGACGTCCACGTCCACCAGGTCCGGCCGGTCCCGGCGGATCGCCAGCACGTCCAGCCGGGAGACGGTGACCCGGCGCGCGGGCAGCTCGACGGCCTCCCCCTCGCGCACCCGCTTGTACGCCCGCTCGCCGTTGATCTTGATGGCGCTGACCGCGCTCGGCACCTGGTCGATCTCGCCGGTCAACGGCCCGAACGCCTGGTGGACCGCCGCGTCGGTCAGCTCGCCGGCCGGGGTGGTGGAGATCACATCACCCTCGGCGTCGTCGGTGACCGTGGCCTGCCCGAGCCGGACGGTGGCGGTGTAGCTCTTGCCCGCCCCGATCACGTACGTCAACAGCCGGGTGGCCCGGCCCACCCCGATCACCAGCACGCCGGTGGCCATCGGGTCGAGGGTGCCGCCGTGCCCCACCCGGCGGGTACGCGCCAGCCGGCGGATCCGCGCCACCACGTCGTGCGACGTCATGCCGCCGGACTTGTCCACCACGATCAGACCGTCACCACTCACGACCGGCAAGCCTGCCAGACCGGGTCGCCCCGCCCGCCACCGCAGGGCACCATCCGGCGCGCCCCGCCGGCACCGCCGGGCCGGGAAGGCCACCCCGGGTGGGGGCCGCCCGGCTCAGCGGACCGCGCCGACCACCGCCCACCCGCCGGTCCGCAGCCGGAGCAGCAGCGCGGCGAGCCGGATCACGATGAACAGGGTGAGCCCGGCCCAGATCCCGCCCAGCCCGAGATCCAGCCCGTAGGCCAGCCAGATCGCCGGCAGGAAGCCGCCGAGCGCCGCGACGATGGTCAGGTTGCGCAGGTAGCGGACGTCGCCGGCACCGATCAGCACCCCGTCGAGGGCGAAGACCACCCCGGCCAGCGGCTGCATCGCCACGAACCAGGGCCAGGCCACCATCGCCTGGTCGCGTACCTGGGCGTCGGAGCTGAACCAGGACGGGACGACGCCGGCCCCGGCGGCGATCAGCACCGCGAACCCCACCCCGCAGACGCCGCCGAGCAGCGCGAACCGGCGCGCGAGGGCGCGGGCCCCGGCGGCGTCGCCCGCGCCCAGCGCGGCGCCGATCAGCGCCTGCGCGGCGATCGCCAGGGCGTCGAGCACCAGCGCGGTGAAGAACCACAGTTGCAGGGCGATCTGGTGGGCGCCCACAGCGGCGGCGCCGAACCGGGCGGCGACCGCGGTGGCGGACAGGAAGCTGGCCTGGAAGGCGACCCCCCGGACCAGCAGGTCCCGGCTGAGCGCCAACTGCTGCCGGATCAGCCGGGGCCGGGGCCGGAGACTGACCCGCTCGCGTACCAACGCCGCCGCGAAGAGGCCGCCCGAGATGGTCTGGGCGATCGCGTTGGCCACCGCCGAACCGGTCAGGCCGAGCCCGGCCGGATAGACCAGCAGCGGGCAGAGCAGGGCGGAGAGCAGGTTCGGGCCGAGCACGAAGAGCAGCGGGCGGCGGGTGTCCTGGATGCCGCGCAGCCAGCCGTTGCCGGCGGCGGCCAGCAGCAGCCCGGGGGCGCCCAGCGCCGCGATCCGCAGCCACTGCCCGGCCGCCGCGGCCACCTTGCCACCGTCGCCGGCGAGGATACCCGCCAACGCCCCGCCGCCGAGCTGCATGCCGAGCGCCACCAGCACCCCGGCCCCGAGGGCCAGCCAGGACGCCTGGACCCCCTCGGCCACCGCGGCGGCCCGGTCGCCGGAGCCGAACCGCCGGGCGGCCCGCCCGGTGATGCCGTACGCCAGCACGGTGCCGAGCCAGGCGGTGAGCGTCATCACCGTGCCGCCGACGGCGAGCGCGGCCAGCGGCACCCGGCCCAGGTGCCCCACCACGGCGGTGTCGACCAGGACGTAGAGCGGTTCGGCGGCGAGCACCACCAGGGCGGGCAGGGCGAGCGCGGCGATCCGGCGCGGCGGCGCGATCGACGTGTCGGCGGGGGCGGTCTGGCTCATCGCCGCCGATACTGACACGCGACCAGTAAGGAACACAATCCCCCGCAGCACTTACCCGAGAGGCCCTGGCGTATCGCGTCGGCACACCCTCCCGGGGCCGTACGGTGAGGCCATGGCGGCCCGCGTCGACCCGATCGTCGACTGCACCCACCCGGCCTGGTGGCGACGGTGCTTCGGCGAGCTGCTCGGCACCTTCTTCCTGGTGCTGGTCTCCGTCGGGCCGGGCGTGGTCAACCAGCGCCTCGGCGACGAGGCGGTCAGCCGGACCGCTGCGGTGATCGCCCCCGGCCTGATGCTGGCCTCGATCATCCTGTTCATGGGCACGGTCTCGGGCGCCCACCTCAACCCCTCGGTGACGCTCGCCTTCGCCCTGCGGCGGGACTTCCCCTGGCGTCGCGTCCCCAGCTACCTCGCCGCCCAGTTCGCCGGCGCGGTGGGCGCGGCGGCACTCCTCGCCGGGCTGCTCGGCGGCCACGGCACCGCCGGCCTGACGGTGCCCGGCCCCGGCGTCGGCACCCCGCTCGCCCTGGTCTGGGAGCTGATCCTCACCGTCGGCCTGATCAGCACCATCCTCGGCACGGCCTCGGGCGCGCAGAACGTCGGGCCGCTGGCCGCCGTCGCGGTCGGCGGGTACCTCGCCCTCGGCGGGCTCTGGGCCTCACCGCTCACCGGCGCCTCGATGAACGCGTTCCGCTCGCTGGGCCCGGCCCTGGTGTACGGGCAGGGCCGGGGCTGGTGGGCGTACCTGCTCGGTCCACTGCTGGCGGTGCCGGTGGCGGTCGGGATCGCGGCGCTGCTGCGCGGCCCGGGTGGCGGTCGGGCCAGCCGACGCAGCGCACAGGGCCGGTACTGACCCGGGATCCGGCCGACCGCCAGAGTGCCACCCCGGCGCCGACCTCGTGTCGACCCCGCAGCCGGACCGCCGGCCCCCGCGAGGCATACCGGGCCGACCACAACATCCAGGATGTAGTGGCGTCCCCCGCCCTGGAGGGGACTACATCCTGGATCGAGCACGATCTTGGGCAGGTGCGTACCGGCGGACCGTGCGGCCGGTAGGCGAGACGGTCTGCCGACGATCAGGGTTCGGCGTATCGGGCGAGGGTGGCACCGGCAGCGGGCAGCAGTCAGCAGGCGTCACCGCCGGACGGCGGGCGTCGCTGGCAGGCGGCGGGCGTCACCGCCGGACGGCGGGCGTCGCTGGCAGGCGGCGGGCGTCACCCCCGACGCTGGGCGTCACCACTGGGCGCTGGGCGTTCACCCCGCCGGGCGCTGGGCGTTCACCCCGCCGGGCGCTGGGCGTTCACCCCGCCGGGCGCTGGGCGTCACTGGCGGACGCTGGGCGTCACTGGCGGGTGTCCATCGACGTCTGCAGCGCGCGACGCATCTGCTCGCGGGCCTCGTCGGTGGTCTCGGGCTTGGGCTTGGTCGCCATGGCGGTGTCCTTCCAGGGTGTGGACCACCGGAACAGGTGGCCCGACGGGCGGTCCTGCTGAGCGCCGGGAGGCGGTCCGGGATCGCCGGAGCGGCTCGCCTGGCAGCGTGAGCCCGGGTCGGTCTGACCCTGGAGGGAGGCGGCACCGGGTGCGGCACCACCGCCCACGACCTGCGTCGCAGCGCGACATCGGTCGTTCCCAAGTTAACGTTTACTTTCCACATACTGCCCACTCTTCCCGCCATCTGGACCGGCGTGATTGGTGGGCCCACCCGACGGCACAGCGGGACAAAGCACGACCCGGGCCCGCCGGGCGAACGGCCGGCACCAGTACGGAGGAGGAAACGGCGAGCCGACCGGACGGACCCGAGCGCCCCAACGGCCAGCGAAATCCGGCCCGCCCACGGCGGCTTGTGACCCCTGAGGCCGGTGGGCGCGTCGCTTCAGGCGCGGCCGGCGCACGGACCGCTCAGGCCCGATGGGCGAGGCGGCCCGGCACACAGACCGCTCGGGCACGACGGGCAGGGCGGCCGGCGCACGGACCGCTCAGGCGTGACGGGCAGGGGTCTTCGGCGCACGGACCGCTCAGGCACGACGGGCAGGGGCGGCCGAGAGGCGACCGGCAGGGCGGTCGGCGGACGGATCCCCCAGGGACGACGGCCGGGCGGTCAACGGACGGTGGGACGGTCAGCGGGCCAGGAAGTGCCAGCCGAGCCACCACCAGAAACCGAACACCCCGATCCGACCGACCGGCACCGGGCCGACCTCGTAGCGCATCACGTAGGCGCAGACGTCCCCCAGCGACGGCACCCGGGAGCCCTCCCGGCGGGAGGCCCACTCGACCACCGCGAAGAGCACCAGCGAGGTGAGGAAGCCGGTGACGGCGAGGGTCCGCATCATCGCCGCACCAACCCCCAGAACGCGGCCAGCCAGGCGAACCAGGCGGCCGAGCGGACCATCTCGTCCTCCAGCAGCGGATCGGCCAGGCGGGAGAAGGTGGGGAACTCGTCGCCCACCGCCATGACGAAGGTGGCACCCTCGAGGATGCCGAAGAGCGCCGCCGGCAACAGCCACCAGACGGTGCCCCGACCGAGCCGGCGCGGGGCCGGGCGGCGGGGCACCCGGTTGCCCAGGCCGAGCCAGATCAACGCTCCGCCGGTGCCCAGCGTCCAGAGGTTGGCCTGGGCCGAGAACGACGGCAGTTGCCCGCCGACCAGCGACAGGCAGGCCAGCACCGGCACGGTGACCACCGGCCTGTCCCAGGCGCGGGAGGCGTTCACGGTGAGCTCGTGCGGCTGCTCCATCCTCCGATTCTCCCCGTGCTCACCTTGTGCGGGAAGACCGACACCCGCCGGAGTCGGGTCAGGGGGCGGTCAGCGCGCCCGGCAACTCCGCCCTGATCAGGCCGATGACCTGGTCAGCGTCGCCCCGGCCGGTGAAGCCGGCGGCGAAACGGTGACCTCCGCCACCCAGGGCCACCGCCACCGCGCTGACGTCGACCGCGCCCTTGCTGCGCATCGAGACCGCCCACTCGTCCGCGCCGACCTGCTTGAGCACGCACGCCACGTCCGCCTCGGCGGTGCAGCGCACCGAGTCGATCAGCGACTCCAGCACGTACGGCCGTTGGTCGTGTCGGGCCAGGTCGTCGAGGGTGGCGTACGTCCAGACCAGGCCGTGACCGGCGGCGGCCTCCGGTTCGAGGCGGGCCCGGCCCAGCACCTCACCGAAGAGCCGGACCGCGCCGAACGGCCGGGTGTCGAATACCTGCCGGGAGATGTCCCCGGGGCGGATGCCGGTGGCGAGCAGCCGGGCGGCCAACTGGTGCACCGCCGGGGTGGTCGCCTCGAATCGGAACGAGCCGGTGTCCGTGGTCAGCGCGACGTAGAGGCAGGCCGCGATCTCGGCGTCCAGGGGCACGTCGAGCCGGGCGAGCAGGCCCTCGGCGACCACCGAGGTGGCCGCCGCCCGGGGGTCCACCAGGTGCACACCGCCGAACCCGGTGTTCGAGGCGTGGTGGTCCAGCACCAGGGCGGTGCCGGCGGTGTCCAGCCGGTCGACCAGGTCGCCGAGCCGCGACTCGCTCGCCGCGTCGAAGCAGACGACCAGGTCCGGGTCGGGGTACGCCTCGGTCGCCGGTACCAGCAGGTCGAGACCGGGCAGCCAGCGGAACGGCTCGGGCACCTCGGGCGGCCCCGGGAAGGTGGCCTGCAACTGCCGTACGCCGAGCCGGCGCAGGCCCAGCCCGAAGCCGAGCATGCTGCCCAGCGCGTCCCCGTCCGGGTTGACATGGCAGATCAACAGCACCCGGGCGTCGGCCGGCAGCCCGCGTACCGCCGCGACGGCGGCGGCCCAGTCGTCCTCGCCGGGGCCGGTGGACGGCCACTCGGCGCGTACCCCGCCGGCCGTGCCCGGGGCGGCGGTCACCGCCGGTCCGTCGCGGACGGGGTGTCGTCGCTGTCGTCGCCGTCGGTTTCGTCGTCCTCGTCCTCGTCGACCCGGTACGGCTGGGCGTCGCCCGCGTACTTCGCCTGGGCGGCGAGCCGCTGCACCTCGGCGTCGGCGTGCCGGGCCTGGGCGAGCAGGTCGTCGATCTGCTTGACCTGGTCCTGTACGTCGTCCAGGACGAAGGTCAGCGACGGCGAGTGGCGCAGCCCGAGGGCCTTGCCGACGGTGCTGCGCAGCATGCCCTTGGCGCTCTCCAGGGCGGCGGCGGTGCTGGCCTGCGCCGTCGCGTCACCGAGCACGGTGTAGAAGACGGTGGCGTCCCGCAGGTCGGCGGTGATCCGGGCGTCGGTGATGGTGATCATCCCGAGCCGGGGGTCCTTGATCTGGCTCCGCACCACCGACGCGACCAGTTCGCGAATCCGCTCGGCGTGCCGGCGAACCTTGGCCGGATCAGTCATGTCCCCCACCTCCAGGGCGTTCCTTTCGCGGCCGGAACTGCGGCGCCGAACGCCACCAGTACCGACCGCCCAACAACCCGAACACTACCCGCGCGGCGGGCCCGGTCGCGCGTCGCCATCCCAGCCCACCCCCGCCACGTTGATCAAGAGGTTTGCGTCACGCGCCCGGCGTGTCGATGACGCAAACCTCTTGATCAACGTGGCGGGGGTGGGGGAGACGGCGGGAGGAGACGGGGGTTAGTCGTTGGTGTTGTGGAGGTGGCGGTGGACCGAGAGCAGTTCGGTCTCGGGGCGGGTGGCTACCAGGCGTTCGCAGGAGTCGAGCACCTCGCGGACGTGGGCCGCCTCGGCGGCGACCACGGCCACCCCGATCTCGGCTCGACCGTGCAGGTCGAGCGCTCCCACCTCGGCGGCCGACACCTCGAAGCGGCGCAGCGCCGCCACGATCGGCCGTACATATGATCTCTTTGCCTTGAGCGACCGGGAGACGCCCGGCAGCAGCAGGTCGAAGACCGCGGTTCCGGTGAACATCACCCCGGACGTTACGGACGGCCACCGACATGATCAAGGGGTTTACGCCGGTCGGCGTAAACCCCTTGATCACTGGGTCAGCGTCGGATCAGCCGCGCGGCTTCTCCCGCATCTCGAAGGTCTCGATGACGTCGCCGACCTGGACGTTGTTGAAACCGCCCAGCGTCAGACCACACTCGAAGCCCTCGCGGACCTCCGTCGCGTCGTCCTTGAACCGCTTGAGGGAGCTGATCGTGAGGTTGTCCGCCACGACCGCCCCGTCCCGCAGCAGCCGCGCCTTGGCGTTGCGGCGCATGATGCCGGACCGGACGATACAACCGGAGATGTTGCCGATCTTGGACGAGCGGAAGACGTCGCGGATCTCCGCGGTGCCCAGCTCGACCTCCTCGTACTCCGGCTTGAGCAGCCCCTTGAGCGCGGCGTCGATCTCCTCGATGGCCTGGTAGATGACCGTGTAGTACCGGATCTCCACGCCCTCGCGGTCGGCGATCTCGCGGACCTTGTTGGCGGCCCGCACGTTGAAGCCGATGATCGTGACCGCCTCGGACGAGGCGCTCGCGAGCATGACGTCGCTCTCGGTGATCGCACCCACACCACGGTGGATGATCCTGAGCTGGACCTCCTCCGGGATGTCGAGGTTGAACAGCGCGTCCTCGAGGGCCTCCACGGAACCGGAGACGTCGCCCTTGAGCACCAGGTTGAGCGAGGTCTTCTCGCCCTCCTTGAGCTGCTCCATGAGCGTTTCGAGGGTGGCCCGGCCACGGGAGTTGGCGAAGGACGCCGCCCGCCGCCGTGCCTGCCGCTGCTCGGCGATCTGCCGCACCGTGCGGTCGTCCTCGGCGGCCAGGAAGGTGTCACCCGCACCCGGCACCGCGGTCAGACCGAGCACCAGGACCGGACGGGCCGGACCGGCCTCGGCGACCTGGTTGCCGTTCTCGTCGAGCATGGCCCGGACCCGGCCGTGCGCCCCACCGGCGACGATCGAGTCGCCCGCCCGCAGGGTGCCCTTCTGCACCAGCACCGTCGCCACCGCGCCGCGACCCTTGTCCAGGTGCGCCTCGATGGCCACACCCTGCGCCGGCCCGTCGATCGGAGCGGTCAGCTCCAGCGACGCGTCGGCGGTCAGCAGGACCGCCTCCAGCAGCTCCTCGATGCCGATGCCCGGCTTCGCCGCCACGTTGACGAACATGGTGTCGCCGCCGTACTCCTCGGCGACCAGGCCGTACTCGGTCAGCTGCTGGCGGACCTTGTCCGGGTTGGCCTCCGGCTTGTCGACCTTGTTGACCGCGACCACGATCGGCACCTCGGCCGCCTTGGCGTGGTTCAACGCCTCGATGGTCTGCGGCATGACGCCGTCGTCGGCCGCCACCACCAGCACCACGATGTCGGTGACCTGGGCACCACGGGCACGCATGGCGGTGAACGCCTCGTGACCCGGGGTGTCGATGAAGGTGACCGCCCGGTCCTCGCCCTCGTGCGGGACGTGGACCTGGTACGCGCCGATGTGCTGGGTGATGCCACCCGCCTCGCCGGCCACCACGTTCGCCTTACGGATCGCGTCGAGCAGCTTGGTCTTACCGTGGTCGACGTGACCCATGACGGTCACCACCGGCGCACGGCTGACCAGGCGGTCCTCCGCGACCTCGGCGTCGAGGTCGATGTTGAACTGCGCGAGCAGCTCGCGGTCCTCGTCCTCCGGGCTGACGATCTGCACGTCGAAACCGAGGTGCTCACCCAGCAGCAGCAGGGTCTCGTCGGAGCAGGACTGGGTCGCGGTGACCATCTCGCCCAGGTTGAACATCTCCTGGACCAGCGAACCCGGGTTGGCGTTGATCTTGTCAGCGAAGTCCGACAGCGAGGCGCCACGGGAGAGCCGGACGACCTGACCCTGACCCCGGGGGGCACCCGAGCTCATGGTCGGGGCCGACAGGTTGTCGAACTCCTGTCTGCGCTGCTTCTTGGACTTGCGGCCACGGGTCGGCCGACCACCCGGACGCCCGAAGGCACCCGCGGCGCCGCCGCCACGGCCACGACCGCCGCCACCGGGACGACCGCCGCCACCGGCCGGGGCACCCGGACGGAACCCGCCACCCGGCGCACCACCGCCACCGCCGCCGCCGGGGCCACCACGGTAGCCACCGCCAGCGCCGGCACCGCCGCCGCCACCGGGACCGCCACGGAAGCCACCGCCACCGCCGCCGCCACCGGGCCGGAACCCGCCGCCACCGCCACCGGGACGACCAGCGCCGCCACCGGGACCGCCACGACCGCCACCGGGACCGCCGGGACGACCGGTGGTGGGCCGCTGGCTCGGCATCGAGGCCGGGCTGGGACGCGGCGGCATGGAGGCCGGGCTCGGACGCGGCGGCATGCCGGCCGGGCTCGGCCGGGGACCGCCGGCACCGGCGGCCGGGGGCCGCTGCTGCTGGCCACCCTGGATGCCGAACGGGTTGTTACCGGCGCCGCGCGCCGGCGGACGACCGCCGGGCCGGGCACCCGGGCCCGGGGCCGGGCCACCGGGACGACCGGCGGCCGGGGAACCCGGACGCGGCGGCACGGCGTTCGGGCCGGGACGCGGGCCCGGACGCGGGCCACCCTCGGTCGGAGGTTCCCGGCGGACGTTGTCGCGCTGCTGCTGGCGGGCGGCCTGGGCGGCCTTGACCGCGGCCTCCTGCTCAGCCTTCAGCGCGGCGGCGCGGGCCTCGGCCGCGGCCACCTCGATGTCGTGTGCGCTCGCCGGCTTGGCGACCGGGGTCGCCGGTTGCGGCGGGCCGGGGACCGGGCCCTTGGGCTTCGGTCCAGGGGTCGGCGCGGCCGGCCGCCGGGGCGGCATCGGCTTGGCCGAGACCCGGGGGGCACCCGGGGTCGGGGACGGCGTCGGGGACGGTGCCGGGCTCGGGGCGGCCGCCTGCGGGGCGGACGACGCCGAGTTGCCGGCGGACGCGACGAATGCGCCACGCAGTCGCCGGGCGACGGGCGCCTCGACGGTGCTGGACGCGGACTTCACGAACTCGCCCATTTCCTTCAGCTTGGCGAGAACTGTCTTACTCTCGACCCCGAGCTCCTTAGCAAGCTCGTGTACGCGGGCCTTACCTGCCACTGCACTCCTCACTCCGAGGTCGTGCGGGCAGCACCCGCAGCGACCTCACTCGTGCACTTGAAGCCTGGTCATTTCAGGGACTTCATCGTGTGCTCATGTCGGTCGTCCTACCTTGCTAGCGACCCTCGCCCGGTCGGGTTGACCGGACGTCGTGGTTGACGCGTCGACGTACTCCGCGACGGCGCCGTGGTCGGGGACCCCGGTGATGCGCAGCGAACGCCCGAAGGCGCGACGCCGCACCGCCAGCGCGAAGCAGGCCGGATCCGGGTGCATGTTCGCCCCCCGACCCGGCAGACTACGGCTCGGATCGGGCCGGAGACAGTGACCAGCCTCGTCACCGACCGCGACGATCCGCAGCAAATCGCTGGCCGGCGCACGTTGCCGGCAACCCACACAGGTGCGCTCCGGCTGCGCGCGTCGAACCACTGGAGAAAGTCTACCCCTAGCTGCCAGAGATCGCTCCGCCCGGCTCCGGGACGTGACCGGCCCCGCCCCGACCGCCGGTCACCGCCTGCTCCGCGTCCGACCGGATGTCGATCCGCCAACCGGTCAATCGGGCGGCAAGCCGGGCATTCTGCCCCTCGCGGCCGATGGCCAACGAGAGCTGGAAGTCCGGCACGGTCACCCGGGCCGTCCGGGTGGCCAGATCGACCACCTCGACCCGGAGCGCCTTGGCCGGCGAGAGCGCGTTGCCGACGAAGGTGGCCGGGTCGTCCGACCAGTCGATGATGTCGATCTTCTCGCCGTGCAGCTCGCTCATCACCGCGCGGACCCGCTGGCCCATCGGGCCGATGCACGCGCCCTTGGCGTTCACGCCCTGCACGGTGGAGCGTACGGCGATCTTGGTGCGGTGACCTGCCTCACGGGCGATCGCCCCGATCTCCACCGTACCGTCGGCGATCTCCGGCACCTCCAGCGCGAACAGCTTCTTCACCAGCGCCGGGTGGGACCGGGACAGGGTGATCTGCGGGCCGCGCATCCCCTTGGTCACGTGCACCACCACGCAGCGGATCCGCTCGCCGTGGGTGTACCGCTCACCGGGCACCTGCTCGGACTGCGGCAGCACGCCCTCCAGCTTGCCCAGGTCGACGCTGACGATGCCCTTCTCGGACCGCGCCTCGTGCGCCTGCACCACGCCGGTGACCAGGTCGCCGTCGCGGCCGACGTACTCGCCGAAGTGCACCTCGTCGGTGGCCTCCCGCAGCCGCTGGAGGATCACCTGCTTGGCGGTCATCGCGGCGATCCGGCCGAAGTCGTGCGGGGTGTCGTCCCACTCCCGTACCACGGTGCCGTCGTCGTCCAGCTCCTGGGCGTAGACCAGGGCGGCCCCGTTCTTACGGTCGATCTCCACCCGGGCGTGCGACTCGGCGCCGTCGGTGTGCCGGTAGGCGGTCAGCAACGCGGTCTCGATCGCCGCGAGGATCGTGTCGAACGGGATCTCCCGCTCGCGCTCGAGTGCGCGCAGCGCCGCGAGGTCGATGTTCACCTCTCCTCGTCCTCCACATCATCTTCGTCGTCGATGTCGTCCATGTCGTCGCCGGCCTCGTCGTCGCCGTCGAACTCGGCCGCCTCGTCGATCTCGTCGAGGCGGTTGAACTCGACCTGCACCCGGCCGGGGCCGAGCTCGGCGTAACTGTGTTCCACGCGGCCGGACCCGGTCTCCAGCACCACGCGCTCGTCGTCGGCCGCCGCCACCCGACCGGTGACCTGACGGTCGCCGGCGGGCTGCTCGCCGCGCTGCTCGGGCAGGTCCGCCACCCGGGCGGTCACCTTGACCAGCCGGCCGACGTTGCGCCGCCAGTGCCGGGGCAGGGTCAGCGGACGGTCCACCCCGGGGGAGCTGACCTCCAGCTGGTACTCCCCCGCCACGATGTCGCCGCCGGACTCCTCGGCCGCGTCCAGGGCCGCCGAGACGGCCCGCGAGACGTCCGCGACGGCGTCCAGGTTGATCCCGCCGTCGGCGTCCACGATCACCCGGACCACGTGCCGCCGGCCGGCCCGGGAGACGGAGAGGTCCTCCAGGTCGTAGCCGGCCCCGGTGATCACCGGCTCGATCACGTCGCGCAGCCTGGCGCGGCGCGCGGCCAGGTCGCCCCGGGGTGCGCCCGCACGGTCCCCGCCCCGGGGGCCGTCGGTGCGACGGGGTCGCCCCGTCGGCCCCGCCGGCCTGGTGGCACGGCCACGCTGCGTCATCTGCGCATCCTTCTCCTGATCGGCGGCGGCCGTCGGACCGCCACGCCGGGACGCCACCGGGGCGGACGCGCCGGTGGCTGCGCAGAGCGTAACGCGCCGTCGGGGCAGCGGCCCCGGCGGCGCACCGACGGCGGTCGCCCACCTACGGGCACCCATGGTGTTGACTTGTCCGGTGGCCACGGGCAGAACGACAACGCACCACGGCGGAACGGGGCAATCCCGGCGGGCCGTGCTGCGCGCGGGCGCGCTCCTGGCGGCCGGTGCCGCCGCCGTACCGCTGACCGGCTGTGATCTTTTCGACGGCGACCGACCCGACCCGGCACCCGACCCGCTGGAACCGCTCGCCGCGGAGTCCCGCGCGCTGGCCGACCGGCACCGGGCCGCGGTCGCCGCCGACCCGGGGCTGGCCGACCGGCTCACCCCGATCGCCGAGGCGCACACCGCGCACGCCGACGAGCTGCGCCGGCTGATCGGCCGCCCGGAGCCGTCCGGCCCGGCGACGCCGAGCCCGGGCGCGACCGGCGGCGGGGACCGGGCCGCCGTCCTCGCCGACCTGCGGGCGGCCGAGCAGCGCGGCCGGGACAACGCGGCGAAGGCCTGCGCCGACGCCCCGGGCGAGCGGGCCGCGCTACTCGGCTCGGTCACCGCCGCCCGGGCCACCCACCTGGAGGCGCTGAAGTGACCCGGCACACCGCCCCGTCCGCCCCCGGCGACGCCCTGTCCGCCGCGCTCGCCGCCGAGTACGCGGCGATCTACGCCTACGGCCCGATCGGGGTACGGCTGACCGACGCCGACCGGCGCTCCGCCCGGGCCGCCGAGGCGGCCCACCGGTCCCGCCGGGACGCGCTGGTGCTCCAGCTCAGCACCGGCGGCGGTCAGCTCCCCGCCGACCAGGCCGGCTACGCGCTGCCGTTCCCGGTCACCGACCGGGCCAGCGCCCTGCGGCTGGCGGTGCAGGTGGAGGAGCGCACCGCGGCCTTCTGGCGGGCGGTGCTGCCGGTCACCACCGGGGCGGACCGCACCCGGGCGCTCAACGCGCTGACCGACTGCGCGGTGCGGGCCACCCGGTGGCGGAACACCGCCGGGGTGACCCCGGTGACCGTGCCGTTCCCGGGTCGCCCGACCTGACCGGGCCCGGCCGGGTCGGCAGCCGGACCGGCCGGACCGGCAGCCGAACCGACACCCGGGGCCCGGCCCGACCGGGCAGGTCAGGCCGTCGCCCGCCCTCCGGTTGCGGTCCGCATACGGGGTATGCATACTCCGTTGCCATGTCCATCCGTCACGGCCTGCTCGCCCTGCTCGAACGCGGCCAGATGTACGGCTACCAGTTGCGGGCCGCGTTCGAGGAGTCGACCGGCTCGACCTGGCCGCTGAACATCGGGCAGGTCTACACCACCCTCAACCGCCTCGAACGCGACGGCCTGGTCCGCCCGCTGCCCGAGCACGAGGGCGGGCAGCGGCCGTACGAGATCACCGACGCCGGACGGGCGGACCTGGCCCTCTGGTTCGCCACCCCGATCAACCGCAACGACCGGCCCCGGGACGAGCTGTCGATCAAGCTGGCCCTGGCGCTGACCACCCCCGGGGTGGACGTCCGGGCGGTGGTACAGACCCAGCGGAGCGCGACCATGCGTACCCTCCAGGAACTGACCCGGTTGAAGTACGCCAGCGACCGGCCGGAGGACCTGCCCTGGCGGCTGGTGCTCGACGCGATGATGTTCCAGGCCGAGGCGGAGGTCCGCTGGCTCGACCACTGCGAGACCAGCCTGGTCCGGTACTCGCCGGCACCATCCCCCGGTCCCGCCGCCGTCCGACCCGGGGCGGTGGACCGGACCGAGGAGGAGGCCCGCCGGTGACCGGACAGGCTGACGTGGTGCTCGAACTGCGCGAGGTCCACCGCACCCACGGCAGCGGGGAGGCCGCCGTGCACGCGCTGCGCGGGGTGAGCCTCACCGTCGCACCGGGTGAGCTGGTGGCCGTGATGGGTCCCTCCGGGTCGGGCAAGTCGACCCTGCTCACCCTGGCCGGCGGGCTGGACCGGCCCACCGGCGGGGAGGTGCTGGTCGAGGGGGAACCGCTCGGGACGCTGGACCGGCGCCGCCTGGCCCGGCTGCGCCGCCGCCGGATCGGCTACGTCTTCCAGGACCTCAACCTGCTCGGCAGCCTCACCGCGGCGGAGAACGTGGCGCTCCCGTTGGAGCTCGACGGCGTCGGGGTACGGCAGTCCCGCCGGGCGGCGCTGGCGGCCCTGGACGAGGTCGGCCTGACCGGGCTCGGCGGGCGCTTCCCGGACGAGATGTCCGGCGGGCAGCAGCAGCGGGTGGCGATCGCCCGGGCGCTGGTCGGCCAGCGGCGACTGGTGCTGGCCGACGAGCCGACCGGGGCGCTGGACTCGCAGACCGGAGAGGCGGTGCTGCACCTGCTGCGTAGCCGGGTCGACGCGGGCGCGGCCGGGGTGCTGGTGACCCACGAGGCCCGGCACGCCGGTTGGGCGGACCGGGTGGTCTTCCTCCGCGACGGCGTCCTGGTGGACTCGACCGCGCCGCTGGTCGGGGTGGAGCAACTGCTCTCCGGCAGCGGTCGGTGAGCCGCCCCGGACGGTCCGGACGGTCCGGACGGTCCGGCCGGATCGCCGGTGCGCTCGGGTCCTGGCGGGCCGCGCTACGGATCGCCCGGCGGGAGGCCCGCCGGGCGCGGGGACGGACCGCGCTGGTGCTGGCCATGATCGCCCTGCCGGTGCTGGCGCTGACCTTCGTGGCGGTCAGCTACGACATGGCCGAACTCACCCGGGCCGAACGCTTCGACCAGCGGCTCGGCGACGCCGACGCGGAACTGCGCTGGGTGATGCAGAACCCGGGCCACCAGGACGTCTGGGGGGAGGGCTTCTGGCCCCGGCAGGGTGACGAGGTGGCCCGGACACGTCCGGTCAGCGTCGAGGAGATCACCGCACTGCTGCCGCCGGGCAGCCGGGTCAGCCTGGTCCGCTGGTGGATCCCGTTCGAGGTGCGGGCCGACGAACTGACCAGGACGCTGGCGGGGCGGGCGCTGGACCTCACCGACCCGCTGCCCCGCTCGGCGGTGCGGCTGCTCGCCGGCCGGCCGCCCACCGCGCCCGACGAGGTGGCGCTCAGCGCACCTGCCCGCCGGCTGCTGGACGTCCCGGTCGGCGGGACGGTCACCTCGGGCGACGGCGCCCGCCGCTGGCGGGTGGTCGGGCTGGTGGAGTTCCCGGACAACCTGGGCGAGGTGGTCGCCCTGCCCCCGACGGCGGTGCCCCGGGCCGGTCAGAGCCCGGACGAGAGCTGGCTGGTCGACCTGCCCGGCCCGGTGGACGCGGCGCTGGTGGAACGGCTCAACGCCCACGGCGTCACGGTCAGCGCCCGGACACCGGTGCCCGGCGGGCAGCCCACCGGCGCGGGCGGGTTGCGCACCGCGCTGCCCGATCCGACCCTGGCCGGGAACGCGGTGCTCGTCGGCGGGCTCGGCCTGCTGGAGGTCGTCCTGCTGGTCGGGCCGGCCTTCGCGGTCGGGGTCCGCCGGCGACGCCGGGACCTGGCGCTGGTCGCGGTGGCCGGCGGCGACCCGGTGCACCTGCGCCGGATCGTGCTCGCCGACGGGGTGGTGCTCGGCGGGCTCGGCGCGGCGCTCGGGCTGCTGCTGGGCGTCGCCGCCGCGTTCGCCGGCCGGTCGCTGGTCGAGGAGTACGTGGTGGGCGCGCGGATCGGCGGGTACCGGGTCTTCCCCGTCGCGCTCGTCGTGATCGCGGGGGTGGCGGTGCTGGCCGGCGTGCTGGCCGCGCTCGCCCCGGCGCTGACCGCCGCGCGGCAGGACGTGGTGGCCGGGCTGGCCGGTCACCGGACCGCGCCGCCGCACCGGCACCGTTGGCTGGTGGTCGGGGTGGCACTCACCGTGCTGGGCTCCGCGGTCGCGGCCCTCGGCGCCGGGTGGGGCAACCAGACGGTGATCCTCGCCGGGCTGATCCTGGGCGAGCTGGGCCTGGTCTTCGGTACGCCCGCGCTGATCGGCCTGCTCGCCCGGGCCGGGCGGATGCTGCCGCTGGCACCCCGGATCGCCCTGCGGGACGCCAGCCGCAACCGCTCCTCGGCCGCCCCGGCCATCTCGGCGGTGATGGCGGCGGTCGCCGGCAGCGTCGCCCTCGGCGTCTACGTGGCCAGCGACGACGCCCGCAACCGGGCCGACTGGCAGCCGGGGATGCCACCGGGACGGGTGGTGCTGCTGCGGGCCGACGCGTCCGGCTCCGACCCGCTGCCCCCGCTGCCGCGGGTCACCGAGGTGATCCGGGCCGAGCTGGGCACCGACGCGGTGGCCCCGCTGGCCGTGCCGGCCTGCGTCCACGAGTCGCCCGACGAGTACTGCACGGTGACGCCGGTGCTGCCACCCGGCCGGGCCTGCCCGTACGACGGCGAGTCGTACCGGTCGGCCGAGGTACGCCGGCGGGCGCTGGCCGATCCGCGCTGTGTCCGGCCGGGACCGAACCCGGACGGCATGTACCTGCCCACGCTGGTCGACGACGGGACCGTCCTTCCGGCGGTCAGCGGCGCACCGCCGGCCGAGGTGGCGGCAGCCGCCGCCGTGCTGCGCGCCGGGGGCGCGGTGGTCACCGACCCCCGGTACGTGGTCGCCGGCCGGCTGGCGGTCCGGGTCGACCGGACGGTCTCCGGCGACCCGGCACCGGAGACGGTCACCGCCACCCTGCCCGGGTACGTCCTGCGCGGCGGGGTGGCGGTCCACCGGCTGGTGCTCTCCCCGGCGGCGGCGGCCCGGATCAGCCTGACCGCCCAGCAGCTCGGCTTCGCGGTCGACATCCCCGCCGCGCCCGCCCAACGCCAGCTCGACCGGACCGTCACCGCGCTGCGGCCGTTGCTGCCGATGGCGGTGGAGGTGGAGCGCGGGCCGCCCGCCTCGGATCAGCGACCGCTGCTGCTCCTGCTGGCGGTCGGCTCCGGGGTGATCACGGTGGGCGCGGCCGGGGTGGCCACCGGGCTCGCGGCGGCGGAGGGCCGCCGGGACCTGTCCACCCTCGCCGCGGTCGGGGCCAGTCCCCGGGTACGCCGGCTGCTCTCGCTCTGTCAGGCGGGGGTGATCGCCGGGGTGGGCTCGGTGCTCGGCATCGTGGCCGGCCTCGGCTCGGCGGTGATCATCCTGACCTCGGTGAACCGCCAGTACGCCCAGGCGTGGCCGGTCGAGGTGCCGTACCCGATGGTGGTGCCGTGGCAGACCCTCGGCGCGCTGGTGCTGGTACCGCTGGTGGCGATGCTCGGCGCCGGCCTGCTCACCCGCTCCAAGCTGGCGGTCGAGCGCCGACTGGACTGAGCGGCCGACCGGACGGGACCGGGGCCGTCCGGTGGGTGCCGCGCGGCGTGCCGACGCGGCAGACTGACCGGGTGTCCGTACTGGGAAGCCTGACCCGTCGGCTCGGTCACCACGAGTGGTTCGGGGCCACCATGCGCCTGCTCGTTCCCGCCGACCGGATCGTCGGGCGGCTCACCCGGGGCCGGGTGGTCGCGCTCGGGCTGGTCCCGTCGCTGGTCCTCACCACCACCGGACGCCGGTCCGGCCAGCCGCGCAGCAATCCCCTGCTGTACGTGCCGGACGGCGACGGGTACGTGGTGATCGGGTCGAACTGGGGCCAGCAGCACCAGCCGGGCTGGGCGATGAACCTGCTGGCCCGGCCGGAGGCCGAGGTGGACGTCAGGGGGCGTCGGCTCGCCGTCCGGGCCGAGTTGGCCACCGGGGCCGAGCGGGAGCGACTCTGGCAGTTGCTGGTCACCGAGTGGCCGGCGTACCGGACGTACGTGCGGCGGGCCGGCGGCCGGGAGATCAGCATCTTCCGGCTGGTGCCGACCGGCCCGGCCCGGACCTGAGGCGGCCCGACGGGCGCGGCACGACGGGCGCGGCCGATGGTCGTGGCTAGGGTGGGAAACGGCACGTCGGCGCACCCGCGGGCGGCGACCTGGTGGGGACGGAGGTGTCCGGGGTGGACGGCGACGGCACGGACCTGGCGGCCGACCCGCACCGGGACGACCCCCGCTGGCGGGTCGCCGAACGGACGGCCGACGCGGCCCGGCGGCGCTTCCCGGCGGACATCCTCGCCGTCGCGGTGCACGGCCCGCTCGCGCACGGCGACGACGACGGGGGCGGGGACGGCGAGGTCGGGCTGCTGCTGGTCACCTACCGGGCGGGCACCGGGCCGACGCCGTCCACCCGGCGGGTGGACCGGGTGCTGGTCGACCTGACCGTGGCGGGCGCCGACGACTACCTGCGGCAGGCCCGCGCGCTGACCCCGCTCTGGCCGCTCACCGCCGACCGGTACGTCACCACCACCGCCCTGTACGACCCGACGGGCTGGCTGCGCACCCTGCGCGACGAGCACCTGGGCCGGCTCGCCCGGGCCCGCCCGGCGGAGTTCACCGCCGCCGCCCGGCAGTCCTGGTACCGGGGCTGGGCGGCGCACGCCCGGGCCGCCCGGCTCGCCGAGTGGTACGAGACCGACCAGGCGCTGCTGATGCTCGGTGAGGCCCGGCTGGCGGCGGCCACGGTGACCGGGCTGCTCAGCCGGACCTACTTCCGCGACCCGGGGGACGCGGTGCGGCGTACCGGGCTGGCCGGGGCGGACATGACCGAGGTGGGCAAGGTGCTCGCCGGGCAGGCCGACGAGCTGGCCGCCCGGGGCCGGCCGGTCGACGGCACCGTGGACGACCTGCTCACCGACTGACCGTCAGCCGAGCCCACCCTGGATGCCGATCAGGGTGCCGACCAGGTACGTCGCCCCGGCCGCCGCCGCGCCGAGCAGGAGCTGACGCAGGCCGCCGGACCACCAGGGGCGGCTGGTGAACCGGGCGACGATCGCCCCGGCCACGAAGAGCCCCACCCCGCCGACGCCGAGCGCCAACCCGAGGCTGGAGAAACCGAGCAGGTAGCTCAGCAGCGGGATCAACGCGCCCATCGAGAAGCAGAGGAACGACGAGATCGCCGCCGCCCACGGGCTGGGCTGCTCGTCGGGGTCGACGCCCAACTCCTCCCGGACGTGCACCCGCAGCGCCTCCTCCGGGTTGCGGCGCACCGCCTCGGCGACCTGCATGGCCAGGTCGCGGGGCAGGCCCCGGGCCACCCAGACGTCGGCCAGCTCACGGGCCTCCGCCTCCGGGTGCCGTTCCAGCTCGCGGCGCTCCTTGGCGACCTCGGCGGCGACCTGCTCGTTGGCCGAGCGGACGCTGGTGTACTCGCCGAGACCCATCGAGATGGCGCCGGCGACCAGACCGGCGGTGCCGGTGAGCACGATGCTGCGCGGCGACACCCCGCCGCCGCCGACGCCGGCGATCAGGGCGATGTTGGTGACCAGGCCGTCCATCGCGCCGAAGACGGCCGGCCTGAGCCAGCCGCCGGACACGTCCGCGTGGTGCGCCTCGCGCAGCGCCGCCGGGGTCTCGGTCACGGCAGGGTCAGGATCTCGTACCCGTCGTCGGTGACGACGATGGTGTGCTCGAACTGGGCCGTCCACTTCCGGTCCTGGGTGACCACCGTCCAGCCGTCGTCCCACATGTCGTACTGGTAGGTGCCGAGGGTGATCATCGGCTCGATGGTGAACGTCATGCCCGGTTCCATGATGTCCGTGGGCCGGGGACTGTCGTAGTGCGGCACGTACAGGCCGCTGTGGAACGCCTCGCCGATGCCGTGGCCGGTGAAGTCGCGGACCACCCCGTAGCCGAAACGCTTGGCGTACGACTCGATGACCCGGCCGACCACGTTGATCTGGCGGCCGGGTCGGACCGCCTTGATGCCCCGCATCATCGCCTCGTGGGTGCGCTCGACCAGCAGCCGGGCCTCCTCGCTGACCTCGCCCACGCAGAACGTGGCGTCGGTGTCGCCGTGCACCCCGTCCAGGTACGCCGTGACGTCGACGTTGATGATGTCGCCGTCGGCGAGCACGGTGGAGTCCGGGATGCCGTGGCAGATCACCTCGTTGAGGCTGGTGCAGCAGGACTTGGGGAAGCCCTTGTAGCCCAGCGTCGACGGGTAGGCGCCGTGGTCGACAAGGAACTCGTGCACCACCCGGTCGATCTCGTCGGTGGTCACCCCGGGCTTGCAGTGCTCGCCGGCGAGCTGGGTCGCCTGCGCGGCCAACCGGCCGGCGACGCGCATCTTCTCGATGGTCTCCGGGGTCTGCACGTGCGAGCCGCGCCACTCCTGCGGGCGCTTCTTGCCCACGTACTCCGGTCGGACGATGTGGCCAGGGACCGCTCGCCACGGGGAGAGCGTGCCTGGGGTCAGCGGCGCACGGACGGTCATGCCGACAGACTATCGCCGCGCCCCCCGGTGACCCCCGCCACGGCCCGGCCCCGGGGGTCGTTGCCGTGGTAACCGGGCTGTGCCATTGTGGCTGCGTGGATCAAGGGGGCGCACCTGCCGTCTTCTCCGCGAGCGCGGAGCTCGCCGGAGACCACGTCCACGTCACGGTGACCGGCGAGGTCGACATGGCGACCGCCGACACGATGGTGCAGACCACGCTCCGCGAGCCCGCCCGGCAGGTCACCCTGGACCTGCGGGCGGTCACCTTCTTCGACTCGGCCGCCATCCACGCGGTGGTCCAGCTCGCCGAGCGTTTCCCGGGCGCGCTGACCGTCTTCCCGTCCCGCCAGGTCAGCCGGGTGCTGGAGATCTCCGGCCTGGGCGACCAGGAGTGGCTCCGGCCGGCCTGAGCCACTGCGCCGCGCCGGGTCCCCGGTCGGCCGCCGGCGCCGCGCCACGCCGACTCAGTCGGCCAGCCGCCGGCGCAGCGACACCTCGGTCCCCGCCTCGGTACGGCGTACCGTCAGCTCGCCCAGCGCCTCGATGAGCGCGAGTCCCCGGCCCCGGAAACCCGCCCCGGTCGACTCCCGCCACCGGCCGCTGTCCCGCACCGTCGCCACCACCGTGCGGTCGGCGAGGGCGACCTCGACGCCGATCGTCGGATCGGTCGGCGAGACCGGGTGCTCGATCGCGTTCGCGGCGGCCTCGGAGACCGCGACGGTGAGGTCGAACCGGTCGTTCTCCGCCACCCCGTGGGCGATGAGGAAGTCCTCCAGCCGCTTGCGGAGCACGCTGAGCCGGGTCGGGTCGGCGGGCAGCCGCAGCGCGAAGCGGTTCAGCTCGGCGGCCTCCAGGGCCAGCACCGCGACGTCGTCGTGCCGGTTCCGCCCGCCGACCCGGTCGACCACCGCGTCGACCAGGTCGGCGAGGTGCTCGGCCCCGCCGCCGGCGTCCGCCCTGAGCTGGGCCAGCGCCGCGTCGATGCCGGCGTGCCGGTCCTCGATCAGCCCGTCGGTGTAGAGCAGCAGCCGCTCGCCGGGGGCGAGTTCACCCTCGACGGTGCGGTAGCCGGTGCCGGCGATCGCGCCGATCGGCGGCCCGAGGGCCCGCTCGTGCAGGAACGCCACGTCCGCTCCCCGGATCAACAGGGGGGACGGGTGGCCGGCACTGGCGTACCGCAGCCGGCCGGTGCGGGGGGAGAAGGAGAGACAGAACACGGTGGCGAACGACTGCCGCTCGGTCGAGCCGACGAGCCGGTTGAGCCGGGTCAGCGACTGCCCGGGGTCGAAGCCCTCCAGCAGGTACGCCCGCAGGCCGTTGCGGAGCTGGCCCATGGCGGCGGCGGCCGGTACGCCCTTGCCCACCACGTCGCCGATGACCAGGACCACCTCGTGGTCGGCGACACCGATCACGTCGTACCAGTCGCCGCCGACCTCGACCTCGGTGCTGCCGGGCAGGTAGCGGCTGGCCAGCACCGCACCGGGGAGCTGGGGCAGCGAACGGGGTAACAGGCTGTGCTGGAGGGTGGTGGCGATCCGGTGCTCGGCCTCGTAGAGCTGGGCATTCTCCAGCCGTACCCCGACCAGGCGGGCCAGCTCGGTGACCGCGGCCTGCTCGGTGCCGTCGCCGTCGCGTCGCCACACCCGCAACTCGCCGAGCTGCGCGCCGGTGGTGCCGGTCAACGGGAGCACCTGCGAGGGCTCGTCGGTGTTGATGGCCCCACCGCCGTCGGCCTCGTGGCGCGCGCCGGTGGCGGTGACCACCACCCGGGCCGCCTCGGCGAGGTGCAGCGCGTGCCGGGCGGCGACCTGCGCCACCTCGGCGGTGGACTTCGCCGTGTTGACCGCCACGGCGGCGTCGGCGAGCGCCCGGAGCCGCCGGATGACCTGCCCGCGCAACTGGCCCAGCTCGACGTTCGCCCGGACCCGGGCGATCAGCTCCGCGCCAGAGAAGGGCTTGGTCAGGTAGTCGTCGGCACCCACCGAGAGTCCGGCGACCGCCTCGGCGCAGCCGGCCCGGGCCGAGAGCAGCACGATCGGCACGTGCCGGGTACGCGGGTCCGCCCGCAGCGCGGTGACCAGGCCGAAGCCGTCCAGCCGGGGCATCATCACGTCGGTGAGCACCAGGTCGAAACTGCCGCCGGTGGCCTGTTCGAGGGCTGCCACCCCGTCCGGTACGGCCACCACCTCGTACTCGGCACCGAGCAGGCGGGTGACGTGTACGCGCAGATCGGCGTTGTCGTCGGCGAGCAGGACCCGGCCCGCCCGGCCGGTCCCGCCACCGGTCGGGACGGCCCCTTCCCCGTCGGTCCACAGTGCGGTCTCCGCGACGTAGAGCGGGGCCTGCCGGGACTCGGTGGTCGGCAGCGGTGCGCCGTCCGCCACCCGGCCGGCGGGCAGGTGCCCGGAGCCGAACGGGACGGTCACCGTGACGGTGGTGCCGTGGTCCACCCGGCTGCGCACCGCCGCCCGGCCGCCGTGCATCTCGACCAGCTCACGGACCAGCGCCAGCCCGATCCCGGTGCCCTCGTGGGTACGCGAGCGCACCCCCGGCACCCGGTGGAACCGCTCGAAGACGTACGGCAGCTCCTCGGCGACGATGCCCACGCCGGTGTCGGAGACCTCCAGCCGGGCCCCGCCGTCGGTCGCGCCCACCCGGACCCGGATCTCCCCGTCGAAGGTGAACTTCAGCGCGTTGGAGAGCAGGTTCAGGACGATCCGCTCCCACATCTCCCGGTCCAGGAAGACCGGCGCGGGCAGCGGTGGGCAGTCCACCACGAGCCGCAGCCCGGCCCGCTCGGCGGCGGAACGGAAGGTGCTGGCCAGCCGGGCGGTGTATTCGGCGAGGTCGGTGGGCTGGTAGTGGGCGGCCATCCGGCCGGACTCCAGCCGGGAGAAGTCGAGCACCGTGTTGACCAGCTTGAGCAGCCGCAGCGCGTTGCGGTGCATCACGGTCAGCCGGTCGGCGTACGGCGCGGGCAACGCCGGATCGGCCAGCAGGTCCTCCAGCGGGCCGAGGACCAGGGTCAGCGGGGTACGGAACTCGTGGCTGACGTTGGCGAAGAAGTTGGTCTTGGCGCGGTCCAGCGCGGCCAGCTCGGCGGCCCGGGTCCGCTCCTGCTCGTACACCCGCTGCCGGCCGACCGCCCGGGAGACCTGCGCGGTGATCAACTCGACGAAGTCGCGGTACTCGTCGTTGAGCGGCAGTCGCGCGGAGAGGCCGGCCACCAGCACCCCGGCGGGCTCGTTGGTCGCGGTGAGCGGCAGCACCAGGGCCCGCTCGGCGACGGCCTCCGGCACCGCGCCCAGCAGTTCGGCCACGTCGACCTCGCCGGCGACGCCACCGGCGGCGACCCGGGCCAGCACGGCGGGCGGCTCGGCCGGCACCCGCCGCGGGTCGACGCCGCTGACCCCGGCCAGCACCGGGTGGCCGGTCTCGTCGGTCAGGTAGACCAGGGCGAACGGGAGGTCCGCCCGGTGCCCGTCCAGCACCGCCACCGCGGCCCGCCCGAGCTCCGGCATGCTGCCGGCCGCGCCGAGCTGGGAGCCGAGCTCGGCCAGCGCCCGCAGCCGGCGTTCCCCGAGGACCCGGCCGGTGGTCTCGTTGACGAAGCAGAAGACGCCGTTGACGCCACCGTCGGCGTCCCGGATCGGGTCGTAGGAGACGTCGAAGTAGACCTGCTCCACGAAGCCGTACCGGTCGATCAGGAACGGGTGGTCCTCGCCCCGGTACGGCGCACCGGTGCGGCGCACCTCGTCCAGCAGCGGGCCCAGCACGGCCCAGGACTCCGGCCAGTGCTCCCGGGCGGGCCGGCCGAGGACGTCCGGGTGCTTGCCGCCGATGGTGGGCCGGTAGGCGTCGTTGTAGAAGGCCAGGTGGTCCGCGCCCCAGAACATCGCGATCTGGGCCCGCGAGGAGAGCATCATCCCGACCGCGTGGCAGAGCGCCGCCGGCCAGGTGTCGGGGGTGCCCAACGGGCTGGCCGCCCAGTCGTGCTCGCGGAGCCGGCGGCCCATCTCGCCACCGGCGGTGAAGGACTCGGCCAGCGACGGCGGCAGCTCGGGGTCGGCGGACGGCAGGGCGCCTCGTCCGTTCTCACCCACCTGGGCCGAGCTCATCCGCGCCCCCCGCTCCGGCCGTCCGTTCCCCGACGCCTCGGCGAACGCCGGCCGCGTCCCGTCTTCTACCCCGACGGATCAGCAACGTAACGCATCGGCTCCCCCGGACGCTGGTTACCCATGCCTCACGCTGCGGTCATCCGGCGGACGACCCGTCGCGCCGGGCGGGCGGGGGCCGCGGGACGGCCCGTCGCGCCGGGCGGGCGGGGCTGCGGGGCGGCTCAGAACACCGGCAGGCCGTCGATGCTGGCGGCATTCTTCGTCGCCCGGTAGGTGACCAGGTCGTCGGCGGTGCGGCGGGAGTGTGAGGTGAGCAACAGGTCGCGGTCGCCCCGGTAGTCCATCAGCGGCACCGCGTAGCCGCAGGAGTCGCTGACCCGCTCCACGTCCACCCCGATCACCGCCCGGACGGCGTGCAGGTCGGGCGGGTCCGGGAAGTCGGCCAGCAGCGCGCCGAAACCGGGGTCGGTGACCGGGGTGGCGACGCCCCGGCCGTGCAGCCGGAGGATCTTGGGCGGGCCGTCGAAGGCGCAGAACATCAGCGTGATCCGGCCGTTGTCCCGCAGGTGGGCGATCGTCTCCGCGCCGCTGCCGTGGTAGTCGAGCCAGGCCACCCGGTGCGGGCCGAGCACCACGAAGGTGCCGCGCATCCCCTTGGGCGAGACGTTGACGTGCCCGTCGACGTCGCTGGGCGCGGTGGCCACGAAGAACATCGGCTGCGCCTCGACGAACTCGCGCAGCCGCCCGTCGAGTGCCGGATACACCTTCCCCATACCGCCATCCTGCCGCCCTCGGCGGCATCCCGGGAACACGGTTCCCGTCAGCCGGTCCGGCCGGCCCGCTCGGCCGGCCGGACCGGGACGGTCAGTCGGGGCGGGCCGCCCGGACCAGCGCGGTCACCGGACGGGGGTCGTCGTCGTTCTCCGGGTGCCACTGCACGCCGAGCAGGAACCGCCGGGCCGGGTCCTCCACCGCCTCGACCACCCCGTCGTCGGCCCAGCCGGTGACGGTGAGCCGGCCCGGGTCGGCCACCCCCTGATGGTGGTACGAGTTGACCCGGTCCACCCCGGCCAGCACCGCCGCCGTCCGGCTCCCCGCCGCGAACCGCACCGGGTGGGCGCCGTACACCCCGGGGGCCGGGCGGTGCCGGTGGTGGCCCACCACGTCGGGCAGGTGCTGGTGCAGGGTGCCGCCGTGCGCGGCGACCAGCAACTGCATCCCCCGGCACACCCCGAGCACCGGCAGGTCGGCGGCGAGCGCCGCCGCGAGCAGGGTCAGCTCCCCGGCGTCCCGGTCCGGCCGGGGCTCGGTGCGCGGGTCGACCGGCCGGTCGTAGCGCTCCGGGCCGACGTCCGCGCCGCCGGCCAGGAGCAGCCCGTCGAGGACGGCGACCAGGTCGGCGTCCAGGTCGTCCGGGGGCAGCACCACGGCCCGGCCACCGGCGGCGGTCACCGCCCGGACGTACGCCTGGGGCACCAGCGCCGCCGGCACGTCCCGCCACACCGCCCAGCTCGCCGGCTCGACGTACGAGGTGATCCCGATCAGCGGCCGGCTCACAGCGGGGTGACGTACGCGCCCGTGATGCCGCCGTCCACCACGAACTGCGCGGCGGTCATGAACGACGAGTCGTCGCTGGCCAGGAAGGCGACCGCGGCGGCGATCTCCTCCGGTGCGCCGAACCGGCCCATCGGCACGTGCACCAGCCGGCGGGCCGCCCGCTCCGGATCCTTGGCGAACAGCTCCAGCAGCAGCGGGGTGGCGACCGGGCCGGGACAGAGCGCGTTGACCCGGATCCCCTCCCGGGCGAACTGCACGCCCAGCTCCCGGGTCATCGCCAGCACCCCGCCCTTGCTCGCCGTGTACGCGATCTGCGAGGTGGCCGCACCCATCAGCGCCACGAAGGAGGCGGTGTTGATGATCGACCCCTTGCCCTGCCGACGCATGTGCGGGATCACGTACCTGCAGCAGAGGTAGACGCTGGTGGTGTTGACCCGCAGCACCCGCTCCCAGGCGTCCAGCCCGGTGTCGAGGATCGAGTCGTCGTCGGGCGGCGAGATGCCAGCGTTGTTGAACGCCACGTCCACCCGGCCGTGCCGGGCGGCCACCCCGTCGAAGAGGTCCCGGACGGCCGCCTCGTCGGCCACGTCGGTACGGACGAACTCCCCACCCACCTCCCCGGCGGCCCGTTCGCCGGCCTCGGTGTCGATGTCGACGCAGACCACCCGGGCCCCCTCGGCGGCGAACCGACGCACGGTGGCCAGCCCGATCCCGCTGCCCGCCCCGGTCACCACGGCCACCCGGTCCTGTAGACGACCCTGCACGTTCACTCCTCCGTACTGATGAAGACGTTCTTGACGTCGGTGAAGGCGTGCAGCGCGTCCGGGCCCAGCTCGCGGCCGAGTCCGGAACGCTTCATCCCACCGAACGGGGTCCAGTAGCGCACCGAGGAGTGCGAGTTGACGCTCAGGTTGCCCGACTCCACCGCCCGGGCCAGCCGCAGCGCCCGGCCGACGTCGCGGGTCCAGATCGAGCCGGAGAGGCCGTACTCGGTGTCGTTGGCGAGCCGGACCGCGTCGGCCTCGTCGTCGAAGGGGAGCACCGAGACCACCGGCCCGAAGATCTCCTCCCGCCAGTGCCGGTCGGCCGGGGAGTCGGCCAGCAGCACCGTCGGGGCGTGCCAGAAGCCGGGGCCGTCGGGGCGGGAACCGGTGAAGGCGACAGTCGCGCCGTCGACGTAGCCGGCGACCCGGTCGCGGTGGGCGGCGGAGATCAGCGGTCCCATCTCGGCGGTCTCGGCGGCCGGGTCCTCGACCCGGAAGGCGCGCACCGCCGGTTCGAGCAGCTCCAGGAACCGGTCGTACACCGGGCGCTGGACCAGGATCCGGGACCGGGCGCAGCAGTCCTGGCCGGCGTTGTCGAACACGGCGTACGGCGCGGTGGCCGCCGCCTTCTCCAGGTCGGCGTCGGCGAAGACCAGGTTGGCGCTCTTCCCGCCCAACTCCAGGGTGACCCGCTTCACCTGCGCCGCGCAGCCGGCCATGATCCGGGTGCCGACCTCGGTGGAGCCGGTGAAGCAGACCTTGCGGACGGCCGGGTGGGTGACGAACCGCTCGCCCACCACGCCGCCCCGGCCGGGCAGCACGGTGAACACGTCCGCCGGCAGGCCCGCCGCCCGGCCCAGCTCGGCCAGGCGCAGCGCGGTCAGCGGGGTCAGCTCGGCGGGCTTGAGCAGCACCGTGTTGCCGGCGGCCAGCGCCGGGGCGAAGCCCCAGCCGGCGATCGGCATCGGGAAGTTCCACGGCACGATCACCCCGACCACGCCGAGCGGCTCGTGGAAGGTGACGTCCCAGCCGCCCGGCACCGGGATCTGCCGCCCGGTCAGCCGTTCCGGCGCGCCCGCGTAGTAGTCGAGCACGTCCCGGACGTTGCCCGCCTCCCACCGCGCGTTGCCGATGGTGTGCCCCGAGTTGCGCACCTCCAACTGCGCCAGCTCCTCCAGGTGGGCGTCCACCAGGGCGGCGAACCGCCGCAGCACCCGCCCCCGGTCCCCCGGGGCCACCCTCCGCCAGCCCTCGAACGCCACCGCCGCCCGGGAGATCGCCGCATCCACCTCGGCGGTCGACGCCTCCGCCAGCTCCGCCACGACCTCCCCGGTCGCCGGGTTCCTCACCTCGGTCACGCGTCCCACCCTCCCGTTCCTCGCCGATCCCGCACTGCCGGCCCCGCGCGGTGCCGCTCGCCACCACGAACCGGCGGCCGACGGTGCCCGGTCACGACGGGTGGGGTCGGGTCAGAGACGCTCGAAGCCACGGGCCAGTTCCCAGTCGGTAACGGCGGAGTCGAAGGCGGCGAGTTCGACCCGGGCCATGTTGGCGTAGTGGGCCTGCACCTCGGGGGTGAAGGCGTGCCGGGCCAGCTCGGAGGACTCCCAGCCGGTGAGGGCGTCGCGCAGGGTGGCCGGGACCCGGTCGGCGTCCGGGTCGTCGTACGCGTTGCCGGTGCACTCGTCGGCCAGCGTCAACTCCTGTTCGATGCCGTGCACGGCGCCGGCGACCAGGGCGGCGATCGCCAGGTACGGGTTGACGTCCGCGCCGGGCACCCGGTTCTCCACCCGCATGCCCTGCCCGTGGCCGACCAGCCGCAGCGCGCAGGTACGGTTGTCGATGCCCCAGCGCAGCGCGGTCGGGGCGAACGAGCCGGGCTGGTAACGCTTGTAGGAGTTGACGTTCGGGGCGAAGAGCAGGCTGAACTCCCGCATGGTGGCGAGCAGCCCGGCCAGCACCCGCTGCCCGGTGACGCTCAGGTGCGCCGGACCGTCGCCGAGCAGCGCCGAGCGGCCGTCGGCGTCGCGCAGCGAGAAGTGGATGTGGCAGGAGTTGCCCTCCCGGGCGTTCGGCTTGGCCATGAAGGTGAGCGACATGCCCTCCTGGGCGGCGATCTCCTTGGCCCCGTTCTTGTAGATCACGTGGTGGTCGGCGCAGGCCACCGCCTCGTCGTAGCGGAAGGCGATCTCGTGCTGGCCGAGGTTGCACTCGCCCTTGGCGCTCTCCGGGGTCAGCCCCGCGCCGGCCATCTCGGTGCGGATCCGGCGCAGTAGCGGCTCCACCCGGGCGGTGCCGAGCAGCGAGTAGTCGACGTTGTACTGGTTGGCCGGGGTCAACTCCCGGTAGCCGCGCCGCCAGGCGTCCTCGTACGAGTCGCGGTAGAGGACGAACTCCAGCTCGGTGCCGGCGTACGCGGTCAGCCCGTGCCCGGCCAGCCGGTCGAGCTGCCGGCGCAGGATCTGCCGGGGCGAGGCGACCACCGGGCCGCCCCCGTCCAGCCACTCCAGGTCGGCCAGGAGCAGGGCGCTGCCCGGCTGCCAGGGCATCCGGCGCAGGGTGTCCAGGTCGGGACGCATCGCGAAGTCGCCGTAGCCGCGTTCCCAGCTCGACATGGCGTACCCGTCGACGGTGTTCATGTCGACGTCCACGGCGAGCAGGTAGTTGCAGCCCTCGCTGCCGTCCGCGACCACCCGGTCGAGGAAGAACGGGGCGTGGAACCGTTTGCCCTGGAGGCGGCCCTGCATGTCGACCAGGGCGAGCACCACGGTGTCGATCTCGCCGTCGGCGACGGCGACCCGGAGCTGTTCCAGCGTGAGCGGAGCTTTCCTCATCCGTGCGCCTCCATCACCAAGGTCTACCGGCCTAGCGGATCACCGTCAATGCCCGCCGGCCGGGCACCGGCAAACCCCGGCGCCCGGCGGGTCGTGGTCAGGCCGGCTCGTCGGCCCGCGCGCCGTCCGCCGCCGGGGCGGGGCACCGCGATCCGGCCGAGCAGCGGGATGCCGGACGGGCTCCCGTACAGCTCCAGTACCCAGTATCCCGGCCCGCCGAGGGTGCCGATACCCGCGCAGAACGGAGCGGGCCAGCCTGGTCCGGGCTGGCCCGCTCCACTGCGCTCTACGCCCGATGGGCCGCCCACTCGCCGGTCCAGGCGGCGAGGTCGTGCACCCAACTCTCGGTGCCCTGCCGTGACTTGGCGGCCCACTTCGAGGCGTTTCTCGACGCGAAGTCGTCCAGGACCTCACGGTCAGCACTCGCCCAGGCGGGGAACTGGGCCAGCCAGTCCTCCGCCTGCTCCGGGGTGTGGCCGCTGCCGATCAACCACTGGACGAGCAACGCCAGCTCGACCCACGACGCCGCCTTGGTCGCGTACGCCCAATCGACAATCCGCAGCCCACCCGACGTCACGATCAAGTTGGCCGGGTTGAGGTCGGAGTGCACGAGCGAGTCGCCGTCCATCCCCGGATGCGCGAAGCCGAGCCGGCCCCCGGGGTGAACAACGGCACGCCCGGCGCAGGGGTCTCCTGAAGCCCCTTCATGGCCACGGCGAGCACATCGAGATCAGGGCTACCGGGCGACAGGTCGGGGTGGGGACCGTCGAGACGCTCGGCCCCCACCACCAACCAGCCGTCGGACTCGAAGTGCCACAGGATGGCGGGCGGATACCCGTCGATGGCCTTGGTGACCGCCAGCTCGTAGCGCAGTGACCGGACGCCCAGGTCCGCAGAGGCGGCCTTGACGAAGACCTTGTCGGTCGAGCCGATGACGGTCGACGCGATCTCCGCATGGTTGCCACCCGGAGCCGGGTACACGCCGATGATGCCGCCGACTCGTTCGGCGACCGCCGCCCGCACGGCGTCGGGCAACGCGGTCCACTCACTGCGCATGGTCTACCTCTCGCTGTTACTCGCCGCCGGGCTGCGGCGGGTTGGGCGGGCAGCACGACTCGGCCTCACCGTGCCAGAAATCCAGGTCAACCCGATAGCCGGTGGCGTGCAGCGCCGCGAGCGTGAAGGTCACGGCGGTGCCGTCCATCATCCCCTCGGTCAGGATGGGGAAATGGTGAACGAAGCCCCCGGCGATCTGCTCACAGGCGGCGGCGTACGGCACGGTGTGTTGCAACACGGAGTGCCACACCGCGTCCACCGGGAGGGTCGGCACGACGCGGCCGATCGACCCGTCCGGCAGCGGCATCCCGAAGTCGGCGTTCCCGACATTGTCGGCGTGCGCCTTGAGGAAGATGAAGAATTGCTCGACGGCCCGCTCCGCCCGACTCCGAGGTTGAGAAGCGCCTCGCCAACCGGCTCGATCGTCAGGCAATCCTGAGCCGTGACGACGGGCCCCAGTTCATCGCCGTGATCGACGAGCACGTACTACGCCGCTCCGACGAGGTATTCCGCAAGGTGGTGGAGGAGCAGATCGAGCACCTTCTCGCCGCTGCCGAGCGGCCGAACATGAGCGTCCACATCCTGCCTGACGAGATCGCCATGCATGTCGGACTGACCGGTCCCTTCATCCTGGCGAGGGGCGCAGACGGCAACTGGGTGGGTAATCTGGAAAATCAGTTGGGCGGGATCGTTGTCGACCGCGACGCTGACATAGCTACCCTGCTGTCACGGTGGGAGTCGGTGCGCAACGAGGCGCTGCCCCGCCGGCAGTCGATCGAGCTGATGAAGGAAGTTGTGAAGTCATGGACCTGATCGGCGCGACCTGGCGCAAGTCCACCCGCAGCGGCTCCGGCGGCGGCGACTGCGTGGAAGTGGCAGACAACCTGGTCGGCATCGTAGGCGTACGGGACAGCAAGGACCCGGCCGGCCCGGTGCTCACCCTCGAACCGAAGACCTGGAAGGCGTTCGTCGGCTTCGCCAGGCGACACTGACCAGTAACGCAGCACAGGCCCCCAGCGGGATGCTGGGGGCTTTCTTCCTTCCGGCACGCGGGCACGCCCCGGTGGCACTCCTCGTCGATCCCGTCGGCCACGTGCGACGCCTTGGCCATGCGGTACTGGCCCTCGCTGATCCGCCCGTACGGGGGCCAGCGGCCTGGTGCCGTCGACCATGACGGTCATGCCCAGCCCGGCATCCCGTCGAGGCTGATCTCGTCGGCGCGCTGACCAGGTCTGCCGCCTTCTTGTCGTAGCCGAGGTCTTCCACCTCCTGGACCAGCGTCTTCACGGTCGGGAACTCGCCGACCACGGTTGCCCGGTGGTCGGCGGTGGCGTCGTGGCCACTGCTCACCTCCCCGAGGTGGTCCCGATACTTTAGGGAATGGGTCCCCGGTACGAGTGCGGCCCAGCCTCGTCCCGCCGATCACCATGGTCAATACGTCCCGGGTACCGAACTCGTTAAGCGGAAATGGCGTTGCCGGTAGGACCCGGCGGCCCGCATGCTTGTGCCTGTGACCAGGCCCGATCGCGACGGGCCGAGGCCGGGCGCTCGGCAGGAGCCCGGTCCAGGGCGGGGCGGGACGCCCACCTCTCTCTCACGTACGGCGTGCTGCCGTACCCGACGAGCGTCCCGCCCCGTCACCCCCATCGACACCGAGCTGGCCGACCTGGCAACCACGCGCACCGCGCTACGCAGCCTCGCCGCCAACGTCGGAGACACCCGCGCCCCCACCCGTCGGCAGCGGACGGTTTGCGGTCGGGCGTCAGGAACTGGATGGGCTGAGGTGTCGTCCTCGTCCGCGACACGAAGGACCGCGACGGCGGCACCCTCGACTTCACGCCGGGCACCTGGCAGTCGTTCGTCAAACTGGCCAAGCAGCTCGGTCCCGTTGCCTGACCCTGTCCCCTCAGCACGCCAGGGCCTCTCCGCGCGATGCCGAGGGGCCCTCGTCACGAGCGGCATTGACCGGGGTAGGGCACCAGTCGCGCTCTTCGTCGACCCAACGCCCACCAGTTACGCCTTGGCCTGGGCGGGACCGGGCCATCGCTTGCCCACTCCGCTTTGATCCACTCGCTTGGGCGGATGTTGCGGTATCCCTGCGACCGGATACCGCAACATCCGCCCAAGCGAGTGGATCTTGCCGAGGCAACGGCAACACCCGACCGGACGGGCCGGGACAGACGGGCGGCCGGCAAACACCCGACCGAACAAGCCAGGACGGAGCGGACATGCCGGGACGGGGCGGACAGACGGGCCGGGGCGGGGCGGGGCGGACAGACGGGCCGGGGCGAGGCGGGCCGGGACGGGGCGGACGGCCAGGCCGGGCCGGGACGAGCCGGGACGGACGGCAGGTGGGGGGCGGTCAGGTGAGCAGGAGGCCGGCCACCCAGATCGCGGCGACGACCAGCCCGGCCAGGAACTCCACCAGCATGGACAGGCCGGCCGCCTTCAACGCCTGCACGGTCGCCGGCCAGGCGAGCTGGTTACTGCCCAGCCGCAGCCGCTCGGCCCCCCACACCCCGCCGACGAAGCCGATCACCAGGCCGATCACCGGGATGACGAAGAACCCGACCAGCCCGAGCAGACCCCCGACGAGCAGTGACGACGTGGGTACGCCGGTGCGCTTGAGGTTGCGCCCCGGCCAGGCGTACTTGATCACCGCACCGGCGGCGGCCACCACGGTGGCCGCGCCGAGCACCGCCCAGCGGCCCGGCCCGGCGCCTCCGAAGATCGCCCAGACCAGCACCCCGCCCCAGCACAGCGGCAACGCCGGCAGGCCGGGCACCACCACCCCGGCCAGGCCGGCGACGATCGCGATCGCCGCGACCACCACGACCGCCGCCTCGCCGTCGGTCAGGCTCACCCCGCCACCTCTCCCCCGCCGGGTCCGATCCCGGTCACGCCGTCACCATGACAGACCACCCACGCCCACACCGACCGGCCACGCCCTGACCGGCCACGCCCCGGCCGGCCACGCCCGGCCACGCCCCGACCGGGCCGATACCGACCGGCCACGCCCCGACCGGCCACGCCCCGACCGCGCCCCGACCGGGCCGATACCGACCGGCCACGCCCCGACCGGCCGATACCGACCGGCGTGGCCCGGCAGGTCACCCCGCCGTCTCGCCGCGCAGCCGGGCGGTGATCCGGTCCGCCGGGCCGGGGCCGCCGAACCAGCGGCCCTGCCCGGTGTCGCACCGCAACGCCCGCAGCCGCTCGGCCTGCGCCCCGGTCTCCACCGCCTCGGCGGTCACCGACAGCTCCAGGGCGTGCGCCAACCGGACCAGGGCGTCCACGATCCGCTCGTCACGGTGGTCGGCGGGGGCGTCCCGGTCGTCGCCACGGATGCCCTCGACGAACGGGCCGGCCAGCTTCAGGCAGTGGATCGGCAGCCGCCGCAGGTACGCCAGGTTGGAGTAGCCGGTGCCGAAGTCGTCGACGGCCAGTCGTACGCCGAGGTCGGCCAGCCGGTACAGCGACCGCAGCGGCTCCCCGGCGGTGCCCATCACGGCGCTCTCGGTCAGCTCGAGCTGCAACAGCTCGGCCGGCAGGCCGCTCTGCCCGAGGGCGCTGGCCACGGTGTCCACGATGGCCGGGTCGTCGGCCTGCCGGGCGGCCAGGTTCACGCTGACCACCAGCTTCGCCCCGGGGAACTCGCGGTGCCAGGCCCGGGCGTCCCGGCACGCCTGCCGGAGCACCCACTCACCGAGCCGGACGATCAGCCCGGTCTCCTCGGCCAGCCCGATGAACTGGTCCGGCCCGACCAGGCCCAGCTCCGGATGGCACCAGCGGACCAGCGCCTCCACCGCGGTCATCGAGCCGTCCAGCAGGGAGACGATCGGCTGGTAGTGGACCACGAACTCGCCCCGGTCGAGGGCCGCCGGCAGGCCGGCGGCGAGGGCCGACCGGGCGATGTCGGCGGCGCTGCGCTCCGGGTCGTACACCGCCCACCGGCCCCGGCCCTCCGCCTTCGCCCAGTACAGGGTGGTGTCGGCGGCCTTCATCAGCTCGGAGACGCTGGTCTCCCCGGCCGGGCACTCGACCACCCCGACGCTGGCGGAGACGGCGAGCTGGTGGTCGCCGACGAGCACCGGCGCGGCCACCGCGGCCAGCGCCAGTTCGGCGACGCCGACCGCGTCGTCGATCCCCTCCGCCCCGTTGACCAGGATGACGAACTCGTCGCCGCCCATCCGCGCCACCAGGTGCCCCCGGCCGTTGACGCAGTCGGAGAGCCGGTGGGCGATGGTGACCAGCAGCTTGTCACCCAGGTCGTGCCCGAGGCTGTCGTTGACCGCCTTGAAGCCGTCCAGGTCCAGGAAGCAGACGCCGATCCGCTGCTCCGGCCCGGCGTTCTCGACAAGCTGGCCGAGGGTCTCGAAGAAGAGCGTCCGGTTGGGCAGGCCGGTGAGCGGATCGTGCAGCGCCTGGAAACGGAGCCGCTGTTGGAGTTCGTACCGCTGGGTGATGTCCTCGATCATCGCCACGGTGAACCGGGGCCGGCCGTCGTCGTGCCGGATCAGCGAGACGGCCAGGTCGGTCCAGACGATGCTGCCGTCCTTGCGGTGGTAGCGCTTCTCCACCCGGGCACTGTCGCGCTTGCCCTCGATCAGCTCCTGGTAGAGCTCCCACATGCCGGCGGCGTCCTCGGCGTGGAACAGCGACGCCACGTTGGTCTGCCGCAGCTCCCCGATGGTGTAGCCGAGCATGTCGGCGAAGGACTGGTTGACGTCGATGATCTGCCCGTCCACGCCGGCGATGCCGATGCCGATGGCCGCGCCGGTGAAGACCGCCCGGAACCGGGCTTCGCTGTCCCGCAGCGCCCGCTCCACCGAGTCCCGGGCCTGCCAGGCGGAGCGGGCGATCCGCTCCTGCTGGCTGAAGGTGCGGTCGCGCAGGGCCCGGGCGAACCCGGTGGCCAGCCCACCCTGCAACCTGGCCACCCGGGTGGCCAGGTCGGGCGGGCCGACGGCGGGTACCAGCACCCGGCCCGCTAGGCGCTCGCCGAGCGCCCGTACCGACCAGTCCAGGATCCTCGGCTCGGTCAGGTGCGCCTCCACCATCGCCCGGCCCACGTCCTCGGCCGGAACGGTGGAGAACTCCTCGGCGAGCAACGCCTGGGTCAGTCGTACGGTGTGCACGAGCAGCAGCCGCTCGGTCTCGGCCGCGCTCAGCGGTACGAAACCGAGCCGGCGTACCGCCCGGGCCCAGTCGGCGGCGTAGCCCTGGACTCCCGGGCGGTCGGCGTCGGCGCCGCCGGAATCCGGGACGGCGGACATGTCGGCTCAGCCGGCGGGACGGTCGTACCGGGCGACGCCACCGAACGCCCCGAACCGCTCGGGGTGTTCGTCCACGTCGGACGGCGAGTCGGGCCGCCACAGCGGCATGTGCACCACGCCGGGCGCCAGGAGCGTCCAGTCGCCGAAGAAACCGGTGATCTCGGCGCGGGACCGGAGCGTGATCTCGGTGTCGGTCCGGGCGGAGAGCCGCTGCGCGTCCAGCATCTCCTGCGGCTGGTCCTCGAAGGTGGAGTGGGAGATCACCAGGAAGCTGCCGGGCGCGGCGGCGGCCCGCAGGGTGGCCAGGATGTCGACGGGGCGGTCGGCGTCCGGGACGAAGTGCACCACCCCGGCGAGCAGGATGCCGACCGGCCGGTCGAAGTCGATCAGGCCGCTGGACCGGGCCTCGTCCAGGATCAGCTTCGGCTCCCGCAGGTCGGCGCGGACGGCGACGGCCCGGTCGTTGCCGGCGAGCAGCTCGTGGCTGTGCGCCACGGCGACCGGGTCGATGTCGACGTACACGATCCGGGCCTGCGGGTCGGCGGCCTGCGCCACCTCGTGCACGTTGCCGACGGTGGGGATGCCGGAGCCGATGTCGAGGAACTGGTCGATGCCGGAGTCGAGCAGCACCCGGACCGCGCGGCGCAGGAACTCCCGGCCGGACCGCATGGTGGCGGCCAGGTTCGGGGTCATCCTGGCGATCTGCTCGGCGAGCCGCCGGTCGATCTCGAAGTTGTGCGCGCCGCCGAGGAAGTAGTCGTAGACCCGGGCGGCGCTGGGCCGGCTCAGGTCGATCTCGGCGGGAAGTCCATCCGGCGTCTGCATCTACCTGGCCCCCAGTTCGTCGCCGCGGTGCGGGAGGGCACCGGCGTCGGGGCGTGCGCGGGCACGCGGAGCCGCACCGGCCGACCCGCGGGTCGTGTGGTGCTGACCACTCTAGGCCCGTCCGTCGAGGTACGGGAGGTCAGCTCGCGGTCGGCTCAGTCGGCCGACTCCAACATCAGCGAGATGCCCTGTCCCACGCCGACGCACATGGTGGCCAGCGCCCGCCGGCCGCCCCGGCGGCGCAGTTCGAGGGCGGCGGTCAACGCGAGCCGGGCCCCGCTGGCGCCCAGCGGGTGCCCGAGGGCGATCGCCCCGCCGTTGGGGTTGACGTGCTCGGCGTCCTCCGGCAGGCCGAGTTCGCGGAGCACCGCGACACCCTGCGCGGCGAACGCCTCGTTCAGCTCGACCACGTCGACGTCGCCGAGGCCGACCCCGAGCCGGTCGAGCAGCCGCCGGGTGGCCGGCACCGGCCCGATCCCCATGATCCGGGGCGGTACGCCGGCCGCCGCCGCGCCGCCGATCCGCGCGAGCGGGGTGAGGCCGTACCGGGCGACGGCGGTCTCGGAGGCGACCAGCAGCGCGACCGCGCCGTCGTTGACCCCGGAGGAGTTGCCGGCGGTGACGGTGCCGCCGGCCCGGAACGGGGTGGGCAGCGCGGCCAGCTTCTCCAGCGAGGTCTCCCGGGGGTGCTCGTCCACCTCGACCAGCTTCGTCTCGCGGCGGCCGGCCGGCACGGTCACCGGCACGATCTCCTCGGCGAACCGGCCGTCGGCCTGCGCCTTGGCGGCCCGCTGCTGGGAGCGCAGGGCGAACTCGTCCTGGGCGCGGCGATCCACCCCGAACTCGGCGGCCACGTTCTCGGCGGTCTCCGGCATCGAGTCGATGCCCCAGCCGGACTCCATCAGCGGGTTGACCAGCCGCCAACCGAGCGTGGTGTCGTACACCTCGGCGGCGCGGGAGAAGGGGCTGGTCGCCTTCGGCAGCACGAAGGGCGCCCGGCTCATGCTCTCCACCCCACCGGCGACCACCAGGTCGGCCTCGCCGGCCACGATGGAGCGGGCGGCGGTGGCGAGGGCGTCGAGGCCGGAGCCGCAGAGCCGGTTGACGGTGCTGCCCGGGACCTCCTGCGGGAGGCCGGCCAGCAGCGCCGCCATCCGGGCCACGTTGCGGTTGTCCTCGCCGGCCTGGTTGGCGCAGCCCAGCACCACGTCGTCGACGCGGGCCCAGTCGACCGCCGGGTGGCGGGCGACCAGCTCGCGGAGCACGTGGGCGGCCAGGTCGTCGGGGCGTACCCCGGCGAGGGCGCCGGCGTACCGGCCGATCGGGGTACGGACTCCGGACACGAGGTATGCCGCGGTCATCGGACGCACGTCCTTCGGGGGTGAGAAGGGGCTGGCGGTGCCGGGCGTCGCCCGGGTCACGGGGACGTCCGGCGCCAGGATATCCGCGCCCGGAGCGGATAGGTTGGCGGCATGGCCCGGGCCCAGTTCAGCGCAGAGACCTCCGGCGGCGGCGAGTTCGTCCGCCAGCCCAACCGGTTCACCGGTCGGGTCACCCCGCACTCCACCTCGCCCGTCGGCGGCGGCCCGGACGACCAGGACCGCTGGCCGTTGGAGGCCGGCCGCTACCGGCTGGTCTGGTGCCGGGCCTGCCCGTGGGCGCACCGGGCCCGGATCGTGCGCAGCCTGCTCGGCCTGGACGAGGTGATCTCGCTGGGCACGGTCGACCCGATCCGGGACGAGCGGGGCTGGCGGTTCACCCTCGACCCGGACGGCTACGACCCGGCGCTCGGCATCGGTTTCCTCTCCGAGGCGTACCTGGCCACCGACCCGGACTACACCGGGCGGGTGACCGTGCCGGCGCTGGTGGACACCCTGACCGGCCGGGTGGTGAGCAACGACTATCCGCAGCTCACCCTGGACCTGTCCACCGAGTGGCGGCGGTTCCACGCCCCGGACGCGCCGGACCTCTACCCGGTGGAGCAGCGCCCGGAGCTGGACGCGCTGATGGCCGAGATCCACCGGGACGTCAACAACGGGGTGTACCGGTGCGGCTTCGCCACCTCGCAGCAGGCGTACGACGAGGCGTACACGGCGCTCTTCACCCGGCTGGACGCGCTGTCGGAGCGGCTGTCCGGCCGGCGTTACCTGATGGGCGGGGCGATCACCGAGGCGGACGTGCGGCTGTTCACCACGCTGGTCCGCTTCGACGTGGCGTACCACGGGCACTTCAAGTGCAACCGGCAGAAGCTGACCGAGCTGCCGGTGCTGTGGGCGTACGCCCGGGACCTGTTCCAGACCCCGGGTTTCGGCGAGACGGTGGACTTCGACCACATCAAGCGGCACTACTACGCCACCCACCGGGAGATCAATCCGAGCGGCGTGGTGCCGCTCGGCCCGGACACCTCCGGCTGGACCACGCCACCCGGTCGTGACTGACCGGCGGGTCGGCCCCGCCCGTGCCGCCGCCGCGTCGGCCGCCGTCGGCTGCGTGCTGACCGGCACGGTCGCGGTGGCCGTCGCCGTGGTCGCCGGTCCCGGTCCGGGTCCGACCGGGTACGTCAGCGAGGCCGGCATCGCCGGCAGCGGGTACGCCCCGACGTACCGGATCGGGGTCTTCGCCCTGGCGGCGGCGCTGCTGCTGGTCGCCGCCGCGCTGCCGGCGGCGCTGCGGGTCGCGGCGGCGCTGCTGACCGCCGGCGCGGCCTGCACGGTGCTCTCCGGCGCGGTGACGTGCAGCGCCGGCTGCCCGCTGCCGCCGTTCGAGACGGCGACGGTGGCGGACCTGGTGCACGGCGGGGCGAGCATCGCGGCGGTCGGAGCGACGGTCCTCGCGATGCTGGTGCTCGGGTTCGCCGCGCCCGCGCCGCCGGCACTGCGCCGGGTGGCCCGGCTGGGCGTGGCGGTGGCGCTGCCGCTGTCCGGGGCGATCGCGGTGGGGCTGGTGACGGCGGGCCGGGGCGGGCTGGTGGGCGGGCTGGAACGCCTGGTCCTGCTGGCCTGCGCCGGTTGGGGCCTGGTCACCGCGACGGTGCTGGCCTCGGGCCCGCGCCGGACACCGGACGGCGCGCACCGAAGGTGACGAACGGGTCACCGGACGGTGAACGCCCCTGTAAGGAGCCTCACGCCATGCACTCCTTCCACCTGTCGTTCGGCCGGGAGTAGCGTCGGCAGGCGATGACCAACGTCTGGCACCTCACCGTGCGCCTGTACGTCGACCTCCGACGGCAGGCCAGCGGCATCTGTCCGGCGCAGCCGCGCTCCTGACGCTGCCCCGTTCACCTCCACCAGACCTGGACACCCTCATGGCCTCCGCCCTGCGCAAGATCCCCTTCTCCGTACAGATCCTGCTCGGCCTGGTACTCGGCGTGGCGCTGGGCTTCCTCGCCCGCGCCAACGACCTGAGCTGGCTGGCCAGCACCCTCGACACCGTCGGCGGGCTCTTCGTCCAGTTGCTCAAGCTGGCCGTACCCCCGCTGGTCTTCACCGCCATCGTGGTCAGCGTGGTCAGCCTGCGCGGCGTCGCCAACGCCGCCCGGCTGGCGCTGAAGACGCTGCTCTGGTTCGGCGTCACCGCCCTGATCGCGGTGAGCGTCGGCATCGGCATCGGCCTGCTCACCGACCCCGGCCGGGGAGTGACCCTGGACGTCGGCAACGCGACGCCGCCGAAGACCACCGGCTCGTGGACCGACTTCCTCACCGGCGTCGTCCCGACCAACCCGGTCGGCGCGTTCGTCGACGGCAACGTCCTCCAGATCGTCTTCCTCGCCCTGGTGGTCGGGGCCGCCGCGCTGCTGGTCGGCCAGGCCGCCGAGCCGTTCGTCGACCTCAACCGCGCGGTGCTGAGCATCGTGCAGAAGGCCCTGTGGTGGGTGATCCGGCTCGCCCCGATCGGCACCCTCGGCCTGATCGGCCACGCGGTCGCCTCGTACGGCTGGGACCTGCTGGCCCCGCTGGCGCGGTTCACCACCGCCGTCTACGTCGGCTGCGCGATCGTGCTGTTCGTGGTCTACCCGCTGCTGCTGGTGGCGGCCGGCCGGCTCAACCCGCTGCGCTTCTTCGCCGGCGCCTGGCCGGCGATCGAGCTGGCGTTCGTCTCCCGCTCCTCGGTGGGCACCATGCCGGTGACCCAGCGCTCCGTCGAGCGCCTCGGCGTCCCCCGCGAGTACGCCTCCTTCGCGGTCCCGTTCGGCGCGACCACGAAGATGGACGGCTGCGCCGCGATCTACCCGGCGTTGGCGGCGATCTTCGTGGCGCAGGTCTTCGGGGTGGACCTCGGCGTCGGCGACTATCTGCTGATCGCGTTCGTCTCGGTGGTCGGCTCGGCGGCCACCGCCGGCCTGACCGGCGCGATCGTGATGCTCACCCTGACCCTGAGCACGCTGGGCCTGCCGCTGGCCGGTGCCGGCCTGCTGCTGGCGATCGACCCGATCCTGGACATGATCCGCACCGCCACCAACGTGGCCGGGCAGGCCCTCGTCCCGACCATCGTGGCCGCCCGCGAGGGCACCCTGGACCGCGCCGCGTACGACGCCGCCGGCCGGCAGGACCTGACCGACGCCGACGAGGCCGACCGGCCGACCCGACGGGAAGACCTGACTCCCGCCCCCGCCTGAGCCGCCGCCTCCGGGTGCGTTTCTTGTCGTCGGAGCGACAAGAAACGCACCCGAACCACTCCACACCCCGAACCCCCGCCAGCCCCGACCTCCGCACGGCCCGGACCACCGCACGGCCCGGACCGCCCCGCACGGCCCCGACCACCGCACGGCCCGGACCGCCCCGCACGGCCCCGACCACCGCACGGCCCGAACCGCCCCGCACGGCCCCGACCTCCGCACGGCGCGGGCCGGGGTTCGGCCGGTTCTCCCCCGCACCGGCCCGTTCCGCTCCCGTACCGGAGGATCACCGCATGAGTGCCCTGTTCACCCCGCTCGCCCTGCGCGGCGTCACGCTGCCCAACCGGATCGCCCTCGCCCCGATGTGCCAGTACAGCGCCGGCCCGGACGGCCTGCCCACCGACTGGCACCGGGTGCACCTCGGATCCCGGGCCGTCGGCGGCGCCGGTCTGATCCTCACCGAGGCCACCGCGGTCGTCCCCGAGGGGCGGATCAGCCCTCAGGACACCGGGATCTGGTCCGACGCGCAGGTGGACGCCTGGCGTCCGATCACCGCGTTCGTCGCCGGTCAGGGGGCGGTGCCGGCCGTGCAGCTCGCGCACGCCGGGTTCAAGGCCAGCACCCACCGGCCCTGGGCCGAGCGGCGGGGCGGCGTGCCCGACACCGAGGGCGGCTGGACGCCGGTCGGACCGAGCGACGCGCCTTTCCTCCCCGATTACCGGCAGCCGTCCGCGCTGGACCCGGCCGGGATCGCCGCCGTGGTGTCGGCCTTCGCCACCGCCGCCGGCCGGGCCCGCGACGCCGGCTTCGCCGCCGTGGAGATCCACGCCGCGCACGGCTACCTGCTGCACGAGTTCCTGTCCCCGCTGACCAACCAGCGCACCGACGGCTACGGCGGCGACCGGGCCGCCCGGATGCGGCTCACCCTGGAGGTGGCCCGGGCGGTCCGCGCCGCCGTCGGGGAGCGGGTGCCGGTGCTCGCCCGGATCTCGGCCACCGACTGGGTCGACGGCGGCTGGACGGTGGCGGACAGCGTGGTCCTCGCCGCCGAGCTGGCCGCGGCCGGAGTGGACCTGGTGGACGCCTCCTCCGGTGGGGCCTCGGCCGGGGCGGTCATCCCGGTCGGCCCGCGCTACCAGGTGCCGCTGGCCGCGCGGATCCGCCGCGAGGCGGGCGTGCCGACCGGTGCGGTCGGCCTGATCGTCGAGCCGGAGCAGGCCGAGCAGATCGTCGCCACCGGCGAGGCCGACCTGGTGCTGCTGGGCCGCGAACTGCTGCGCGACCCGTACTGGCCGCGTCGCGCCGCCGCCAAACTGGGCGCCACCCCCGACTGGCCCGACCAGTACGCCCGCGCCTTCTGACGGCCGCGCCCCGCAGCCCGTCGAGGAGGTGCCGGCGGGCCTGCTCGTACCGCCCGCCTGACTCCTCGCCCTCGCGCCCCGACCCGCTCAAGCCGGGCCGCACCGGCCGGCGGCCACGGTCAGCCGCCGGCCGGTGCGGCCGACGGCTGTCCGCACGCCCCCGCCAGGCACGCACGTCAGCCGGTGGATCGAGCCGGCAGCCGCGCCGGCCGAGGCGGATCAGCCGGCCAGGTGCCCCCAGTGGTTCTCCAGCTCACGCCACGGGCCCTGGGCGGCGACCCGGCCGTCGCGGAGCACCACCACGTGGTCGGCGCGGACCAGCGCCGCCCGCTTCGACGTGGAGCCGACCACGGTCACCCCGTGCTCGCGGAGCGCGGCCCAGAGCGCCAGCTCCGTGGTGACGTCCAGCGCGGACGACACGTCGTCGGCGACCAGCAGTTCGGTACGCGGCGCGAGCGCCCGGGCCAGCGCCAGCCGCTGCAACTGCCCACCCGAGAGCCGGGTGCCCTTGTGGCCGATGAGCAGCCCCAGCCCGCCCCCGGCGGCGGCCAGGTCGTGTTCGAGTTGGGCGGTCGTCACCGCCCCGGCGGCGTCCACGTCGTGGCCGAGGGCGATGTTGTCGGCGACCGTACCGGAGAGCACCCGGGGTAGCTGGCCGACGTAGCCGACCTGCTGAGGACGCAGGAACAGCTCCGGCTCGACCACCGGCTCGCCGTTCCAGCGCAGCTCGCCGGTGTGGTGCACGATCCCGGCCAGCGCCCGCAGCAGCGACGACTTGCCGGACCCGACCGGCCCGACCACCAGCACCAGTTGGCCGCGCTCGACGGTCAGGTCGACGTCCCGTACGGCCAGCATGCCGTCGGAGTGCACCGCCCCGAACCCGGCCAGCTCCAGCCGGCGCAGCGGGCGGCGCGGCGGCGGCTCCGGCGCGGGCGCGGTGCCGGCGACCAGGTCCACCCCGGGCACCTCCGCCGAGTACGTCCCGACCCCGGCCATCGCCACCGTCCGGCGGGTCCAGACCCGCGCCGACGGGTAGTGCGAGACCAGCGACGCGGTCGTCCAGGCGAACCAGCGGGCCGCGCCGAGAGTGGAGACGGCCACCAGGGTGGCGCCCCCGGAGAGCCCGCCGGCCAGGTAGAGCGCCCAGGCGCCGATCGGCAGCAGCCCGCTGACCACCGACGGGGTGGACCGGGCCCAGACCTGCACCGAGATCTCCCGCCGCTGCCGGTCGCTGCGGACCAGGTCCAGCGCGGAGAGGTGGGCGAGCACCGGCCGGGTCGCGCCGGCCAGTTTCACCGTCCGGGCCGCCGACAGCGCGGAGACCAGCGCGGTGGCGAAGGCCGCCCGGGCCGCGACGGTGCCCCGGGCGGAGCGTTCCAGCCCGGGGCCGTACAGGGTGGCGGCGAGCCCGGAGACGGCCATCGTGCCGAGGAAGAACAGCGCCGGGACGAAGCTGCCCGTCACCAGCGTCATGCTCACCATGACCACCAGGGCGATGAGCTGGTCCATCAGGTTGTCGGCGAGCTGCACCACCCGTTCGGTGTCGCCGCTCTGGGCCACCACCTCCGCCGGAGTGTGCGCGCTGGTCCGGCGGGGGCCGGTCTGCCCGTGCACCAGGCGCAGGCTCATCCGCAGCATCTGCCGCACCCACCACTGCGGGAACCACAGGTTCGTCCAGTACGGCAGCGGCAGGATGACCAGCATCGCCGCGGCGATGCCGATCGCCGGCAGCCAGGGGCTGCCGCCGTCGACCACGTCCGCCCAGAGCCAGGGCAGCACCGCGCCGTCCAGGCCGAGCACCGTCATCACCATGAAGATCCCGACCGAGACCAGGCCGTACCGGGGATCGTTGGTGCCCAGCCGCAGGATCTCCCGCATGGTCCGGGCCGGGGCGGCCGGCGGCAGCGGTGGCGGGTCGACCGTCGGTACGGCCACCGCCGTCCGCTGCGCCACCGGCGCGTCCGCCTCCGGGTGCCCGGCGGGTCCGGGTCGGGGAAGCTCGTCGGCGTCCGGCCACGGCTCCCCCGGCCCGTCGAGCAGGTCCACCCCGCCCCGGGCCGGGGCACCGCCGATCGGGGCGTACGCGGCGGCGTGGCTGGTCGCGAGCAGCTCGGCGAAGCGGGCCGAGGAGCGCAGCGGCCCGGCCTCCAGCACCGCGCCGTCGGCCATCACCACCACCTCGTCGCAGCGCTGCACCGAGGAGAGCCGGTGCGCGATGACGATGCCGATCCGGTCGGTGAGCAGTCGTTCGGTGGCTTCCCGTACCCGGATCTCGGTGACCGGGTCGAGCCGGGCGGTGGCCTCGTCGAGGATCACCACGTGCGGGTCGCGGACCAGGATCCGGGCGAACGCCACGAGCTGCTCCTGCCCGGCGGACAGCACGTGCCCGCCGTCGCCCAGCCGGGTCCGTACGCCGTCCGGAAGCTCCGCGATCCAGCCGGCGAGCCCCAACTCCTCCAGTGCCCGGCTGGCGTCGTCGAGCAGCTCCGGGTCGAACAGGGCGACGTTCTCGGCGAGGGTGCCGGCCAGGATCTCGGTACGCTGCGGCACCACGGCGATCCACCGGCGCAGCTCCTCGACGTCCAGGTCGCACAGGTCTGTGTCGCCGAGCAGGACGGTGCCGCTCGGCACCTCGACCGCCCGGGTGAGCACCTTGGCCAGCGTCGACTTGCCCGAACCGGTGCGCCCGACCAGGGCGTACGACCGTCCCCGGGCGAAGTTGAGCCGGACGTCGCACAGCGCCGGCTTCCGCTCGCCGTCCCCGGTGGCCGGGTAGTGGAAGGTGAGCCCCTGGATGGTCAGGTCCCCGTCGGTGGGGGTGGCCCCGCCGGAGGGCTCCTGCCGGGAGTCGGAGAGGAGTTGCACCCGGGCCCAGGCGCCGAGCGCGTACTGCAGGTGCGGCACCCAGCGGGCGATGTGCTCGACGGTGGCGCCGAAGCTCAGCGCGAGCAGCCAGATCGCGGTCAGCCGGGCGCCGTCGACCCGGCCGGTGGCCAGCGCCCAGGCTCCGGCGAGCACCACCGCGGCGATGCCGACCCGGATGGTGCCAGCGGCGACGCTGGTGACCCGGGCCGACATGACGAAGACCCGCCGGCAGCGGGCCAGCACCTCGGCGGCCCGTCGGGCGTAGAGGCGCAGCACGTACGGCTGGGCGAGGCTGGTCCGTACGTCGTCCTGGCCGTGCACCGCCTCCTCCATCACCGCGGCGAGGTCGGACCAGGCTTCCTCCTCGGCCATCCGGGCCGGGGCGATGGCGGCGGTGGGGCGGCGCAGCAGTACCCCGAGCAGCGCGGTGAGCAGCACCATGGTGACGCCGGCCGGCCACCAGACGAACAGGGCGCTGACCGTGGCGAGCAGGCAGATCATCAGCCCCTGGAAGAGCCGGACGCCGGTGTTCCGCAGCTCGGAGGCGACCTGGTAGACGTCGTTGTCGATCCGGTCGAGCAGTTCGCCGACCGGGGTGGTCTCCAGGGTGGGCAGGTCCTGCCCGAGGGCGATCCGGCACAGCCGGCGGCGCACGTCGGCGGACCAGTCGGCGGTGACACCGGCCATCAGCAGCCCGACGACCATGTCGGTGAGGACGGCGACGACCAGCGCCACGACCAGCGCGGTGAACCAGCCGGCGGAGCGGTGCACCAGCACCGGTCCGGCGACCGCCGACGCGGCGGCCTGGCCGGCGGCACCGAGTACGACCAGCAGGACCACGACCGCCACGCGGCGGGGCGCGGAGGCCCAGAGATCACGGAGCAGGCGCATGCAGATTCCTCCGGACTCGGGGTGGCGGTACCCCCAGCCTGGTCTTCCGGCCGCGTCCGCTCAACACATTTTCCGCCCCCCACCGCGACACCCCAGGAACTCCGCGCGGTGATCAAGAGGTTTCTGTCATCGGGGTGCCTTCCCACTGACAGAAACCTCTTGATCACCGCGGAGGTACACGGGGGGTGGGGGGAGGGTGGGTGGGGGAGGGGTGGGGTGGGGTGGGGTTAGAAGAGGATGGTGGCTAGGGTGCCGACTGGGCGGAAGCCGCACCGCTCGTAGACCCGGCGGGCGGGCAGGTTGAAGTCGTTGACGTAGAGGCTCACCGTCGGCGCGACCCGGACCAGCGCGTCCCGTACCACGGCGGCCATCGCGGCGGTGGCGATCCCCCGCCCCCGCCACTCGGGGGCCACCCAGACCCCCTGTACCTGGGCGGTGCGCTGGGTCACCACCGCCAGCTCGGCCTTGAACACGACCACCCCGTCGACGAAGCGGGCGTACGCCCGGCCCGCCCGGACCAGGTCCTCGACCCGGCGGCGGTAGGCCCGGCCGCCGTCCTCGGCCAGCGGCGAGACGCCGACCTCCTCGGTGTACATGGCGACAGCCGCCGGGAAGAGCCGGTCCACCTCGCCGGCACCGACCCGACGCACCTCCGGGTCGGTCGCCACCCGGGGCAGCGCGTCGGTGGCCAGCAGCGGCTGGTTGGGACGGACGTCCCGAGCCGGGCCCCAGTGGTCGGCGAGCCGGTCCCAGAGGCCGAGCACCGCGTCGGCGCGCCCGACGATGGACGAGCAGAGCCGCTCCTCGGCGGAGAGCTGCTCGGCGAAGGCGGCGACCGCCGAGTCGGTGGCGAGCACGGGGGTGAGGTTGCCGCCGAGCCAGCAGATCGACTCCAGGTTGCGGCGGGTGCCGTAGCCCAGGATCCGGCCCTCCGCCCGCCACCAGGCCAGCCCCCGGGCGGCGACCCGCTCGGCGACCTGCGCGCCCGCGAACGGGTCGAGGTCGAGCAGCCGCTCGACCGCGCGGCGCTCCGACTCCCCCAGTTGACGTACCGGCACCGTCAGCACGCTTACCAGCCTGCCAGATGAGGGCGGGGGCCCGCCGGCCGACCGGCGCAGACCGCGACCGACCGGCATCGGCTTGCCCGCCACCACGCCCCCGGCCGTCCGTAGGCCCCGGCACCGCCCGAGGGCCCGCCGAGTGCCCCCGCCCTCAGGCACCGCACGACGGCACCGCACGACGGCACCGCACGACGGCACCGCCCAGGGACCGCCCAGGGACCGCCTGGGACCGCCCAGGGACCGCCTGGGACCGCCCAGGGACCGCCTGGGACCGCCCAGGCCCGCCCAGGGACCGCCGGTGGCGGCGCAGCGCGTAGGCGGCGGGCACTGCGAGATACTTGTCGGCGACACGTTGGCGATATATCGTTGATGCATCAGCGACAGTTACCGGAAGGAAGACAGAATGGGATTCCACCGACAGATCCACGCGATGCACGAGGCCCGTCGACGCGGCTTCGGCTTCCCGCCCGTACCGCCGGGCCCGCACGGGCACGGGGGCTGGGGCGGCGGCCGGGGTGGTCGCGGGCGGGGCCGGGGACGCCGACCGAACGTCCGGGGCGCCGTGCTGGCCCTGCTCACCGAGCGGCCGATGCACGGCTACGAGATGATCCAGGAGATCGACTCCCGCACCGGCGGCGCCTGGCGGCCCAGCCCTGGCTCGATCTACCCGACCCTCCAGTTGCTGGAGGACGAGGGGGTCATCGCCGCCAGCACCGACCCGTCCGGCGGCGGGCGCAAGCGGTTCGACCTGACCGACACCGGTCGGGAGGAGGCCGCGACGGCGGCGCAGACCCCGCCCTGGGCGGAGTTCGCCGAGGACACCGTCAATAGCTGGCACGACATCCGGGACGCCGGGACGCAGGCCATGTCCGCGCTACGGCAGGTGATGATGACCGGCACCGACGACCAGCGGGAACGCGCCGCCCAGGTGCTCGACGAGACCCGCCGCAAGCTGTACGCGATCCTCGCCGAATCCGAGTGACCGCCAGCGGCCCGGTACCCGGAAAGGGCGGCCCTCCCCTCGGGGAAGGCCGCCCTTTCCGACCGCGCGTCAGCGCACGGGTCAGTGCACGGGTCAGTGCACGGTGACCGTGGCGCCGGGGACGAGGCCGCGCAGCTCCTCGGGAAGCTCCGCGCCCATCTCGTCGGCGATCCGCAGCGCCTCCTCGATCAGCGTCTCCACGATCCGCGCCTCGGGGACGGTCTTGACGACCTGCCCCTTGACGAAGATCTGCCCCTTGCCGTTGCCGGAGGCGACGCCGAGGTCGGCCTCGCGGGCCTCACCCGGGCCGTTCACCACGCAGCCCATCACGGCCACCCGCAGCGGCACCGGTAGCCCCTCCAGGCCGGCGGTGACCTCCTCGGCGAGCTTGTAGACGTCCACCTGGGCCCGGCCGCAGGACGGGCAGGAGACGATCTCCAAGCCCCGCTCGCGCAGGCCCAGCGACTCCAGGATCTGGTTGCCGACCTTGATCTCCTCGACCGGCGGGGCGGACAGCGAGACCCGGATGGTGTCGCCGATCCCCTCGGCCAGCAGCGCGCCGAAGGCGACCGCCGACTTGATGGTGCCCTGGAACGCCGGGCCGGCCTCGGTCACGCCTAGGTGCAGCGGGTAGTCGCACTGCTCGGCGAGTTGGCGGTACGCCCGGATCATCACCACCGGGTCGTTGTGCTTGACCGAGATCTTGATGTCCCGGAAGCCGTGCTCCTCGAACAGCGAGCACTCCCACAGGGCCGACTCGACCAGCGCCTCGGCGGTGGCCTTGCCGTACTTGGCCAGCAGTCGCTTGTCCAGTGAGCCGGCGTTGACGCCGATCCGAATCGGCGTACCGGCGGCGGACGCGGCGGCGGCGATCTCCTTGACCTTGTCGTCGAACTGCCGGATGTTGCCCGGGTTGACCCGGACCGCCGCGCAGCCGGCGTCGATCGCGGCGAAGACGTACTTCGGCTGGAAGTGGATGTCGGCGATGACCGGGATCTGTGACTTCTTGGCGATCGCCGGCAGCGCCTCCACGTCGTCCTGGCTGGGCACGGCGACCCGGACGATCTGGCAGCCGGACGCGGTCAGCTCGGCGATCTGTTGGAGGGTGGCGTTGACGTCGGAGGTGAGGGTGGTGGTCATCGACTGCACCGACACCGGCGCACCCCCACCAACCGGCACCGAGCCGACCATGATCTGGCGGCTGGCCCGGCGCGGGGCGAGCGGCGGGGGCGGCACGGCGGGCATACCGAGACTGACAGCGGTCACTTCAGCACTCACCTTGTGAAGAGCGTGATCGGGTTGATGATGTCCGCGGTGGCGGTGAGCAGCGTGAACGCGCCACCGATCAGGATCACCGCGTACGTGAGGGGCATGAGCTTGAGGTAGTCGACCCGACCCGGGTCGCGCCGGCCGATCTTGGCGTACAGCCAGGAGCGGGACCGTTCGAACCAGGCGATGGCGATGTGGCCGCCGTCGAGCGGCAGCAACGGCAGCAGGTTGAACACGCCGACGAAGAAGTTCAGCGAGATGAACAGCAGCACCAGCATCTGCCAGACGCCGTTCTCCAGCGCCTCGCCGCCGAGCCGGCTGGCGCCGACCACGCTGATCGGGGTGTCCTTGTCCCGTTCGCCGCCGGTGACGGCGGTCCACAGGGCGGGGACCTTGTCGGGGATCCGCTTGAGCGCCTGGTAGGTGCCGACGGCCAGGTCCTTGGTGTAGCCGGCGGTGGCCGGGATCGCCTCGACCGGGCCGTACGTGACGGTGGCCGGGACGCCGGGCGGGAGCATCGGGCCGGCGACGCCGAGGGCGGCGACGGTGGCCGGGGCGCCGTTCGGGTCGTCCAGCGGCTTGCGCTGCACGGCGGCGAGGTCGGCCTGGACCTGACCGGGGACGCCGTCACGCTCGTAGCTGATCGTGGCCGGCTTGCCCACCGGCAGCTCGCGGACGGTCTTGACCAGCGCGGTGTAGTCGGCGACGGAGACCCCGTTCACCGCGATGATCTTGTCGTCGTCGCGCAGCCCGGCCTGCTTGGCGGGGCTCACCGGGTCGCCCGGGGCGCACTCGCGCTGGACGTCGGTGGGGACGACGCAGTCGACGACCTTGACGTGCGCCGGCAGCGGGTTGGGGATGTTCTTGTTGGGCAGGCCCATGAACATGGCGGCCAGCCAGATCGCGATGACGGCGAGGGCGAAGTGGGTGACCGAGCCGGCGGACATCACGATCGTCCGCTTCCAGACCGGGTAGCGCCACATGGCCCGCTGCTCGTCGCCCGGCTCGACGTCGTCGTCCTGCGGCGTCATGCCGACGATCTTGCAGAAGCCGCCGAGCGGGATGGCCTTGAGGCCGTACTCGGTCTCCCCCCGGCGGAACGACCAGATCGTCGGGCCGAAGCCGACGAAGTAGCGGGTGACCTTCATCCCGAACGCCTTGGCGGTCAGCATGTGACCGGCCTCGTGCAGGCTCACCGAGACGAGGATCGCCAGGGCGATCACCACCACCCCGAGCAGATAGAGCATCAGGCTTCCTTCCCCGACCCCGAGATGATCTCCTGCGCGTGCGCGCGCGCCCACGATTCGGCGGCGAGCACGTCCTCGACGGTACCTGGTTCGCCGAAATCGGGAGCCTCCTCCAGCACCCGCCGGAGGGTGTCGACGATCCCGAGGAAGGGCAGCCGGCCGGCGACGAACGCCGCGACGCACTCCTCGTTCGCCGCGTTGTAGACCGCCGGGCGGCAGCAGCCGGCCTCGCCGGCCGCCTTGGCCAGCGCCACCGCCGGGAACGCCGCGTCGTCCAGCGGGGTGAACTCCCAGGTGTGGGCGGCCGTCCAGTCGACGGCCGGGGCGGCCCCGGGCACCCGGTCGGGCCAGCCGATGCCGAGCGCGATGGGCAGTCGCATGTCCGGCGGGCTGGCCTGGGCGAGGGTGGAGCCGTCGACGAACTCGACCATCGAGTGGATCACCGACTGGGGGTGCACCATCACGGTGATGTCGGCGTAGGGCACGGCGAACAGCTCGTGCGCCTCGATCACCTCCAGCGCCTTGTTGACCATGGTGGCCGAGTTGATCGTGACGACCGGCCCCATGTTCCAGGTGGGGTGGGCGAGGGCCTGCTCGGGGGTGACCCCGGTCAGCTCGTCGCGCCGCCGTCCCCGGAACGGCCCGCCGCTGGCGGTGACGACCAGCCGCCGCACCTCGCCGCGCGTCCCGCCGCGCAGGCACTGGGCCAGCGCCGAGTGCTCCGAGTCGACCGGCACGATCTGCCCCGGCCGCGTCACCGCGGCCCTGACCAGCGGGCCGCCGGCCACCAGCGACTCCTTGTTGGCCAGGGCGAGGGTACGACCGGCGCGCAGCGCGGCCAGCGTCGGCGCGAGCCCGAGCGACCCCACCACCCCGTTGAGGACCACGTCGCAGGGCCACTCGGCCAGCTCGGTCATGGCGTCCGGGCCGGCGACGATCTTCGGCAGCTTGAAGTCCCCGGTGGCCCAACCGCGCCGGCTCGCCTCGGCGTAGAAGGCGAGCTGGAGGTCCTGCGCGGCGGACGCCCTGGCCACCCCGACCGCCTCGACGCCCAGCTCCAGGGCCTGCGCGGCGAGCAGCGCCACGTTGCCGCCACCGGCACCGAGCGCCACCACCCGGAACCGGTCCGGGTTGCGTTTCACGATGTCGACGGCCTGGGTGCCGATCGATCCTGTCGAGCCGAGCAGGACGAGGTCGCGGGGAGTTGTCACCCGGCCATTCTGCCCCGGCGGCGCTGTGGGTCGGCTGGGAGCCTCAACCCACCCCGCCCACCAGGGGCGCTCCGCCTTCCGGCCACCCGGATGATCCACACCAGATCGCCGAGGTGGGGGTGTTTACCCGGACTGGACACCCCCATTTCGGCGAAACGGAGTCGATCAGGCGCGGCGGACGAAGGTCTCCAGCTCCTCGCCGCCGTACCAGTCGGTACGCCGGCCCACCTGGGTCATGCCGAGCCGGCGGGCCACCGCCATCGACGCGTCGTTGCCGGGCGAGACCACCGCGTACACCTCGGGGGTGCCGGTGGCGAGTTCCCGGTCCACCAGCACGCGGGCCGCCTCGGTGGCGTACCCGTGGCCCCACGAGTCCGGGTGCAGGTGCCAGCCGACCTCGATGTCGTCGGTGGGCACGTCCTCGTCCCGGCCGGGCAGCGGCCTGAGCAGGACGGTGCCGACCACGATCCCGCGGTCCCGCGCCTCGACCGCCCAGGTGCCGTACCGGTCGCCGTGGTCGGCGTGCCGGGCCCGCCAGACGGCCAGCCGGTCCGCCGCCTGCGCCGGCTCGGTCAACGGCAGGCCGGGGGCCGTGCCGAGCCAGCGCACCACCTCGTTGCGGGAGTAGATGTCGAAGATCCGGGCCAGGTCGGCCGGGGAGTCCGTCCAGTTCCGCAGGATCAGGCGTTCGGTGGTGAGCGCGTCCATGTCGCGGGATGGTAGTGCGTGCGCGGAGCTTCGAGGGGGAACAGAGGCACGATGGGCAACGCCTGGCAGCGGACGAGACGGATCACCGACGCCGCGTTCCGACCGGTACGCGGCCGTGACCTGTCCCTGCACGCCGCCGCGATCACCTTCTACGGAGCGATCGCCGTGGTCCCGGTAGCCCTGCTGGCGATCTGGCTCACCTCGCTGGTCGCCGGGGGCGACCGGGTCCGCCGGCTCACCTCCTACGCGGTCGACACGCTCCCCGACGCGATCGGCGCACCCGCCGCCGTGGACGCACTCGTCGCGGCCGGGGTCCGGCTGACCCCGCTGCTCGCCCTCGCCTCCCTGCTACCCGCCTCCCTGTACGGAGAAGGACTGCGCCGGGCGTTCGTCTCGGTGGCCGCGTCACACACCGGCGAGTCACTGGTCGGCTGGCGGGGCCGACTGCTGCTGCTGCCACTGCTCGCCCCCGCCCCGGCCCTGGTGCTGTCCATCCTCATCGCGCTTCCCACCACCACCCGGCTGGTCCGGCAGGGCGGCTGGACCGGCGCGCTCGGCATCGTGCTGTCGTTCCTGGCGGTCTGGCTGGTGCTGACCCCGGTGCTGATGTGGGTGTTCCGGGTGGTCGGGCCGGCCTCCCCGGACTGGCTGTCGACCCTCGCGGTCGGCTCGTTCACCGCCGCCAACCTCGCCGGCTTCCTGCACGGCTTCGTGCTCTTCGCCTCCCTGCCGCTCGACCTGGGCACGCCGTTCGGCGGCTTCGACCCGATCGGGGCCGGCGTGGCGGTGCTGCTCTGGCTCTACCTGTTCCACGTGATCGTGCTGGCCGGCTACTCCGCCACCCTCGCCCTGTCCCGCTGGCGGTCCCGCCGTACCGTCGTCGGGACGGCAGCGGACAGCCGGCCCGGAAGGCGGCCCCGCGAGGGCGCGGACGGTACTAGGCTGCCCGGGCATGAGCGATGCGAGTGAGCTGCCGTCCCGCGCCGACGTGGTGATCGTCGGGTCCGGTCACAACGGGCTGGTCTCCGCCGTCCTGCTGGCCCGCGCCGGGCTGGACGTGCTGGTGCTGGAGGCGGCGGAGGTGATCGGCGGGGCGACCCGCACCGAGAACCCGTTCCCCAAGGTGCCCGAGCTGCGTCACTCCACCGGGTCGTACCTGCTGGGGCTGATGCCGCCGGAGCTGCTCGCCACCCTCGACGTGCGCATTCCGGTGCTGCGCCGCGACCCGCACTACTTCCTGCCCACCCCGGGCGGGCTCGGCGCGCCGTACCTGCTCTTCGGCAGCGACACCGCCGCCACCCGGCGGCAGCTCACGGAGTTCTTCTCCCCCGCCGACGTGGCCGCCGACGACGCGCTCCAGGCCGAGCTGGCCCAGCTCCGGGCGGACCTGGCCCCGGCCTGGCTGGCCGAGCCGCTGCCGGTGGAACAGACCGCCGAACGGTACGTCCGTCCCGCCCTGCGGCAGGTCTTCGTCGACCTGGTGGCTGGCTCCGTCGCCGACTACCTGGCCCGCTTCGACTTCCGCTCCGAGCTGCTGGTCAGCATGTACGCGGTCACCGACGGGCTGTCCGGCCTGAACGCCGGCCCGGACGACCCGGGCACCGGCCACAACTTCCTGGTGCACAACATGTGCCGGCTGCCCGGCTCGGACGGCACCTGGATGATCGCCGAGGGCGGCATGGGCACCGTCTCCCGGACCTTCGCCGAGGCCGCCCGCGCCGCCGGGGCCAGGATCCGCACCGGTACGCCGGTGCGCGCGGTCACCCTGGACGGTGGCGCGGCCAGCGGGGTGGTCCTGGCCGACGGCCGGCAGGTCGCCGCGCAGGTGGTGCTCGGGGCCTGTGACCCGTACCGGCTGATCGACCTGCTGCCCGACGGCGCGCTGCCGGCCCCGCTCGGCGCGCGGATGGCGGCGGTCCGCCGCCCCGGCACCACCCTCAAGCTCAACCTGGCACTGACCGGGCTGCCCCGCTTCTCCTGCCTGCCGGCCGGCGCGCCGAGCCCGTTCGGCTCCACCATCCACCTGCTCCCCGGCTCGGCGTCGCTGGTGGGCGACGGCGGCGAGCCGCCGATGACGGCGCTGCGCGCGATGTGGGCGGACGTGCGGGCCGGGCGGCTGCCGGCAGAGCCGACCATCGAGTGGTACCTGCACACCACCGTCGACCCGTCGTTGTCCGACCCGGCCGGGCACCACTCCTCGGCGCTGTTCGTCCAGTCGGTGCCCTACGAGCTGGCCGGCACCACCTGGGCCGAGGCGCTGCCCGGCTACGTGGAGAAGCTGGTCGCCATCTGCGAGCGGTACGCACCGGGCACCGGCGACCTGATCGCCGACGCGGTGCCGCTGCCCCCGCCGGGCATCGAGGCGCACTTCGGCATCACCGGCGGGCACATCCACCACGTCGACAACACCGTGTCGTTCACCGACCGGATGCCGTACGCCACCGGGATCGACGGCGTGTACGCCGGCAGCGCCGGCTGCCACCCGGCGGGCAGCGTGATCGGCGCGGCTGGGCACAACGCCGCCCGGCGGATCCTCGCCGACCTGGGCCGCTGACCCCGGCGGCTCGCCGGGTTCGTCGCGCTGGCTTTCGCGGCCGGTGCCACCACCGCCACGACCGCCGTGGTCGGGGCGGCGCCGGCCGGAATGTCAGGAGGTCAGGAGGTGACCGCCGGGGCGGGGGTGTCGGCGTCCACCCGGTGGGCGCGGACCTTGTGGCCGACGCTGGTGAGGCAGCGACCGGACGGCAGGTCGAACTTCCAGCCGTGGAGCTGGCAGGTGAGCTGGTCGCCGTCGACGATGCCGAACCGGGTCAGGTCCGCCTTCAGGTGCGGGCAGCGGCGCTGCACCACCCAGTCACCCAGGGTGACGTCCTCGGCGTCGGTGCTCCGCTCGTGCTCGTCGTACCAGCCCTCGGCGTACTGGAGGCGCTCCTCGGACAGGCACTTGAAGAAGGCGTAGACGAACTCGTTGTACTGGCCGATCCGGGCCGCCGAGAAGCGGCAGGACAGGAAGAGCGAGTTGACCCAGTCCACCTCGCCGATGTGCAGCAGGTGCTCGATCAGCGACCGCTCGGTACGGAACCGGTACCGGACCTTCTCGTCCGCGTACGGCCGGACCTCCTTGCCCGGGAAGTCCACCACGATCGACTCGACCGACTCACCGTCGTAGCCGACCAGGTCGAAGCGGACCGGACCGCCGACCCCCTTGGCCAGGTAGATCGACTCGTCCAGCAACGGCTCGATCCGACGCTTCATCTCGCCGAGCACGTCCACCTCGGGGTGCCGCCAGGACGCCTTCTCCGCCTCGATGATCGGGCGCTTGCGCTCCCGCATCTCCGCCAGGTGGGCCACCTTGTCCGCGAAGAACTCCGCCACCGGCACCGGGTGGGTGGTGGTCGCGCCGGAGGTGGTCACCTCGGCGACGCTGCCGGGCAGCAGCACGATGCCGTTGGTGCCGCCGACCTTCGCGTACTCGGCCAGGAACACGGACTGGTCGGGGAAGATGTTGCCCTCGTCGCCGTGGATGTCGTTGAACTGCCACAGCGCGTCGTCCAGGAAGCACGGCGGGCCGGCGATCGGGAAGACGTGGTCGGCCTTCAGGTCGTCGATGTAGCGCCAGGTGCGGTCGAACTGCCGGTCCCGCTTCTGCTTGCCGAACGCGGTCTTCGCCGACTGCGGCAGCTCGTAGACCATCGGGTACCAGATCGCGCCGGAGAACTGGAGCAGGTGCGCGTGCACGTGGCCCAGGTCGGCGAAGACGCTCAGGTCGGTCGGCCGGGCGTCGTTCTGGTTGAGCAGCCGGACGCCGTCGTACTCCACCCAGAGCGAGGAGTCACCGATCGGGCCGTCGGTCGGGCTGGTCAACGCCTGGATCATGATCTTCAGGCCGCCGTCCAGCTCCACGACCTGCTCGTTGGGCGCCCGGAGGAACTTGGTGAAGCCCAGCGCCCGCAGCTCGTCCTCCATCTCCGAGGTGGGGAACTCGGGCAGCAGGACGGTCGCCTCCTTCGAGACGAAGTCACGCAGGTGCTTCGCGTCGAAGTGGTCCCGGTGCAGGTGCGAGACGTACAGGTAGTCGACCTGACCCAGGGTCTCCCAGTCGAGCAGGGAATTGTCGGGGAAGGGGAACCACGAGGCGAAGTAGGCCGGATTGACCCACGGGTCGCACAGGATGCTGCCCGCGGCCGTGTCGATCCGCATGCTGGCATGTCCCGTACCGGTCACTCGCACCGCAGTCCCCCTCAAAAAGACAATCAAGGTGTACGTCAGAACGCTACCGGAGGCAGTGTGGTCGACGCTCCGCGACGCCGGTAGTGCCGATCCGCCCGGCCGGGAGGGGGTCCTTCGGCCCGGATGCGCCGGCCGGGCCGGCGCGACGGGCCCGGCGGCGACCGGCGGGGCGGGGAGCGCGGCTCCCCCGCTCGACACCCACCATCAGGTCGGACCCCGCACCGGGCCCGGCGCGGGGCGTGCCAGACTAACCGGAGATCCGATCGCGAGGGAAGGACCGACAGTGGCAGGAAGCGAGCCGGTAACCGCGCCAGATCAGCACAAGCCCGGGCACCGCAAGGCCGGGCGGATCGGCGCGGTGCTCTCCGCGTTGGCGCTGCTGGCGATGCTGTGCGGCAACCACGAGGGCAAGGTCGAGGACATCTGGCTGATCGGCCTGGCCGTGCTGCTGCTGGCGATCGTCGTCGGCGACGCCGTGCTGCGCCGCAACGGCCTGCGCTCCTGACCGCGCCGCCCGTAACCGTGGAAGGGCCCGCCCCGGTCGGGGCGGGCCCTTCGTCGCGTCGGCCCTCGGCCGGCCACCGCTCAGCGGCCGAAGAGGATGTCCTGTACGTCCTTGAGCGCGGCGTCGACCTCGGCCTCGAAGTAGCCGCCGGGGACCAGCCCGAAGCGGAGGGTGTCCAGGTCCTTCGGGTTCACCGGCATCTGGTTGCGGCCCTGCATGCCGCCCAGCAGGCTCTCGAAGAACCGGTCGACCTGGTCCGGGTCGTAGCCGCTGCCGAACCGGCGCACCTGGAAGCTGCGGCGGATCTGGTCGACCTGGTACAGGTCGCTGCCGGGCGGGCCGGCCATCGGCGGACCCACCATCGGCGGGCCACCGACCGGCGGACCGGCCATCGGCGGGCCACCCAGCCCCGGCTGCGGCATCGGCGGCGGACCCGCCGGACCCCGGCCGCGCATGTCCCGCTCGGGCATCCGGTCCCGCTCGGGCATCCGGATCTCGGCGGTCATGTCGGTACGGCCGTGCCGGCCGGCCTCGAAACCGTCGAAGCGCTCCTCGTCCTGGCCGCCGTAGCCGCCCGGACCGGCCGGCAGGCCACGCGGCGGCGGGCCGCCGCGCCCCATCGGACCGCCCGGACCGGGCCCCATCGGGTTGCCTGGGCCGGGCCCCATCGGACCGCCCGGACCCGGTCCCATCGGGCCGCGCGGGCCGTCGTACCCGCCGCGCGGCGCGTCGTACCCGCCGGCGAAGGCGCCGGTCGGCTCGTCGTAGCGGCTGGCGTAACGGTCCGGCGGGCCGGACTGGGCCGGCATGGCGCGCGGCGGCATCGGCTGCGGCGCCGGCGACAGGCCCCGGTGGTCGTCGCGCATCGGCGGGGCGAGCCGGTCCGCCGCACGCGGGTCGACACCGCGCGGGTCAGCGCCACGGCCGCCCATCCCGGCGCGCTCCTCCAACTCGGCGAGCTGCCGCTCGACCCGGTCCAGGTGCAGGTCGACCTGCCACTCGTCATAGCCGTTGAAGCGGACCCGGAAGACCACGTCATGGACCTCCTGGGAGGCCACGGGAGCACCGACCGGCTGACCGGCGAGCGTCGCCTCGACCCGGTCGAGGAAAGCGTCGACCTCGTCGACCTTGTAGCCCCGGCGGAGCGCCTTACGCCGGAAACGCTGACCCTGACTCGCCACTATGTCTCCTGGTCTCGTACCGCTACGCCCGGTCACGCCCGCGCGGCGCGTCGCTGTCCCTGTCCGCGGCGGCAGCCAACTGCCCGCACGCACCGTCGATCTCACGCCCCCGGGTGTCGCGCACCGTAGTGGAGACGCCGGCCTCGCGCAACCTCCGGACGAACTCCCGCTCCACCGGCTTGGTACTGGCGTCCCAACGGCTACCCGGTGTCGGGTTGAGCGGGATGAGGTTGACGTGCGCCAGCTTGCCGGCCAGCAGCCGTCCGAGCAGATCGGCCCGCCAGGGCTGGTCGTTCACGTCCTTGATCATCGCGTACTCGATCGACACGCGGCGCCCCGTCGCGGCCACGTAGCCCCACGCTGCGTCCAGCACCTCGGCTACCTTCCAGCGCTGGTTGACCGGCACGAGTTCGTCGCGCAGATCATCATCGGGCGCGTGCAGCGACAGCGCAAGAGTCACCGACAGGTCTTCGCTGGCCAGTCGGCGGATGGCCGGGACCAGGCCGACCGTGGAGACGGTGATGTGCCGCTGCGACAGGCCCAGCCCCTCGGGAGCCGGGGCGACCAGCCGGCGGATCGCCGCGACCACCCGGGAGTAGTTGGCCAGCGGCTCGCCCATCCCCATGAACACGACGTGCGACAGCCGGGGCGGTGACCCGGCGACCGCCCCCGAGGCGGCCACGCCGGCGAGGTAGACCGCCTGGTCGACGATCTCGGCGGTGGACAGGTTGCGGGTCAGCCCGGCCTGGCCGGTGGCGCAGAACGGGCAGGCCATGCCGCAGCCCGCCTGGCTGGAGATGCAGACGGTGACCCGGTCCGGGTAGCCCATCAGCACGCTCTCCACCAGCGCACCGTCGTGCAGCCGCCACAGCGCCTTGCGGGTCGCGCCGTCGTCGCAGGCCAGCTCGCGGACCGAGTTGAGCAGGGTGGGCAGCAGCGCCCCGGCCAGCCGCTCCCGGGTGGCCGCCGGAAGGTCGGTCATCGCGGCCGGGTCACGGACCAGCCGGCCGAAGTAGTGCTGGGAGACCTGCTTGGCCCGGAAGGCCGGCTCGCCCAGCTCGGTGACGAGCGCCTGCCTGCCCGGCAGGTCCAGGTCGGCGAGGTGGCGGGGCGGCATCGCCGGGCGTCGGCCGGGGGCGTCGGGGTCAACGGGGATCACAGGCAGGCTCGTCATGGCTGGTCCAGTCTGTCACGCCGTTCGTCGAACTCACCCGGCCGGAGGTGCCGAATCGGCCCCCACCCGGCGGACCACGCGGACGGCGGGGGGTGATTCATCCCTCAACCCACCGCCGGTACGAGCACCGCCAGCAACAGGTAGGCGGTGGGGACGGCGAACAGGATCGAGTCCAGCCGGTCCATCAGGCCACCGTGCCCGGGCAGCAGGCTGCTCATGTCCTTCACACCGAGGTCCCGCTTGATCATCGACTCGGCCAGGTCGCCCAGCACGGCCGCGCCGGAGACGGCCACCCCGAACAGCGCGCCCCACCAGGGCGCCACGTCGAAGAGGAGCCAGAGCAGCAGCGCGCTCCCGCCGGCCGCGGCGGTGACCGAGCCGGCGAAGCCCTCCCAGGACTTCTTCGGGCTGATCCGGGGGGCCATCGGGTGCCTGCCGAAGGACACCCCGGCGGCGTAACCGCCGGTGTCGGAGAGCACCACCGCGACCACGGTGACCAGCACCCGCAGGTGGCCGTCGTCCGGGGCCGCCGCGAGCAGCGCCGCGAAGCCGCCGAGGAACGGCACGTACACCGCGATCAGGGTGGCGGCGGTGATGTCGCGCTGGAAGCCGGCCGGGCCGTCGCCCAGCCGCCAGATCATCGTGCCGAGCACGGTGACCAGCAGCCCCAGGCTCAGCGCGTCCGGCCCGGCGAACCAGGCCAGCCCGACGGTGAGCACGCCGCCGGCGAGCAGCGGCAGCAGCGGCGGGTGGGCGCCGCTGCGCCGGACCGCGCGGGTCATCTCCCAGATGCCCACGCCGATCGCGCCGGCCAGCACGGCCAGGAAGGCCGGAAGATAGAAGAAGAGCGGCACCAGGATCAGCGCGCCGAGCCCCAGCCCGACCCCGATGGCGGCCGGGAGGTTGCGGCCGGCCCGACCCGTCGACGCCTGCTGGGTGGCCGGGCGGTCGGCGCTGGCCCGCCGCCGGCCCCGCTGCCGCCGGCCGGTCGGCGGCGTCCCGGGCTCGGGCTCGGGCTGCGTGCGCACCGGCGGGAACTGCGACGTGGGCAGGTCGTCGTCCCGCACCGGGGCGAGCTGTGAGGTCGGCGCGTCGTCGTCGCGGACCGGGGGGAACTGCGCCGTCGGGGCGTCGTCCTCGCCGCCCGGGCCGCGTCCACCGACTCCGGCGCGCTGACCGTCCGGCAGCGGACGGCCCCGGACGCCGGCCGGCCGGTCGCGGCCGTAACGCTCGTCGGCGGGCACGTCGTACGGGCCGACGTCCGGCTCGTCGTGCCGGCGGGGCGGGGCCTGCGGCCCGGCGTACAGATCAGGGCCGGACTGGCGGGTCCACGGTTCGACGTCCCGCTCCGGCCAGGGCAGCGCCGGGGGACGGTCCGGTAGGTCCCAGCCGCGAGGTTCGGCTCCGCTGTAGGGGTCGAGGTGGGACATCACGCACCGAACGACGGTACGGGTTTCACCACATGACGCAAGACCAAGACCATCCCCTACAGGCGTGACTGCTCCGGTTGACCGGGCCGACGGCCGGCCGATCCCCGCCGTTCACCGTGCGGTGACCCGGGAATCCTGCCGAGCCTACTGCACCGGGCTTCCCGCCACGGCGGACGTCGCCCCGGCGGGGGCCGTACGACGGCAGCGGCACCGGCGCTCCGCCACCTCGGGTGGCGGCACACCGGTGCCGCGGCGGTACGGAAGGCGGGCCGCTCAGACCTCGAGCAGCTCCGACTCCTTGTGCTTGACCAACTCGTCGACGGTGGCGGCGTAGCGCTGGGTCAGGTCGTCGAGTTCCTTCTCGGCGCGCCGGCCGTCGTCCTCACCGACCTCGCCGTCCTTGACCAGGCGGTCCAGCTCCTCCTTGCCCTTGCGGCGGATGTTGCGCACCGCCACCTTGGCTTCCTCGCCCTTGTGCCGGGCCACCTTGATCATCTCGCGGCGGCGCTCCTCGGTCATCTGCGGCAGCAGGATGCGGAGCTGGTTGCCCTCGTTGTTCGGGTTCACGCCGAGGTCGGAGTCGCGGATCGCCTTCTCCATGGCGTTGATCTGCGAGTTGTCGTACGGCTTGATGATGACCATGCGCGGCTCGGGGACCCCGATGGACGCCATCTGGGGCAGCGGGGTGGGCGTGCCGTAGTAGTCGATGATGACCTTGGAGAACATGGCGGCGTTGGCGCGACCGGTACGGATGGCGCCGAACTCCTCCTTGGCGTGCTCGACCGCACGCTCCATCTTCTCCTCGGCCTCGAGGAGGGTGTCGTCGATCACCGGTCTCCTCGCCTCCTTCTGTTGCTCGTCGTGGGCTGAAGCTGCTCTGGTGTCGGAGGACCGCTGCGGTGGCCGGTGGGCCGCTCAGGCGGTGATCAGCGTACCGATCTTGTCGCCGCCGACGGCACGGATGATGGTGTCCTCGCCCTGGGCACCGAAGACCAGCATCGGCAACCCGTTCTCCATGCAGAGGCTGAACGCCGCCGCGTCGGCCACCCGCAGGTTGCGTTGCAGCACCTCGGAGAAGGTGATCGAGTCGAACTTGCTGGCGTCCGGATCGATCCGGGGGTCGGCGCTGTACACGCCGTCCACGCCGTTCTTGCTCATCAGCACCACGTCGGCGCGGATCTCCAGCGCCCGCTGGGCGGCCACCGTGTCGGTGGAGAAGTACGGCATCCCGGCGCCCGCGCCGAAGATCACCACGCGTCCCTTCTCCAGGTGCCGGATCGCCCGCAGCGGAATGTACGGCTCGGCGACCTGGGCCATCGTGATCGCGCTCTGCACGCGCGTCTCGATGCCCTCCTTCTCCAGGAAGTCCTGCAGGGCCAGGCAGTTCATCACCGTGCCCAGCATGCCCATGTAGTCCGCACGGGCCCGGTCCATGCCCCGCTTCTGCAACTCCGCGCCGCGGAAGAAGTTGCCGCCGCCGACCACCACGGAGACCTGCACGCCCCGGCGTACCACGGTGGCGATCTGCCGGGCGATGGCCTGCACGACGTCGGGGTCGACGCCGATCGCCCCACCGCCGAACACCTCACCGGAGAGCTTCAGCACCACCCGACGGGCCCGGCCGGGCGGCGGTGACGCCGGGTCGTCCGCCTCCAGGCTCCGGTCGTTCACAACCTGCGTCATCCGCCCCGTCCCTTCCGCGCGCACGCCGACCGCGCCGCGCCACCGCGTACCTGCCCGTTGCCGACCCTATGTGACGAGGAGGCCGCGGTGCCTGTCACGTACACCGGCGGCCTCCTCGTCGACGTTGCTTGCCCGCACCGGCGCGTCACGCGCCCGGCCGGCGGCTCAGGCCTGGCCGACCTCGAACCGCAGGAAGCGGGTGACCTCGATACCGGCCTCGGCCAGCACCTGCTTGACGGTCTTCTTGTTGTCGGCGACCGACGCCTGCTCGATCAGGACGTAGTCCTTGAAGAAGGCGTTCACCCGGCCCTCGACGATCTTCGGCAGGGCCGCCTCGGGCTTGTTCTCCTCGCGGGCGGTCTGCTCGGCGATGCGCCGCTCGGACTCGACGACGTCGGCCGGCACCTCGTCCCGGGTGAGGTACTTCGGCCGCATCGCGGCGATCTGCATGGCGGTGGCGCGGGCGTCGGCGTCGCCGGCCTCGTCGCTCTTGCCGGTGTACTCCACCAGCACGCCGACCGCCGGCGGCAGGTCCTGGCTCTTGCGGTGCAGGTAGACCGCGACGGTGCCGTCCAGCACGGCGAAGCGGTTGAGCACCAGCTTCTCGCCGATCTTGGCGGACTGCTCCTGGACCAGCTCGGCGACCGGCTTGCCGTCGATGGTGCTGGCGAGCAGCTCCTCGGTGGTGCTGACGCCGCTGCGCTCGCCGTGCTCGACGAGCTGCTGGGCCAGCTCGATGAAGGCGTCGTTCTTGGCGACGAAGTCGGTCTCGCAGTTGAGCTCCAGCAGCGCCTTGCCGGAGTGCGCGATCAGGCCGTTGGCGGCCGTCCGGCCGGCACGCTTGCCGACGTCCTTGGCACCCTTGACGCGCAGGATCTCGATGGCCTTGTCGAAGTCGCCCTCGGCCTCGGTCAGCGCCTTCTTGGAGTCCATCATGCCGGCGCCGGTCAGGTCGCGGAGCTTCTTGACGTCCGCCGCGGTGAAGTTGGACATGACTCTCTCTTCGGTGTTGGAGACTGCGGTGGGATGGTCTGAGGTGCCGGTTACCCGGAACGGGACCGGATGTGCCCGGCATACCCGCCGCGCCCCGCCGTCCGAGGCAACGGACGACGGGGACGCGACGGTGCGGTCACTCGGCGGCGACGGTCGCCGGCTGCTCGGCGGCGGGCTGCTGCTCGGCGGCGGCCGGCTGCTCGGCGGCGGCGGCGGGCTGCTCGGCGGCGGCGGGCTGCTGCTCGTCGGCCTTCTTCGGCTCCTCCAGCAGCTCGCGCTCCCACTCGGCCAGCGGCTCGTCGCTGCCGACCTGGCCCGGCTCGGGCTTCTCGTCGGTGCCGCGACGGCGGCCGGAACGGGCGATCAGACCATCGGCGACGGCGGCGGCCACCACCCGGGTCAGCAGCTCGGCCGAGCGGATCGCGTCGTCGTTGCCCGGGATCGGGAAGTCGACCTCGTCCGGGTCGCAGTTGGTGTCGAGCACCGCGATCACCGGGATGCCCAGCTTGCGGGCCTCGTCGACGGCGATGTGCTCCTTCTTGGTGTCGACCACCCAGATCGCGGCCGGGAGCTTCTGCATGTCCCGCAGACCACCGAGGGTCTTGGTGAGCTTGGTCTTCTCGCGGAAGAGCTGCAGGGTCTCCTTCTTGGTGTAACCGGCGGCGGTGCCGCTCAGGTCACCCAGCGCCTCCAGCTCCTTCATCCGCTGCAGCCGCTTGTACACCGTCTGGAAGTTGGTCAGCATGCCGCCGAGCCAGCGGTGGTTGACGTACGGCTGACCGACCCGGGTCGCCTGCTCGGCGATGGCCTCCTGGGCCTGCTTCTTGGTGCCGACGAAGAGGATGCTGCCGCCCTCGGCCACCGTGTTGCGGACGAAGTCGTACGCCTTCTCGATGTAGTCGAGGGTCTGGCGCAGGTCGATGATGTAGATACCGTTGCGCTCGGTGAAGATGAAGCGCTTCATCTTCGGGTTCCAGCGCCGGGTCTGGTGCCCGAAGTGGACACCGCTCTCCAGTAGCTGACGCATCGTCACGACGGCCATGGTGGGTACTCCTAGTTTGTCCCTGGTTGTCCCGTCCGGCCGGCGGCCGGACGCCTGGCGCCCGGTCGTCGGCCATGGCGGACCCGACCAAGATCGGGACCAGGGAGGCCGTCGCCCCACAGCGAATCGTGGAGAGGGCGCGCGAGGTCGACCGCGCGAGGCGGTCGCCAGTCGACCAGTGTACGCCCCCACCCCGTCGCCTGACCTCGGGGTGCGCACCCCGACCCTCGCCCGGGTGCGCTCCCGCCCCGGGCGTCAGCGGGCGGCGAGCGCGGCGGCGACGAAGAGGACCAGGCCCACGGTGAGGTAGGCGGTCGGCGGGCGCAGCCAGCCCCGGCTGCCGTCGGCCAGGGCCAGCCCGCCGGTACGCAGCCCGTACAGGCCGGCGGCGAAGATCGGCAGCCCGGCCACCAGGAAGGTGCCGACCACGACGTGCGACGCCGAGACCGGGTCGCCGGTCACGCCGTACAGCAGCACCCGCAGCGCCGGCGCCTCGAAGACCAGGACCAGCAGCCCCAGCAGCACCGCCAGCGCCGGCCGACGGGTGCGGTAGACGCCGTCGGAGGTCGGGCCACCCGCCCGGTACGCCCCGTCGGGGCCGGCCGCGCCGTCCAGGCGGGGCGTGATCGGGGACATCGGCCCGGTCGGCAGCTCCAGCGGGTGGGCCGACTCGGCCGGCCGGCTGGGCTCGACGATCGGGTAACCGCCCAGCGGCGCCGTCCGGACCGGTTCGGGGCGGTCGGCCCCGCCACCGGCGAGCGGACCCACACCGCCGGCGCCGAGCGTGCCGGAGTCGGCGGCGAACCGGCCGGTTCCGGTGTCGCCGAGCCGGCCGGTTCCGGTGTCGCCGACACCCCGGAGGGAGGTGCCGCCGAGCGGGCCCGCGCCGGTGTCGGCGAGTGAGCGGGCGGCACCGAGCGAGCCGGCATCCGGGTCACCGAGCCGGCCGGTTCCGGTGTCACCGAGCCGGCCGGTTCCGGTGTCGCCGACACCCCGGGGCGAGGCGCCGCCGAGCAGGTCGGCGCCGGTGTCGCCGAGCGGGCCGACGCCACTCACGCCGGCCTCCCGGGCGGCCCGCCGGCCGGAACGGTCGGTGGGCAGCTCACCGGAGACGTCCGGGTCGTCCCGTTCGGCCCGACGGGACCGGGTCGGGCGGTACCCGTCGGAGTCGCCCCGCCCGTCACCCAACGGGTCGGCGGCGTCGAAGTGCCCCGGGTCGTACCGGTTCGCGTCCGGGTACCGGCTCTCCTCCGCGCCCCGCTGGTCGGGGGTGCGGAAGTCCTCGTCGCGCCGGCGGGATCCACCCGTCGGCCGCCAGTCCGACTCGTCGTACGCGCGCTCCCGACCGGCCGGGTACCAGCGTGACTCCTGCTCTTCGGGGTAGCTCCGTCGTGCGTCCACGTCCGGCACCGTATGCGACCGGCCCGTCCCGCGCCATTCGCCGGCTGACCGGCCCGGGGTCACCGGGACGGCCGGATCGGATCACCGGACCCGCACCCGGGGCGGGGAGCGGCGTCACCGGAGGGCGGCCGGCCGGCGCGCGGGGTGCGGTCGGGCCCGGATCCATAGCACGGCGTACCCGTGATCGTCCGGTCGTCCACAGGGCGCTCCGTCGTCCACAGCCGGCCCGCCGGAGGCGACGTTCACCCGGCCGCCGGCGGCACCGTGGTCGACATGACGAAGCGGAACCAGGCGGTCGGCGCGTACGGCGAACGGTGCGCCGTACGGCACCTGATCGGGGCGGGGCTGCGCCCGGTGGCCCGCAACTGGCGCTGCCGGGAGGGCGAGATCGACGTCATCGCCTGGGACGGCCCGGTGCTCGCCTTCTGCGAGGTGAAGACCCGCCGCACCGACGCCTACGGCAGCCCGGCCGAGGCGGTCGTCCCGGCCAAGGCCCGACGGCTGCGCGGGCTCGCCGCCCGCTGGCTGGCCGAGACCGGGACCACCGCCGACGAGGTGCGCTTCGACGTGCTGTCGGTGCGGCTGCCGACCGCCGGTCCGGCCCGGGTCGAGCACGTCAAGGGGGCGTTCTGATGGCCCGCCGGCGCTGCCCGGGCGGGCCGACCGGGGCCGCCGGACGGCGGGCGGGGGTGCTGCCGTGAGCTACGCCAAGGTGCTCAGCGTCGGGCTGGTCGGGGTCACCGGCCACCTGGTCGAGGTGGAGGCCGACCTGTCCCCCGGGCTGCCGGCGGTGGTCATCTCCGGGCTGCCGGACACCGCACTGCACGAGGCACGGGACCGGGTCCGGGCGGCCGTGGTCAACTCGGGCCAGCGCTGGCCGAACCGGCGGATCACCCTCAACCTGCTCCCCGCGACGATGCCCAAGTACGGCTCGGCGTTCGACCTGGCCATCGCGGTGGCGCTACTCGGTGCCGCCGGGGAGCTGCCGCTGCTGCCGATGGAGCAGGTGGTGGTCCTGGGCGAGCTGGGGCTCGACGGCACCGTCCGGCCGGTCCGGGGCGTCCTGCCGATGGTCACCGCCGCCGCCCAGGCCGGGCTGGACCGGGTGGTCGTCCCGGTGGGCAACGCCGCCGAGGCGGCGGTGATCCCCGGCATCCGGGTCCGCGCCGTCGACACCCTGCACCGGCTCGTCGCCTACGTCCGGGACGGGACCGCCCTGCTGGACCCACCGGTCGCCACCTCCCCCGGGGCGAGTCCCGGGCCGGATCTCGCCGACGTCGCCGGGCAGGGGCTGGGCCGGCGGGCGCTGGAGGTGGCGGCGGCCGGCGGGCACCACCTCGCCCTGGTGGGGCCGCCCGGTGCCGGCAAGACCATGCTCGCCGAACGACTCCCGTCGATCCTTCCGGAACTCGACGACGACGCCGCACTGGAGGTCACCGCGTTGCACTCGATCGCCGGTACGCTGCCGCCCGACGGGCGGCTGCTGCGCCGCCCGCCGTTCCAGGCCCCGCACCATTCCGCCACCGTGCCGTCGCTGGTCGGTGGCGGCTCGGGGCTGGCCCGGCCCGGCGCGGTGTCGCTGGCCCACCGGGGCGTCCTCTTCCTGGACGAGGCCGCCGAGTTCAGCAAGGGCGCTCTGGAAGCGCTGCGGCAGCCGCTGGAGAGCGGCCACATCCATCTCACCCGGGCCCGGGGCGGCACCCGGTACCCGGCCCGGGTGCAGTTGGTCCTGGCGGCCAACCCCTGCCCCTGCGCGCGACCGGCGGGCGACGCGCACTGCGACTGCACCCCGCTCGCCCGGCGACGCTATCTGGGCCGGCTCTCCGGTCCGCTGCTGGACCGGATCGACCTACAGGTCCAGGTCCTGCCGGTACGGGCCGCGGAGTTGATGGGGGTCGACGCCGACGGCGAGCCGTCGGCGGTGGTCGCCGCCCGGGTGGCGGCGGCCAGGACGGCAGCCGCCGCCCGGTGGGCACCGGTCGGGCACCGGCTCAACGCCGAGGTGTCCGGCCCGCTGCTCCGCCGCCCACCGTGGCGGCTCGCCGCCACCGACACCGAGGAACTGCGGGGCCGGCTCGACCGGGGTTCGCTCTCCGCTCGCGGCTTCGACCGGATCATCCGGCTGGCCTGGACGATCGCCGACCTCGACGGCCGGGCCCGGCCGGACCGGGAGGACGTCCGGGAGGCCATCGGGCTCAGGACGGGGGAGGTCGCGTGAACGCCACCGAGGACCTGCTCGCGCGGGTGGCGCTGACCTGGCTGACCGAGCCGGGCACCTGGTCGGTGCACCGGCTGGTGGACCGGCTGGGCCCGCCCGCCACGCTGGACCTGCTGCTGGGCGGGGGCGCACCCGACGAGCGGCTGGCCGCGACGGTGGCGGCCCGGCTGCACGCGGGTGACCCCCGGGCGGCGGCGTCGGAGGCAGTCACGCGGACCGACCGGCTCGGAGCCCGGATCGTCACGCCGGGCGACGAGGAGTGGCCGGTCCGGCTGGGCGACCTGAGCCGGCTCGTGCTGCCGGGGGCGAGCCGGAAGGTCGATCTGGAGACCGCGCCGCCACTGTGCATCTGGGTACGCGGTGGCTGGCCGCTGGCCGACGTGCTGGACCGGTCGGTCGCGGTGGTCGGTGCCCGGGCCGCCACCGGGTACGGGCTGCACGTCGCCACCGACATCGGGTACGGGCTGGCCGACCGGGACTGGACGGTGGTCTCCGGTGGCGCGTTCGGCATCGACGCCGCCGCCCACCGGGGCGCGCTGAACGCCGGCGGCGTGACGGTGTCCGTGCTCGCCTGCGGGTTGGACCGGCCCTACCCGATGGGCAACGCCGCCCTCTTCGACCGGATCGCCGAGACCGGGTTGCTGGTCAGCGAGTGGCTGCCCGGTGCCGAGCCGCTCCGACCCCGGTTCCTGATCCGCAACCGGGTGATCGCCGCCGGCACCCGGGGCAGCGTGCTGGTGGAGGCGGCGGCGCGCAGCGGCGCGACGCAGACCATGCACCGGGCGGTGGCGATGGGGCGGCCGGCGATGGTGGTTCCCGGCCCGGTCACCTCGGCCATGTCGGTCGGCGCGCACGAACTGCTCCGGGAGCAGCGGGACGCCCGACTCGTCACCGGGGTCGCGCACGTGTTGGAGGAGGTCGGGCGGATCGGGACCGACCTGGCGCCACCCGCCCGGGGCCCGGACCGCCCGACGGACACCCTGGACGACGAGGCCACCATGCTGCGCGAGTCGATGCCCCGGCGCGGGACGATCGGAGCGGACGCCCTGGCCGCCCGAGCCGGCGTACCGGTCCGGACGGCGCTGCGCAAGCTCGCCCTGCTGGAGGAGTTGGGCCTGGTGACCCGGCGCGACGCCGGCTACGCCCTCGCCCCACCGCCCGGCCAGCGGTGACGGGTGTTCCTCAGCACCGACCCCCGGTCGGCCGCGCGCGCCGCTGGTCTTGCGCGGGATGGGATGGGACGATCCATCGCGTGTCGATTCACCGCCGCTCATTCCTCGGCCTCGGATTCGCTACCGCCATCGGCCTGACCGGCTGCCAGCAGAGTCCCGCCGGCGGGCAGACCGGATCCTGGCAGGCGCCCTCCGGTCCGGAGGGCAGTGGTCAGGGCGGCGCGGCAGCCGTCGGGACGGGAACCGGTTCGGCTCGGGGCCGCACCCCCACCACCGCGGCGAAACCGAGGCCGCTGGCCGGCGTGCTCCAGCGGTACCTCCAGCCGACCACCGAGAACCCGCAGCACCCCACGTACGCGGGCGCGGTGGCCCTGGCGCTGACCGACGGTGAGCCGACCGACCACCTCGCGGTGGGGGAAGCCCTGCGGTACGCCGCGGGTCCGGTGCTGCTCGCGGCCGAGAAGCGGGTCGCCATGCGACCCGACTCGATCTTCGACCTGGCCTCGCTCACCAAGGTCTACACCTCGATCCTCGCGTTGCAGCAGGTCGACAAGGGTCGGCTCGACCTCGACGCGCCGGTGGTCCGCTACCTCCCCGAGTTCACCGGCACCGGCAAGTCCGCCGTCACCGTGGCGATGCTGCTGGCCCACACCAGCGGCCTACCGGTCGGCGCGAAGGTGACCGGCTACACCACGATGGCCGAGCGGTGGCGCGCGGTACTGACCACGCCGCTGGTCGCCGGAGCCGTGCCGGGCCGGGTGTTCCGCTACTCCAGCGTCGGCCTGATGGTCATCGGCAGGCTCGTCGAGAAGGTCACCGGGCAGAGCCTCGACCGGGCCCTGAAGACCGGCCTGACCGAGCCGCTGGGGCTGCGGTACACGGGCTTCAACCCGAACACCTGGCTCAGTACGACCGACCGGGCCAACCGCCTGGTCGCCACCGACGCCCGCTCCTCCCGGGGGCTGCTGCGGGGCGTGGTGCACGACGACGTGGCCAACCACCTCGGCGGCATCGCCGGACACGCGGGCATCTTCAGCACCGCCGAGGAGGTCGCGGTCATCGGGCAGTTGCTGCTCGATGGCGGCACGTACGGCGGGAAGCGGGTTCTCGCCGAGAGCACCGTCGCCCGGATGCTGCGCAACGCCAACTCCGGGCTACCCGCGGTCGACCCGGACCGGCCCGGACGCACCTCCGACCACGGCCTCGGTGTGGTACTCAACCAGCCCTGGTTCATGGGCAGGCTGGCCCGGCCCACCACCTTCGGGCACACCGGTTTCACCGGCACCTCGTTCCTGGTCGACGCCGACCGGCGCCGGGTGCTGGTCCTGCTCACCAACCGGGCGCACCCGAACTGGAGCTGGGCGGACCCGGACCCGGCCCGGGTCGCCGTGGCGAACACCTTCGCCTAGCCGGCGCAGCCACCGTGAGCCGGCGCGGCCCGGGTACCCGGGTCACCCACCAGGCCCTGCCACCGGCGATGCGGACGGCGGTGGACGAGTTCGCCACCCACCTCGCCCAGGTGCGCGACCGGTCCGCGCACACCGTCCGGGCGTACGTCGCCGACGTGGTCGCCCTGCTCGACCACGCGGTCCGGATGGGCTGCGCCGACCCCGCCGAGGTGGACCTCACCGTGCTGCGTAGCTGGCTGGCGAAGCAGCGGACGACGGGTGCCGCGCGCAGTTCCTCGGCACGCCGCGCCGCGGCGGCGCGTACCTTCAGCGCCTGGGCGCACCGGGCGGGGGTGCTGCCGACCGACGTGGCCGCCCCGCTGGCCACCCCGAAGGCGCGCCGGGAACTGCCCACGGTGCTCCGCGCCGACCAGGCGGCGGCGCTCGTCGAAGCACCGGACACGGTGGGTGTCCACGGGCCGGCCGGCCTCACGGCCAGTACGTCGAGGCGGGAGCGGTCCGGGACGGCGGGCGGGCCACCGGATCGGGGCGACGAGCCCTCGGCGGGCACCGTGCCGGCCGAGCCGATCCTGCTGCGGGACCGGGCCCTGCTCGAACTGCTCTACGCCACCGGAGCGCGGATCAGCGAGGTCTGCGGGGTGGACACCACCGACGTCGACCCGGGCCGCCGGGTGATCCGGGTCCTCGGCAAGGGCAACCGGGAACGCTCCGTCCCGTACGGACTGCCGGCGCAGCGGGCGCTCGACCGGTGGCTGGAGCTCGGCCGACCGGCGCTGGCGGTCCCGGGCTCCGGTCGGGCGCTGCTCCTCGGTGCCAGGGGCGGACGGCTCCACCCGACCACGGCCCGGCGGATCGTCGCCGGCTACGCCCGCGCCGCCGGGCTGCCCCCGACCAGCCCGCACGGGCTGCGCCACTCGGCAGCCACCCACCTGCTGGAGGGCGGTGCCGACCTGCGGGCGGTGCAGGAGCTGTTGGGCCACTCCTCGCTGGCGAGCACCCAGATCTACACCCACGTGTCGGTGGAACGGCTACGGGCCGCCTACCGCCAGGCCCATCCCCGGGCCTGAGCCGGGCCCACGCCGGCGATCGGGAGGCCGGTGATCGGGAGGCCGGTGATCGTCTGCGGGCTACCATCACCGGATGAGCGTCCCGCAGCCGCCCGAGCCGATCCCCGGGGCCCGACTGCTCTTCTCCCTCGACCCCTCGGTCAGCCATCTCAACCACGGCTCGTTCGGCGCGGTGCCGATCGGCGTGCAGCGGGTGCAGCAGCGCCTACGTGACGAGATGGAGGCCAATCCGCTGCGCTTCCTCGGTACCGGGCTGGTCGACCGGATCACCCACGTCCGGCGGCACCTGGCCGCGTTCCTCGGTGCCGACCCCGACGGCACCGCGCTGGTCGGCAACGCCACCACGGGCGTGGCGGTGGTCCTCCAGTCGCTCGGCCTGGGTGCCGGCGACGAGGTGCTCAGCACCGACCACGGGTACGGCGCGGTCGCCCTCTCCATCGCCCGGGAGTGCCGGCGCACCGGCGCGTCCGCCCGCACCCTGCACCTGCCGCTGGCCGCCACCGACGAGCAGCTCGTGGAGATCGTCCGCGCCGGGCTGCGCCCCGGACGGACCCGGCTGCTGGTCGTCGACCAGCTCACCTCGGCCACCGCCCGGCTGCTGCCGGTCGCCGCGCTCGCCCGGGTGGCCCGCGAGCACGGCATCCCCGTCCTGGTGGACGCCGCGCACGCGCCGGGGATGCTGCCGGTGCAGGTCGGCGCGCTGGGCGCCGACTTCTGGGTGGGCAACCTGCACAAGTGGGGGTACGCCCCGCGCGGCACCGCCGTGCTGGTGGTCGCCCCACCGTGGCGGTCCCGGATGGAGCCGCTGGTGGTCTCCTGGGAGCAGGCGGCGGGCTTCCCCGGCAACGTCGAGTGGCAGGCGACCCTCGACTACACCGGCTGGCTGAGCGCCCCGGCCGGGCTCTACACGCTGCGCAGCCTCGGGGTCGACCGGGTGCGGGCGCACAACGCCGCGCTGGCCGCGTACGGGCAGCGGGTGGTCGGGGACGCCCTCGGGGTGGCGCCGGCCGACCTGCCGGACCCGGGCGGACCGGCGGTGTCGATGCGGATCGTGCCGCTCCCCCCGGGGATCGGCGGCACGCTGGACGAGGCCCGGGCGTTGCGCGCCCGGATCGCCGAGCGGCTGGCCATCGAGGTGGCGGTGATGACGTGGAACGGGCACGGCTGGCTACGGCTCTGTGGACAGGTCTACAACACCCCCGACGAGTACGAGCGGTTGGCCGTCCGGTTGCCGCCGCTGCTGGCCCGGGGCTGATCGGGTGCCGCCGGTGCGCTGACCGCACCGGCAGGCGGCCCACCCCGCACGCCGCTCCACGCCGTCCGGCGCGGCGGCGGGGACGCCGACCGGCCAGGCGGCGGGGACGCCGACCGGCTCCCGGGCGGGGACGCCGACCGGCCAGGTGGTGACGGTCTCCGAGGCGGCGGGAAGCGACGTCGGCAGCAGCCGGACCGGCCCGAGCCCGAGCAGGGCCAGCGGGTCGAGGTATTCCGCGCCCCGGCGCAGCCCCCAGTGCAGGCAGTCCCCGGCGGGCCGCCGAGGTGCGGGGCGCTGCGGGGCGGTGGGGCAGCCCGGATGACCGGCCAGCAGGACGCCCAACGGTGCGCCCGCCGCGACGACATCGCCAGGGTGGACGTCGGGGTGGACCGGCTCGTAGGTGGTCCGCAGGCCCGCCGGGTGGCCGACGGTGACCACCGGTCGGCCCGCGACCAGGCCGGCGAAGAGCACCGTGCCGGCCCCGGCGGCGCGGACGGTGGCACCGGGCTCGCCGGCCAGGTCCACGCCTCGGTGGCCGGGCAGCCAGGGCTGTGGCGGCGGGTTGAACCGGCGGACCGGCCGGGGCGTGCCGTCGAGCGGCCAGCGGAACACCGGGCCCGGCGTGGCCCGCGCCGGTGTCGACGGTGGTGGGGAGGCCGACGCGGGCACCCACCCGGGGATCCACGGCGAGCCGAACATGATGACGACGGCGCCGAGGGCCGCCGCGTGCCGTAATCGTGTCCGCATGGTCGCAGCATGCCGAGACCGGCGGGCCACCGCCACGGACATGCTGTCCGCTGTGGACGGCGGGCGGCCCTGTGGACAACGCCCGGCCGGCCCGCCGATCTGCTAGGTGGGGCTCGCCGCCGGGGCGGCACCGGGCCCGCCTAGACCGGTCGCCCACCGGTCTAGGCTGGGGCCACGCACACCGAGGCACAGACCGGGGGCCGTGATGAGCACCGTGCACGACGTGAGCCGACCGTCGCGGGTCGCCGATCCGGACGAGGGGATCAGCCCGGAGGAGCTTCAGCTCGCCGCCCGCAACCACGGCATACCGCTCGAAGCGCTGCGCTACGACGTCACCCCCGCCGGCCTGCACTACCTGCTCATCCACTACGACATCCCGGATCTCGACCCGGCCGGCCACGCGCTGACCGTGGAAGGCGCGGTGCGCCGGCCGCTCCGGCTCGGTCTGGCCGAGCTGCGGGAGCGTCCCCGGGTCACCCGCCGGGTGACGCTGGAGTGCGCCGGCAACGGTCGGGCCCTGCTGCATCCGCGCCCGGTCAGCCAGCCCTGGCTGGTGGAGGCGGTCGGCAACGCCGAGTGGACCGGCACCCCGCTGGCCCCGCTGCTGCGCGAGGCCGGGATCGCGCCGGACGCGGTGGACGTGGTATTCACCGGCGCCGACCACGGCGTGGAGCGCGGCGTCGAGCAGGACTACCAGCGGGCCCTGCCGGTCGCCGACGCGCTCCGCGAGGAGGTGCTGCTGGCGTACGAGATGAACGGCGCTCCCCTGCTGCCGCAGCACGGCGCGCCGCTGCGGCTGATCGTCCCCGGCTGGTACGGCATGGCGCACGTCAAGTGGCTGCGCTCGATCACGGTGCTGACCGGGGAGTTCGACGGCTACCAGAACGCGGTGGCCTACCGGCTGCGGCGGGAAGCCGACGACCCGGGCGAGCCGGTGACCCGGATCGAGCCGCGGGCCCTGGTCCGCCCGCCGGGCTTTCCCGACTTCATGTCCCGTACCCGGGTGCTGCGGCCGGGTCCGTGCACGGTGGACGGACGGGCCTGGTCGGGACACGCGCCGGTGGTGGCGGTGGAGGTGACCACGGACGGCGGAACGAGCTGGGCACCGGCCACCCTGGACCCGCCGAGCGGCGGCGAGTGGTCCTGGCGGCGCTGGCGGTACGAGTGGGCCCCGGAGCCGGGCCGGTACGCGCTGGGCGCCCGCGCCACCGACGGGTCGGGGCGCACCCAGCCGGTCGAACAGCCGTGGAACCGGGGTGGCTTCGCCAACAACCTGGTCCAGCGGGTCGGCGTGGTGGTTGTCGCGGAGTGAGGTGCCCGGGTCGGGCGGTGGCCCCGGCCGGCGGGTGGGGACGCCGGCCGGGGGCGCGGATCAGCCGCCGAAGCCGGAGTCGGCCGGCAGGGAGATGTCGGGCTTCTCCAGCTCCTCGACGTTGACGTCCTTGAACGTCATCACCCGGACGTTCTTGACGAACCGGGCAGGGCGGTACATGTCCCACACCCAGGCGTCGTGCATCTCGACCTCGAAGTAGACCTCGCCGTCGGAGTTGCGCACGTGCAGGTCGACCTGGTTGGCCAGGTAGAAGCGGCGTTCCGTCTCCACCACGTAGGAGAACTGGCGGACAATGTCGCGGTACTCCCGGTAGAGCTGTAGCTCCATCTCGGTCTCGTACTTTTCGAGGTCTTCCGCGCTCATCGCACTCCGCCTTCCATGACCACATCCTGCCCCACCGGCGCCGGAGGCCGAGGCTGCTCGCCCAACGCCACGCCGACGGTACCCCCTGCCGAGCCCGAGCGCTCCATCGGCTCGGGAGCCGGGCCGCCGACCGGTCGGCGGGCCCGCGGTGGGGCACCCTCCCGACCGGAGACGACGGCCACGTTGACGTACGAGAACCGGTGCTCCACGCAGGGCCCACGCTCCCGCAGGGCCTCGGTGTGCTCGGCGGTGACGTACCCCTTGTGCTCGGCGAAGCCGTAGCCCGGATACCGCCCGTCCAGCTCCACCATGAGCCGGTCCCGGGTGACCTTGGCCAGCACACTGGCCGCCGCCACGCAGGCCGCCACCCGGTCACCCTTCCAGACCGCCAGCCCCGGCACGTCCAGCCCGTCCACGCCGAACCCGTCGGTCAGCACGTAATCCGGCCGGGTGGTCAGCGACGCCAGCGCCCGGCGCATCGCGGCCAGGTTGCACACGTGCAGACCCCGGGCGTCGACCTCCTCGGCCGGGATGACCACCACCGCGTACGCCAGCGCCCGCGCGACCACCTCGGCGTAGATCCGCTCCCGGCTGGCCGGGGTGAGCAGCTTGGAGTCGGCCAGGCCCTCGATCTCGCCGCGCCGCCCCTCGGGGAGCACGGCGGCGGCGGCCACCAGCGGCCCGGCGCAGGCGCCCCGGCCTGCCTCGTCCGCGCCCGCGACGTACCGGAAGCCCCGCCGTTGCAGGGCCCGCTCCAGCGCGTAGAGCCCGCCGTCGCGGCGCACCACCGTGCGCGGCGGCGTCAGCACGACCCACCCGGCCCCGGGACGGCACCGGCGGGATCGGCGGCGCCCCCCACCTGGACCAGCAGTCCGGGCAGGTCGGCCGGGTAGTAACGGTCGGCGGTGGCGGTCAGCTCGGGCACCGACCACCAGCGGTGCCCGCGGACACTGGCCCGCTCGATCTCGTCGAAGCCGGCCGTGTCCACCTCCCAGCCGGGCACCCGGACCAGGAAGAACTCCTGTTCCTGGCGGTACCACACGCCGTCGAAGGGGAACTCGATCGTCTCGGACCGCACCGACTCGCCCAGCTCCGCCGGATCCAGCCGCAGCCCGGTCTCCTCGGCCAGCTCGCGGGCCGCGCCAGCGGCCGGGGACTCGCCCGGGGCGAGCCCGCCACCGGGGGTGAACCAGTACCGGTGGCCCGGACGACCGGGGTCGATGCCCTCGAACAGGAGGACCCGGCCGGACGCGTCGACGAGCAGCACGCGGGCCGCGCGGCGAGGGGTGTAGACGGTCACCGCACCAGCCTGCCAGACACCGCCGACGCTCGGCCACGCCCCGGGGCGACCGGGCCGGTCAGGAGTTGGGAATCCCGTCGAACGACTTCGGCACGCTGAGCCAGGTGGCCCGGTCGAACGGCCAGAAGACGGTGAAGGCGCGGCCCACCACCTCGCCCTCGGGGATGGTGGCGCTGTCGATGTTGCGACCGGACTGCTGCCAGTGCTCCAGCGAGTCGCCGGAGGCCGAGCGGTGGTCACCCATCACCCAGAGCCGCCCCTGCGGGACGGTGATGTCGAACTCCTGGTCGGCGGGCTTGTCCTGCTGGCCGTTCGCGGAGTAGATGTACGGCTCGTCGAGCGACTTGCCGTTGATCGTCAGGCGGTCCTGCGCGTCGCAGCAGACCACGTGGTCGCCGCCGACCCCGATCACCCGCTTGATGAAGTCCTCACCGTCGGGGTTGCCGCTCCACTCGGTCGGTGCCTTGAACACCACCACCTCGCCCCGGTGCGGCGAGCGGAAGTCGTAGACCAGCTTGTTGACCAGCACCCGATCGTCGATCTTGAGGGTGTTCTCCATGGACGGGGACGGGATGAAGAAGGTCTGCAGCACGAATGCGCGAACCAGCACCGCCACCAGGATCGCGACGCCCAGGAGAATGGGCAGTTCCTTCCAGAAGGAGCTGCGCGGCTTGTCGGTCTGCTCGTCAATCACGGGTGGAGCCTACGTCCCCGGGAGCGCGCCGGCCGTCCGGAACGCGCGACAACGGAAATCAGGGCGGTGGCCGGGAGCAGCAGGGCGACATCGCCCACCGGGGTGGGCGAGACCGGCGGCGGCCCGGCGGGAGCGGCAGCCGGGCGGGAGAGCCCGTCGAAGGTCTCCGGCACCGGCAGGGACGCCCACCGGGAGGACGGCCAGACCACCATGAAGGCCCGGCCGATCACGTTGTCGATCGGCACCGGCCCCTGACAGCGGGCGTCCTGGGAGACGAGCCGGTGGTCGCCCATCACGAAGATCTGCCCCGGTGGCACGACCACCTCGTCGAACCGGCGGGACCGGCACTCCTTCGGGTTCGGCGGGACGTCCAGCGGCGAGTCGCGGACCACGTACGGCTCGTCCAACGGGACGCCGTTGACCAGCACCCGGCCCTGCTCGTCGCAGCACTCGACCCGGTCCCCGGGGAGCCCGATGACCCGCTTGATGAAGTCCTTCTCGCCGGGGCGGCTGACCCCGACCAGGTCGCCGAGGGTACGCCCGACCTTGCCGGTGATGCCGGCGGGCGGCGTGGGGGTCTCCTGGGCGACCCACTTGTCGGTGCCCCGGAAGACCACCACCTCGCCGCGCACCGGGTCACGGACGTCGTAGACGACCTTGTTGACCAGGACCCGGTCCCCGATCAGGAGGGTGTCCTGCATCGAGCCGGACGGGATGAAGAACGCCTGGAGCAGGAACGTGCGGATCAGCACCGCGAGGCAGAAGGCCACGATCAGCAGGAGCGGCAACTCCTGCCAGAGGGGCATCTGCCGGCGGCCGGGACGGTTCCGCCGACGCCACGGATCGGCCGTGCCTTCTGAGTCAAGCACCTGCACCACGCCACTCCCCGGTCCGCAGAGACGACACTACCGCCCGGGAGCCTCGTCGAGGCCCCACGGGCGGTAGTGGACAGTCGTGGCACCGCGACCGACGTCGCGACACCCACCGCCGTCCTGCGCCCGTGCCGACCAGCGTAGTGCGATCTGGTCGAGACGACATCCGGGCAGGTCAGGCGGCGTGGCGAACGGGAAGTCAGCTGGGCTGCTTCTCCCGCTTCTCCTTGATCTTGGCCTTCTTGCCGCGCAGCTCACGCAGGTAGTAGAGCTTGGCGCGGCGGACGTCACCGCGGGTCACGATCTCGATCCGGTCGATGCCCGGGCCGTTCAGCGGGTACGTCCGCTCGACCCCCACACCGAAGCTGACCTTGCGGACCGAGAAGGTCTCGCGCAGACCGTCACCCTGGCGGCGGATCACGACGCCCTGGAAGATCTGGACCCGGGACCGGTTGCCCTCGACGACCCGAGCGTGCACCTTCACGGTGTCACCGGCACGGAAGTCGGGGAGGTCGGTGCGCTTCGACTGGGCGTCAAGGGCGTCCAGGATGTTCATCGCGATGTCCTCGTGAGGCTCACGGCGCACCGTCACTCGGTGCGCGGATGGGTGATTCTGATCATCGGACGGTGGCCGGCACGCCGACCCCGGTCGAAGATCCTCGCAGCCGTCCACGGGCGCGGACGGGCGCGGCAACCCCCCTACTTTGCCACATCCCCCGGCGGCGGCGGAAATCCGACCCGGTCCAGCGCCGCCACGTCCCGTTTGTCCAGGCTCTGCGGGGGCAGCGCGGCGATCAGGTCGGGACGTCGGCTGGCCGTCCGGGTCAGTGCCTCGTCCCGCCGCCAGCGGGCGATCCGCCCGTGGTCGCCGGAGCGGAGCACCGCCGGCACCTCGTGGCCGCGCCAGCTCGCCGGCTTGGTGAACATCGGGGCTTCCAGCAGGCCGTGGGCGTGCGACTCGTCGTCCAACGAGCCGGCGTTGCCGAGCACCCCGGGCAGCAGCCGGGTGACCGCCTCCAGGATCACCAGCACCGCGACCTCGCCGCCGAAGAGCACGTAGTCGCCGAGGGAGACCTCGGTGACCCGCATCCGGGTCGCGGCGTGGTCGAGCACCCGCTGGTCGATGCCCTCGTACCGGCCGCAGGCGAAGAGCAGGTGCGACTCGGCCGCCAACTCGTGCGCCATCGCCTGGGTGAAGGGCACCCCGGCCGGCGAGGGCACCAGCAGCCGGGGCAGGGTGAGGCCGTTCGGGCTCAGCTCGTCGGGGGCGAGGGCGTCCAGCGCCTCGCCCCACGGCTCCGGCCGCATGACCATGCCCGGCCCGCCGCCGTAGGGCGTGTCGTCGACCGTGCGGTGCACGTCGTGGGTCCAGCTCCGCAGGTCGTGTACGGCCAGCCGGAGCATGCCGTGCTCCCGGGCCCGACCGATCAGCGACAGGTCCAGCGGGGCGAAGTACTCCGGGAAGATCGACACGATGTCGACGCGCATGTGGTGGCTTCCGGTCTAGAGGTCGAGCAGACCAGCCGGCGGGTCGACGACGACGCGACCGCCGGCCAGGTCGACCTCCGGGACGATCGCCTTGACGAACGGGATCAGCGCGGTCCGCCCCTCGGGGCGGCGCACGACGAGCAGGTCGGAGGCGGGGGCGTGGTCGATCTTCGCCACCTCGCCCAGGTGCTCGCCGTCGGGGGTGACCACGGCGAGGCCGACCAACTGGTGGTCGTGGAACTCCTCCGGGTCCTCCGGCGGGGCGACGCCGGCGCTGTCCACCCCGATCAGGGTGCCGCGCAACGCCTCGGCGACCTCGCGGTCGAGGACCCCCTCGAAGGCGACCAGCATCCGACCCTGGTGCCAACGGGCCGACTCGATGGTCAGCTCCGCGGGAACCTCGAAGGCCACCCCCGGTCCGGGACCTTCCGGCGCGGCCGCCGCCGGCTCGGTGCGTGGCACCCCGCTGCGCGCCGACGAGGTGGTCGGGGGCTTCGGCCCCGGCTCGGTGCGTGGCACCCCGCTGCGCGCCGACGAGGTGGTCGGGGGCCTCGCCCCCGGCTCGGTGCGCAGCACCGCGCCGGGGGCGAAACGCGCCTCGGGCTCGTCGGTCCGCACCTCCACGGTGACCTCACCGCGGATGCCGTGCGGCTTGCCGATCCTGCCGACGATGAGCAGCATCAGTACGAGTCGACGATGTCGACGCGTACCCCGCGTCCACCGATGGAGCCGATCACCTGGCGCAGTGCCTTGGCGGTCCGGCCGGACCGCCCGATCACCGTGCCGAGGTCCTCCGGGTGCACGCGGACTTCCAGCCGCTTGCCCCGACGGGAGTCGACCATGCGGACGCGCACGTCGTCCGGGTGGTCGACGATTCCCTTGACCAGGTGCTCCAGCGCGGGACGCAGTGGCATGTCAGGCCTGCTCACCGGCGTCGGCAGCAGCGGCCGGGGCCTCGGCCGGAGCCTCGGTCTTCGGCGCCTCGGCCTCGACCTTGGCGGCCTTCTTCGCCGGCTTGGCCGGGGTCTCCGGGGCCAGGCCGGCGGCGGCCTTCGCCTCGGCCTCGTACGCCGCCTTGCGGTCGGCGCGCTCGGCGGCGACCTTCAGCGGCGGCGGGGCCGGCAGGCCCTTGAACTTCTGCCAGTCGCCGGTCAGCTCCAGCAGCCGCTGGACGGCCTCGCTCGGCTGCGCGCCGACCGAGAGCCAGTACTGGACCCGCTCCGACTTGACCTCGATGATCGAAGGGTCTTCCTTCGGCTGGTACACACCCACGAACTCGATCGCGCGACCGTCACGCTTGGTGCGCGAGTCGGCGATGACGATGCGGTACTGCGGGTTGCGGATCTTGCCCATCCGCAGGAGCCGGATCTTTACGGCCACAGTTGTTTCGCTCCTGTTGCGATTTCACCGGCCCGACATGCGGGGCGGTGCACGGGTGAGAGCCGACCGGCACAGTGGGGTTGGGCCGGAGACTGCTCGGTGGACTGGCGACACGCCCGGGTTAGAGGGCGCCGGACGCGCGCCGGATACCAGCGACCCATTCTGCCAGATCGCGCGCCGATCTCTCGCACCGGACCCGGCCCGGTCGCCCCGACCGGGTCAAGTGTGAGGCAGCACACGGTCAGCGGGCCGGTGGCCGGTCCCAGCCGGACGGGAGGACGTCCGGCACCGTCCAGGCGGCCGGCGGGTTGAAATCGCACCAGGTGCCGTCGAACGGGAACCTGCCGGCCTCGGCACGGGCGATCACCCGCTCCCCCTCGGCCCGGACCGCCCTGGCGTCGGCCACCCAGTAGTGACCGGGGAAGGCGAGGCGCTCGACGAACTCCTCCTCGTCCTTCCACCGCCAGCTCCGGTCCGGGCGGACCACCACGTCGAGGTCCTGGTCGACCACGTCGACCCCGGCCACCGGGCCGTCGTCCCAGCGGACGCCCGGTTCCTCCAGGTTGACGTACCAGTGGGCGAAGCGGTCGTCGGCGTCCCGGAACCACCACACGGAGTGGGCGGCCCCGGTGGGCAGGAACTTCAGCAGCGGCGGGCCGTGCCACCGGCCGTGCGCCAGCCGGTAGGCCGACGTGATCCACTCGGCGAACGGCATCGCCCGCATGCCCAGCCCCGCCTCGGTCACCTCGTTGGCCACCGGGGAGTCCCGGGCGAGCCAGAGCAGCAGACCGCGCGCGTCGTCGCTGACCACCCGAGCCGGCCGGGCCCAACCGATCCGGCCGTGCCGCACGTTACGGTGCATGACCAACCGCCCCGGCGCGAACCGGTCGGCCGGGGCGGTGGGCCGCACGTCAGTAGGCGCGGGCCAGGATGGCGACCAGGTCCGACTCGTCCTCCGAGTCCGGCACCGAGCCGTCGGCGCGGAGCAGGCAGCGGACGGTGACACCCTGACCGTTCGCCTCGGCCTCGCCCGGCACGCCGACCGCCGACCACGGCACCTTCGCCCAGCCGGTGGCCGCCGCCTCGATCGCCTCCGCGAGGGTCGACACCGTCACGGTGCGCGACTCGCGGTGCGCGAGGGCCTGGTCGTGCAGCGTCTGCTGGTCGGCCACCAGGGCCGCCAGGACCGCGTCGACCACGTCCGCCACCGCAGTGGGGGCCTTCGATCCGTCCGTACGCCGGACCACGACCGCGTTACCGGCGGCCAGGTCACGCGGGCCGACCTCGACGCGTACCGGGTAGCCACGCAGCTCGGCGTCGACGGCCCGGCGGCCGAACGGGGTGTCGGTGCGGTCGTCGAGGGCCACCCGCACGCCGGCGTCACGCAGCGCGTCGCACAGCTTGGCCGCCGCCTCGCCCACGCCCTCGCCGGCCTTGACCACCATCACGTACGCCTGGACCGGCGCCAGCTTCGGCGGCACCCGCAGGCCGTTGTCGTCGCCGTGGGCCATGATCAGGCCGCCGAGCATCCGGGTCGAGGTGCCCCAGGAGGTCGTCCAGGCGTGCTCCCGGCCACCCTCGGCCGAGGAGTAGCTGATGTCGAAGGCCTTGGCGAAGTTCTGCCCCAGCTCGTGGCTGGTGCCGAGCTGGAGGGCCTTGCCGTCGCCCATCATGCCTTCGCAGGTGTAGGTGGCGGTCGCCCCGGCGAACCGCTCGCGGGCGGTCTTCAGGCCGACCACCACCGGGATGCCCAGCACGTTGACCATCAGATCCTCGTACGCCTCGTGCAGGATCCGCCGGGCGTAGGCGCGGGCGTCGGCGCGGGTGGCGTGCGCGGTGTGCCCCTCCTGCCAGAGGAACTCGCTGGTGCGCAGGAAGATCCGGGGGCGCAGCTCCCAGCGGACCACGTTGGCCCACTGGTTGAGCAGCAGCGGCAGGTCCCGGTACGAGTCGATCCACTTGGCCATGAACTCGCCGATCACCGTCTCGCTGGTGGGGCGCACCACCACCGGCTCGGCGAGCTGCTTGCCGCCACCGTGGGTGACCACCGCCAGCTCCGGCGAGAAGCCCTCGACGTGCTCGGCCTCGCGCTTGAGGTAGCTCTCCGGGATGAACAGCGGGAAGTACGCGTTCTCCGCGCCGGCCGCCTTGATCCGGGCGTCCATCTCGGCCTGCATCCGCTCCCAGATGGCGTAGCCGGCCGGACGGATGACCATGGTCCCCCGGACCGGGCCGTTGTCGGCCAGCTTCGCCTTGGCGATCAGGTCCTGGTACCAGCGGGGAAAGTCCTCCGCACGGGGAGTGAGCACGCGTGCCATGACCGCACATCCTATGCGCTCCGTGCCGGGCCGCCGCCATCGGGCGCGCTCCCGACCCGCCCGCGTCGGATGGCGGCGGCCCGGCATGGAGCGCGCCCGATGGCGGCTGCTGGTGCGTGACGGTCGGATCGCGCGGGCTGTGGCTGGAGTCGCCGCGGGCGCGAGTCGACCGCCGCTCCGGGTCGCCCCCGGCGCTCACTCGGCGGTGCTCGCCTCCCGGTGCCCCCTCGGGCTCCCGCACGCGACCCACGCCCGCCGCCCGGCGGGTCACGCCGGTCGTAGACTTCGACCACCATGGCTGAGCTGAGGGACTCCGCGCGCCAGCGGCTGCGGGACACGATCGTGGACGCCGCCCGCGCGCAGACCGTCGCCGCCGGCTGGGACGGCGTACGGATGGGCGGGGTGGCCACGGCCGCCGGGGTGAGTCGGCAGACCGTCTACAACGAGTTCGGCAGCAAGGCGGGCCTGGCCGAGGCACTCGCCCGGCGCGAGGTCGACCGGTTCGTCGGCGACGTCCGCGCCGCGCTGCACACGCACGGCACCCACGTCCGGGCCGGCGCGTACGCCGCGATCCGGCACACCCTCGCCGAGGTGGCCGACAACCCGCTGATCAAGTCGATCCTGACCAGCGCCCGGGGCGGCTCGGACGAGTTGCTGCCGTACCTCACCACCCGCGCCGAGTTGGTGCTCGCCGAGGCATCCGGCGCGCTGATCGAGTGGACCGGCACCCACCTACCGCAGGCCGATCCGGCCCGGCTGGCGTTCGCCGCCGACACCATCGTGCGGCTGGTGGTCAGTCACATCGTGCTACCCCGGGCACCCGTCGACGACATCGCCGGCTCCCTGGCCGACCTCGGCCTGCGGCTCTTCCTGAGTACGGCCGATCCAACCACCTGACGCGCCCCGCGCCCCGCGCCCCGCGCCCCGCGCCCCGCGCCCCGCGCCCCGCGCCCCGCGCCCCGCGCCCCGCGCCCCGCGCCCCGCGCCCCGCG